>NZ_RXNR01000077.1 GCF_003966145.1 Lysinibacillus telephonicus
GCTATGAACACTTTAAAGCGAAAATTTTATTAAATAATTTATATAAGAAAATTGGGGTTCATTTAGGATAATCGGGGTGCCGTGTAATATCACTTCACCCCAACATTTGACATAGAACCATTAAATGAAGGATAATTGTAAACAACTTGGAAAAAATATACCCTAAACATTCTTTAGGGGTGATAGAGTTGAACAAAAGTACTCTTTTTCTGTCAAGTATCTTAATTTTTGGAATATATCATGCAGAGGTTTGTGGAAAAACAGACGTCCCTCCATCTTTTGAGGAATTTTTTACAGAAGGAGGGTATAAGACAGTTGAGGATGCATTAGACAATTTTGAACAACATTATAAACAAAAGCCTAACTTACCGCTTAGAGTACCTCCAATAAGTTTTACCCATCAGTTTGGGATATTTCACGACTTAGATGGTGATTTCAACGATTTTTTTGAAGTGAAATATATTAATGATCAAATACCAGAAAATCATTATAAAATTTATGTTCGTTCTAAAAAATATAAAATAGAATTTGATGATAAATATGTATTAAAAGTCTATAAATTAAATAATGGGAATGATGCTCTGTATATGGAACCAAACTTTCCTTTCAAAATGTTAGCATTCGAAAATGGTAACTGGCAATATGTGTTGCATATTGATAACAGAGTAGATGAAGTAACACCTGAAATCTTAGTTCAGATAGCGAATTCAATAAATTATGATACTGAAAACTAATATAAACTAAAATGTACTTTTGGAAATAATATACAATTCACATTTATTAGCTTCATTGTACGAAACCAGCCATAAAAAATCCTTCAACAATCGAACGCATTTCTATTATAAGAAATGCGTCTTTTTTAATTTAAGGGTATATTCTAGAATAACTTGGTTACTTGGAAATTAATATACTTAAACCTAAATAAAGATAAGATTAAGAATTAAGCAAATAAATCTAAGGGGAAATCTAGTATTGAATGAATATTTGAAAGGATAAAGTATCATTTTTTTTTTGATGTATTGTACAGGTCGTTCATTCATACATACAATTTTCTAATCGAGGGAATATTATTCTTACTTATTAAAATAGGAGGTAGTTTTATGGAACAAGCCGATAAAATATTAAATCCAATGAATGTTATGAAGCCACTTAATTTAAGTACACAAGAATTAGATGAATCTCAACCTTTTACGGTTACTGAAATGGGTAAACTTTGGACTACTTATATGGGAAACAGTATGTCAAGCCAAATTATAACTTATTTTCTTCAACATTGTGAGGATCAACAGATTAAGTCGTTATTGGAAAATGGCTTAGCATTAACTAAGGACTTTTTACAGAGAATTGAAAAGTTTTTTAAAAATGAAAATTTCCATATACCGTTAGGATTAACTAAAGAGGATGTAAATCTAGATGCTCCACGTTTATACAAAGATGAATTTTATGTTCACTATTTAAAATATGCAGCTAAGGCGGGCATGAGCATTTACGCAGTAGCAATTCCATTGGTCATGAGGGAGGATATAAGAGAATTTTTCGCTTATGCAAGTCAATGTACCACAATTCTATTAGGACAAATAAATAATGTTTTATTTGACAAGAAATTGATTGTAAAACCTCCAATTATTCCAACACCTGAAAAAAACGATTTTATAACTAATCAAAGCTATCTAAATGGTTGGTTTGGAGATGTTAGACCACTACATGCATTGGAAATTATTCACCTTTACGATAACATTGAAAATAATACAACAAGTAAAGCGTTGTTATTAGGATTTTATCAGACCGTTAAAGATGAAAAGATAAAGACTTTGTTTAAACGAGGTTTAGAAATGACTGATAAGGCGGTGAAGCAATTTACTGAAAAGCTCCATATTGAAAACTTACAAGCACCTTCATATATAGACCATTTAGTTACAACATCCACTATTTCTCCTTTTTCAGATAAAATAATGTTATTCCATAAATTTGACATGTTTTCTATAAAGATAAGAACAATGGGAAATTCAATTGCGGTTAATGGAAGAAGAGATATAAGCGCGTTATATGGAAGAGCACTAATTAACAATGGCTTATTTGTTGATGATGCTGCAAATATCTTAATTGATAAAGGATGGCTGGAATCACCACCAAAAGCATTTGATAGAAGTTAAATTTTTAAAACCTCCTTGTCAAAAGAATCTAGGAAGGGAATAGAACAATGTGGCAAATAAAAAAGAACTGGTGTTATGGAATATCTAGTTTTTATTAAAGAAATTGAAAAAGTGATTGTACATGCTAATCGTTATTCGATTCGAGCGAGATTATCGAATAATATTAGGAAGTAAATAAAACATTTTATATTAATCAAACTTAAATCTGCTGAATAAGACTCTCTTTTATCAATTTCCTTTTTAAAGAGGGTCTTTTAATTTACCGTAAAAAATGGCTATTCACGGACATTTTTAATCAAACTTTATTCCAAGAATACATAATAGAACATAGCCTTTACAATCTTCAATGGGCTTTAAATCGCGGTAAGGAAAAGCACTCAGTGAGGGGGTTATGAGCATTTAGTCGAAGTAACTTACTAGTGGTGAACTCTATTTCTAGTAAATGAGTTTTTTTACACAAAGAATTTAATTACTGAGGTTAGAAGAGAAAAAACCAGCTTAGGGGAATATCCTAAGCTGGTCTACAACTAGCATTATTGAACAACAGTCTTTTTAGCCCTAGTTGGCCATAAATAACCGATAAATGTTCCAAGTAGAGCTGGTATGATCCAGCCAAGCCCAATATCGTAAAGTGGTAAATTATTCATGAAAAATAACTTAATGGATTCGAATAGAGGTAATGACGCGCCAGGTAAAGTATCCACTAACGTGCTGTAGCCATCGAAGAAGCTTACACAAAAAGTGAAAAACATTGCTGTGGCGTATACACTCTGCTTAAGTTTAAAGAAAGATGAACAAAGGGCTAATAAGATTAAAACTATAGCTAAAGGATACAGTAACATTAATACGGGTACTGCATATTGAATAATATTGTTTAGACCGAAGTTGGCAATAAAAAATGACAGAAAACAGAGTATTAGAACAAATAATTTATAACTTATTTTCGGATAAATATGATTAAAAAACTCACTGCAAGACGTAATAAGTCCAATGCTCGTTTTTAAACAGGCGAGTACGATAATAATCGCTAATAAAATGGCGCCGAATGATCCGAAATAATGCTGAGCCACTGCAGCAAAGATTAAGCCGCCATTATCATATGTTCCGATAGTTGATACGCTTGAAGCACCCATATAGGTAATGAGTCCGTAAATCAGCATCATTAGTATCATGGCAAAAATACCTGATTTCCAAGTAGCTTTCGCAATCTCTTTTGGATTAGTGATACCTTGTCCCTTAATTGCTTTTATAACCACGATACCGAAGGCGAGAGACGCAAGAGCATCCATCGTGTTATACCCTTCTTTAAAGCCCGTTATAAATGCCAGGTCGCTATAGTCACCAGTTGGAATATCGAAATGACCCATTGGTTTGACAATGGCAATGACAATTAACATGAATAAAAATACTAAAAATGCAGGAGTTAAATATTTGCCGATATAATCGATAATTTTTGCTGGATTTAGAGAAAAATAATAGACAATTGCAAAAAATACAAGGCTAAATAACCCGAGGTATAAACTGCTATGTACTGGATTGATATACGGTTCAAAACCGACTACAAAAGGGACCGTTGCTGTCCGTGGAATTGCAAAAAATGGTCCAATGGTTAGGTAAAGTGCCACGGCAAATATGACTCCAAATAAAGGATGGACACGACTTGCTAAATCTCGTAATCCACTACTCCCCGATAAACCAAAGGCTAAAATCCCCATAAATGGCAGCCCGATTGCGGTGATCAGGAAGCCAATTAATGCTGGCCAAAAATTAGTTCCAGCAAGTTGTCCCATTTGGATTGGGAAAATTAAATTCCCTGCACCAAAGAACATTCCAAACAGCATTGTGCCAATGATGGCATAGGTAGAAAATGATATTTTTTTTTCCATACTTGTGCTCCTTCTAGATGAATATCGTATATTCTATCACCTTTTTTATGTATAAGCTATAGCAATAAAATAAATAAAGGATGTGTTTAACCGAAGTGGATTTGATTTCTTGCTTTACTAATACCTAGAGGAAGTAATTCTTTTCATAACAGGAAAAACCGATTAAATATTGATGGAGGGAAGATATGAAATTGATGATAAAATAATCATAATGAGAAGGAGAGAATATTGATGAGTATATAAAGTGTTATTTTAGGAATTATAGTGTTTGCTTTCTCAGGTTATAGCTTAATAACTGGTGAATATAGAATAATGCCTTATACACTATTACTTCTAGGGATAATGGTTTTAGTATCTGGAATTATTGAATTCCAAGAGAATCGAAAAGTAATTGCTATTATTTCTTTCCTATCAGTAGAATTTGTTTTTTTTTGTTGGTACATATATACTTTTTATGTAATAATTATTTGTATAATTGTAAGATTAAAATTCATATGTAGTGGAAGTGGGGATCATAATGGCAACGGGAACACATACAGTAGAAATTCCAATAGATGTACAAGCAGTTTGGGATTATGTCAGTGATCTTGAAAAATGGGCAACAACAGTACCAGCCTATAAAGAACATGAAATAATAAATGAAAAACAATCTATTTGGACATTTGAAGGTAGTGTGAAAGGTATTAAAAAAACAATACAAGCACAGGTAGATATTACCGAATGGAATGAACCTTCAAATATTAAGTTTGAACTGAAAGGGTTATCTGATAACTTTACAGGAAGTGGACACTTTACTGCAGAAGATGTTAATGGGAAAACGACAATGACTTGTACCGTGGAAGTCCAGGCAGGAGGATTATCTGGTGCGGTGTTGACACCAATTATTAAATGGGCTGTTCCTAAAGTAACTTCTCGTTTAACAGAATCTATTGCACGTAAAATTGCAGTATTTTCTTAATTCCCTTATATTGGAAGGCAATTCTTTTTGGAGATGCCAAGTTGAAAGGGGCTGTCAAAAAATGACGGCCTCTTTTTTTGATGTACTACTCATAATATACTAAAACTTTTTAATAATAGGGATATTAAAAAGTTAAAGATCAAAGTGAAGAGACATTCTAGATATTGTGGAACAGGCACTTCAGAGTTTTTAGGAGAAAGTGTAAATATAAATCCAACTGAAAGCAGAAAAATCATGGAGGTACTTGAAAATACTGGATTAGTGTAGAGTGAATGCCTTTCAAATTACGACCAAGATAATCCGACAAATACGTTCAGTAATAAATTTGTGATTATTAATATTAGAGAGTAGGTGTGATTCCACAAGGATTTCGAGCAACGATTGCAAATCTGCTGGAAGATGATTGTCTCTTGGTAAAGAGTTAAATAAAATTGAGGAAGAAATTTTTGTAGCATTAGCCAAAAAACAATCGATAGAGGAAAAAAGGGAGGTGGCTCCTTAAAATATTCGTGAGACAAATGAAAAGAAGCTAGAAGAAAAAAACTTATCAGAAGAGGAAGACTTCTTGTGTTTAAACTATCTGATTGAAAACTCATTAAAATTACCAAATTGATAATGTTGAATCTTGATTTTTTTATTGACATTATACCCATCGGGGTATATGATGGGTCTATCAGCAAAAACTACTGTAAGGAGGCAGTACTTTGAATTCATATGACGATAAAGTTAAAAATCGAATTAAGCGAATAGAAGGTCAGCTTCGTGGTATAGTAAAAATGATGGAAGAAGGAAAAGATTGCAAAGATGTCATCACTCAACTTTCTGCTGTTCGTTCAGGCGTCGATCGTACGATAGGTTTAATTGTAAGTCAAAATCTACTTGAATGTATCCGAGAAGCAGAAGGTGACGAAGAAGCTGTGAATCAATCAATTCAAGAAGCTGTGAATCTGTTTGTTAAAAGTCGTTAACTATTATCGACTTTTTATTTTAAATAAAAATATACCCATACTGGTATAAGGAGGGGAGATAAATGGAAGCTTGGTTGCTAACTGCATTAGCAGTTATTTTTATTATTTGGCGTATGAAGCCAGTAAAAGGAACAAAAACAATAACAACAGCTACGCTAAAAGATATCTTAAATGATAAAAATAAAGTTTTTGTGGATGTTCGAACACCAGGTGAATATAATTCACATAACATTCGTCAGTTCAAAAACATCCCTTTAGGATCTGATTTTTCAAAACTTCCAAAAGACAAGGAAATTATCGTGATTTGTCAAAGTGGAATGCGTAGCGCGCAAGCTTGTAAACAATTAAAGAAATTAGGATATGAAAACGTCACAAATGTTCGTGGTGGCATGAGTAAATGGAGAATATAGGTGAAGAAAATGAAAGAAATTACAGCAATAGAAGTTCAACAACGTTTAGAAAATGGAGAAATGTTAAATTTAATCGATGTTCGTGAGGTAGATGAAGTGCAAGCAGGTCATATTCCTGGTATTACGCATATACCACTTGGACTACTTGAATTCCGTACACATGAACTTGATAAAAACAAGCCGTATATTATCGTTTGTCGTTCAGGCGCTCGTAGTAGCAAGGCAACACAATATTTACAAAGTCAAGGTTTTGATGTAAAAATATGGTTGGCGGTATGCTTGCTTGGGGAAGGAAAGTAGATTAATTTTTTTAAAATAAAATAATACCCACATGGGTATTTAGGGGGGGTTTAAAATGACATTAAAAGCAGATGTAAAGCTAGATGCAAAAGGTCTTGTTTGCCCTATGCCAATCATCAAAACAAAAAAAGCGATGATTGATGTAAATGAAGGTCAAATCTTAGAAGTACAAGCTACAGACAAGGGTTCAATTGCCGACTTAAAGGCATGGGCTGAAAGTATGGGCCACCAATATATAGGTTCTACTGAAGAAGATGGTGTATTACATCATTACATCCGTAAAAGTGGCGATGATATTGGTTTAGAAAAGAATTTTAAAAATACGATTGCTAATGAAGAAATAATCGACCGTGCTGTTAATGGTGGAATTATTCTTGATGTTCGTGAAGAAGCTGAATATGCATTTGGTCATATTGCCGGCTCGTTGTCTATTCCAATAGGTGAGTTAGAAGAGCGCCTAGAAGAATTAGATAGGGAGAAAGAAATCTATGTAATTTGTCGTACAGGAACACGCAGTGATTTAGCTGCACGTAAACTATCGGAAAAAGGATTCAAGAAAGTGTTTAACGTTTTACCAGGAATCAGTTATTGGCATGGGGATTTATCTAAAAAAATATAAAAATTAAATTAATTGGAGGAATTTTATTATGTCTAACAAAGTAGCTATTATCGCGAGCAACGGTGGTTTATTTGACGCTTATAAGGTATTTAATATCGCAACGGCAGCAGCCGCAACTGAAAAAGAGGTAGCCATCTTTTTTACTTTTGAAGGGCTGAACTTAATTCATAAACAAGCAATGCATCAGTTACCAATGCCAGCAGGTCGTGAACATTTTGCAGAAGGGTTTGCAAAAGCGAATGTACCAAGCATTCCACAACTAGTCGAAATGGCACAGGAAATGGGTGTGAAATTTATCGGATGTCAAATGACGATGGACGTAATGGGTTTAGCGAAAGAGGATTTTATTGATGGTATTGAAGTTGGAGGCGCTGTAACATTCCTTGAATTTGCGAAAGATGCAGCACCAACTCTAACATTCTAACTAGATAGTTTAGAAACTAGTGGAAGGGATATGCCCTTCCACTTAAAAAACAATAATTAATACCTACGGGGGTAATTTGATATGGCATTCATTAAAATGACAGCAGCACAAGTAGCGCGTAAAGTTATTGAAAATCAAAAGTTATTTATTTTAGATGTACGAAATCGTGATGCATATGAAGACTGGAAAATTGAAGGACATAACTTTGATTATTTAAATGTTCCTTATTTTGATTTATTAGACGGTGTTGAAGAAATCTTAGCAAAACTTCCAACAGATAGAGATGTGTTAGTTGTTTGTGCAAAAGAAGGTTCTTCGCTAATGATCGCAGAAATGATTTCGGAAGAAGGACGAGATGTGTTCTATCTAGAAGGTGGTATGGATTCTTGGAGTTCATATCTTGAACCAATTAAAGTAGGGAACTTAACTGGAGGCGGTGAACTTTACCAATTTGTTCGTCTTGGGAAAGGTTGTCTTTCATATATGGTGATCTCAGAAGGAGAAGCGGCCATTGTTGATGCAGTTCGTTTTACAGACGTTTTTATAAACTTCGCAAAAGAGAAAAATGTAGAAATTAAGTATGTTTTTGATACACATTTACACGCTGACCATATTTCAGGAGGACGTCAACTTGCACAAGCAACAGGGGCTGCTTATTACTTACCACCAAAAGATGCAGAAGAAGTAGTATTCGATTACACACCACTTGAAGATGGTTTAATAGTGAAAATTGGTGCTTCTCAAATTGAGGTGGATGCCCTTTACTCACCAGGACATACAATTGGTTCAACGTCATTTATCGTTGATAGAAAGTATTTATTAACAGGGGATATTTTATTCATCGATTCAATTGGACGGCCAGACTTAGCAGGACTTGCAGAAGATTGGGTAGGTGATCTTCGAAAAACTCTATACCGCCGTTATCGTGAATTAACAGAAGACTTAATTGTTTTACCTGCACATTTTATGATCATCGATGAGCTGAATGAAGACGGAACAGTTGCAAAAAGTTTAGGTGATCTATTTTTAGAAAATCATGGACTAAACATACACGATGAAGATGAATTTCGTCATATAGTAACAGATAATTTACCACCACAACCAAATTCATATCAACAAATTCGTCAAGTAAACATGGGTAAAATCAACCCTAGCAATGATGAACAAACTGAAATGGAAATCGGTCCAAATCGATGCGCGGTACGGTAAACATAAGTTTATGAATATTAACGTTATTATTACATGCAAATAAATACAATTAGGGGATAGTATGGATCCTTTAAAAGGAGAATTTAAAATGGAATCTATAAAAATACTAGATGTAAAAGGAATGTCATGTCCAATGCCAATTGTACGAACAAAAAAAGAAATGGACACTTTACATTCAGGCGAAATTTTGGAAGTTCATGCTACCGATAGAGGATCTTTAGCGGATATGCCTGCTTGGGCAAACGCTGCGGGACATACGATTGTGGATCAAAAAGAAGAAGCAAATGTAATAAAGTTCTTCATTAAAAAAGCTTAAAAGTAAGTTGTTTTTCGACTCACTTTTTCCACTGGGATTCAGTAGTAGCTGATACAGTCTATTTGAAAGAAGGAAAACAACATGGATATTTTCCATATGTTACTTTTGTTCGCAATCGGTTTTATCGGGTCTTTTCTTTCTGGAATGCTCGGAATTGGTGGTGCGATTGTAAAATACCCCATGCTGTTGATGATTCCACCACTGTTTGGATTTCAGGCTCTAACTGCACATGAAGTTTCGGGTATTAGTGCTCTAGATGTTTTATTTGTATCCCTAGCAGGTGTTATAGGGTTTCGGAATGGGGGATATTTAAATAAATCGTTAATTACCACTATGGGTATATCCGTCTTAATTGGTACATTTATAGGTAGTTTCGGATCTCAACAATTATCGGAAGCTCAAATAAACATTGTATACGGGATTTTAGCATTACTAGCTGCAATTATGATGATTATTCCTAAAAAACAACTTGATGATATCCAATTTGATAAAGTGAGCTATAATAGGCCGCTTGCAGCTAGTTTAGCATTCATTGTTGGAATTGGTTCTGGTATCGTTGGGGCTGGTGGGGGATTTTTATTAATTCCAATTATGTTATTAATTCTACGTATTCCTACACGAATGACAATTGCATCAAGCCTAGCAATTACGCTTATCTCATCTATAGCTGGATCACTCGGTAAAATAACAACAGATCAAGTGGAGTATCTTCCAGCTATTATTGTGATAATTGCTGGATTAATCGCAGCACCATTTGGTACTAAAGTTAGTAAAAAAATGAATACAAATCTATTACAAGCTATTTTAGCTGTTTTAATTTTAGGTACAACACTAAAAATCTGGATAGATATTTTATAGGTGATGCGTAACAACGAGACTTTTATTAAAAAGAAATTAGGATTATTTTATTAAACAATTGAGTTCTTTTCCAGAGTAAAGGATCTATGCTTTTTTATATAAAAATTGTTAGACCCTGAAATGTTAAAAGCGTATTAAGACAGTACTGAATATGATTTGAGGAAATTGTTGATACTTTTATTGTTAGTAAAAACTTTTAATCACCTTACCGGAATGGAGAGTTTCTAAAACATGCTGATGGAGCGTTTAATTCTGGTAGCAATGTGGCTGTTTGGCTTTGTTGGCTTTATTTTGTTTATTCCACGCAAAGACCTGCGAAAAGGATTCATGGCATTTTCGATTTTTCAATCAATCACCTGGCTTTGTAATATGTTTAGTTTTAATTATGGTTTGTTAAGTGCTCCAGTCCGGGAGTTCCCAAAAGCGACTGATCTCGCAATTACAATCAGTTATTTATTTTATCCCGTATTATTTTCCATATATTATGTCCATAAAAGAGTAGAATGGAGTTTCTGGTCTAGATTTGGCTACTTTTTTGTTTGGGTCTTTATCGTCACTTTGTTTGATAATGTAATCGAGAGATATACAGATTTATTAGAATATGGATTCTTAACTTGGTATGGGATGTGGATGTACATTGGCTTTCTCTTTTTTATTAGTCAAGTATGCTGTAATTGGTTCTTTAAGGATAAATCATTATTTCAAACGGAGCAGCTGAGATTAAATGAGAATTGAATGGTGGATCTTATTATCGGCATACGTTGTGGGAATAGGACTTCTTTTCTTCATACCGAAAAATAAAATTCGGCTTGCAGTAGTGGCTTTTTTGTTCAAACAGGTTATTACTTTTCTTTTTGGATTAGTGGTTGTAGAGTTGGTATTGATTGAATATCCAGTGCGATTATTCCCTTCAATTAATCGGACGAGCTTCACTTTTGAGTACTTTTTTTTTCCAATAGTATGTGCAATTTTTAATGTATGGTATCCAAATGGTCGGAGTACGCTTATCCAATGGGGATATTATGTTGTATATAGTTCCATTTTGACTATCCTTGAAGTCATTATGGAAAAACATACTAATCTCATCAAGTATGTCAACTGGGAGTGGTATTATTCTTGGATAACATTATGTCTTACATTTTATTTTACGCGTCTATTTTGTATATGGTTTTTCAAAAAGGGCAGACTTGCTTCAATGAAACCATAGGCTGAGTTACAAATTGAACATTTATTTAAGAAAGAAATTAATTAAAAATAATTTGATTACCAATCCTGTCAACATAAGACTATTATGGCCATTACTCAAGTAAAGTTGCAACTCCAAGTTTATTTATACCTGCAATTTTATTTTGTTAGTACGGTTTCCTAGCGCTACCTCAAATAGGGTTCAGTCTTATTATTTAATTCTCAATGCTGTTTGACGAAACTGTTTTTCCATGGTACATTATTTCCATATTACAAAAAGGTGTGGTGAATTATGTCGGTAGTAGGTATCAACTAATTGTTATTAGTTGAATAAGGTGCTTATTTTCTGGTCAATGCCAGTTTATTAAGAATGCCTTTTTTCAAACATGTTTCTTTAACATTTTTGAATACCTGCTATCAGACTGCTTCTATTTCCATATATTCGTTTAGTGTAGAATGTAAGACATTAAGCTTTGAGGGTGGATTCTATCCTGTCATGTTTAATTTATTTAGGTCTTATTTATTCATGCCTATTCGAGATATGACCTTGTTTTGTAGCAAGGTTATGCCCGCGGAAGCTTTCTGTCCAATTTGGTTGTCTAAATTGGAAGGTAGGGAAGGCTTTAGCGGGCTTATTTTATTTGGAATGAGGAAGATAAAATGAATAATATGACCTTTGAAAAATTACACTACCACGAATTAAAAGATAAAGTTAAAAACCATTGTGTTAGCAGTTTAGGTAAAGAGTTAATAGAAAGATTACAGCCAAGCTCGAATATAAATGTCGTTCGTAATCGTTTAAATGAAACGAGTGAGGCGAGAGAGTTATTGGACGCTGAAAAGCACTTGCCATTAACCGGCATTACCAATATAACTAGCCATATTGAAAAAATAGAAAAGGGCATGGTATTAACACCAGCAGAGTTACTAGCCATTTCTGATTTTTTAAGAGGCTGTAGAAAAATTAAAAAGTTTATGGCGGATAAAGAATTTTTTGCGCCTGTACTTTACTCCTATGCACTTTCTATAACTGATTTTCGAGATATCGAAGAGGATATCCTATTTGCAATTAGAGGAAATCGAGTTGATTCTGGAGCTAGTAAAGAGTTAAAACGAATTAGGAACCAGATAGAGAAAACAGAACAGAAAATCGAAGAACGTTTGAATAAGTTTTTGAAAAATGGAGCCAATAAAGAATATATCCAAGAATTTTATATCAGTAAGAAAGATGATCGTTTTACGATTCCAATTAAAGCATCCTTTAAGAATGATGTAGCTGGAACGATTATTGAAACATCCTCTAAAGGATCTACAGTATTTATTGAACCTGAGGCTGTCTCGAAGCTTAATGTGGAATTAGTGAGTTTGAAATCAGAAGAATCCGTAGAGGAATATCAAATATTAGCAACGTTAACCGGTGCAATTCATGAATCGCTTCATGAAATAGGTATTAATATTGAATGCATCAGTCAGTACGACATGATTTTTGCGAAAGCCAAATATAGTAAAAGTACCGACGCAATTGAACCGAAAATCAATAATTATGGATATATAAAATTAATTAATAGTAAACATCCATTATTAGAAGGCAACATTGTCCCGTTGGATTTTGAAATCGGTGAAGATTATAGAAGCTTGATTATTACAGGTCCTAATGCGGGTGGGAAAACCGTCGTATTAAAAACCATTGGAATTCTTACTTTAGCTGTCATGTCAGGGTTTCATATTACGGCCAAACAAGGGACTGAAATTGCCATCTTTGATCACGTGTTTGTTGATATTGGGGATAATCAAAGCATAGAGAACGCCCTAAGTACTTTTTCCTCCCATATGAAGAATATTTCAGAGATCATGAATAATGCTAATAATAATACTCTGCTTTTATTCGATGAAATTGGAAGTGGAACGGAGCCGAATGAAGGTGCTGCCTTAGCAATCGCAATTTTGGAAGAGTTTTATCATATGGGATGTATTACAATTGCAACAACTCATTATGGAGAAATTAAACGGTATTCTGAAATGCACGATGATTTTATGAATGCGGCCATGTTATTTAATAGTGCCGAATTGAAGCCGATGTATAAGTTATTAATAGGGAAATCAGGAGACAGTAATGCACTTTGGATTTCAAGCAGGATGAATATCCGTGAAAATGTTTTGAAGCGGGCTCAATTGTATATAGAAAATAAAAATTATAACTTGGAAGTAATAAATGAAAACAAAATAAAAAAACCGGTACATGAAGTGAATCAGCCATTAGAGGCATATCAATATGAAATAGGTGACCGGGTAAAATTAATCAGCCAGGATGATTATGCAATCGTCTTTGAACCGAGAGATAAATTTAATAACATTAAACTGTTTTATAAAGGTGAAGTATTGGAAGTAAATATTAAGCGGATTCAATTAGACATTAAAGCAAGTCAATTATATCCTGAAGGGTATGATAAAAACACCTTATTTACCAATTTTCAAGATAGAAAGCTGCAGCATGATCTGGAGAGAGGTTCGAAAAAGGCACTGCGAAAGGTTCAAAAGGAGATTAAAAATAGAAAAAATCTAGAATAGTTGTCTAAATTGTATGAAGTTGATCTTCCACTATCGGAGAGATGTCCAACAAAGCAAAAATCTTCTGCTACTTTACGTAATTGGGAAAAAATAAGGTACTCTTGTTCATCGAGAAAATATAGCCAATAATTATCGTATTGTGTTTCGTATCAGTATATAAAGTTTTTTGCCAAACCAACGGATGTTTTAGTAAAAACAATAAAATTATATCCTTAAGGTATAGGTAAAGAAAGTATTTTGATCAAACTTTGATTAAAATACTTTCTTTTTAATTAATCTTAAGTAGAGCATTTGAGTTAGTTTGTGATTAAACTAACTTCTAAACCACCAATAATTAGGTTTGATATAATCTAGGAAATTTGTTTTTGGAGGTAAGGCGTTAGACTTTAGAAGTTTTCATAAATTTCCTGGATAAGCCATATCACTAATTATAATTACTGAAAGGTGTTAATGTGAAATGTGGCTATTCGGGTTTCTATGCACTTCTTTAGGAATATTAATCGGTGGAACAATTGCTTGGTTATTTAAAGGATTACAACAGAAAATCGATCTTGTTTATGGCATTTGTGCTGGGATTATTTTGGGCTTAATTAGTATTGAAATTTTTCCAGAAGCGATTGAATTGGGAGGATGGTTAATTACTATAGTTGGATTTACTGTAGGGATGATTTTATTCGGATTATTACATAATGTATTGCACTATATTCAAGTGTTTAAAAAAACTTCAAATATATATATTCGATCAGGTTTATTATTATTAATTAGTTTCGCGGTTCATAATTTACCGATGGGAATTACTCTAGGGGCTAGTCAAGAAAAGGAATTTACAATTTCCCTATTACAAACACTCTTATTCCATAGTATCCCCGAAGGAATTATTTTATTTACCCCTTTAATTATGGCGGGTATAAATGTCTTCCTTGGATTTTTAATCACCTTAATTATATCCAGTCCAGTCCTCCTAGGTGTTTATATTGGGGGGGTATTAGGATTTAACCACCAATATTTCTCTGCGTCCTTAATTAGCATAACGATAGGAATAATTTTAATGGTCACAGTATCAGAAATATTATATCCAGCATTATTAAAATCGTCTCCATTAAAAATAATTACCTTTACTTTAATCGGGTTTGGGATAATAGGGTTATATATTAAATTATTCTAACCAGTATCCTAGTTTTTAGGGATTAGACAGTTGTTCAATCCATTCTGAAATGCTCCTTAAATTTAAAATTATACTGTAAAATTAGCAAATGCTTTTGAATGGTTATGAATAACATCACTTTTCCTATTATTTGTAGGTAAATGTATAACCTTCATACAAATACAGATACTATTTTCAGTGAAAAAACACACGGAATTTAGGAGTGTATAATCTAATGATTGAAAAACCTAAAATGAGTTCCTCTGAACTTGGAGCATTATGGATGACATATCAAAAAAAATCAATGATTTTACGGATATTGGAATATTTTATTGTGATATCGGATGATCAACGAGCAAAGGATCTCATGTCTGAGCTATGGAATCAGCTTCATCCAATGATTATTGAAATGAAAACTACCCTTGAAAATGAGGGGGCGGCTGTTCCAGATGGTTTTACTAAAAAGGATGTTAATTTAGAAGCGCCAAAGTTATGGGAGAATGGTTTTGACATTATGTTTTGCCGAGTACTAAAAGAAATAAGTATGGGGATGTACGTACTCCACTTAACGATGTCTTACCGTCAAGACATTATAAAACTTTACAGGGATATGTCTGAAATAACAGAAACCTTTTATGGTCATTTCACACAGTATTTGCTTGATAATAACCTCTATACACGCCCGACTTATGTCTCCATGCCAACATCAACCAATTATATATCGGATGAAGATTATTCAAAAGGATCTAATATTTTTGGAAACAAGCGTACATTAAATACTGTTGAGTTTGGCAATCTATATCGTACAATTGAAACAAATATTACTGGTATGCAACTGTTAAATGGTTTCATCCAAACTTCTATAGACGAAGATGTAAAAAAGTATTTTATTCAAGGGATAGAGCTTTCCAAGGAAATTTTACGCGAGTCTTCTAACATTCTTCTTGAAGATAGTATCCAACCACCTGCAACACCTGGAGGAACCGTTATAAACTCAACAATAGCTCCTTTTTCAGAAAAGTTAATGATGTTCTGTAACTACCTGTTGAGTGCATTTTCCCTTGGAGGCGGTGGCTTCAGCGCGGGCTTTAGTTTACGTAAAGATCTACAGACTAAAAATGTAATATTTGCTAAAGACATATATCAATATCAGCTGAACGGTATTAAGCTAATGATGTCTAAAGGATGGTTTGAAGAACCACCAAAAATGGATTTATAAAATTTTTGGATGTAAGATAGGATAAGAGCGTATTTAGCTTGAAATTGTAGATTATCTCCCGGTGTTTTTTACACCGAGACAAAGCCCTTAAAATATAATAAACTAATTTTTCCAGCAAAATGGGCGCAATTATAGGGAATTGTGCTCTTTCTTTATGAGTTGGGAAATATACTTCTACTAATGGAGGGAACTCTTTAGGAAGAAGAAATGCCTTTTTTATGGAGGGAAGAGGTGAGTTAATTACAAATCGATCATATAGTTTTTTCTCTGGGGTTGCTATTTCTACACTCTTTTGTTGCAATAACAACGTCGTAGTACATGACGTAGATAGTGTAACAAAAACCGAGTAGGGGACATGTCTGCAATTTTAGTACATCCTTATAGATGATATGAAGTTCATTATAATTTATCCTGCTGCCATTCTTTTCATTCTCTGTGATGAAATCTCGACTTACGAATGACTAAAGAGCACGATTATAACTAAATCGTGAAAAGCTTTTTTCAATGACTGTGTGATATTAGAGGTGAAGGTTAAAGGCAGAACGTTTGTGTATGAGTGGGGAAATATAAATGTCAACTATATAATGTACATTTTCGTTCGTTTAAGAATGTACATTTTTGATTCCCCCAACCACTGGGATGGGGGAAGTATTCTTTAAAAGGGTGGTATGCCAAGCTGATTTTGT
>NZ_RXNR01000078.1 GCF_003966145.1 Lysinibacillus telephonicus
AAAATTCACGGCCATTAACTAAGGGAACAGAAGAACTAATGTGAAAAAAGAGAGAAAGGTGAATTTGAGGGAACTCAAATTCACCTTTCTCTTTATTTGAAGCTAGTTATGTCCCAGCCCCTATTTTTTATTATATTTCTCAACCGAATGAGCAAATTAATAAAAAAGCAAGTGAGGATGTAATTTTTTCAATCATGTAATCATCAAATGGTCAAATCCAATTAATAGGAGTTAACATCCATGGAATTAAAACATTTACTAAATGCTCTTAAAGCTGAAATAAAGCCTGAAATAGCAAATCTCACAATCAAAGGAATAGCGGATAATTCGGTGGACGTATCAAAGGATTATTTATTTGTAGCTATTAAAGGATTTAAATCGAATGGACATGATTTTATTGATGATGCAATTAAGAGAGGGGCCTGTGTTATAGTAGGCGAGATGGATATTGTTTCATTGCCTATTCCATATATAAAAGTTGCTAATAGTAGAAGGGCTTTAGGAATCATTGCGAGCAATTTTTATCATCACCCTTCTAAATCAAAAATTATGATTGGAATTACTGGTACTAATGGAAAAACAACTACAAGTTATATTTTAAAACATATTTTAGAAAGTAATGGCCATACATGTTCTTTAATTGGTACCATTCAAAATATTGTTAACGGGGAAGTGTATGATAGTAAAAATACTACTCCTAGTTCATTAGTTTTGCAAAAGCTTTTATTTGAAAGTAAAGATGAAATAGTTATTATGGAAGTTTCTTCACATGGATTATCCCAATTTAGAATTGAAGGAATTACATTTGATTATTGCCTTTTTACGAATCTTGATCAAGAACACCTGGATTATCATAAAACAATGGAAGAATACTTTCAAACAAAATTGTCATTATTCAGTTATTTGAAGAAAAATGGGCAAGCAATTGTGAATACCGATAATGTTTGGGGTAAGAAATTAGCTGAGAAGTTAAAAGATAAAAATATTTATGTTCATTCTTTAGGGCAATCTGAGGACAATAAATTTCAAATATTAGACCTCGATTTCGAAAATTCTGTTGTCCAATTAACAGAGGACAATGAATCTGTTCAACTTTCATCGCCTATAATAGGGCTTCACAATATATATAACACTGCTATGGCATACATCACAGCAAAACTAATAGGTATTGAAAATGATAACATTTTGAATTCAATAAAACTTTTTCAGGGGGTAAAGGGTAGATTTGAAATATTAAAACTACATAATGGTGCCACAGTTGTTGTGGATTATGCACATACTGCTGATGCAGTTTTTCATTGTTTAACTACTTCAAAAAAGTACGGGGCAAAAAAGATTACCCATATTTTTGGTTTTCGAGGAGATAGGGATGAAAGTAAAAGACAAAGAATACTTGCGGTTTCTTCAGAGTTTAGTGATGAATTTATTTTAACTCTTGATGATTTAAATTCTGTTCCAATAAATGAAATGATTGAGTCATTATATAAACTAAATAACCATTATGCCAACAATAAAGGGATTGTTATGCCGGATCGAACCAGCGCTATAAAATGGGCAATTGAAAACAGTGAACAAGATGATTGGATACTAATTACAGGTAAAGGGCATGAAATTTACAAACAAAATTTCAGTATACCAACTACTTCAGATACAGAGACAGTTTTATATATCGATAATGGAGAAAAATAAAAAAGTTCATGAGATCACAAAAATCCTCGTCACTTGACGAGTTTTTTTTAATGGTTAAATATTAAAATTCTTAGGGTACCTTTTAGCTATTTTTCTGATAGCAATTTGATTACTACTGAACAGGCAAGAGAAGTTAGTTATCCATCGACTTAGAAATGAATATATGGGAAGATAAATTTATATTTACTATTAAGTTGATAAAGATATTCTAATGGGCTGAGAACACATTAAGTGATTAAATATTCAGTAAGTGGAGCGATGTATGTGGGTATTGAAATAAAAGAAATTATTGCAAAGAAAATCCTTACAGAAGCAAAGGGTTATTTAGATGTTGGTTTTACACATTCGCTAAATCCATATAGTGGTTGCGCGTTTTCTTGTAGTTATTGTTATGTAAGAGAAATGCCGATTCAACGTTTTAAAGAAATTCCTTGGGGAGAATGGGTGGACATAAAAACAAATGCTGCAGAAAATTACCGAGATGAAATTATAAAACTACGGAGAAGAAATAAACCTGTGAATCTTTTTATGTCATCTGCAACAGATCCCTATCAACCAATAGAACGTAAAGTAAATATTACACGGGGGATATTAGAAGAAATGATTGAATATCCACCAGATTTTCTTCATATCCAAACTCGAAGTCCACTCATTTCAAGAGATATAGATCTATTAGTAAAATTAAAAGAAAAATGTACAGTTCTTGTATCGATGACGATAGAAACTGATAGAGAGGACGTAAAGCAAATTTTTTCTCCTTATGCACCGGGAATTAAATTACGTTTAAAGGTACTAAAGGAAATTCATTCTGCAGGAATTACCACACAAGCTTCAATCTCACCTGTATTACCATTTACTCCTGAATTCCCAATAGTTCTTAAGAGGATTGTTGATCATATATGGATAGATACTTTAAGTATTGGTGATGGGGCGATGGGCAAACGATCTGAGAGATTGGGTATGCCTAGAATGTTTGAGGAACATGGATTTTCAAAGTGGTATCGAAAGGATATCCACGTAGCAGTGGAAAAATATTTTAAAAAACATTTTCCTATTGAAATGGTGCGCGTTTCTAAACAGGAAGCTTTTTTAAATTAATTATGCATTATGCTATCTAATAAGATAATGGCTTTTCCTAGCTAGAGCAAATACGCAATTAATTACAATTCTGACTTTAATCATTTTTCTTTAGTGAAAAGCAAACGGAGCAATTTTTAGAGAAAAAGGGCATGTAAATTGTGGGTTGATTTTATATATTACACCTTATAAAATTGAGAAAATTACAAATTTATAACAAATGCAAGTAATGGTGGTTGTTATGAGCTACTGATTGATGAAAACATGTCATTAAACACTCAAACTCGCCGAATGAGTGAAAAGTTGAAAATTTAGTGTTAGACATTGACATCCGTAATCGGTCATAGAATGGATTTACCTTAATAGCAAATCAACTAGTGACTGCCACGGAGGTGAAATGCTATCGTCTCTTATGAGATGATAGCTTTTTTAAATTTAACATTTGATTGGATAAGGAGGTTTTTTTATGGGAACAGTTTATTCACATTTACTTCCAAAACATGAGGAATTTATAAGAAAACAACGGATATTTTTCGTAGGTTCAGCACCGCTATCTTCAGACGGTCATGTTAACATTTCACCAAAGGGTCATGATGTATTAAGAATTTTTTCTCCCAATGAGGTAGCTTACTTAGATTTGACAGGTAGTGGAAATGAAACAAGTGCACATTTAAAAGATAACAGTAGAATTACTTTTATGTTCTTAGCTTTTGAAGGACCTCCTATGATTTTACGGCTTTATGGAAAAGGAAACGTTATACTACCTGGTACACCAGAATGGGATAATATGGCTAAACATTTTGACATTCTTCCTGGTTCTCGTCAAATTATTCATGCAAAGATTGAAACAGTAAAAACATCCTGCGGGTTTAGTGTACCGTTTTACTCATATGATGGTGAACGAGATACTCTTCAACAATGGGCTCACAATAAAAGTGAACAAGACTTAGAGGATTATCGAAAAAAGAAAAATTCAATAAGTATGGATGGCATAGTTACACCGATTGGAGAAAGTTTTGGAAACATCAATAAGATTAAAGAATCCTAGTTGTATTAACAACAGCAAGGATAATTAAAAAACCTGTTCCAATTGCTGCTACTAAATAGGTTGTTGGATTTCTTTGATACTGGTAATTCTGAATTTTGTAGCACCGAATGACTTGATCTTCCAATCGAACATTACTGTGACTATAAAAAGTTTTCCGATATCAATGAGTAGAAATACCAGAGTTAGACCTTGAAAATCTTCCATAAACATGTCAATAGTTATACTATAATCAACCTTGAGTTAAATAGAATAATAAACAGCGCGTTGGTTCAATTCAATGCGCTGTTCTGGTTTTATTGTAAATCTCTGCAATAATATACTATAAGATTTGATATTAAAAGGTGTAATAATTAGATATAACATAAAGAGGAGTGTTATATCTTGGATATTACATCTTTTATTATATATTGTTTTATTGTCACATTTACACCGGGACCAACCAATATAGTTATTTTATCCACGGTACATAATTATGGTGCAAAAAAAGCAATGGAATACACGTACGGAGCAACAATTGCCTTCGGTTTATTACTTTCCATCTCTGCGCAATGTTGAATACGGTCATGATAACATTTATACCAAAAATCATATTTGGTATGCAATTAATTGGAACAATGTATATGTTATATCTTTCTTATCAAATTTACAGAATGGATACATCAGAATCATCAACTGACAACAAAACAGGAACATTACTGTCGGGTTTTTTTATGCAATTTCTAAACCCAAAGGTTGTACTATTTACAATCACGGTTATTCCTAGCTTTGTTTTGCCCAATTATACTGACGCGCCAGCTGTAACCATTAGTGTTATAGTGATAACAATCATTGGATTTTTTGCATTCATAACGTGGGTTCTATTCGGTACAGTTTTCAAGCATTTTTTACAAAAGCACAAAAAAATTGTAAATGTCATCATGGCATTAGGTTTAGTTTATGCCACAATCATGATATGGATATAAGAGAAGGTTTTAAGAGGTGAATTAGATGGATAAATTTATCTATAAGAAATCTGCTGGTATTACTGCATTATCAGCAAGTATTACTGATTTTAAGTATAAAAGGCACGCTCACCAAGAATATGCAATTGGTGTAACCTTGCGTGGTATACAACACTATCACTTGGATGGCAGCCTACAATTATCCTATCAAAATGGTGTAATGCTTTTCAATCCTGAACAGACGCATGACGGAATGGCACATGATGAGAGTGGCCTTGATTATGTGATGCTATATATTGATCCCCAATTGTTTTTAGATATTACTGGAAAAAAAGATATCGTACGTTTTTCAACTCCTATTGTGTACGATCGTGCTCTAGAACAAAAAATATTGAATCTTTCTAATGCAATATTTAATGAAAAGGATGAGTCTCTATGTAGTGAGTTACTTATATCACTTACCGATAGTCTTATTCGATCAACTATTTCTACAAACAATAAAAACCATAACGCCCTAGTAAGAAAAGCTAAGGATATGCTGCATTCTAACTTAGAGAGCGTCCTTAAACTAGATGAGATTAGTAAAGAACTGAATTTATCAAAATTCCAGTTTATTAGATTATTTAAAGCTCAAACGGGAATAACACCCTATCAATACTATCTTAACTGCAGGATTGAAAGAGCAAAACGGTTAATCGAGAAGAATCGAGATATTTATTCAGCAGTAGCAGAGTGCGGTTTTGTTGATTTAACTCATCTAAATAAACATTTTAAAAGTGTTTATGGAACGACTGCTTTTGAATATATGTCGAATTTAACTTGAGGATATATAACTGGATAAATTGTAGATTGTTAAAAAAATTGTTGAACAGTTTCATTTAAAGTAACGGGTGCGTTGATCCAACGAGGATTTAACGCTTTTTTTGCTGAACAAAACAGAATAGTTTAAATATACCATTTGTGTAACCTTTAACCACTATTTTCGTTAAACTTAATATAGAGGTGGGATAATGATGAAGTTACTTCTCTAATTTTGAAGCTGGTTACAGCAAATTTTGGGCACATTTGGTAAAAAGTGAAAGTATACCTTGTTTTATGCGATAACATATAAAAAGTAACTGCGTTAATGTTAGTAGATATTTTTATTATATTTAAGCTCTCAATCGATGTTTTTTAGTTTATTGGTCACTTTATTACCGCATTATAGAAAAGCTCTTCTTTATATCCTGTCTGCACTCTTTTTCTTCAAACTGTGAATTGGAAACTTAAATATAACAAATTGTAACCTTTTGTAATTTAGTCCGTATATAGAGTAGAAAATAAATCAGGGAATGTCGTGATTATAAATTTCACAATATTAGCTGCTATTTTTTTGTTGCTTTATTACATAAAACATTAAGGCAAAGAAAAACAGTCTTTTTACTACATACTTATAAGTGCGCTATGTAAAAGGATTAGTTTGGAAACTTCCACTTTTGTTATTGTAAATGATCAAAATCGTAAAAATTATGAAAAGGAGTGAAATCATGGGACAAAAACAAAAAAACATGCGGAATCCATTTCTCTCTCTTATTCTTTCTACAAAAATTCCAAAGATCCCACTAGCGATTGGACTTATTGCCAGCCTTATTACGACAATTGCAGGGCTTTCTATTCCATTATTAACAAGAGAGATGGTAGATGGATTTTCAATTGAATCTTTAAACAGCTTCCTAATTTTTGTGATTATACTTGTTTTTATTATACAAGCAGTTATCGATGGCATCTCAATTTATGCATTAACATACGTTGGTCAGAAAATGGTTGCTCGGCTACGTGAAAGATTATGGAATCAACTACTTCACTTACCGGTTCATTATTTTGATAAAAATACAAGTGGAGAAACTGTCAGTCGTGTTGTAAATGATACTGGTGTACTAAAAGACTTAATTTCACAGCACTTCCCTCAATTTATTGGTGGAATCATTACCATTATAGGTTCTGTCATCATTTTGTTTATTATGGACTGGAAAATGACCCTATTAATGTTTATTGCTATTCCAATAACGGTTTTATTTATGGTTCCACTTGGAAGTAGGATGTCCAAAATATCGCGCAACTTACAGGATGAAACAGCCAGTTTTACGGCAAACGTTCAACAAACCCTTAGTGAAATTAGACTAATGAAGGCTTCAAATGCGGAAAAAACGGAACAACAAAAAGGATTAAGTGGAATTGAAAAACTGTTTACATATGGATTAAGGGAAGGGAGAATTTTCTCTCTAATTGGTCCACTTATGTATCTTGTCGTCATGGTTGTTATTGTCATTTTATTAGGTTACGGAGGAATCCGGGTAGCTGATGGTTCGATGACAACTGGATCACTTGTTGCTTTTTTGCTTTATCTTTTTCAAATCATTTATCCTATTACATCTTTTACAATGTTTTTCACTCAACTGCAGAAGGCAAAGGGAGCAACGGAACGAATTATTGAAATTTTAGAGTTAAACGCAGAACCGGGTCAAAATGGGAAAGACATGGACATTTCTAATAAAGGAATTCATGTTGTTGATGTCTCCTTCTCCTATAATGAAGAAGAACCCGTTTTAAATAATTTGTCCTTTGAAGTAGAACCTGGAACGATGGTTGCTTTTGCAGGACCAAGTGGTGGAGGTAAATCAACAATGTTTGCCCTTCTCGAACGTTTTTATGAACCGACTTCTGGGGAAATTTTAATCGGAAATACTCCTATTCGAGAGCTATCCTTGTCAAGCTGGAGAAAACAAATTGGCTATGTTTCACAAGATAGCCCAATGATGGTAGGAACGATACGTGAAAATCTTTGTTATGGTTTAGAAGACAGTGAAAATATAGATGATGATCGCCTATGGGAAGTTGCAAAAATGGCTTATGCAGAACAATTTATTAAGGAATTTCCAAATGGACTTGATACAGAAGTTGGGGAGCGGGGAATTAAGCTATCAGGTGGTCAGCGGCAGCGAATTGCTATTGCTCGGGCATTCCTAAGAGATCCTAAAATCTTATTGATGGATGAGGCAACCGCAAGTTTGGACAGCCAGTCTGAGGGATTCGTACAAGATGCCTTAGAGCGGTTAATGGAAGGAAGAACAACATTTATAATAGCACATCGTCTATCAACAATTGTAAGTGCAAATAAAATCATCTTTATTGAAAAAGGGCAAATAACAGGAGAAGGTACACATCAGCAACTTGTAAAAACACATTCCCTCTATAGAGAATTTGCAGAACAACAATTAACATAAAAAATTAATGGTCAATTTCACTTCTGTAGACGTGATATAAAGAATTTCTTCTGAAAGATTTTAATCGGTAAATAGAGAGTAATTTTCCGAGGATAATAGCAGGAGTTTATTATCGATTTAGATTGTGTCTCATTCTAAAAATTTAAACAATGAATAAGCGATCAATAATTTGAAACTTTTTCCATTTTTCTTCGTTAAACTTTTTAGTTATGTAAAATAAAGCTAAAAAGTGGGGAGAAGCATGTTGAAAAAGGTAATAATACCACTTATTTATGTTGGTGAATGGATTCTATATTTTTATGTTCTCCTATTAGTCTTATCTTATAATTTCATTAATTTAGCCAACGTTATTTATGTTGATACGCCTGGGGAAGTTCCAATTACTATCACAACTTCAATATCAGCTTTTATTCAGTCACTATTGCTAGTGATAGGTCTTTGTGCAATTTGTTTTTTGTATACGAAGTATTTTACAGGTAATGGATTTTTTAAGCTTATCAAAGTATATGCTTGGGGTATTTTATTCGCATTAAATTCGGTAAGCTGTTTTGGTTATTTCTTAATTTGGTATGGATTTGACGGTTTTGATATGCGAAATACCGAACTGGCATTGTTGTTATTGATTATTTTAGTTAGTGTAACTCTTACAATGCACATCATTACGAGAACAGATAAATAATTTGATTAGTCAATAGGGAGTTACTGTTAAAGAAGTATAAAATGTCAAAAAGGAGAATTTTATAATGAGTAGACCTGAGTTATTTGTTACTTTAGCAGTAGGGGAAAACTGTGATATGTCTGCATTTGCTCTTCGTTCATCACTTGAATATTTCGGGGCAAAAGTTAATGTACATTGGATAGGTAGACCAAATGATTTAATCGATATTCTTTCAGGTTCCTATTTAGATAATCCATGCGACTATCTAATATTAGATTTTCACGGTGATGAGGGACGTCTTTATATGACGGAATTGGATAGTGAAGTTTATGAGCCAGATGAACCTCGTGGGAAGTTTTTTGATTATCATCAAGTAAGGAAATATACAAAATTAAAGAATATAAATGTTATCGCCAATGGGTGTACATTAGGAGATGAAAATTTAGCAAAAGCTTTTCTCGATTGCGGTTGTAAATCTTACATTGGACCTAACGATTATATCGATGGAAATTCCGCATTAATGTTTTTAATTGCGTTTATGTATGAAGTGATTAATAACAAGAAAAGTCAAAAAGAAGCATTTGAAATTGCAAAATCCATTGATGACGAAACTAGATTGTATAGATTGTATTTAAATGAATCGGACAAGAATAGATAATGAGGGTGCTCTAAGCAGCCCTTTTCTTGTTCTTATGGGTTATATTTGGATATATGGAAATTTGAAATAATTAACTTTTTTCTTCGTATATAAATAAGAAGAAAAACTATAAGGTTAAATAAAAAGGAGATTCTGATGAGTTTTAAAGAAGAATTTAAACGAGAGATGCGTAATATCAAAAATGATGCAGCGAAAGAAGTTGATAAATATTGGGCCATTGATTTTCAAGGTCATAAAATAGAGATTCATAATAAAATGCTTGAAGAAACAGTAAAAGTTGATGGTCGGATTGTTGCTAGCAACACACGTCAGTCCATTTGGTCACACTTGATGCCTTATTCTACATTGTCGGGTACATTTCAAACAGAAGACGGTAAGCACCATAAAGTATTTGTGAAAATAGGTGGATTAGTCCGTTTAAATATTGTAGTTAAAGTCGATGGACGCGTTATATTCAAAGAAGCAATAACTCTTGAATTTTTGCCATGGTCAAATAAAGAATTTATTGTTCCGTATCTCGAGCAGCAAATAAAAGAACATCATAAAATTATTAATACAGATTTGCCTGACGATGCTTATTTAGTAGATGAAAACCACCCAAAACTGGCTCCTGGCTTATCTGATCAATTAGTTTCCGAAGGGGTGACTCCATTTTTTACGAAAAAGCTCCTCAAATTATTTATGGAGCAAGTAGAAAATCCAACAACTCAAACAAGAAAAGCGACCTATGAGAAAATCAAAGAAGAGAAAGTAATCAGTTATTTCCACGAACTTCTTGAGCTATTTGTTCTGGAGGAAATAGATGAACAACGGGTGCAGCAAGAAGCTATTTGGCTACTTGAACACGCAGCACATCGAGAAGTAGTGAAATTTGCCATAATAATTTTAGGGTGCACAGATTGTGAAAGTATGAAGGAACGCGTGAAAATACTTGCTTTACATGAAGAATTTACTGGAGTTGCTCTTTTTGCATTAAAAAATGGGACAAGCAACTCGAATGATTCAATTTGGCAAATTGCGAAGTCTGTAAGCGGTTGGGGTAAAATTGAGGCGATTAACTTTTTGGAACCCAATACGGAGGAAATTCGGCTTTGGATTTTAACGGAAGGTACAAAAAATAATGTGATGAACCATTATTCTTCCCTTATTTGTGCTGAAAAAGGGAAACTTGATATTATGCTGCATGAGTCAGAAATCTCAAAAGAGTTATTTATCGGTGCCGGTGAAATTATTTTAGGCTTACTAGGGGAAGTTACACATCAAGCAATTGATGAATACGAATATTCTGGACAGGTACTTATGCGTTATACATATCATGCGAAAACACATTGTAGTGGGCTCGAACATTTTTATATACTAACTCGTATTGCTAAATATATGAGCGAAGATGAGGAAACATGGAATGAACGATATGCAACAAATTGGAAGCCTCATGAACGACAGGCTGTAAAAGAGGCAATTTTAGAAATTGCTAAAGATCCAATTTGGATACAACAGACATCGTCAATACTTCATTCTGGAAATAAGAAAGATACACATGCATTAGCGATTGCCCAGTATTATAAACTGGATATTACAGAGCTTTTGTTTGAAAAACTAAAAAACGACCCAAATAATTTAGATTATCATATGGCTATTATTGCCACAAAAGATCGAAAGGCAATTGAAGCATTAGTGACATTTATGGATCGTTTTGAATCATTCGAAAAATTAACAGAAGATGAACATTTTATTATTATTTCTTTACTAGAGGCATTAGGGGAATATGAAGGGACGGGGCTTCATTTTATTGAAAAATGTTTACGCTCAGATGATTCGAGTTTCCAATACTTCGCTTTAAATACACTAGAAAAACAAGATAAAAGACATTGGGATCGGCCGGACTTTATCGATGTAATCCAAAAAATCGCAAATAAGTCGAAAGAGAAAGAAAACCGCCAACTAGCAAAGAATTTACTTTCATAATGCAGCAGGGGAACACCCGAGGGATTATGAACATAATCTTTTATTTTTAGTGAAAGAGGAGGATTACAATGAAACGAAAACCTCGCCCAACAGATCATTATGATGAAAATCTTATCCACATTGATGAACATATTTGTGCTTTATTAAAGCTAAGAAAGGGCCTTTCAAATAACCCTGGAATTCCATCTGATGATGTTATCTCTGAGTGGGCTTTAAAATATGAGCTATATGAAGACTTTTTATATCAGTTGTTCGGAACTATGAAATATGAAAATTTATTTAAATCTCGAATTGAACCTACAGGATTTAGAAAGAATCTATCAGTTTTAAAATCTGTTGAAGTTGGTGAACGTATATATACTGTTACTGTTATTAAACAGTATGAAAATGCAAGTGTAATACAACTTCATATCGATTGGGATGAGCCAGATGATTCATCAATAGATTTAATTAGTAAATGTCGAAATAGTAATTTTGAATTGTTTATAAGCGAGGAATACGATTGTCGAAAAGGTAGAGCAGGGGGACGGCAGGGTTATTATTCATATAGTTTTATTGTTACACCACCGTTGCCTGATGAAATTTCAGGTTTTGATTTTGTATTTAAGGAATATAATGATAATTTAAAGGAAAAACCAACAGGCCTTGAGATTGTAATGTGCTTAGAATAATTTCAATAACAGGGATTTGTACTAAAAAGAATTATGTACAAAGAAAGGATGAAACATCCAATGACTATTGATTTAAATAGTAAGTATACTTCAGCAAAAATATACACAAATAATCCATTGCCAAGCGCAATTGAACAAATTAAAGAGTTAATCGAGCAACCCTTTATGGAAGGAACAAAAGTTAGAATAATGCCTGATTATCATGCAGGAAAAGGCTGTGTAATTGGAACAACTATTAAATTAAATGGCAAAGTAGTGCCTAATTTAGTTGGGGTAGATGTTGGGTGTGGAGTGCTAGTTTCAAAGATTAATAAAAACGATATTGATTTTCAAAAATTGGATAACACTATAAGAAATTATGTGCCAAGTGGAGCAGACCTACACAGTTCCTATCAACCTCTTAAAGATATTCATGAGTTTACTGCAGACAAATTTATTGCTAATGGATTGAGTGATGATTTAACTAATCTCTCTTTAGGAACACTAGGAGGTGGAAATCATTTTATTGAGGTAGCAAAAGATGACAATGAAAATTACTATTTATTAATTCACACAGGTTCACGCTATTTAGGTGCAAAAGTTGCAAAATACCATCAAAAGAAAGCAATTGAAAATCTGAAAAATGCAGATGTAAAAGAAATAATTGTCAAACTTAAACAAGAGGGAAGAGATCGTGAAATTCAAAATGAGATTCTTAATTTCAAATTACAGAATCCAAGAATTCCAAATGACTTAGCGTATTTAGAAGACAGTGCTTTCGATGATTATATTCACGATATGAGGATTGCTCAAAACTACGCTAAAAGAAATAGAGAAACGATTTCAAGCATTATATCCGCTCATATGAATTGGGATTTTGAAGAACAGTTTGATACGATTCATAATTATATTGAAACAGAAACAATGACTTTAAGGAAAGGTGCAGTTCGTGCTAATAAGGGGGAACAATTAGTTATTCCGATGAACATGAAAGATGGCTCTTTGTTATGTATCGGTAAAGGGAATTCAGATTGGAATTATTCTGCACCACATGGAGCAGGAAGATTATTCTCACGTACACAAGCAATGAAAAATTTAACGATGGAAGAATATAAAAATTCTATGGTTGATGTTTGGACTACATCTGTAACCGAAGAAACCCTTGACGAAGCACCAATGGCATATAAACCAATGACGGAGATCATCGACAATGTTAAGAATACAGTAGATATTATGAAAATTATTAAGCCTGTTTATAATTTCAAAGCAAGTGACAAATTCAGGAGATAATAATAGAGGTGCTGGGTAATTAACCTATCGCCTCTATACATAAAGTAATAACATAATAGTAGTACATTTAAAGAACATTAGACAAAATTACATAAAACAATTCAAAGAACGTTATCTGTTGTGATATACAAATTTAATAATGCACCATATTTCCTTTTATCTGCACCTTTAAAATTTAAAATTGTACTGCTCTTTCTGAAAACAAGTTCTGCTGCGTGTTAATTATCTTATTTACAATGACATTCCCGTACTTCTATTGAAAATTCACGAAATATTTCGTGAATAATTTTTCTGCATTTTATATCTCAAAATGAGATGATATTGTGCTAATCTAGAGATAGGTTTGTGATGTAAATAAAATATAAATGTAACGTACATTTATTTGATTAGACCGAGAAATGGAGACTTGTATTATGGTAATGACAGAATTTCGTATTGAAAAAGATTTTTTAGGAGAAAAGGAAATACCAAAGGATGCTTATTATGGAGTTCAAACGATGCGGGCTGTTGAAAACTTTCCCATTACTGGTTATCGAATTCATCCTGAACTTATTAAATCTTTGGGAATCGTGAAAAAAGCTGCAGCATTAGCAAATATGGAAGCTGACATGTTAAAGAAAGAAATTGGGCAATTCATTCTTCAAGCCTGTGATGAAGTGATTACTGGAAAATGGAATGACCAATTTATTGTCGATCCGATTCAAGGTGGTGCAGGCACATCCATCAATATGAATGCAAACGAAGTCATTGCAAATCGTGCGCTTGAACTAATGGGAGAAGAAAAGGGAAATTATCAAGTTATAAGCCCTAATAGCCATGTCAATATGTCGCAATCAACAAATGATGCTTTCCCAACCGCAACCCATATCGCAGTACTTAGCTTAATGAACCAATTACTTGAATCAGCTAAAAAAATGCAAAATGCATTTGTTTTGAAAGCGAAAGAGTTTGCTGGTGTTATAAAAATGGGACGTACACACCTTCAAGATGCAGTTCCTATTCTACTTGGGCAAGAGTTTGAGGCGTATGCTAGAGTGATTTCTCGTGATATTGATCGAATGTCACTATCAATCCAACATTTATATGAAGTGAATATGGGTGCAACGGCTGTTGGTACAGGTTTAAATGCAGATCCAACATATATTGATGCGGTTGTTCAAAATCTTAATGAATTAAGTGGGTTGCCTTTAAGTCGTGCAGAACATTTGGTGGATGCAACTCAAAATACGGATTGCTATACAGAAGTATCTGCAACGCTAAAAGTTTGTATGATCAATATGTCAAAAATCGCAAACGATTTACGTTTAATGGCTTCTGGACCACGTGATGGATTATTTGAAATTATGCTTCCAGCTCGTCAACCAGGTTCATCAATAATGCCTGGCAAGGTAAATCCGGTTATGGCGGAAGTAGTAAACCAAGTTGCTTTTCAAGTAATGGGGAATGATTTAACGATCTCACAAGCTTCTGAAGCAGGTCAATTTGAATTAAATGTAATGGAACCAGTCCTATTCTATAATTTAATTCAATCAATTTCGATCATGAACAATGTATTTACTGTATTTACAGAGAAATGTGTGCTAGGAATTAAAGCAAATGCAGAACACTTAAAACAATATGTGGAACAAAGTGTTGGGATTATCACTGCTGTAAACCCTCATATCGGATATGAACTTGCTGCACAGATTGCAAAAGAGGCAATAGCAACAGGGGCATCTGTACGTGAGCTTTGCATTAAGTCAGGCGCGTTAACTGCAGAACAATTAGATAAAATATTAGATCCTTACGAAATGACACACCCAGGCATTGCTGGTGGCAGATCTTTAGTAAATAAGTAAGTTTACGAGTATGAGAGTTAAATCAAACAAGCATTAAGGGATAGAACGTTTTATATGCATAATTGAAACTAAGGCAGATTGCCAAAAAATTACCTTTATTTTGGATTTGGAACAGTTACTACCACCAACCCATTATAAAGGTTTTTTTATTTGAAAAATATATTAACAGATAACTCATGTTTATTTTTATTGATTGCATTGAGTTACTTCAATTCGACTTCAGAGATGTATAGTTAACGGAAGTTTCATTAAAATCTATATTGATATATTGGAGTTTTTCAACCGAGTTGTTTTTTCATTCTGTATATTTATGTTAAAATTAGTGCGAATTTGTAAAGAGATAGGGGATGAGTAAATTGAAGACCTCCCTTTCGGCATTGTAGGTGTGCTCATAGGAGTAATAGTTGTGAGTTTCATTCGCAATGGTCGAATAGATTGGGGAATAGTGGGTATTTTAATTGCCTTAATTATAATAGCATTGATTTTTAGATTAGGTTTGAATTTATATAAAAAATAGAAATTGCTGCTGAACACGGGCGCAATACTTAAATAGCTAAAGATGGAGTGGGGGTCAATACAATGAAGTATTTAATAGGTCTGTATATTGTTGTGGCAATAATTGTATTTGTTAATCTGACAAGTGTATTTATCCTTAAAGATAATTATTCAGCAATTGCAAGTTGGTTAATAGTCTTCTTATTTCTCCTAGGAACCATCTTTTTTGTGAATGCAAAATTTTATTTTTCTAAGAAGTAATAAAAGGTATTGTTTATTTATATAACGCATTCCTGAAGGAAATTGGGATCTCTTTATGGTTATTATTTTTTACTATACTTCCGTACTCATTTTAGTGAGTACGGTGTTTTTTATTCTTCATATATATTATTTCTGCCTTGAACTTTTCCTTCCATCTAGTACTACTCACCTTACCGTCATGAATTAAGACTTTACAATCTCTAAACTTTCATCTTCTAAGATTACTACAAGAATCTTCTAATAAGAGTCTATTAGGCATATTAAATTTTAGATGACTATTATTTTATATAGAGGTAGTTTTTTACAAAAAATATATCTTTTACAATTTTATGTAAATGTTTTTGTAGTATTGTATTATTTTGTAAAAATAGGACGAAATATTTTGTTTACCTTAACTTGTATAAATGTCAACTATATAATGTACATTTTCGTTCGTTTAAGAATGTACATTTTTGATTCCCCCAACCACTGGGATGGGGGAAGTATTCTTTAAAAGGGTGGTATGCCAAGCTGATTTTG
>NZ_RXNR01000079.1 GCF_003966145.1 Lysinibacillus telephonicus
CCTCAAACTGTAAATGAATTGAAGTATTGTAAAATACTAAAATATTATTCTTTAAAAAATATTTTTTCTATTAGATAAAACGGGTCAAACCGTTGATATATCAACATTTATAGAGGGAGGATATAACATTTGAATAACGACATGGAAAATGATTCGTTATTAATGAAAATAGAAATATTAAAGCATAATCTCCAAAAAATAAGTCTTATAAATAAAATTTTTACTATTCTCATAGTAGTTTTATTTTTAAATATGAATATTTTATCAAATATTTCTTTTTTTAATTTTAATAGTTCAAATTCATTAAGACTTATTCATTATTTAATATTTCTTATTTTTAATCTTTTTATTTTTTACTTACTTGATATTCGAAAAATACATGTTACGAAAGAAAATATAAAAAAAGTCGACATATTTGTAAGTGCATATGTTACTTTGTTTATTTCCATAGGCGCTTGTATTTCCTTTGCAAATTACGATATTTATAATCCTCTACTAATCTATACTTTAACCTTATTTGTTTGTAGTTCATTTTTAGTGTTAAAAACGATACAAGTTACAGTACCAATCTCCATTTCGAGCAGCATCTTATTAATTGGGCTTTATTTGCAAAATGGTATTGATTCGAATTTTAAATTGCAGCTTATTTACCTTTTATCGTTAGCTCCAATCACTTACTTTATTTCACGTTCGTTTTATTATTCTTTTGAGCGATCAATAAAATTTCAAATCGAATTAATGAAGGAAGCACGTCTTTCACGAAATTTGACCAAAAAGCTTCGAGAAGCAAATCGAAAATTAGAATTGCAAGTTTCCTTAGATCCGTTAACAAATTTATATAATCGAAGAGGCTATAACGAATATTTAAAAGATCTTCAATTACGGGTTAAGGAAAAACCATACAATTTATCAGTGATTATGGTAGATGTTGATTGTTTTAAATTATACAACGATACTTATGGTCATACTCAAGGTGACAGTGTATTAGTGAAAATTGGACAACTATTATATGATATTGCTGATGAATTTAGCTGTTTTTCATCGAGGTGGGGTGGGGAAGAATTTGTATTGCTGCTAGTAAATCAAACAGTTGAGACGACAGAAAATATTTGCAGCAAAATTAGAAAGAAAGTAAACAAATTAAAAATTGATCATTGTTCTTCACATATTAATGAGTTTGTCACAGTAAGCATCGGAGCTTGTACCATGGAAATTACAAATCCTGGTCATATTACCGATTGCATTAATGAAGCGGATGATGCGCTATATTATGTAAAGCATAATGGTAGAAATAGTTATGAGCATCGTTATGGTGTTCATGTTGTTTAATGGGATATTTCATTTTTAGTTGGGACATCCATTTTTTATTTTGTTCATTTTAAGAGCAATAAGCTTGATAGTTAAAATTGGGGGGTCTTATGTAAAATCTTCTATGAAGAAAAAGGCTGGGGCTTGGATATCAATTAAAGGGGAGGCCCGTGTTTGGGTACATTTCAGTAGTATTAAATGGAAGGGTTCAGATTAATTAACAAAGGTGAGATGGTTTTATTTGACCTTGAAGAAAACCCCAATTTAAAAGAACAGTCACGTCGGGCTGTAAATGTAAGAAAATTGTAAAATAAGATTCAGCTAAAAGTACGGTCTAATAAAATCATTTGTGAGGGAAAAAGTGAATAAGAAACTCGAGGTAAACTAAATTGAGAGCGGACTACTTGAAGTCCGCTCTGTTAATTATGCAATAGGGAACCAGCCAGGCGTATTTATAATTGCATTCCATAGTGGATCTGGTACGACCAATTCCTCTTGCTTGTCCTTTTGAAGCTTCGTAACAATTTCGGCTTCTTTTCCTTCCGCAACCTTTTGGACCCAATCAGGATCAATAATGATTTCTCTTCCCAGTGCGACTAACGAAACTCCTGTGTCTAGGGCCATTTTGGCATCCTCAGCAGTCTGAATCGAACCTACGCCAATAAGGGGAATTCGATTATTAATTGTTTCAAGCAAATAGTCTATACGAGTTTTTGATAAATCGTCTACCCCTCTTCTAGGTGTTGAGAAAAATTGATTCAATGACACATGTAGATAATCTAAACCTTTATCTGCTAATGCGTCCACTAATGCAAATGTATCTGACATTGTTATTCCAGGCGTTTCTAATTCTTCAGGTGAAAAACGATAGCCGATGATGAAATTCGATTCTGCATGCTCTGCTACTACGTTTTTTATTTTATCTACAATCGCTAAAGGGAAGGTCATTCTTTTTTCTAAACTTCCACCAAAGCGATCTTCACGGCGGTTAGAGTGGGGTGAAAAGAACTGCTGGATTAAGTAGCCGTTCGCACCGTGAATTTCAACACCATCATAGCCAGCTTCAATTGCACGACGAGTCGCTTCCCCGAAGGCATCAATGATTTCATCAACTTCTGACTCTGATAATGCTCTTGGAGTATTTGTTGAACCTGTAGCTGGTACTTCGCTGGCACTTACGATTTCTCCGTTTGGTACTAGCTCTGGGGGACACATTCTTCCTCCATGGAAAATTTGGAGTACTGCTTTGGCTCCCTGTTCTTTGATGGCATCTGCTAATTGCTTCAAGCTCGGAATCATTTCATCATTGTCTGCACCAAATTCACCATGAAACCCTTTACCATTTGGTGTTACATAAGCACAAGCAGTAATTACCATGCTAACACCTCTTGAGCGGCGGGCATAATAGTTGACCTCTGCATCTGTTACAGTTCCATTTGGATTAGATGAATAGTTCGTCATCGGCGCCATCACAATTCGATTTTTCAATTCAATTCCATTTGCAAAAGTATATGGTGATAGTAATTCTTTGTATTTTTGGTTCATCTATTTCTCCTCCTACATTCAATTCCTAGCTAACCAATTAGCTCTATAAACATTAGCTTATCCATTTTTGGTTTATTTTTAAAGCAATCTGTTTTATACGATGAAAATTAGGTTGTTAGACGCATATTAAAACAACTCTAGCTAAAATATAAAAACAAAAAAGAATTAATAGCGATTTATCAAACAAAAAATTTAATTTTGCCTTTATAATAGTGAAGAGGTGATTAGATTGGACAGACATCCTGAGCACGAATATTTAAATTTATTAAAATATACATTGGAAAATGGTATAAAAAAGGAAGACAGAACTGGTACTGGAACTATGAGCGTTTTTGGTTATCAAATGCGTTTTGATTTAAGTAAAGGGTTTCCGCTTTTTACAACAAAACGAGTTGCATTCAAATTAATCGCAAGTGAATTGTTGTGGTTTATCAAAGGTGATACAAACATTCGTTATTTGCTCCAAAATAACAATCATATTTGGGATGAATGGGCATTTAAACGCTGGGTAGAATCGGACGAATATAAAGGGCCAGATATGACGGATTTTGGAAGACGCTGTTTAGTTGATGAGAACTTTAATGAACTATATCAAAAGGAACTTAAAGCATTTTGTCAACGTGTTTTAGAAGATGACGCTTTTGCTGAAAAATATGGTGATTTAGGTAACGTTTACGGCAAGCAGTGGCGTAATTGGACAGCAACTAATGGGGAAAGAATTGATCAATTAAGTGATGCCATTAATCAAATTAAAAATAACCCTGATTCTAGAAGAATCATCGTAAATGCTTGGAACCCAGAGGATGTTATTAATGCAGGCGGCAAGGACAGCAAGGCAGCACTTCCTCCATGTCATGTAATGTTCCAATTTTATGTAGCAGATAGAAAATTAAGTTGTATGCTTACACAACGCAGTGGAGATCAATTTTTGGGAGTTCCTTATAACGTAAGTTCCTATGCATTATTAACACATTTGATAGCTCATGAATGTGGATTAGAAGTTGGTGAATTTGTTCACTCCATTGGTGATGCTCATATTTATTCAAATCATATGGAGCAAGTAAGAGAGCAGTTGTCACGTGATCCACGTCCATTCCCAACATTAAAAATCAATCCAGATAAACAATCAATTTTTGAAATCGAGTTGGAAGACTTAACGATTGAAGGCTATGATCCACATCCTGCTATTAAAGCTCCAGTAGCTGTTTAAAATGTACCTGGTACATAAACAATTCTGAATTTAACACATTAACACTCTGTTTTGAGAGAAATCTCTGCAGAGTTTTTTTATTGTCCAAGAATCGTTCGTTATTTTCTTCTGTCTTTGGTCAAAATAGAAACAGACATAAATGAAGGAGGAAATAACATGAAGGCAGTTACTTATCAAGGAATTAAAGATGTTGCCGTAAAAGATGTACCAGATGCACAAATTCAAAAACCAGATGATATTATAGTACGGATTACCTCTACAGCAATTTGTGGGTCGGATTTGCATATTTATCGCGGCAGTGTGCCGACGACGAAAGGTTTTGTCATTGGGCATGAACCGATGGGGATTGTAGAAGATGTTGGACCAGAAGTGACAAAGGTAAAAAAGGGGGATAGAGTAATTATTCCTTTTAATGTATCTTGTGGTGAATGTTATTTTTGTCAGCATGATATGGAAAGCCAATGCGATAACTCGAATGATTTTCCTGAGGTAGATTCAGGAGGCTTTTTTGGTTATACAGAAAGATATGGCAACTACCCTGGTGGTCAAGCGGAACTGTTAAGGGTTCCATATGGTAATTTTGTTCCATTTAAAGTGCCTGAATCCTGTGAACTAGAAGATGAATCCCTTTTATTTATTTCAGATATTTTACCTACCGCTTATTGGAGTGTTGAAAACGCGGGTGTAAAAAAAGGAGATACAGTCGCTGTATTAGGAGCTGGTCCTGTAGGCCTACTCGTTCAAAAATTTGCATGGATGAAAGGAGCAAGTCGAGTTATTGCAGTTGATGCACTAAATTACCGCCTAAATCATTCAAAGAAAACAAATAAAGTTGAAACGTTTAATCTCGATGAATTTGAAGATGTGGGCATGCAAATACGTGAAATTACAAAAGGCGGAGTGGACGTTGTAATTGATTGCGTAGGGATGGACGGAAAGCTAAATATTTTAGAAAAAGTGGAACAAAAGTTGAAAATACAAGGTGGAACGTTGAGCGCGATTGAAATTGCTGCAAAGGCTGCCCGTAAATTTGGAACGATTCAACTAACAGGAGTTTATGGTGCCAGATATAATTTGTTTCCATTAGGTAGACTGTTTGAACGAAATTTAACATTAAAAATGGGTCAGGCACCAGTCATTCATTATATGCCAATGCTCTATGACATGATTGTTAAAGGAAAAATTGACCCAACGGATATTATTACACATCGTATGTCATTAGAACAGGCGAGCGATGCGTATCGATTATTCCACGATAACGAAGAAAATAGTATAAAGTTTGTCCTAAAACCGTAATTTTTTCATGTACCTGAACTCATGCTCCAAATTTTTGGTTCTTTGAGTGACAGGTACATTTTCCTTGTTGGGAGATTTTTTTTATGCTATCGTTATATATATAGATAAAAAATACAAGTTTAACAATATTATACAAATCGCTGAATCCAGAAATGGAATGGGAGAACTAATTTTTCGGGGTGAATCACGTAAGTGTAGGGCAATATAGTCCGAATCCGTCAGCTATCTCGTAAGCGTCACTAGGAACTAGTATTGTATGGTTGTTAGGTTAAATGATGCTACAGATAATGGTCTGTAGTTTTTTATTATCTAATTTTTTATCTATATTTAAAATCAGACAGTTGGGAAGGGGTTTTCTTATTGACGATATCAATAGGTTTATTTGGTTTTGGTAAAACAGGTTCAGTCGTTGCAAATGAAATTATTAATGATAAAGATTGTGAATTAAAGTGGGTAATGCGTGAGTCATCAAATAATATTGGAGAGTTTGCAAGCCGATTATTAGGATTTGACCATAAAGAAGGGAAAATTTACAACGTTTATGAAGTTGATTTTAATGAATTTTATAAAGATAATTATGTAGATGTGATTATCGATTTTTCTGCCTCTTGTGCTGTTAATGAATACAAGGAAGCAGTAAAATATGGTAGTAAAATTGTATCGGCAATATCAAACTATGAGGAAGAAAATATTAATCAATTAAAACAATTGTCTCTCCAAACAGCCGTCTTGTATTCTCCTAATATTACCATAGGAATTAATTTCTTAATGGAAGCCTCAAAACTTTTACAAAAAATTGCACCAAATGCTGATATAGAAATAATTGAAGAACATTTTAGAGGGAAAAAAGATGTTTCAGGAACAGCTCTTCGTATTGCAGATGCATTAGGTCTTGATAAAGAGCAGCATGTAAATTCAATTCGTGTTGGTGGAATTATTGGGAAACATGAAGTTGTATTTGGACTTCCTAATCAAACAATAAGAATTGTACATGAATCTCATAATCGGGCAGCTTTTGGACAAGGAGCAATATATGCTGCGAAGTGGATAATGGGCAAAGAAAAAGGCAGCTATAGTATGGAACAGGCTTTGTCTTTAATAATGAGCGGATCGAAAGATAACGAGCTTGAACCTACAGTATTGCTATAAAAAATATATAGAATTTTAATTTTGAAATTTACTCAGTGATAAATTATTCATTATTCACAATAAAAACGTAGTATGAAGAGCAGCAAAGAGTTTTTATACTACGTTTTTATTGTGTTTAAATGATTTCACTATCATTCAATTTATTTTAAATAAACTATCTACCCAATTTTCAGTAGATGTAGGATGATTGCTTTCAAATAGATGGTATTTATTAATATTTTGAATGAATTCTAGGTTGACGAAAGGTTTTAGTGATTTCGGGCATGCATTAATGATGATGGACCCTTTCTTTAACGATGAAGTATGTTTTAAAAATTCATTTTTAATTTGAGGAATTTCACTCCACATTTTTAGCCAAATTTTATCTCTCAATTCTCGGTAATAATTATTAAGCGGCTTTTCATGAATATAGTGAAGAGACGTTTGGAAGTTAACAGCATTTATAATATTAATTCGATAAAGATGATTGTCTTCGATTACATGAAAATCTCTTAAACGTTCTATTAGTTTTTCAATATTTTTTTCAATTTTCTTACCCGTCTGTCCTTGCGCAGGTCCTATTGGGATTAATTTTTCTGCATTTGATTCATATTCGTCAATGTGCGGGGATTCCAATATAATAGCAATTGTTTTATTTTTAAAATTGGATTCTATTAAAGAATCATCAAAACTGGAGTTTAATAGGATGTCACTATTTTTAATTGGCGAATAGATGATTACTTCTTCCTCGTTCGCTTCAATAAAAAAACGAGTGACGTTTTGTACTTGTTTATTTTTTTTGAAAAAAGATCGTTTTATAGTGATGGAATGAGCTGATGAATCAATTTGAACGTATTTATTATTGCTATTGACTAATTGCTCATAAACTATATCACTAATTTCAGTATAAATAGGGTATCCTTCTAATTGTATCGATGGTTTTTGCGCGATAATTGTTGCCATAGTGTCACGTCCTTTACTATTTTTTTGCTTCAATTAAACCTCTAATAGTGCTGAAAAAAGTCTACTAATTATTTATATTAAAAAAAATGTAAAATTATGATTAAAAACGTATAAAATATAAAAGATAATCATAGTAAACAAATTAGGAGAGATATGATGATTTCACTTATTGTTGCACACGACATAAACCACGTTATTGGATATGAAAATAAAATGCCATGGTATTTACCAGGAGAACTACAATATTTCAAACAACAAACAATGGGCAAACCGATGATAATGGGGAGAAAAACATTTGAATCAATTGGCAGGGCACTGCCAGGAAGAAGAAATATAGTCATTACTAGAAATAAAAACTATCATGCGGAAGGAATTGAGGTTGTCTCTAGTTTAGACGAAGCAATACAATTAGCAGGTGTTGTCGAAGAAATTATGATCATCGGTGGCGAACAGATATTTAAACTTGCGTTGGATATTGCCGACAGACTCTATATAACGCTAATCGAGCATGAATTTAAAGGAGATACATTTTTCCCAGCCTATGGAGAAGAATGGAAGCTGGTATCGAAAAGTGAAAAAGTGGAAACAGATGAAGGCTATAGTTTTACATACTGCATATATGAGAGAAACTAGTTATAGATAATTATCGAATTGCTCAAAATGATTTTTCTATAATTACAGAAATTATGACAATAAAACAAAAACATTGTTGAAAGATGCAATCCCTAGGAAAGAAGCTAACCTACCTCTAAGAAAGAGTATTTCAATCACTGCTAATAATATTACAAATCTTTATTTTATGTACTTAATTGTTTAGATACAATTAAGTACTTTTTTTATTTTTTGAAAAATTTTGAAACTTATACAGAAACCATCCGTATATATGCCTATAAGGGTTAAATTGGAAATGGAGGTGAATTTTGTTGATATTTGGCTATCAAATCGAAACGATTTACTTATTCACTTTGATCATTGTGGGATGTATTACTCTTCTTTACCTCTTCTTTTCAGATATGTTAGATGGCGTTTTTGAAGGGATACCATTTACCGACCCTGCTGTTATCCTTTCCTTTATTACAATCGCAGCTGCCGGGGGCTTTTTACTTGAAAAGCTCACATCATTATCAAGCCTTTATATCCTTATACTTACTTGCTTTATTTCAGCAGTCTTAAGTGCATTAATTTATTACTTTTTACTTGTTCCATTAAAAGCAGCTGAAGTCTCACTAGCATACACGGAGGATTCTTTAGGAGGGCAAGTAGGCAAAGTGATTGTACCAATACCAGTAGATGGTTTTGGAGAAGTAGTCATCGAAACAGTAAATGGCATAATATCAAAACGAGCAACAGGCTTTGATAATGAGGCGATTGATTATGATGAGGAAGTACTTATTATTGAGGCGAAGGATGGAACGGTTTATGTAAAGAAATATGATTCACCATTACAATACAAATTTTAGGGGGAATTTGAATGTCAACAATAATCGTAATTGGGGTTGTTTTATTTATCCTTATCGCAATAGTTGCTGTTTATATTGCGAAATATAAAACAGTTGGTCCAGATGAAGCACTCATTGTAACAGGAAGTGCACTTGGCTCAAAAAATGTTCATAAAGATGAGTCGGGAAATAAAATAAAAATTATTCGTGGTGGGGGGACATTCGTGTTCCCGGTATTCCAACAAGCTGAACCATTAAGCTTATTATCTAGTAAACTGGAAGTAACAACACCAGAAGTTTATACTGAACAAGGCGTTCCTGTAATGGCGGATGGAACTGCAATTATTAAAATTGGCGGCTCTATTTCTGAAATTGCTACAGCAGCAGAGCAATTTTTAGGGAAAAATAAGTCAGAGCTTGAAAATGAAGCAAAAGAAGTATTAGAAGGTCATTTACGCTCCATTTTAGGTTCGATGACAGTAGAAGAGATATATAAAAATCGCGATAAATTTTCACAGGAAGTACAGCGTGTTGCTTCACAGGATTTAGCTAAAATGGGATTAGTCATTGTGTCGTTTACGATTAAGGATGTTCGTGATAAAAATGGCTATCTGGATTCTTTAGGGAAACCTCGAATTGCGCAAGTGAAACGAGATGCAGATATTGCTACAGCAGAGGCTGAAAAAGAAACACGTATTAAACGTGCAGAAGCTGAAAAAGAAGCACAAAAGGCAGAATTGCAGCGTGCAACAGAAATTGCTGAAGCTGAGAAGGAAAATCAATTAAAGGTAGCAGAATTCCGCCGTGAGCAGGATGTAGCAAAAGCGCGTGCAGACCAAGCGTATGAGCTGGAATCAGCAAAAGCGAAACAAGAAGTAACAGAGCAAGAAATGCAAGTAAAAATTATTGAACGTCAAAAACAAATTGAGTTGGAAGAAAAAGAAATTTTGCGTCGTGAGAAACAATACGATTCGGAAGTTAAGAAAAAAGCCGATGCAGATCGTTATGCAATTGAACAAAATGCAGCAGCTGTGAAAATGAAAGAGCTAGCTCAAGCTGATGCAGAAAAATATAGAATCGAAGCTTTAGCAAAGGCAGAAGCAGAAAAAATTCGTTTAGACGGGTTGGCAAAAGCAGATTCTGAACGTGCACAAGGGGAAACAGAAGCTGAAATTATTAGATTAAAAGGTTTAGCTGAAGCAGAAGCGAAACGCAAAATTGCAGAAGCATTTGAACAATTCGGTCAAGCAGCTGTATTGGATATGATTATTCGAATGATGCCTGAGTATGCGAAAGAAATTGCAAGTCCTTTATCGAACATTGACAAAATTACAGTTGTTGACACAGGAAATGGTGAAGGCGGCGGTGCAAATCGTGTAACTTCCTATGCAACGAACTTAATGGCATCGTTACAGGAAACATTAAAAGCTTCCTCAGGTATTGATGTCAAAGAATTAATTGAAAACTTTTCAGGCAAAAGTACAATTACACAAATTGAAAGTATAACTGAAAAAGAAAAAGAAGAGCATTTGGTATAAAAGTTAGTTTCAAACAACTATGAAAATGTAATTAGTTGTATTTATTACTAGTACTAATAAAATTAACAGATGGATTAAACGACCAAATCGCATAGTGATTTGGTCGTTTTTCAAGCAGTATTTTTAATTGGAATTTATTCTAATAAATAGATATAAAGAATTTTTGATTTTATTAATAAGTATTGAAAAGTTTGAGTATTGAAATGGAGGTTCAGCAAATTGTCGGACAAGTGAAAAACGTGGGATTTCAAGTCGGAATTAGAAGAAACTTTCCGATTTCCCAGGAAAGAGTCCGGGAAATTGTCTTTTGAAAAAATGGTTAGGTTTTTAAACTAGGACGGAAATATGTTACCGGAAATAAGATGATTACAATTCGATTTAGTTAGATTTTTGAGGGAGGGATTATTTGAACATAAACAGTGACTCACTAATTACTTTTATTATTATGTGGGGGACACCTGCAATTATGATGCTTATAACCTACTTAAAAATGACCAAAGAAGAAAAAAATGACGTAATAAAAGAATTTACATCTTCACGCTTTATTTTCACTATTGGATTCCTGGTAACAGGCATTTTTCTTGATTCTTTAGGGAATTTATTGACACTAAACATTATGAAATTATTGGGAACTCCATTGATAATTGTTGCGGGGACTAACATAGTGGTGGATCAATGGAAGAAAAATAAAGTTAAAAGTATTTTAATTACTTTACTTATCTTAGTTCTAATAGGCTTAATTATAAGCTAGATACTTAAGTGACAGTAGCCGACTAGGACATTTTCAGCCCATTTTCTGGGTAATTATTGTTAATGAGATTATAATTTTACCTATTTAGTCATTTATCAAAAAAAGAAAGAAGAATAATTAACCTATATTACGAGCAATAAATCTATTTCTACATAGAGGATTTGGTGGAAACGAATATAAGGAAAAGCTTGGAGATTACCCAAGCTTTTTTCATTTTCCGTTATTTTTTATAAATACATAGCAACACAAGTCACCATACATGCACAACCAGCTATTACAAATAGATGCCAAATAGCATGGTTAAAAGGCAGCTTTCTCCAAGCATAAAAAATAGCACCGAATGTAAATAATAATCCGCCTGATAGCAGTACAGTAAAACCATCGAAATGTAAAAATTCATAAAGAGGTTTTATTGCAAAGATTATAAGCCATCCCATTGCAATATATAAAACTAATGAGAACGTATTAAATTTATTAATAAAAAAGCACTTAAATACAATACCCAATAGTGCTATTGACCAAATAATGCATAGTAGTACAATGCCTAACACACCGTCAATTGCAACTAATAAAAAAGGCGTATATGTACCGGCGATTAAAACGTATATAGAAGAATGATCTAAAATAGAAAAAATCTTTTTATATTTTTCGGGCATACTGTGTAATAAAGTTGACATTAAAAATAGAAGGATTAAAGATGCTCCAAAAATTGAATTGGATACAATTTCAACGCTATTACCAGATTGCACGGCGATTAGAATAAGTGCAACACACGCTGGGATACTCATTAGCAATCCCACACCATGTGTGATAGCATTCCAAAGTTCCTCTTTCCAATTTTTGTAATCAAATGCTGTTTCTGTATTCATTCAATTCACTCCTTGTAAGGTTAACTATACAAGAAAGAAAATGCGAGAAACATTGTCATTTGTCACATTATTTCACAAAACTATAGATGGAGAAACCTTATAATAAACGGGAATTGTGTTGGTTATGATTACATTTGTCATGTTTACAGTAGTAAATAATTCTAATTATAATGAGTTTATGCTATTTAAGGATGTGTCATATGGGACGAATTCATATTGTTACTGATTCTACTTGTGATTTAACAAGAGAAGAGTTATTAAAACATGATATTAAAGTGGTACCTTTAACGATTCAGATAGACGGAAAAACTTATGTAGATGGTACTGATATTGAGCCAGAAGCATTTATGGAGTTAATGAAAAATTCACAGGAACTACCTAAAAGCTCACAACCTGCACCAGGAAAATTTAAGGAATTATATGATGAACTTGGTAAAAATGGTGACCAAATTATCTCAATTCATATGACTGGTTCAATGAGTGGAACGGTAGATTCTGCCAGACAAGCCGCAGAACTAACAGATTCAGATGTAACAGTTATTGATTCTCGCTACATCGCTATCGGTTTAGCAATCCAAATCCGTGAAGCAATAAAATTGCGGGATGAAGGGGCTTGCGTTGAACAAATCGTTGCCCGTCTTGATGAGGTAAGAAAAAATACAAGGCTGTTTGTTGTGGTCGATACACTTGAAAACCTTATTAAAGGTGGACGTATTGGCAAGGGAAAAGGGATGATTGGTTCATTATTAAATATAAAACCGATTGCAACACTTGACGATGGGGCATATACACCCGTTTCAAAAGCAAGAAGCCATAAACAAGTAGTTAATTATTTATTTAAACAATTTAAAGAGGATACTGAGGGGAAAACTGTAAAATCAGTTGGGATTTCACATGCAAATGGCTTGACGAATTACGGAAATCCATTAAAACAATTAATTGAATCAACCGGATTTAATGAAGTTGAAATAAAGTTTACTTCTCCGATTATTAGTACACATACCGGTCCGGGTGCCATTGGATTTATTTATTTTGCTGAATAAGTAAGAAACAATATCTTTTCCTCTAGTGTCACGTTAATTAGAAACCGCTTACAAACTATAAGTTGTAAGAAGGGAAATTATTGCAGCTATAAACATGAATAACAAACGAAAAAAGTGCCAGAATCTTATGCATAAGGATTTGGCGCTTTTTCTAATGCTGAAATAGGACAGAACTTTGTAAGCAGCAGGTTGCATATAATGGGAATATATGGGGTATAAAATAGGGGGGAAGTTGGCAAACGATTTTATTGATCTCCCCATTTTGAAGCTGGTTGGTTAATCGTTTTTGATAAATGTGAAGGAAATGTTGATTTAGGGGTAAACTAGAAAGAACTTTGATAGGAATATCCACACTACAATAGCTGAAATAATTGCTTCTTCATGTAAATAGAATAGAAGTAGTTTTACTTTTTGTTGATCAAACTTTTTATCAAAACAAGAAATTAATGTGGAAGGGAAGATTTACTTCTGAAACGGTTTTTTGTTTTAATTTTATGCAGCTTTTTTTTACTTGGATGTGTGAAGTTCGTAAACGAAAATGACATAAATCAGTTAAACGGCCTAAATGAATTTACCGAAATAAATTCTGACAACATTAAATCAAGTGCAATGCAACCATTATCTATTTCAGATAAAACAAAAGAAAGTCGAGTATTGGACAAAGCCGATCAATTATATTCCTATCCATTTCAAGGGATAATAAAAGAATATATGTTAGATGATACTGCAGAACCTCAAGAAGTTGAGCAAGAAGAGACAAAAATTTATTATTTAGCTCTTGGTGATTCATTGACTCGTGGTGTAGGGGATGAAGAACGGAAAAGTGGGTATACTAAAAGATTAGCTGAGAAAATTGAACAATGGTCTGATTTTTCTGAGGTGGTGTTGGATAATAGAGGCAAACGGGGTAGAAGAAGTGATCAATTACTAGCTTTACTTGAAAAAGGACATTATGATAATGAAATAAAGAATTCACAACTAATAACCATTACAATCGGTGGCAATGATATTATGAAAGTCGTTAAAAAGGATATTTTTAACTTAAAGAAAGAGGAATTTGATAATGAATTAGTTGAATTTGAACTTCGAATAGATAAAATAATAAAAGAAATTCGTTTAAGAAATCCAGATGTACCAATCATTTTAATAGGTCTCTATAATCCTTTTTCTGTCATTACAGATGAAATCACAGAATTTGAGTCCATTATATCAGAATGGAACAAATCGATTTTAGAAGTATCTGAAAACTATCCAAATGCTTGTTTTGTTGATGTGGAGGATTTATTTGATACTAATGCTAATTTAGTGTATCATACAGATTTCTTCCATCCAAATGGTTATGGATATACAATTATGACGGAACGAATTGTTTCAATTATGAAGAATTGTAATATTGAGGATCCTACGAATGGGTTAATCTTGTTTCATTAGGATAATCCTAACAATAAGATTATCCCTTTTCACATTTATGCAAAATACATACTCTAATTGGATTTGGGTAGCAAGGAGTGAACCGGTATGAATAAATGGAAAGTCGCCTTTTTTGTTCTAATAGGGTCAATTATTTTATTCATTACAATATTTATATTTTGGGCGATTTCACCATCAGAAGAAGTTCCGATTCCTTCTGAAAATGCAGTGAACCCTAGTGATAGTGTTTTTCTAGTAGAAACAACAGCAGAAGATGTTGAGAAAATTGCAATGAAGTACTTAACGGACGAGTTAAATAACCCGTCCCTTCCAATAGACATTATTGTGGATAAAGCAATAAGACTAAATAGTGAGCTTACTATTTTTGGGGTAACGGTTCCCTTTTCAATGGAATTTGAACCTACTGTAAATGAAGATGGCAATATTCAATTAAAGCAAACTGAAGTAAATGTTGGTAAACTAAATATACCACCAATAACCGTTTTAAAACTGATGAATGATGCGGTTCAATTTCCAGTCTGGATTATAGTACGACCAAATGAAGAAGAAATTTTCCTTGATTTGTCGAGGCTTACATTGCTCTCTGGTTCTAGAGTGAGAGCGAAGGAAATTGATTTAGAAAATAATCGCATTTTGTTAGAGGTTATTATTCCAAATGAATAGGAGGGAAAGTGTATGAGTAAAGAGATCGCGACATTTGCTGGTGGTTGTTTTTGGTGTATGGTTAAACCGTTTGATCAGTTGGATGGAATAGAACAGGTAGTGTCTGGTTATACAGGTGGACATGTTGAAAACCCTACATACGAGCAAGTTTGTTCTGAAACAACGGGTCATTTAGAGGCGGTGCAAATTACGTTTAATCCTAATATTTTTCCTTATGAAAGGATTGTTGAAACGTATTGGAAATTAATTGATCCCACAGATCCGGGAGGTCAATTTTATGATCGAGGCGAATCGTACACAACTGCGATTTTTTATCATAATGAAGAACAAAGAGAAATTGCGGAACAATCAAAAAAGCGTCTTGAAGAATCAGGAAAATTTAATAAACCAATTGCGGTAAAAATTTTACCTGCAAAACCGTTTTACCCTGCAGAGGAGTATCACCAGCATTATTATAAAAAAAATCCATTGCACTATGAGCGTTATCATATCGGCTCTGGACGTGCAGCATTTATAAAGGAACATTGGGGGGATTAACATGAATAAAGAAGAACGTCTAAAACAGCTTACACAAATGCAATACTATGTGACACAACAACAAGGTACTGAGCCTCCGTATCAAAACGAATACGATCAACATTTTGCAGAAGGCATTTATGTTGATATCGTTTCAGGTAAACCGTTATTCAGCTCAAAGGATAAATTTGATGCAGGCTGCGGCTGGCCAAGTTTTGCTAAGCCGATTGAAACAGAAGAAATTACCGAACATTTTGATACATCACATGGTATGCGAAGAGTAGAGGTTCGAAGTAAAACAGCAGATTCACATTTAGGGCATGTATTTCCAGATGGACCTCAAGAGTTAGGTGGACTCCGTTATTGCATTAATTCAGCTGCTCTTCGGTTTGTACCGAAAGAGAAGTTAGAAGAAGAGGGCTATGGGGAGTTTTTAAAGCTATTTGATTAATTACTAAAAGAATCCGCTTGTATCCAGAGCGGATTCCAGACTGTAGACAAACTCGAAAATTCGAGTTTGCCTACAGTCTTTTTTCTTTTAAAATAAAATTAATAACCCTTTTTGAATAAGTTAGTTGATTTCCGTTTCGGCGGACGCTTTCCGCGGG
>NZ_RXNR01000007.1 GCF_003966145.1 Lysinibacillus telephonicus
TTAATCAATCGATCTATGAATAAGTGCCGAATCAGTGTGATGAATCAACTAAGAACTTCAGATAACGAAGACATGAAAAAGTACCGTCGATTGAAGCGTTACTGGAAGCTAATTCTCAAAAAGAAATCGGCTCTCTCTAGCGTTGAATACAAATATTATTCGCTATTCGGACAACGTCTTGAAACAAGCATCGTTGAAGAAATTTTAGCGTATGATCCAGTGCTAAAAGCGAATTATGAGCTTTATCAAGCCCTTTTGAAAGCAATGGAAGAGAAGGACTTTAAAATGTTAGAATCTTGTTTAATAAATCCTGTTCATCCTTTAATCTCTAGCTATATGAAGACTAGTATAAAAACGTTGAAAGAGCATCTTCCGTATATACATAACAGCTTTAATTATCCTTATAACAACGGCAAAATTGAAGGGATTAACAATAAAATTAAAGTATTAAATCGTGTAGCTTATGGATATAGAAATTTTATGAATTACAAAAAGCGAATTATTTTACACTTCAAACTCAAAACAACAGAACAAAAACAACCACGCTCCCAAACAGCCTAAAGCTAGTTAAGAGCATGGTAATAATCGATTAATATCCTTCACCAACGTTATTTGACAAAGAACCTTTTTAATTTATAAAAATAAAAAGTATAATATCTTTAAATAATGTCTAGCGCAAGCCCAAGTCACCCACCTCCTCAAGGTCGCGGTCTACCCTTAGTCGAAAGTTAAAAAAATGCTTTCGATTGAGGGACATCCGTCGCACAAGGATGTGCAGGTGGCGACAATGCCACTCGATATGGCGTTTTTGTCGGCGAGTGCTTGAGGCCCACACGACGAGAGTTATGCATTTGACGATTCGCTTTCGATGCAGATAAATTTTAGACGTTGCTAGAGGACGTGGTGTTCTCGCCGACGCGGTGCTAAGCAAAAGCCTTTTTTCAAACGAGTAACCTCATGAGCAGGGCGCTTGTTCTTTTCTTAGTATGATTGACATAAGTGAACGTAAACAATAAGTTTATAAAGAGGTGAATTTATGGAATGGTTTAATGTAGGCAGAATCGTTAATACTCATGGTATTCGCGGAGAAGTTCGCGTATTATCCTCAACTGACTTTGAAGAAGTCCGGTTTGCACCAGGAAGCAAATTAGCGGTATTCAAGAAAGATGATAAAAAACCAATTTGGGTAACTGTAGAAAGTGTACGTCGACATAAAAACTTCATTTTATTAACATTCGAAGGATACAATAACATTAATTTAGTTGAATCATTTAAGGAAGGCTTATTAAAAGTAACAAAAGATCAATTAGCTGATGACGAGCTTGAAGAAAATGAATATTATCATTTTGAAATCATCGGATGTGAAGTGTTCTCTGAAGAAGGCGAAAAAATTGGTACAGTTACGGAGATTTTAGAAACCGGTGCAAATGATGTTTGGGAAATCAAGGCTACTAACGGAAAGAAACATTATATCCCGTATATTGAGGATGTAGTAAAAGAAATCGACGTAGAAGAAAAGAAAATTATTATTCACGTTATGGAAGGATTATTGTAATGAATATCCATGTCTTAAGTCTATTTCCTGATATGTTTACAGGTGTATTTGGCTCTTCTATCTTAAAAAAGGCTCAAGAAAAAGAGGCAGTATCATTAACAGTTTCAGATATACGAGAATATAGCGACAATAAACATAAACAAGTTGATGATTATCCTTACGGCGGCGGTGCTGGAATGGTGCTAAAACCTGAACCAATGTTTCAAGCAGTCGAAACAATTGCAGAGGGTAGACAACCGAGAATCATTCTAATGTGCCCTCAAGGTGAACGCTTTACTCAAAAAAAAGCAGAGGAGCTTTCAAAAGAACAGGACCTTGTATTTTTATGTGGACACTATGAAGGATATGATGAACGCATTCGACAATATCTTGTAACGGATGAAATTTCAATAGGAGACTTTGTTTTAACTGGTGGTGAATTGCCAGCAATGACTGTTATTGATGCAGTGGTAAGACTTTTACCTGGTGTTTTAGGACAAGAAGATTCACATATACATGATTCGTTTTCAACAGGCTTGCTTGAGCATCCACATTATACTCGTCCAGCTGAATTCCGTGGAATGAAAGTACCAGATGTATTATTATCGGGAAATCATGCGAAAATTGATAAATGGCGTGAGGAACAATCGTTAAAACGAACTTTCGAAAGACGCCCTGACCTGCTGGAGGAAATGCAATTAACACCAGAGCAAATCTCATATATTGAAAAGTTAAAGAACGAAAAATAATAGTTAAACGACTTGCAAAAATAAATAAAAATGTGGTATTATTCATTTTGTGCTTCTATGTGAAGTACTGAATTACGGTGTTCCGCTGTGGCCAACAGAGGACTGCATGAGCATCTGTCTAAGGAGAGAAAACTATGTCAAACATTATTGCAGAAATTACAAAAGAACAGCTTCGCACTGATCTTCCTACTTTCCGTCCTGGTGACACTGTACGTGTACACGTGAAAGTAATCGAGGGTACTCGTGAACGTATCCAAGTGTTTGAAGGTGTTGTAATTAAACGTCGTGGTGGCGGAATTAGCGAAACTTTCACAGTTCGCAAAATTTCTTACGGTGTTGGTGTTGAACGTACATTCCCTGTACACACTCCAAAAATCGCTAAATTAGAAGTTATCCGTCGTGGTAAAGTACGTCGTGCTAAACTTTACTATTTACGTAACCTACGTGGTAAAGCAGCTCGTATTAAAGAAATTCGATAATTTATTTAGAATGGGGGCTTGGTTGGCAAGCTCCCTTTCTTTTTGCTTGTACAACATTATTCATTTGCTATAAAATAGTAATAGATGGGGGGACATCTCTCGTGGAAAAAACTAAAAAAGAAAAAAATGAAATTTGGGAATGGGCAAAAGCACTTATAATAGCCTTTGCAATTGCAGTACTTATTCGGTACTTTTTATTTACACCAATTGTAGTTGATGGTGAATCTATGATGCCGACTCTTGAAGATGGCGACCGGATGATAGTAAATAAAATGGGAGAGCTTGATCGTTTCGATATCGTTGTATTCCATGCCCCAGAAGGAAAAGATTATATTAAACGTGTAATTGGGCTGCCGGGCGACTATATTGAGTATAAAGACGATCAATTATATATAAACGGAGAACCGATTGATGAGCCGTATTTAGATGAATATAAATCCCAGCTAACAGAAGGCACATTGACTCAGGATTTTACATTACAAGACATTGATCCAACACTTGAAGTTATTCCAGAAGGCTATGTTTTTGTAATGGGTGATAATCGTCGATATAGTAAAGATAGCCGACATATTGGCATCGTTAGTGAAGAAAAAATTATTGGAAAAACAAATATTGTATTTTGGCCATTAAATGAAATTCAGATAGTAGATTAATACGTATGTTACTAAAAGGAGGTTCACTTGAAATCTCCTTTTCTTTTTGGCAATTAGGGAAAAATAGTTATTGTAAATCACATAATAAAAACATTAACTTGTACAAATTTCGTTCAAGCAATACATATAGGAGGATGACAACATGACAATTCAATGGTTTCCAGGGCATATGGCAAAAGCAAGACGTGAAGTATCTGAAAAATTAAAGCTTGTAGATATTGTTTTTGAATTAATTGATGCACGCTTGCCTCTATCTTCAAGAAATCCAATGATTGATCAAGTAATTAATCAGAAACCACGTCTACTAATTTTAAATAAAGCTGATATGGCAGACGATTCACAAACACATAAATGGGTACAATACTTTGCAGACCGTGGACATATGGCTGTTGCTATTAATTCATTAGATGGTAAAGGTCTACAGCGTGTAACAAAAGCTGCCCAAGAAATACTAGCTGATAAATGGGCACGTATGAAAGCAAAAGGCATGAAACCAAGAGCTATACGTGCGATGATTGTAGGGATACCGAATGTTGGGAAATCTACATTAATTAATCGTTTAGCTAAAAAGAATATCGCAAAAACGGGAAATACACCTGGGGTAACAAAGGCGCAGCAATGGATTAAGGTTGGCAAAGATTTGGAACTTTTAGATACGCCAGGGATTTTATGGCCGAAATTTGAAGATCAAGAAGTAGGATTAAAACTAGCTTTAACAGGAGCGATAAAAGATACCATTATAAACATGGAGGATTTAGCGGTATATGGATTGCGTTTTCTTTCAATCCATTATCCTAACCGAATGGAAGAACGCTACGGAATAACATTTGTACATGAAGATTTAGTTGAAACATTCGACCATATTGGAAAGCTAAGAAAAGTGTTTGGACCAGGCGGCGAAATTGATTATGATCAAGTATCTGAAATTATTGTACGAGACATTCGTAATCAAAATCTAGGAAATTTAACATTTGATATTGTTGAGGAACAACTGGAGAAAGAGGCATCGACAGAAGAGTAACTTGAATTTGACAAACACTTTTATAGTACATTGTAATAATTGGGAGCTTGCAGTTAGAGTAAAATGTCTGGCAAGAGGTTTAAAAAAGTCTAACTAGCTAGAAATAACAGGGTATAGATAAGTCAATTAAGACTTTCTATACCCTTTTAATTTTAAATGCCATTCGTACGTTGGGTACTGATTACGCAAGGGGTGAATGGCAGATTTTTTTAGTAATTTGATGATGTTTTTTTATGCAGGGATTTCTGTTGGAGTTGGTTCTGCATAACCTTCTGCGTATTTTGAATCGATTGCCTCGCGAATTTCTTTTAACGTTTTCCCTTCCTTATACATTTGAACAGATTCAACTGCAATTTCTAAACAAACAAGACACCTTGTACCGTGGTCATCCCAAACTATTGAACCATCGTCCCGGGATTCAGCAATAAAACAGTTTAAATTACTTCGATGTCCTGCAGTTTCACCACATCCGCAATAACAAGGTATCCATTTTAAAATGTCTGTTGCTTGTCCAGCAACTTCATAAACTAAACGAATATCCTCCGGTTGTGAATCTAAAAATTCTGGTAGTTCGTGTGCAGATGCAGTTAATTCTTGAAGATCTCCTGATAAATGATTATGTGAAATAGTTGATGATTCCATTCCTTCCTCAGCATCTAAATGCTCTTCTTTACTATGTGTGTTTTCTGAAGAACTGCTGCATGCAGAGAGAATAAGTACTAGTGCAGCAAAGAGAGGGAGTATTTTTTTCATAGGTTTCTCCTCCAAAAATTATAGTCTTTTTAATTATATTCTTATTGATTGATCGAATACAGTGACAGCTATGTTACATTAAAAGTAGTACATATAATGAAAGCTAAAATTTTTACTTTTATGAACAAGTAAAGATGCCGATAAAATAGTATAGAGACTGTAGGGAAGTGTAGTGTTATGGGGAAAACAATAAAAGAAATAACAATCGCATTAAATGAAGCGAAGCAATATGAGCAATGGATGGATGAAATTCAGCAAGATGAGCGAATAGGTGTACAAAAGGTGTGGAAACAATGGGAAAACCGGATGAAAAAACAGCAACTAATAGTTGATGAGCATGAACGGAAAGTTCGTTTCGATGCTTCATTTATGCCTTTTGAAAATGCGTATATAGCAGGAATTGATGAAGCAGGTAGAGGCCCCTTGGCTGGTCCAGTTGTGACAGCGGCTGTCATTTTACCATATAACTGTGAGCGTTTTATAGGGATTAATGATTCAAAACAGCTTTCAAAAAAAGCTAGAGAGGATTTTGCACAAATCATTAAAGAGCACGCATTAGCATACTCTATTCATTTTCAAAGTGTTGATATGATAGACCAATTAAATATATATGAAGCAACAAAACATTCAATGAAAGAAAGCGTCGAGAATCTAACAATTTGTCCACATTTCTGTATTGTAGATGCTATGACATTGCCGATATCAATACCCCAAAAATCGGTCGTAAAAGGGGATGCCAAAAGCTTAGCAATTGCGGCAGCTTCAATTCTAGCGAAAAATGCACGTGATGAATATATGGAGAAGCTGCACGAAAAATATCCGGCCTATGGATTTGATCAGAATGCAGGCTATGGAACGAAACAACATTTAGAAGCGCTTGAACAGTTTGGGCCAACAATTGAGCACCGAAAAAGTTTTGAACCGATTAAATCAATGGTTGAAAGTAAGGAGCGATTATTTTTATGACATCCGCATCATTTAACCCAATTCAAATTGACAGGGCGGCAATTCAGCAAAGCCAATCCCTGTCATTAAAACAAGGACAAGTTTTTCACGGGACTATTAAAAAGCTTTACCCCGACCAGATGGCAGAGATACAAATTGGCAACCAAAAACTTTTTGCGAAGCTAGAAACGCCGTTAAAAGCAGGAGATTCTCATTTTTTTCAGGTAACAAGTATAAACCCCGAAGCACAACTAAAGGTAGTTACAGGGCCAATGCAGCCTTCTCAGACAATGGCACAGCAAATGACGCAATTGCTTGACTCAATGAACCTGCCAAAAACAGCAGAACTGCAGCAAATACTAGCCCACTTTATAAAAAATCAACTACCAATATCAAAAGATCAACTAATTCAGGCAGAAAACTGGTTAAATAATTTACCTGAAGGGACATTGAAAAATGAGGCTATCCAAGTAATACACAGAATGATTGAATTAAAGCTTCCTTTTACTGACGAAATTTTCAAAGGATTGTTATATGGGGCTAAAACAACAGGGATAGCAGAGGCAATTGAAAACTTTGCAAACGTTTTGTCAAAAGAAAATAATAATGTATCTCAACAAATAAAGCTGAATTTGCTTCAACAATTACAAGCCATTTCAAAACCATTTGCAGTAGAAACTGGCGGCATTCTATTATCAAAAGCTGTGCAAACCTTACTTAGTTCAGAAACTTCCGCCAATAATCTACAGGCATTAAATTTTTTGAAAGAAGCAGAGATTCTACCTAAAAATTCGACGATTCCAAATTGGTTATCACAAAGCTTTCAACAAATTACATCAAAGTTATTACCAAATACCGAGATACAGAATTCATCAGCTGGCCAGCTAGTTCAAACAATTGCAGCTGCAAATGCAGCAGATGTACAAAATATGATCGCTCAAGTGAAAGAATGGTTAACGAATCAACAATTATTAACTTCAGAACAAAAGTCGCAGCTTCAACAACTTATTATTCGATTTGAAGCTTTACCCAAAAATGCACAAACAATTGAATTGTTAGCAAAGCAGCTGCACGAACAGCTTATAAAGTCATTTTCAGAAAATGCAATAAGTCGTTTATTCACGCAAGATGAAAATGGTGACTCTGCTAAAAATCAATTATTATCATTGATGAAATACGACGCTACTAACAACTCGCAAGCAATATTTTCCAATATTTTAAAAGTTGCTAATGATTCAGCTGATCCGTTTATACAAAATGCTGTTACACAAGCGGATGCGCAAGTCCTTGCTTCAATTGACAGCAGAGCGATGGAACAAGCATTAAAAACAATTTTTAAATCTCTAGGAATGAGCTACGAAGCATCTTTAAATAGTAAGGGTGGTGATATTTCAGAAATCGCACAATCGCTAAAACCGCAACTTATATCTTTACTGCAAGATGCTCAAACATCACAGCCGTTAAAAGAGAGTGCTGATATTATTTTATCAAGGTTAAATGGAATGCAATTATTCTCTGGAGAAAGTGGTCCACAGCATCAACTTATCATGCAAGTTCCTTTACAATTTTTGGGGAAACATGCCGATGCAACAATTCAATGGAATGGCCGAATGAAAGAAAACGGTAAAATCGATGCTAATTATGCAAGGGTTTTATTTTATCTAAATATGGAGGCATTGCAAGAAACGGTAGTCGATATGCAAGTGCAAAATCGAATTATTACTATTCACCTTTATAATGATCACCCTCATCTTGAAATACTCGCAGAACCGTTAAAACAATCTCTTAAAACAGGATTGTTAGAAAAAGATTATCAGCTTTCTGGATTATTCATAAAAAAATTTGAGAATACGAAATCTCAAATAATCAATGAAAATGTAATTCAAAAAAATGATTCAAAGTTTCAAAATGGGGTAGATATAAGAATATGAACGACAAAAAGTTAATAAGAAAAGAAGCGATTGCCCTTTCATATAATCCGGATAACGGCAATAGTCCAACAGTTGTTGCAAAGGGAAAGGGAAAAATTGCAGATAATATATTAGAACAAGCTTCTATCCATAATGTCCCAATTTATGAGGATCCAAATCTTGTTGAATTGCTAGGCAAGCTAGATTTAAATGATTCAATACCAGAACAGCTCTATCAGGCAGTAGCAGAAGTTTTTGCATTTATTTACCGATTAGATCGAAATTATGACTCGTTAACAAAGGGAAAATAGTATAGTAAAACAATATGAAGCCAATTGTTTGTTAGATTGATATAGAAAATTGTGTAATAAGACATTGAAAAATATACAAATAATACAATAATAGACTTTGTCAGAATATTTGTATAGAATAGAATATGTTAAGAAAATAATTTTCAAAAGGCTGATTGGAGGATGTATCATGAATATCCATGAATACCAAGGGAAAGAAATCCTGAGAAAATATGGTGTGGCTGTACCAAACGGTAAAGTTGCATTTTCACCAGAAGAGGCAGTGAAGGTTGCAAAAGAACTTGGTTCCAATGTAATCGTTGTAAAAGCACAAATTCACGCTGGTGGTCGTGGAAAAGCTGGGGGTGTAAAAATCGCGAAGAACTTGGATGAAGTCCGTACTTACGCGAAAGAATTATTAGGAAAAATTTTAGTAACACATCAAACAGGTCCAGAGGGTAAAGAAGTAAAACGACTTTACATCGAAGAAGGATCTGATATAAAAAAAGAATATTATTTAAGCTTCGTTTTAGATAGATCAACTTCTAGAGTTACTCTAATGGGTTCTGAAGAGGGTGGAATGGACATCGAAGAGGTAGCTGAGGAAACCCCTGAAAAAATCTTTAAAGAAGTCATCGATCCTGTAACAGGTCTATTACCTTTTCAGGCGCGCCGTATGGCATTTAATATGAATATTCCGCCGAAGCTCGTTAATAAAGCTGCTAAGTTGATGTTGGGCTTATATGATGCATTTGTTGATAAAGACGCATCAATCCTTGAAATTAATCCCCTTGTCGTAACAGGTGGAGACGAAGTAATGGCACTTGATGCAAAATTTAATTTTGATTCAAATGCACTTTACCGACATAAGGATATTGTCGAGTTAAGAGATTTTGATGAAGAAAATCCAAAGGAAATTGAAGCATCAAAATATGATTTAAGCTATATCTCGCTCGATGGTAATATCGGCTGTATGGTTAATGGTGCGGGCCTCGCGATGGCAACGATGGATACTATTAGCTACTACGGCGGTCAACCTGCCAATTTCCTTGATGTTGGTGGTGGTGCAACAACTGAAAAAGTAACTGAGGCATTTAAAATTATTTTGTCAGATCCTAACGTAAAAGGCATTTTTGTTAATATTTTTGGCGGTATTATGAAATGTGACATAATAGCTGAAGGTGTTATTGCTGCTGCTAAGCAATTAGGGTTAAAAGTGCCGTTAGTAGTTCGATTAGAAGGGACAAATGTCGAACGAGGCAAAGAATTATTAAATGCATCTGGATTGAACATTGTTGCAGCAGATTCTATGGCTGACGGCGCAGAAAAAATTGTAGAGCTTGTAGGTTAATGGGAGGCAGGGAGATTTCATGAGTGTTTATATTAATGCAGATACAAAGGTAATTGTTCAAGGTATTACAGGGGAAACAGCCCTTTTCCATACGAAACAAATGCTGGAATATGGTACAAAAATTGTAGCAGGGGTAACGCCTGGTAAAGGTGGGCAAGTAATAGAAGGAGTACCTGTATTTGATACTGTTCAGGAAGCAGTGAAACAAACAGGTGCAAATGTTTCAGTAATTTATGTACCAGCTCCATTTGCAGCAGATGCTATAATGGAGGCAGTAGACGCTGAATTAGATTTAACGATTTGCATTACGGAACATATTCCTGTGTTGGATATGGTGAAAGTAAAACGTTATATGGAAGGAAAGAAAACACGTTTAGTAGGTCCAAACTGTCCAGGTGTTATTAGTGCTGATGAATGTAAAATCGGAATTATGCCAGGCTACATTCATAAAAAAGGTCACGTTGGTGTCGTTTCTCGCTCAGGCACACTTACTTATGAAGCAGTGCATCAACTAACACAGGCTGGAATTGGTCAATCAACAGCTGTTGGTATCGGAGGAGACCCGGTAAATGGCACTAACTTTATCGATGTTCTATCTGAATTTAATAATGACCCAGAAACATATGCGGTTGTTATGATTGGTGAAATCGGCGGAACTGCAGAAGAAGAAGCTGCTGCATGGATTAAAGAAAATATGACAAAACCTGTTGTAGGCTTCATTGGTGGTCAAACTGCACCTCCTGGGAAACGCATGGGACATGCAGGAGCAATTATTTCTGGCGGCAAAGGGACGGCTAAAGAAAAAATTAAGGCAATGAATGAGGCTGGGATAGAAGTAGCTGCAACGCCATCTGTTATAGGGGAAACATTGATTAAAGTAATAAAAGAAAAAGGTCTATACGAAAAATGTAAAACACATTAAAATAAAAGGTGTAGCCAATGAGCTACACCTTCTTTTTTTGCGGTCACGTCTTCTTTCATCAGATTATTTATCTAAAAGAGGAGTGATTTTATTGAATTCTTTACACGATCTTATTGCTCTACACTACGTTTATCCTCTCACTTTAAATAAACTCCAAAAACTATTAGAATCTAGTCTCTCAATTCAAAATATAAAAAATTTGTCGTCCTCTAATTTCTCTAAAATCCTATCAATTTCGACAAAAAACGCTGATAATATTTTACTAAATTACCATCGAATGTTAAAAATAAATTTATTAGATGCATATAATTCTGCTAATATAAATGTTATTCCTTTTAATAGTGAATATTATCCCGGGAAATTGATGGAGTTAGTTGATCCGCCAACAATCCTTTATGCAAAAGGGGATATTTCACTATTAAAAAATCCTAATAAAATAGCTATTGTTGGTTCAAGAAAAGCAACGAATTATTCTGAGTTGGCCATGGAAATGATTGTACCGCCCCTTATTCAGGGGAATTTTATTATCGTAAGTGGACTAGCTAAAGGCGTTGACAGTTTAGCACACAGTGCAGCCATTAAATATGGTGGAAAAACTATTGCTGTTTTAGGTCACGGATTATTTCATCTATATCCAAAAGAAAATAAAAAACTTGCAGATGAATTGGAAGGAAATCATTTACTATTAACAGAATATCCTCCATATGTTGGGGTTCAGAAATGGCATTTTCCGATGAGAAATCGTATTATAAGCGGTATTAGCAATGCAATAGTCGTAACAGAAGCAGCATTAAAGAGCGGTTCCCTTATTACAACTGAACACGCACTCGAGCATGGAAAAGATGTATTTGTAGTACCAGGACCTATAGACTCTGAACAGTCAAAAGGAACGAATAGTTTATTAAGAGAAGGGGCAATTCCTATATGGAGCGGCCACCAAATATTAGAGGAATTAAAATTGTTTTTAAGGTAAATATTGAAAAAAAGTTGCATTATCATAAAAACTGTTATACATTTTGCAACAGGTATTCATTTTAACTTTGCTTCAAGGGAGAGCTTCCTGGAAAAAAGAAGAAAGTTGAACACCGCTGTAATGATGCGATTTAGGTAATGGATGTGTATTATTTAAGTCCTAAAAAATTAATCGTCAAATTACATGGTGGATTTGATTAATAACAATTTACCTCTACAAGGGGGAAGTATAGATGGCAGATTATTTAGTGATTGTAGAATCACCAGCAAAAGCAAAAACAATTGAAAGATACTTAGGCAAAAAATATAAAGTAAAGGCTTCCATTGGTCATGTTATTGATTTGCCAAAAAGCCAAACAGGTATTGATACGGAAAATAATTATAAACCGAAATACATTACCATTCGAGGAAAAGGCCCAGTACTCCAGGAATTAAAGTCAGCAGCGAAAAAAGCAAAAAAAGTTTATCTCGCAGCCGACCCTGACCGCGAAGGGGAAGCAATTGCATGGCATTTAGCATCAGCTCTTAATATTGATATGAATTCGGAGTGTCGCGTTGTTTTCAACGAAATTACAAAAGATGCAATTTTAGACTCTTTTAAACATCCCCGTGCTATTAACATGGATTTAGTTGATGCTCAGCAAGCTAGACGTATTTTAGATCGTCTAGTTGGATATAACATTAGTCCAATCCTTTGGAAAAAAGTTAAAAAGGGATTATCAGCAGGACGTGTTCAATCTGTTGCACTTCGATTAATAATTGATCGAGAAGAAGAGATTAAGAATTTTGTTCCAGAAGAATACTGGACTATTGAAGGTAATTTCGAAAAAGGAAAAAAACAGTTTGACGCACTTTACTATGGCAATGAAAAAGTAAGAATTAAGCTTACAAACGAGGAACAAGTCAAGGCTGTTTTAAGTGGTTTAAAAGGCGATGAATTCCGAGTAACAAATGTCGTTAAGAAAGAACGAAAACGTAATGCAGCACCTGCCTTCACGACATCATCTTTACAACAAGAAGCAGCGAGAAAGCTAAATTTCCGAGCGAAGAAAACAATGATGTTGGCTCAGCAACTATACGAAGGTATTGATATAGGCAAAAAAGAAGGTACTGTCGGGTTAATTACATACATGAGAACTGACTCAACAAGAATTTCAGACAGTGCTAAAGCTGAAGCTACGAATTTTATAAACGAAAAATATGGCAAAGATTATATTATCGGAGAGCAGAAACAAGCAAAAAAATCTTCCAATGCTCAAGATGCCCATGAAGCAATCCGTCCAACTAGTGTAATGAGAACACCTGAAGAATTGAAGGAAGTATTAAGTCGGGATCAATTGCGTCTTTATCGACTTATTTGGGAACGTTTTATTGCAAGTCAAATGGCACCGGCGATTTTAGACACAGTAACTGTTGATTTAGTTAATCAAGATGTACAATTCCGTGCAAACGGTTCCCATGTGAAATTTCCTGGTTTTATGAAACTTTATATTGAAGGAACTGATGATAATTCTGAAGAAACAACAAAGCTGCTGCCTGAAATGGAAGTTGGCGATACAGTAAAATCGTTAGAAATTGAGCCAAAGCAGCACTTTACACAACCACCACCACGTTTTACCGAGGCACGTCTTGTAAAAGAACTTGAAGAGCTTGGAATCGGACGTCCTTCGACATATGCACCTACGTTAGATGTAATTCAAAAGCGCGGCTATGTTCAGTTAGATGCTAAACGATTTGTACCTACAGAACTTGGTGAAATTGTCCATCAGTTTATGATAGAATTTTTCCCTGAAATTATTAATATCGAGTTTACTGCGAAAATGGAAGAAGACCTCGATAAAATTGAAGAAGGGCAAACAAACTGGGTAAAAATTATTGATGAATTTTATAAAGACTTTGAGAAAAATGTCAAGCATGCAGATGAAGTGATGGAAAAAATCGAAATAAAAGATGAGCCAGCTGGGGAAGATTGTGAAAACTGTGGTTCGCCTATGGTCTATAAATTAGGGCGATATGGAAAATTTATGGCTTGTTCAAATTTCCCAGAATGTAGAAATACTAAGGCGATTATCAAGCCTATTGGAGTGAAATGTCCAAATTGTGATACTGGAGAAATTGTAGAAAGAAAAAGTAAAACAAAACGTCTATTCTACGGTTGCAACACGTATCCAGAATGTGATTTTGTCTCCTGGGATAAGCCAATTAGTAGACCTTGCCCGAAATGTAGTTCATTGTTAGTTGAGAAGAAAATAAAAAAAGGTATTCAAATTCAATGTACAAAATGTGACTACGAAGAAGAACCGACTCAATAGTTATGATATTTCTAAATTTTATGAATTATCAAACAATATAATTGCTTTATGCCTCATTAAATTGTTATAATTTATGAGGCATTTTCTTTTGCTTGTGTTCTGTGCCTCCAGCTTAGTTCTTATCAAAAGGTCTTAAAGTTGTAAGGATTAGACTTGAGAACCATGTTGGCTTAGACATTCTAAGGCATTATAGATGTCATAGCGCAATCGGGGTGCTTTAAGACAATAAAAATCGGTTATTTTATTACTAAATTGTTAATGCTTCACTCAAAATTTACAATTTTTATTTACTTAATACTTGATATATTTCCAATATAGGTATAGTGTCATTATGGATGTTTTTAAATGAAATAAAATTTTAGTTATAGCGCCACAATCATTAATGCAATCTTCTGTAAAATCTTACAAATACGATGCGAGACTTGAGTGAAAATAGTTGGAAGGGAGGTTTCTTGAATTGGGTATCGAATCGAAAGATGCATTGGATCAATTTCTCCGTTATATTCAATTGGAAAAAAACTTCTCAGTACATACTGTTAGGGAATATGAGATTGATTTAAAGGACTTTCTGGCCTTTTTACAATCCGAAGGTGTCACTCAGCTAAATGATGTTGAATACTTGCATGCTAGAATTTATGTTACAAAGTTATACGACGAAAAAAAAGCAAGAACATCAATATCTCGTAAAATTTCATCTATTCGATCATTTTTTAAATTTTTAAATCGAGAATATGATTTAGATGATGCACCATTTCGTTCACTTTATCATCCTAAAAAAGAAAAGCGCTTACCAAACTTCTTTTATGAAGAGGAACTTTCACAATTATTCGAACGCAACTACGGTACAGATCCCAAGTCTCTACGTAATATTGCTTTGCTTGAATTGCTTTATGCAACAGGTATTCGAGTCAGCGAATGTACTTCAATAGATCTTGAGGATATAGATTTTCATTATTCAATTATTCGAGTAATGGGGAAGGGGCGTAAGGAAAGAATAATTCCATTCGGACAGTATGCCCACGAAGCTTTAGTTAAATATATTGAAGAAGTTCGTCCGGTTCTTATGAAAAAGACAAAACATAATCGACTTTTTGTAAATATGCGTGGAGAAGAACTTACTCCGCGTGGTGTACGTTATATATTAGAGGAAATGATTAAAAATGCTTCAATGCATACTAAAATTTATCCACATATGTTAAGGCATTCATTTGCGACACATTTATTAAATCATGGTGCGGATTTAAGAACAGTTCAAGAATTATTAGGCCATGCCAATCTATCATCAACTCAAGTATATACGCATGTAACGAAAGAACATCTTCGAAAAACTTATATGAGTACGCATCCACGAGCATAATGTGAGGAGGAAGATAAATGGAACAATTTCACGCAACAACCATTTTTGCAATCCATCATAATGGTGGCTGTGCAATGGCTGGGGATGGGCAAGTAACACTAGGTAATTCAGTTGTAATGAAACATACTGCCAAAAAAGTAAGAAGACTATTTAACGGTAAAGTATTAGCTGGGTTTGCCGGGTCTGTTGCTGATGCATTCACTTTATTTGAAATGTTTGAAGCAAAGCTTAATGAATATGGAGGCAACTTACAGCGTGCAGCGGTAGAGGTTGCAAAACAATGGCGCGGTGATAAAATGCTTCGTCAACTAGAAGCGCTGCTTTTAGTAATGGACAATTCGACATTGCTTCTTATTTCAGGTACTGGTGAAGTTATTGAACCGGATGATGGTATTTTAGCGATTGGATCTGGAGGAAATTATGCATTAGCTGCTGGACGTGCGCTAAAGCAAAATGCCAGCAATTTATCTGCTAAAGAAATTGCGAAGGCAGCATTAACGATCGCTGCGGATATTTGTGTTTATACAAACCATAACATTATCGTGGAGGCGCTGGAAGAATGACACAACAAAATTTAACGCCAAGACAAATTACAGAACAGCTAAACCGTTATATTGTTGGGCAAAATAATGCAAAGCGCGCTGTTGCCATAGCCCTTCGAAATAGATATCGCCGATCATTATTAAATGAGGATTTAAAAAATGAAATTATTCCAAAAAACATTTTAATGATTGGGCCTACTGGTGTAGGGAAAACAGAAATTGCTCGAAGAATTGCAAAGCTTACAAATGCACCCTTTATAAAAGTTGAGGCAACGAAATTTACGGAAGTAGGTTATGTTGGACGCGATGTAGAATCGATGGTACGTGATTTGGTTGAAGCTTCAAGAAGGCTTGTTAAAGATGAAATGATGGAAAATGTAAAAGATCTGGCAGAACAAAATGCAAATGAAGCAATTGCTAAATTGTTAGTACCATCAAAATTAAAAGCGAAGATGGCTCAAAACCCATTAGAAATGCTTTTTGGACAGAAAACTGAAAAGCCTGTTGAGGATACGAGCGTCGAGGAAGTTGAAATCCGCTCGAAACGCTCGCAAGTTTTAGAAGACTTAAAAGCGGGCAAATTAGAAGAAGAATGGGTAACTGTTGAGGTAACTGAACAAAATACTCCATTTTTCGAATTAATGCCTGGAATGGGAATGGACATGGGTTCGTCAGGAATGCAGGACATGCTATCAAATTTGATGCCAAAAAAAGTTAAAAAGCGTAAGATGATGGTCAAAGATGCTAGACGCGTTTTAATTATTGAAGAGGCGAATAAATTAATTGATAGTGATGAATTAGCAGGGGAATCGATACGACGAGCAGAGCAATCTGGAATTATTTTTATTGACGAAATTGATAAAATTGCAAGTCGCGGATCTTCTTCAGCAGATGTATCTCGAGAAGGTGTACAGCGTGACATATTACCGATTGTTGAGGGCTCGACTGTAACAACAAAATATGGACCAGTAAAAACTGACTTTATGTTGTTTATTGCAGCTGGTGCTTTCCATATGTCTAAGCCAAGTGATTTGATCCCCGAATTGCAAGGCCGATTCCCGATTCGTGTTGAACTTGATAAGTTAACTAAGGAAGATTTTATTCGCATTTTAAAAGAACCAGATCAATCCCTTATATTGCAGTATAAAGCTCTTTTGGAAACAGAAGGTGTAACAATTAGTTTTACAGACGAAGCGATAGATAGAATTGCTGAGATCGCAACAGAGGTTAACCAAGAAACGGATAATATTGGGGCGAGAAGACTTCACACGATTATGGAACGATTATTAGAAGAATTATCATTTGAAGCATCTGAAATAGCACCAGCACATATTGAAATTACCCCTTCATATGTCGATAAAAAGCTCGAGAAAATATCTAAAAACAAAGATTTGTCACAATTTATCTTATAATTCGAGTTTAATTAGTTACAATAAATTTTATAAACCTTTAGAATATTAAGTGAATTATTAAATGTAAACCTTTAGGAGGATTTATTTAAATGAATTTATTAGAAAAAACACGTAAAATCAATTCAATGCTGCAAGCGTCAGCCGGCAAACCTGTTAACTTTAAAGAGATGGCAGAAACACTTGGTGATATTATAGATAGCAATGTATTTATTGTAAGCCGAAAAGGGAAGCTTTTAGGTATTTCAATTCACCAATTAATTGAGAATGAAAGAATGAAAAAAATGTTTGAAGCTCGTCAATTCCCTGAAGACTATACACAGCATTTATTTGAAATAACAGAGACTTCTCCTAACATTGACATTGACAGTGAACATACTGTTTTCCCAATAGAAAATCGCGATTTATTCAAAAACGGGTTAACAACAATTGTTCCTATTATTGGTGGGGGAGAACGTCTAGGTACTTTAATTTTAGGACGCCTGACTGAAAGCTTTGAAGACGATGATTTAATATTAGCTGAGTATGGTGCTACTGTAGTTGGAATGGAAATTTTACGAGAAAAATCAGAAGAGATTGAAGAAGAGGCACGTAGTAAAGCGGTTGTACAAATGGCAATCAACTCATTATCATACAGTGAATTGGAAGCTATTGAACATATTTTTGAAGAACTTGACGGTAATGAAGGTTTACTTGTAGCTTCAAAAATTGCAGATCGTGTAGGAATTACTCGTTCTGTAATCGTAAATGCATTACGTAAATTAGAATCTGCTGGTGTTATTGAATCTCGTTCTTTAGGAATGAAAGGTACGTATATAAAAGTATTGAATGATAAGTTTTTAATTGCATTAGCTGAAATTAAAATGAAATAATTGAAATATGTTTCATCTGCTAAAGGTGAAACCACATCAGAGTGTAGATAAAGTTAATTATGACTTTGTCTACACTCTTTTATTATTTTATAAAAACATTTTAACAACCTGCCAACGCTTGTCAGACAGGATATTCTTGATCAAAAGTACAGCTATAAGTACAACCAGTATAAAAGCGTTTTCAATCGTTTGAAAATTTTTCTGTTATAGATAAAAGGCTATTTATTATGTTGTACATTTTTACCATAGTCCTTTTTTCTTAATGGTTGATTTTGTGTGAGGTTTATCCTTATAATCTCTATCACTTCATGTCGAATTCAGTATTAAATGTGCAAATTGTGAATTCTATAAATAGAAATTCCTTGAAAATTAGTACGTATAGCCTATTAAAAATCGACAAAATGCGATAGACACTTTGTCGTAACATACTTTAAAATTAAGTTATTGATTTGAAACAAAATGTTAAATAAATTTAATATATTGAGGTGAATGGTTTGAACTTGTTTGGTGGAACTATAAGTAGCCTAGAGTATGGACTTAATTATGCATCTTTGAAAAATAAAACTATTGCTCAAAACATTGCGAATGTCGATACACCGAATTATAAAGCGAAAGATGTCAGTTTTAAGAAAATGCTGTCAGATGCCCAAAATTCAACAATAGAAGCAAATCGAACAGATGTTAGACATTTTGATTTTAAAATTAAACAATCAACTCCAGGAGTTTTTAGCTATGAAAATTACAAGTATCGCAGCAATGGAAATGGTGTTGATATGGATGCAGAACAAGCGAGTTTAGCAGAAAACACTATTTACTATAATGCTTTAGTTGAGCGGATTTCTGGTAAATTTAATACGTTGAATACTGTCATCAAAGGAGGTAAATAAAGATGTCCATATTTGCTAGTATGAATTCAACTGCGTCTGCTCTTACTGCTCAACGTTTAAGAATGGATGTTATTTCTTCAAATATCGCAAATGTTGATACAACACGTGCGAGACAAGTAAATGGAGAATGGGAGCCATATAGAAGAAAGTCAGTTACATTGGCTGAGAATCAGGGGCAATTTTCTAATTTTTTAAATGCTGCAATAGGTGGAAAGGATTATTCTGGAAATGGTGTTAAAGTAGTATCAATTAATGAAGACAATGAGAAACCTTTTAAATTAGTTTATAACCCAACACATCCTGATGCGAACGAGGAAGGGTATGTTGAAATGCCTAATGTTGATTTATTAACAGAGATGGTTGATTTAATTTCTGCAACTCGTTCTTATGAAGCGAATGTTACGGTTTTTAATGCAAGTAAGTCGATGCTAACAAAAGCGCTGGAAATAGGAAAGTAAAAGGGAAAGGATGAATCAACTTGGCGATAAATTCAGTATCATCAATGCTGCCAACTCAATCAGCAACTGAAACGAAATTAACTCCGACGACGCCATATGAGGCCCAACAGTCTTTCGCAAACACATTAAAAGATGCAATCAAATCAGTAAACGAGCAACAGATTACGTCTGATAAATTAACTGAAAGATTAATAAATGGAGAAGATGTAGACCTGCATGAAGTAATGATAGCTTCTCAAAAGGCGGGCGTTACATTAAATGCAACAATTGAAGTAAGAAATAAGGCAATTGAAGCCTACCAAGAAATTATGCGAATGTCTGTTTAATTAATTTTATAACAATAAACGACGATAAATTGTTGGTGTATTCACTATAATCGGAGGACACACAATGAATGAACGATTGACAAGAGTGAAAACTGACTCCTCTAGATTTTGGAAGAGTCGAACGAAAAATCAGAAGGGTGCGATAATAGGAACTTTAATTGGTGTTATTGCATTAGCTGGTATTATTACATATTTTTCTACTAGAACAACTATGGTGCCGCTTTTTACTGAATTATCTACTACCGAAGCTGGTGAAATTGCAGAAGTATTAAGTGCACAAGGTATTACATATGAAATCGCCCCAGGGGGTACAAATATTTTAGTTCCAGAGGATCAAGTGGATACATTAAAAGTATCACTTGCATCCCAAGGTTATCCTAATTCAGGTGAAATCAATAATTCATTTTTCACTTCTAATGCCGGATTTGGGATGACGGATAATGAATTTAATGTAATCAAGCTTGCTGCCACTCAAACTGAGTTGGCAAACCTAATTAAAACAATTGACGGTGTTAAAGATGCCAATGTCATGATTACAATGCCTGAACAAGGGGTATTTTTAAATGATGCTAGTCAACAAGCAAGTGCATCAATTGTTTTGGATACAGAACCAGGACATCAATTTAGCAATGAGCAAATTGAAACACTATACAATTTGGTATCTAAAAGTATTCCAAATTTAAGTACTGATAATATTGTTATTACAAATCAATATTCTGAGTATTTCGATTTAGAATCAGCAACAAATGGTTCTAATTCAATCGATTCAATTGAAGGTCAAATGCAAGTGAAAAAGACCATTGAACGTGATCTTCAACGTCAAGTTCAACAAATGCTAGGAACGTTGATGGGGAATGATAAAGTGGTTGTCTCTGTAACGACTGACATCGATTTTAAACAAGAAAATCGCCAAGAAAATCTTGTCGAACCTGTAGATGAAGAGAATATGGCAGGTATTGAAGTCAGTGCCCAACGTATAACAGAAACATATACAGGCGGCAATGCTGCAATAGGTACTCCTGAAGCTGAAAATGTTACTGATAATTTTATTGATTATCAAGCGGGTGCTTATGGAGATGGAGACTATGAACGTGTCGAAGAAACCATCAATAATGATGTGAATCGAATTACAAGAGATATTCAAGAAAGTCCATATAAAATTCGCGACATTGGTATTCAAGTTATGCTCGAACCACCAGTGGCAAATGACACAGCATCTTTACCAGAAGAGGTAAGAGCAGACGTTGAACAAATTTTGTCGACGATTGTTCGAACAACAATTGATAAAGAGGCAGCGGGACAACTTACTGACGAACAGGTCGATGAAAAAATTGTAGTATCTGTTCAACAGTTCCATGGAAATGAAGCTGCTGCAGCTGAAGAAACGCCGACAATTCCTTGGTGGATTTGGGTAATAGGTGGAATATTACTAGCTGTTATCTTACTTCTTGTATTCTTTATCTTGCGTTCGAAAAAACAAAAACAAAAAGAAGAAGAGTTAAATATTATCAATGAACAAGAAGATTTATTTGTTGATGATATTAATGATGAAAAAGAAACAGAGAGTACAATTCGACGTAAACAACTTGAAAAAATGGCGAAAGAAAAACCGGAAGACTTTGCAAAGCTTTTGCGAAGTTGGATTACTGAAGATTAATGGGGGGACGTGCTGTGTCCAAGAAAGATAAAGAATTAACAGGGAAACAAAAAGCTGCTTTACTGTTGATTTCTCTAGGACCTGAAGTTTCTGCTTCTGTTTATAAGCATTTAAATGAAGAAGAAATCGAACGTCTTACGTTGGAAATTTCAAGCGTGAAAAAAGTTGAACCAGGTATTAAAGAAGAAATAATTGAAGAATTTCATAATATCGCATTAGCGCAAGATTACATTTCTCAAGGAGGGATTGGCTACGCAAAAACTGTTTTAGAAAAGGCGTTAGGTCAAGATCAGGCGCAAGCAATAATTAATCGACTTACTTCTTCACTACAAGTTCGACCTTTTGATTTTGCTAGAAAAGCTGATCCTGGACAAATTTTCAACTTTATTCAAAATGAGCATCCGCAAACAATTGCCCTCATTTTGTCATATTTAGATCCAGGACAGGCAGGGGTCATCTTATCATCACTGCCACAAGAGGTTCAGGCTGATATTGCAAAGCGTATAGCAGTAATGGATTCAACTTCGCCAGAGGTTATTAGTGAAATTGAATCAGTATTAGAAAGAAAACTGTCCTCAACTGTTACGCAGGATTATACTGAAACAGGTGGCGTAGACGCAGTTGTTGAAGTATTGAATGGTGTAGATAGACAGACGGAAAAAACAATTCTCGATGCGCTTGAAATTCAAGATCCAGAGCTTGCTGAAGAAATTAAAAAGCGCATGTTTGTATTCGAGGATATTGTTACGTTGGACAACCGTTCGATTCAACGAGTTATTCGCGACTGTGAAAATGAAGATTTATTACTTTCTATGAAGGTAAGTAGCGAGGAAGTAAAAGATATTATCTTCCGCAATATGTCACAGCGTATGGCTGATTCATTTAAAGAAGAAATGGAAATTATGGGACCTGTTCGTCTTCGTGATGTAGAGGAAGCTCAATCAAGAATAGTAGCAGTTATCCGTCGCTTAGAGGATGCAGGAGAGATTATTATTGCACGCGGTGGAGGAGATGACGTCATTGTCTAGAATCATCCGTTCAGCCAACGCAATGCAAAAAAAAGAAAAAAAAGTAGAGATCCAGCTTCGCAACTTGTTTACTGAAAACTTTGATCAAGACGATTTAGAACAAGAACCTAAGCTATCTGTCGCAGAAATAACAGCAATACGTGACCAATTGCTTTCAGATGCACAATATCAAATAGACTTACAAAAAGAAGAATTCGAAAAGTATCGTCATAAACAACTTGAAGCTATAGAGCAGTTAAAGCATATGTGGGAAGAAGAAAAACTCATTCTAGAGCAGCAGGCGTATGATCAAGGCTTTCAGCAAGGTTATGAAGAGGGAATAAATAAAGCGAGTGCAGATATGGCAGAGGCTTTAAAAGTAGCGAACGAAACAATCGAAACTGCTCGCTTAAATGCACAAAAATATATTGAAGACCAAGAACAGGTAATTCTAGATATAGCTTTAGCTTCAGCTGAACGCATTATCGGAAGTTCATTGGATCGTGATGATGAAATATATCTTTCAATTATTAAACGAGGGTTAAAAGAAGCTCGTGAAATGAAAGAAATTAAAATTTATGTATCACCTCTTTACCATAAAATCGTTTCAGATAATCGTGATGAATTAGCTGAAATGTTTCCGACAGATGTACCATTACTGATTTTTGTTAATGAAGACCTGACCGATACTGAAAGCTATATCGAAACAAACCATGGCCGAATTGTTGTATCAATTGATGAACAATTACATGAACTTAGATTGAAGCTTAATGAAATTTTAAGTAGTAAGGACTGATAGGATGAAAGCGGCTCAATTAATAGAGAAAATCCCTAATATTAATACATTTAAAAAATTTGGGAAAGTAAATCGTGTAGTCGGATTAATGATTGAGTCACAGGGACCTGAAAGTTCAATCGGTGATGTTTGCAAAATTCATGTAAACTCACCGAAAAATGGTCATCAAATTATTTTAGCAGAGGTTGTTGGGTTTAATAATGAGTATGTTGTTCTTATGCCATATACGTCTGTTCGTGAAATCTCAATTGGTTGTTTAGTAGAAGGTACTGGGAAACCTCTTGAAATAAAGGTGGGCCCTGAGCTTATTGGAAAAGTGTTAGATTCAATGGGGAATCCTTTTGATGGATCTTCGCTTCCTAAAGGATTGGTAACTGTTCCAACAGATAAAGAACCACCGAATCCTTTAAAACGGCCTCCAATCAATAAACAGTTGGAAGTTGGGGTGAAAGCCATTGATGGCATGCTAACAGTTGGCAGTGGACAACGTGTTGGTATATTTGCAGGTTCTGGTGTAGGGAAAAGTACATTGCTCGGTATGATTGCACGTAATACACAAGCAGACTTAAACGTCATTGCTTTAATAGGTGAACGTGGTCGAGAAGTGAGGGAATTCATAGAACGTGATTTAGGTGAAGAAGGATTAAGCCGTTCTATTGTCGTTGCTGCAACAGGCGATCAACCAGCACTTATGCGGATAAAAGGAGCTTTCACAGCAACTGCCATAGCAGAATACTTTAGAGATCGAGGATTAAATGTCATGTTAATGATGGATTCCGTCACTCGTGTTGCAATGGCACAGCGGGAAATAGGGCTTGCAACTGGTGAACCACCTGCTCAAAAAGGTTATACCCCGTCAGTTTTCTCGATATTACCAAAGCTATTAGAACGTACAGGAACAAACTTGAAAGGTACTATTACAGCTTTCTATACAGTTTTAGTAGATGGTGATGATATGAATGAACCGATTGCAGATACAGTCCGTGGTATATTAGATGGTCATATTGTATTGGACCGCACTTTAGCAAACAAGGGGCAATATCCAGCCATTAATGTATTAAAAAGTGTCAGCCGTTTGATGAATCATATATCGAGCCCGGAACACGTTAAAGCAGCTGAAAGACTAAGAGAGCTTTACTATACGTATTCGAAATCAGAAGATTTAATTAATATCGGTGCTTATAAAAGGGGCACATCGAAAGAAATAGATGATGCGATTCATTATGAACCGCTTATTACATCATTTTTAAAACAAGGTTATAAAGAAAAAGTAACATTGGAACATACAATAAATGAGCTTGTCGCATTATCAAATGGTGGTGGAAAATAATGCTTCAATATACATATCGATTCGAAAAAGTACTATCGATTCGTGAGCAAGAAAAGCAACAATCAGAAATTGCTTATAAAGAATCTGTACGATCATTTGAAGAAGTGGCTACAAAATTATATGAATTTTTGAAGAAAAAAGAAGATTTAATAACATATCAAAATGAGCGATTAAAAACAGGTGCTACTATTGATGAAATTCACCATTTCACAACATTCATTGATAGCCTAGAGCATACAATCGCTGACTTACAAAACAAAGTTATGCAAGCACGTGCAAAAATGAATTGGCATGAACAAAAATTATTAGAAAAAAACTTGGAAGTACGTAAGTTTGAGAAAATGAGAGAAATGGATTACGAATCTTTTAAAAAGCAGCAAGATCATATAGAAATGCTGCAACTGGACGAGCTCTCCTCGCTTATGTATTACAAGAAGGAAATCAGGTGATTTCATGGCTAAAGGGAAAGTACAAAATGCAAATAGTATAGACCAAATTGAAGAGGAAAAATCCCCAGGTATTTTTCAAAAATTATTTTATTTAGTCTTGATTCCATTACTATTTGTCATAGCGGTTTTATTAGTTATTGCTACAGTCACAGACTTTAATGTTTTTGAAAAGGCCTCTAAATTAACAGGTTTTTCCTCTGAGGAATCAGCTGAAGAATCTTCAGTCGATTATAATAAAAAAATTGTTGAGCTTGAGGCACAGGTAAAAGAAAAAGAAGCTGAAATTGCGCAGCTGCAATCTAAATTGGATAGTGCATTGGCAGAAAATAAAGACAATGTTGCTATTCAGGAACAATTACAAAGCAAAATTGAAAGTTTACAACAAACCGAAAATGAAGCAAAGAAAGAGTTTGAAGATATTTTATCTACATTTGAACAAATGTCAGCAAAAAGTGCTGCTCCGATCATTGCTGAGATGAGTGATGAAGAAGCATTAAAAATATTATCCAATATGCAGCCTGAAACATTGTCTGCCATATTCGAAAAAATGGATCCGGCTGAAGCAGCAAGATATTCTGAACTTCTATCACAGTAGAAACATTTATATGGTTGATTGGAAGGAGGTGAAATAATGAATATCGGTATAATGCAACTTGGCAATTTCAATACTATATCGGCAAAACAGTCTGTAAAAGCGCCAACTAATACTATGAATACAAAGGGTAATAATTTTGGCGACGTATTTAGCAATGTTGTTTCATCTTCAACAAAAGACAATGATATTAACAATGAAGCTGCTAAAGAAGGGTTGACGGATTTAGAAGAGTTGACTGAACTATTAAATTCAGATTCAATCGAAGAAATTCTTGATTTATTAGGAATTTCACATGATGAAGGGCTATTAATGGTTGGCACTGACAATGGACAGGCTGTAGCAATTGATGAATTAATGAATTTAGAGGATTTGCTATCAGTACTTAATATTGACCAAGAACAATTATTAGAAACTGTTCAGCAGCTTCTAGGTGATGACAGCATTGAAGTAAACAATATTTGGGATTTTATACAAATCGTAAATGAGCAAGCGTCAACATTAATCCCTCAAATTACTACTGCACTTCAAGGAGAGCATAAAGCAACACCAAAAGAAGTGGAGCAATTATTGCAATTTTTAAAGCTGGCATATTCAACTGGCAAAAATTCTGATTTGTTGAATGAACAAGCAGCTAAATTAACACAGCTGCAAGAATCTTTGCAAGCAGTATCAAAACAGCTGGAAGCAAATTATCAAGGTGCTCAATCTAAAACTGTCGAAACTTCTTCCTCAGTGAAAGTATCACTGCAAGGATTTCAACAATTAGTTGAACAAACCATCAAGAAGAGCGAGACGAATGAACCATCTTCAACACTTGGAACTGCAACTACTACAGTCTCTACTAAAACAGTGACAATTACTTTGCCAACTGAAAAGCCAGCACAGTCAGAGGCGTTGCTAAAAGAAATTCAAAACTTGCTTAATCGCAGTCAATTGTCCGGTAATCAAGGTTCAATGAAATTATTATTGAAGCTTTATCCTGAAAATCTTGGTTCTATTCGAATTGAGTTAATGCAGCAAGATGGTGTATTAACTGCTAGATTACTAACATCAACTTCTTTAGGAAAAGAACTGTTAGATAGCCAACTTCAACAATTGAAAGCTGCATTTGCACAGCAAAACATCCAAATAGATCGGATTGATATTGCGCAAACGCTGCAGGAAACTGATCGCAATATGCGAGACCAAAATCCATTTAGCAACTTATTCAAGCAGCAACAATCAGAACAAGAGGATGACAATGATCAAACTGACGAAGAGGAAGAGAAGATTTCCTTTAGTGAGTATTTGATAAATGAGGGGGTGTAGTAAATGGCTAGTACATCTGGAATATCAAAAGATTTTTATTTACCATCTGCCAACACACCGAAATATGCAAAAGAAGGTGACAATAGCAGTTTAGGTAAAGATGCTTTTTTACAAATCTTAATTACACAATTGCAAAATCAAGACCCGACTGACCCTATGGATGATAAAGAGTTTATTGCACAAATGGCGCAGTTTTCTTCATTAGAGCAAATGCAAAATATGACTACAGCGATGGAAAACTTACTTATATCACAACAAGAAAGCCAATTAATGAATTATACGATGTTCGTTGGGAAAGAAGTTAAATGGGTTGAGATAACAGAAGAACTGGATGAAGAAGGAAAAAACATCATCAAAGAGGGTACAGGTGTTATAAAAGAAATGAAATTTGTTGATGGCGCACCTGTATTCATCTTGGAAGATGGAAAGGAAATTTCTCCAGGCAATATTTCATCGGTTTTAAGTGGAACGTCATCATCTAATAGCCCGACTGAGGAAAATCCACTTGTAGCTGCAAGTCAATTAATTGGACAAACGGTGCAGTATGAATCTAACGGAGAAATGGTTCAAGCAGTTATAGAGGCAGTTTCAACAAATAATAAAATAATTGAATATATTTTATCCAATGGTACCCGTTTACAGAAAGATCAATTTGAGTTAGTGAATGAATAAGGTTGGTGAAAACACATGCATCGATTTGGAATACAGCGCGTGCCGTTGCAACCGACCATTCAATCAAACTCACAATTAAAATCTAAAACAATAGCCAGGACAGAGCAATCTTTCCGTGACCATTTGCGAAGTGCAGCGACCGATAGTCAAGAATTAAAAATTAGCAAACATGCAAATGAGCGTATACAAGAACGTAATATTCATATATCCGATCAAGAATGGCAAGTTGTGACGGATAAAGTGTTTGAAGCTCGTTCGAAAGGTGTCAACCAACCGCTCGTTTTGATGGACCAAGCAGCTTTAATTGTAAGTGCTAAAAATGCAACAGTGATAACTGCGATGGAACGCACTGAAGCAAAAAATCAATTATTTACAAATATTGATGGCACGATTGTGTTATAAGGTAGGACCTATAAAATTATTCAGTAGGCTTAGCCTATAAATAATTTTAAGCCTTTTGGTGAAGGGCAGTAATTTTGTAGTAGATTTATCGCTCAAGAACGATTAATAATTTTGACGCAATTTCATCAAGGCAAATTTGATTAGGATACCTCGTGTTGTTGATCGATTGATGCAACACAAAATATAAGTAAATTTGAAAAATGAAGGGAGAACGATAACGATGTTACGTTCCATGTATTCAGGTATTTCCGGGTTGAAAAACCATCAAACAAAACTAGACGTTATTGGTAATAATATTGCAAACGTAAATACTTACGGATTTAAGAAAAGTCGTGTTGTATTTAAAGATTTAATTTCACAATCAGTATCAGGTGCTTCAGGATTCACTGCTACTAGAGGTGGTGTTAATCCAATGCAAGTTGGATTAGGTACCCAAATGGCAGCAATTGACGTAATTCATGGTACCGGTTCATTGCAAACAACTGGAAGAACTCTTGATTTAGCGATTTCCGGAGATGGATTCTTTATGGTTGGAGATTCAACGGTTGCACCGGATGAGGACGGAATTATTGAGGCAGATTCTGGATTTAGCAATGTTGTTTATACTCGTGCAGGTAATTTCTATATGGATGAGAACGGTTATTTAGTTAATTCAGAGGGTAAATACTTAGTAGGTGTTGCGAATGATACATTATACGAAGACGTTGTTGAGGATCCGGTAAGTAATGCGGATGCAGAGAAAGGGGAGGCAGCAACTGCTATTGGTACTGATAGCCTTTACGTAGATGGTGCGATTGATGTAGAAGGCTATGGCCCTATCAAAATCCCAACAAATGCACAATCTATGAATATTGGACAAGATGGGTCAATAACTTATGTCGATGTTAATGGACAACTACAATTTGCTGGTCAACTATTACTTGCAAAATTCCCTAACCCAGGTGGTCTAGAGAAAAACGGCAATAACTATTACCAAGTAACATCGAACTCAGGAGATCCAACAGTACAAGTGGCAACACAACAAGGTATCGGGAAAGTTGTACCAGGTACTTTAGAAATGTCGAACGTTGACCTTTCAGAGGAATTTACGGAAATGATCGTAGCACAACGTGGTTTCCAAGCAAACTCTCGTATTATTACAACATCAGATGAAATTTTACAAGAGCTTGTTAATTTAAAACGTTAATCTATTAGTAACATAATATTTTCATAGATTCATTGCAAAGGAGGGTCGGGCCGGCTCTCGCCAATGCGACCCGGCCCTATTTCAATGATTGAACTTACACGTTTAAATGGTAAACCATTTTCATTAAACGCTATATACATAGAGTCAGTCGAAGCCTTTCCAGATACAACGATAACGCTGACGACTGGGCGGAAATTTATCGTTCTTGAAAGTGAAGAAGAGGTTCGTAATCGAGTAGCTCTCTTTTATAGAAGTATACAAATATTATCAAACCCGCATCTACGAGGTGATGAAAATGAAGAAGAATAAATTATTAACGATTATGCTCATCATTTTAATTACGATAACACTGATTGGTGTCGTCATCTTCGTGTTATTGACACAATTTAACAAGCAGCAAGCAGCTCCTCCAGAACCAACTATCGATGAAATATTAGAAGCATCTGTTGATGTGCCGGAGCTAACAACGAATCTAGCAGATAACAGTATTGTTCGTTTAACGCTTAAGTTACAAACTGACAGTAAAGAGGCTGCAGAAGAATTAGTAAAGCGTGATTTCCAAACTAACAATATCATCATTGAAGAGCTTGCTGAAATGACGAAAAAAGATTTAGACGGAAAACAAGGAAAAGTAATGTTTGAATCAACAATCAAATCGAAAATAAATGAATTGATGCAAGAGGGTGAGGTACAACAAGTTTATATAACCTCCTACATCATTCAGTAAATGAAACATCTTGAAATGGAGGTGGGCAAATGGCAGGAGATGTATTATCCCAATCCGAAATTGATGCGCTGCTTTCGGCGATATCAACGGGGGAAATGTCAGCAGATGACATGAAAAAAGAAGAAGAAACAAAAAAGATAAAAGTTTATGACTTTAAACGTGCTCTTCGTTTTTCGAAGGATCAAATCCGAAGTTTGACCCGTATACATGAAAACTTTGCGCGGTTACTGACAACTTTCTTCTCAGCACAGTTACGAACTTATGTTCAAATTACTGTTGCTTCTGTCGATCAAATTCCGTTTGAGGAATTTGTACGATCAATACCGAATATGACATTAATAAATGTATTTGAAGTACCACCTTTAGATGGTAATATCTTAATGGAGATTAATCCAAATATCGCCTACTCCATGTTGGACCGTTTAATGGGAGGTAGCGGTGCAAGCTATAGTAATGTAGACAACTTAACGGAAATTGAACAAAAAATAATGACAAATTTATTCGAAAGGTCATTCGATAATTTACGTGAAGCATGGGATTCTGTCGCAGAAATCGATCCAATGCTTGTAGAGCTGGAAGTAAACCCTCAATTTTTACAAATGATTTCACCAAATGAAACAGTTGTTGTTATCTCGTTAAATACAATAATTGGTGAGACAACAGGTATGATAAATATTTGTATACCCCATGTCGTGTTGGAACCAATCATTCACAATTTATCTGTTCAGTATTGGATGCAATCTAATACGAAGGAAGCAACTCCGGAACAGGCTGATATGTTAGAAAAACGAGTAAAACAAGCAGAATTACCTTTAATAGCTGAACTTGGTACGACAGATATAACGATTGAAGATTTTCTATATATGAATGTTGGAGATGTTATTCAGTTGGATCAAAAAATTGATAACCCGCTTATTTTAAAGGTTGGTGGTTTACCAAAATTCACAGTACAGCCAGGTAAACGTAATAAAAAAATGGCAGTCCAGATTATCGACCCTTTGAAAGGAGGAGACGAAAATGAGTAATGAAATGCTCTCCCAAGAAGAAATTGAAGCTCTATTAAGGGGCGAAACGTTAGCAGAAAAAAACAACGAGTTAGAAACTAATAATGATGGAAAAACACTTCGTGTAGAAGATTACCTTAGTTCAATGGAACAGGATGCTTTAGGTGAAGTAGGAAATATTTCATTTGGAAGTTCAGCAACTGCGTTATCCGCTCTTTTAGGACAAAAGGTGGACATTACAACTCCAGTAGTCTCATTGATTGATCGCCAACGGTTAGAAGAGGAATTTCCTCATCCGTATGTTGCGATACAAGTGGAATATACAACTGGTTTAAGTGGAATGAACCTATTAGTGATTGAACAATCAGATGCTGTAATTATTGCTGATCTAATGCTAGGTGGAGACGGATTAAACCCAAATCCAGATTTAGGCGAAATCCAATTAAGTGCAGTACAAGAAGCAATGAATCAAATGATGGGTTCAGCTGCAACATCCATGTCTACTGTATTTAATAAAAAGGTAGATATTTCACCACCTTCAATTGATTTGTTAAATTTCTCAAAAAATGAAGGTAAAGAAAGTATACCGGATGAAGATTTATTAGTGAAAGTTTCATTCAGATTAAAAATTGGTGAATTAATAGATTCAAATTTAATGCAATTATTACCATTAGATTTTGGAAAGAAAATAGTTAAATCACTGCTTGGGGAAGACGAAGCACCTGTTCAGCAGGAGCCGGTTGTACAACAACCTATGCAAACACCACCTGCTGCTCCGGCGCAGCCTGCAGTTCCACAGCAGCAGGTTCAGCCAAACCCGACTCCACAGCAACAAGTTTATCAGCAGCAGGCAGCGACAATGTATGCAGAGCCACCAGCTTATGCAATGCCGCAATATCAAGCACCTGTCCAACCAGTAAATGTACAGCAGGCTCAATTTGCGACATTTGAAAATGCAAATATTTCAAAGGATGAAGCTCGCAACTTAAATATGTTACTAGACATTCCTTTGCAAGTAACCGTTGAGCTTGGTCGTACGAAGCATAGTGTAAAGGAAATTTTACAGCTTGCATCTGGCTCTATTATTGAATTGGACAAGCTTGCAGGAGAACCTGTCGATATTTTAGTAAATAGCCGTCTTATTGCAAAAGGAGAAGTCGTTGTAATCGATGAGAACTTTGGTGTTCGTATTACAGATATTTTAAGTCAAGCAGATCGTTTAAATAATCTAAAATAGTGTTTATTGGAGGAATTCTAAATGTCAAAAAAAATATTAATAGTTGACGATGCTGCATTTATGCGCATGATGATAAAGGATATTTTAACAAAAAATGGATTTGAAGTAGTTGGAGAAGCAGCTGATGGCCTACAGGCTGTAGAAAAGTATAATGAATTACGTCCAGATCTAGTAACAATGGATATTACGATGCCAGAGATGGATGGAATTGCTGCATTAAAAGCAATCAAATCTACAGATCCAAGCGCTACTATTATTATGTGTTCAGCAATGGGGCAACAAGCGATGGTAATTGATGCAATTCAAGCTGGTGCAAAAGATTTTATTGTAAAACCATTCCAAGCAGATCGCGTTATTGAAGCAATTCAAAAAGCACTAGGGTAATAAAATGAAGTTTAAACTATTTGTAACAATTCGGCTTGTCATTGCGTTATTATTTACATTTTTAATGATGACACCTACAGATACAACGTTAGCAAGTCAGAAAAGTCCAATGGTTTCGGATGAATGTTTGAAAAATCCAGATTCATGTCCGGAAACTCTACCAGCTGCCGACCAAGAGAAATCTGATTCGGCAGCTGTAGGATTAGGACCATGGGATTATATTAAAATGTTATTTGCCCTTATTTTTGTGCTAGCTTTGTTGTTGTTTGTTTTAAAATTTATTAATAAAAAAAGTATGAATTATCAACAAAATAGTCTAGTACGAAATATTGGCGGAATATCTGTTGGCGCTCAAAAATCAATCCAATTGCTTCATATTGGGGATAAATTATATATCGTGGGCGTTGGAGATAATGTGCAATTAATTAAAGAAATTAATGATCCGGATGAAGTTCAACAATTAGTAGCTTTTTACAATGAAAAGCAATCATTCGGTGCAACAACTCCTTATATTTTAGAACTATTAAAGAAATTAAAGCCAAATCAAATAGAATCTGAGAGTAAACAAGATGATTCAAATTTTGGCGATATATTTAATAAGAGGTTGTTGGATATAAAAAAAGAGAGACAGCACGAGCTGGAAAAATGGAAAGAAAAGGAGAAGGATAAATAATGGAAGATTTTATCTCATTCTTTTCTGAAAGTGATCCTACAAACGTTTCAACATCTGTAAAGTTATTGCTTGTATTAACAGTGCTTTCACTAGCACCAAGTATTTTAATATTAATGACCTCTTTTGCTCGGATAGTGATTGTTCTTTCTTTTACTCGTACAGCACTTGCTACTTCAACAATACCACCTAATCAGGTAATTATTGGACTGGCTTTATTTTTAACGTTTTTTATAATGGCACCAACGTTTCAAGAAGTAAACGAACAGGCATTACAGCCATTGTTTAATGAAGAGATTGGAATAGAGGAAGCATATGACCGTGCAACAACTCCTTTTAAAGAGTTTATGTCAAAGCATACAAGGCAAAAAGATTTAGAATTATTTATTAACTACAATCAAGCAGAACGTCCACAATCGGTTGAAGAAATTCCTTTGTCGATTTTAGTGCCTGCTTTTGTATTAAGTGAATTAAAAACTGCCTTTCAAATTGGATTTATGATTTTTATTCCTTTTTTAGTAATTGATATGGTTGTGGCAAGCGTACTCATGTCCATGGGTATGATGATGCTCCCTCCGGTGATGATTTCACTACCATTTAAAATCTTGCTATTTATTTTAGTTGATGGATGGTATTTAGTCATCAAATCTCTACTTCAAAGTTTTTAGGGGATGATACTATATGACAGAAGAAATGGTCATTGCAATTGCAGAAAGAGCTGTATGGATTGTCCTCATTGTTTCAGGACCCTTATTACTGATAGCACTCGTAACAGGGTTGATTGTTAGTATATTCCAGGCGACAACATCCATTCAAGAACAAACGATGTCTTTCGTACCGAAAATCGTTGCTGTATTAGTTGCGCTTATATTTTTTGGACCATGGATGATTTCTCAAATGACAGATTATTTTTACGATATTCTTAATAACTTAACTCGGTATATCGGGTGATTAAATGACAGAAATTATTCCAAAATTATCGGTCTTGCTTTTAATAATTGTTAGAGTTTCTGCTTTCTTTGTATCAGTCCCTTTTTTTTCATATCGTACAATTCCTGCACAATTGAAAATAGCTTTAGCAGTATTATTTTCTTGGATGATTTATTATACGATGAATATTGAAGCTATTCCAATTGATGGAGATTACATATTACTAGTTTTAAAAGAAGCAATTATTGGTTTAGTACTTGGTTTAACGGCATATCTGATTACAACTGCTGTACAAATGGCAGGTGGATTTATTGATTTTGAAATGGGCTTTGCTATGGCGAATGTAATTGATCCACAAACCGGAGTAAATACTCCATTAATGGGGCAATTCTTTAATTTTTTACTATTGTTTGTTTTGCTTGCAATAAACGGTCATCATCTCATTTTAGACGGCATTTATTATAGCTATCAATTTATGCCGATTAATCAACTATTCCCCAACTTTGGAGATGTTGATTTTGCTGAGTTTGTAATGAAATTGATAGTTACTGTCTTTGCAATTGCATTCCAAATGTCAGCCCCAATAGTTGCAACTTTATTTTTAGTCACTATTGCATTAGGTATAACGGCGAAAACAGTTCCCCAGCTTAATATTTTTGTAATTGGGTTTGCTGTTAAAATTGCAGTAGGTTTGCTTGTATTAATCGTATCGATGGGTGTCTTGATTGAAGTGATGGAAAAATTAATTGAAATTATGATACTATCCATGCGTGATTTAATGCGATTATTAGGTGGTGCTTAATTTGAAGTTGCTGCTCACATTAGATTTACAATTTTTTGCTGGGGAAAAGACGGAAAAAGCAACGCCAAAAAAGAGACAGGATGCAAGGAAAAAAGGTCAAATTTTAAAAAGCCAAGATGTAACTGCAGCCTTTGTACTGCTAATTCTCTTTTTATTCTTGTATATAACAGCTCCAAAAATGCTGGAAAGTCTGTTTTCTTTTTTACATCAAGCTTTTGAAAAAAATATGCTCATTGAATCGTTAACGGCCGATACAGTAATGAAAATTTACGTAGATACATTAAAGGAAATGGCAATGGTTCTATTACCTTTTATGGTTATCGCACTAGTTGCAGGTATTGGATCTAACTATTTACAATTTGGATTTCTTTTTACAATGGAAACAATGAAATTTGATTTAAAAAAAATAGATCCAATTAAAGGTATTAAGAGAATCATTTCCGTCCGTGCCATTGTAAATTTATTGAAATCGCTATTAAAAATTTCATTTATCGGAGCAGTTACTTCAATTATTATTTGGATAAACCTTGAAGAAGTACTTTCGTTATCATTCCAAAGCACTTGGGATACTTTAACAACTGTCGCCAAGTTAACTGGGATGATGGGAATTGCTGCTTCAATTACGCTAGTGTTTATCGCGTTATTAGATTACATATATGAAAAATACGAGTACGAAAAACAATTGAAAATGTCAAAACAAGACATTAAAGATGAATATAAAAATGCTGAAGGGGACCCTAAGATCAAAGCAAAAATAAAGCAACGCCAGCGTGAAATGGCGATGCGGCGCATGATGCAGGAAATACCTCAAGCAGATGTAGTTATTACAAACCCAACTCACTATGCTATCGCATTAAAATACGATGAAAGTATGGACGCACCAACAGTGGTCGCTAAGGGTACCGACTTTGTAGCACAAAAAATTAAATTAATTGCTAAAGAAAATGATGTAGTTATGGTTGAAAATCGTCCGTTAGCACGTGCAATGTATGACCAAGTAGAAATCGGACAACAAGTGCCAGAAGAGTTTTTTAAAGCAGTAGCAGAAATACTAGCATATGTTTATCGAATTAAACGTAAAATTTAGACCATTTTGTAGGAGGGACAAACATGAAATTTCGCGACTTAGGGGTTTTAGCTGCAGTTGTTTTAATAGTAGCGATGCTCGTCATCCCTCTACCGACATGGTTATTGAGCTTTTTAATCATCATTAACATCACGCTTTCTTTACTTATATTATTAACAGCGATGAATATGAAAGAAGCGTTGGATTTTGCAATCTTTCCTTCAATCATATTATTACTAACGTTATTCCGACTGGGTTTGAGTGTATCAACAACCCGTGCAATTTTAGCAAATGGTGATGCTGGAGATGTAGTAGAGACATTTGGTGAATTTGTAACTGGTGGTAATATACTAGTCGGTTTAGTAATTTTCATGTTATTGGTGATTATTAACTTTATTGTTATTACTAAGGGGTCTGAACGTGTAGCTGAAGTAGCAGCTCGCTTTACATTAGACGCGATGCCTGGTAAACAAATGAGCATCGATGCTGATTTAAATGCAGGCATTATCTCAGAAAAAGAAGCCAGAGAACGTCGTGAGAAAGTATCAAGAGAATCGGATTTTTATGGTGCGATGGATGGTGCAACCAAATTTGTTAAAGGTGACGCTATCGCTTCTATTATAATGGTTTTTATTAACTTAATATTCGGGATTATAATCGGGATGCTACAGCTTGATTATGAATTGGCAGATGCGGCTTCGCATTTTTCTAAGTTAACTGTCGGTGATGGACTTGTAGCTCAAATACCAGCATTACTAATTTCAACAGCTACTGGTATTGTTGTAACACGTGCAGCATCAGATGGCAATTTAGGAGAAGATATTACAAAGCAATTATTCGCTCAATCAAAGCTGTTATATATTGCTGGCGGTACAATTTTCTTAATGGGACTTTTCACGCCGATTCCCGAGTGGATTACAATTCCGATTGCGATTATTCTGATCGTCGGCGCATATTTGATTGATCATAAGAAACCAGAGGATCCTGAAGAGTTATTAGAAATTGAGGAAGAAGTGGCTGCTGATACAATGAAAAGCCCTGAAAACGTAGTGAATCTATTAAATGTCGATCCAATAGAATTCGAGTTTGGCTATGGCTTAATTCCATTAGTTGATGCTGCTCAAGGCGGAGATTTATTAGATAGGGTAGTAATGATTCGTCGACAGCTTGCTTTAGAGTTAGGGATTGTTATACCGATTGTCCGAATACGAGATAATATCCAGCTTCAACCAAATGAATACAGAATTAAAATCAAAGGGAATGAAATGGCCCGTGGTGAACTCCTTCTTGATCATTATTTAGCTATGAGTCCTGGAGATGATAATTCTATTGATGGTATCGACACAATTGAGCCTTCATTTGGCTTACCTGCTAAGTGGATTACAGAAAAAACAAAAGAGGAAGCAGAAATGCTTGGTTATACTGTGGTTGACCCACCTAGCGTCGTTTCAACACATTTAACAGAAATGATTCGTGCAAATGCTCATGAATTACTTGGTCGTCAAGAAACAAAACAACTAATTGATCATTTACACGAAAGTTACCCAATCTTAGTTGATGAACTTACACCAACACCTTTATCAATAGGAGAAATTCAAAAGGTTTTAGCGAAGTTATTAAGAGAAAATGTATCGATTCGAAACTTGCCAATCATATTTGAAACATTGGCAGATTATTCAAAGTTAACTAGCGACCCAGATATACTTACAGAATATGTACGTCAATCACTAGCTAGACAAATTACTGCTCAATATGTTTCTGCTGGACAAGATTCATTAAAAGTAATTACGATACCTGGAAAATTGGAAAAATTAATTGCAGATAGTATACAACAAACAGACCATGGCAATTATTTAGCAATGAATCCGCAAGAATCACAGCAAGTACTTGAGGCAATTGCAAAAGAAGTAGAGAGGGTTTCATTTATGGAACAGTCACCAATTATTCTCTGCTCACCTGGCATTCGAATGTATTTAAGACAATTAACGGAGCGCTATTTCCCGCAAATACCAATTTTATCCTACAATGAATTGGACGCAAATGTTGAAATCCAAAGTGTTGGGGTGGTGAATGTAGAATGAAAATGAAAAAATATACTGCACCTTCAATTGCAGAAGCGATGAAATTAGTCCGTAGCGAGCTTGGAGATGATGCAGTTATCATCAATTCCAAAGTAGTCGTGACCAAAAAATTATTTGGTTTAGTAAGACATAAAAACTTTGAAGTGCTTGCAGGGGTGGACCGTGTAGATGCGAAGCCTACTCCGCGTTTCCCTGACCTGCAAATAAATGCTGAGTCAATCATGAAACCAACAGAAATACCTCAACAAACGAAAGTACATATAGACGATTCGTTTACACATGAGTTAAAAAGCGAAATTTCGGATTTAAAATTAATGCTGCAGTCTATGCAAAGAGATGCAAGACTATCCGAATTGCCAGAGGAAATATTGCCTTTTATTGATTTTTTAAAACGTCAAGAGCTTGACGATGAGCTCATCACCGTAATTAGTGATGAGCTTTTTGTACATCATCAAAATTCAGAGTCCCCATTGAATAACCAAACGATGAAAAAAATTGCAAAGGGAGTTATGAGAAAAAAGTTGGCAGAACTTCCTTTGGGCGGACTTTCATATAGAAAAAAGTATATTAATGTACTCGGACCTACTGGGGTTGGTAAGACAACTACTATAGCTAAAATGGCAGCTCGTTGTGTGTTAGAAAAAAAGAAGAAAATTGGGTTTATTACAACTGACACATATAGAATTGCGGCTATCGAGCAATTAAAAACATATGCAAATCTTTTACAGGCACCTGTTGAAATTGTCTATAATGCCAGTGACTACCAACAGGCAATTGAAAAATTTGCAAATCTTGATTTAGTTTTTATTGATACTGCTGGTAGAAATTATAAAGAAGCAAAATATGTTAATGATTTGAAAAAAATTATTGATTTTAATGAAGAGGTAGAATCCTTTCTAGTTTTATCCTTAACTTCTAAAGAAAGTGATATGGAAGCGATAATAAGACAATTCGATGGATTTCAAATAGGAAAATTTATCTTTACTAAGGTAGATGAAACAAATTCTATTGGCACTATGTATAATTTAATGATTAAATATAATAAAGGACTTGCTTACTATACGAATGGACAAGAAGTACCAGAAGATATCGAAGAAGCAAACCTAGATAGTTTGCTTGAATTGTTCTTTCAAGGAGAATTCAAATGAGAGATCAAGCTGAAAAATTAAGAATGAAAGTGCTAGAAAGTCAAGGAGCATTGGGTAGGTCTATTGCAGTAGTTAGCGGTAAAGGTGGAGTAGGAAAAAGCAATTTTTCAACTAACTTTGCAATTGAGTTAGCTAAGCTAGGAAAAAAGGTTGTAGTACTTGACATGGATATCGGTATGGGAAATGTCCATATTTTAATAGGTAAAACGGCCCGATTTAGCTTAATGGATTATCTTGAAGGTAGCGTTTCTTTGGAAGAAGCGATGTATGAGGGACCTTACAACTTGCAGTATATTTCAGGTGGCTCAGGCTTGTCCTCAGTTGTAGAATGGTCGAAAGAAATGTTCGATTTATTGATTGATGCATTTGAAGAGCTTCAAAAATCATATGATTATGTTCTGTTTGATATGGGGGCAGGAGCTGCGAATTGGTCGATTGATCTATTGACTTCTATTGATGAAATTATTGTTATATCAACTGCTGAACCAACTTCTATTACAGATGCCTACTCAATGATGAAATATATTCATTTAAAGGATCAATATAAAACATTTTATTTATTATGTAATAGAGCTTACTCAAAAGAAGAGGGGCAAGAAACGTTAATTCGCTTGAAAAATACGATGCAACGATTTTTATCAAAGAATGTGAATTTATTAGGATCTTTACCTGAAGATCCGGTAGTAAGAAAAGCTGTTCGAGAACAAGTGCCTTTTTCAATATCCTATCCTAATGCATCTATTTCTAAAACATTACATGAGATTGTAAATCACTTTGTTCTTCATCAAACAAAAGAAATTCATGCTCGAAATACATTTTTATCTAAACTAAAAAGTATTTTTTCGAAAGGGAGTGATTAATTGGAATTTTCGAATAAAAGCAAGCTATTAATTGTTGATGATTCTGCTTTTATGAGAAAGCTAATTAGTGACTTTTTTGAAGGGAATTCAAAGGTTGAAGTCATCGGTATAGCTCGCAATGGCAAAGATGCCATAAAGAAAATACAACAATTAAAGCCTGATGTTGTAACAATGGATGTTGAAATGCCTGAAATGAATGGTCTTGATGCATTAAAAGAGATTATGGAAGTTTCCCCAGTCCCTGTGATTATGTTATCAAGTACAACAGTAAGTGGGGCAGAAAATACTTTAAGTGCAATTGAAAATGGTGCAGTCGATTTTGTAGCAAAACCTAGTGGGACAATTTCCCTTGATCTTCACAAGATAAAAGAAGAACTTGTACATAAAGTGGAGCAAGCAGCTCATGTTCCAGTTGCAAAGTTGAAAAAACCTATTGGAAACAAAAAAACAGTTTTAGATGTTGCCAGTACAAACAATAAAAGTGAGTCTACTCCTTTAAACAAAACAATATTACAGCAAAGAACTAACAAAGGAACTGCAAATATAATTAAACAAAAAAGTACGTGGAGCAATACTTCTAAAAAAATTGTATTAATTGGGACATCGACTGGTGGACCAAGGGCCTTGCAAGAAGTGATTACAAAATTGCCTGAAACAATAAATGCTCCAATTTTAATTGTTCAACATATGCCAGCAGGATTTACAAAATCTTTAGCGGAAAGGTTAAATAACCTTAGCAAAATAACAGTAAAAGAGGCTGAGCATGGAGACAGATTGCAAAATGGTGTAGCTTATATTGCTCCAGGCGGATGGCATTTAAAGCTTCAAAAAATTGGGACAAATTTTGAAATACAATTAGATCAACAAGAACCGCCTCGTTACGGACATCGACCTGCTGTAGATGTAATGTTCGAAAATGTTAGTAAATTTAATGACTTTGATAAGATTGCTGTCATTATGACTGGTATGGGGTATGACGGTTCCAAAGGACTAATTGATTTAAAACAAAATGGTAATGTAACTGCAATTGCCGAGTCAGCTGATACATGTATTGTTTATGGAATGCCGAAAGCTGCTGTTGAAACTCAACTAGTAGACGAAGTAGTAGCTGTTGACGAGATTGCGCAAATGATTATGAAATATTTGCCATAAAAGGAGTGTTATCGTATGGAAGTCAATCAATATTTAGAAATGTTCATTGAAGAAAGTAAAGAACATTTACAATCTTGTAGCGATAATTTGTTAGAGCTTGAAAAAAATCCTGATGACTTAGCGATTGTAAATGAAATATTCCGTTCCGCTCATACTTTAAAAGGTATGTCTGCGACAATGGGATATGAAGATTTGGCAGATTTAACACATAAAATGGAAAATGTTTTAGATGCAATTCGCAATGAAAAAATTCATGTAACACCAGAAATTCTTGATGTTGTTTTTGAATCAGTTGATCATCTTGAAGAAATGGTAATGGATATTGCAAATGGCGGTGATGGAAAACGAAATGTTTCTGATACGGTTGCAAAACTAAAACGTATTGAATCAGGTGAAACGAGTGATACAACTAGTGAATCGCCTGCAAGTGTTGCTGATGCTGCATTAGCTGAGGTGGCTGCAACAGCAGCTGCAGAAACATCTCCAAAATTAGACTATGATGATTTTGAAAAAACAATAATACTGCAATCAACTGACCAGGGCTTCAATGCATTTGAAATTTCTGTTGCTTTACGTGAAGACTGCTTATTAAAAGCAGCCCGAGTTTATATGGTATTTGATATTTTAGAGAAAAATGGAGATGTGGTTAAATCATCACCAACTGTTGATAAATTAGAAGAGGAACAATTTGATCAACATTTCCAAGTAGCATTTATTTCTAAAAATTCAGCTGAAGAATTAAAAAGCAAAATTATGAAAGTATCAGAGGTTGACACTGTTACGGTGACTCCACTTTCTAAAGAGTTCTTTATACAATCTACTACTGAAGAAACGTTTAAAGCTGCAGTGCAAAATGAATCTCCTGCAATTATTGTACCAAAAACACCGGAGGCTAATAATAATCAGAGGTCACAGGCTCCTGCTAAAAATGGTCATGCTGCAAGTAAAACAATTCGAGTTAGTATTGAACGTTTAGATATTTTAATGAACTTATTTGAAGAGCTAGTAATTGATAGAGGGCGACTACAATCAATAGCTACAGAAGTAAATCATTCAGAATTAAATGAAACGGTTGAAAGAATGAGCCGCACAATGGGTGATTTGCAAAATATCGTATTAACGATGCGTATGATTCCAATCGATACAGTATTTAATCGATTCCCTAAAATGGTTCGTACATTGTCGCGTGATTTAAAGAAAAAAATTAATCTTGAAATTCTTGGGGCAGAAACTGAGCTTGATAGAACGGTTATCGATGAAATTGGTGATCCACTAGTTCACCTTATTCGAAACTCAGTTGATCATGGTATAGAAAGTCCTGAGGTACGTCGTGCAAAAGGAAAACCGGAAGAAGGTAATGTTGTTTTAAGAGCATATCATAGTGGAAACTATGTTTTTATCGAAATAGAAGACGATGGTGCTGGTATAAACCGAGAAAAAGTATTATCAAAGGCTATTTCAAAAGGAATTATAACAAAAGAAGCTGCACTTAACTTATCGGATAAACAAATTAATGAATTAATTTTAGCTTCTGGGTTCTCTACTGCAGATGTAGTTTCTGATATTTCAGGACGCGGTGTTGGTCTAGATGTTGTTAAAACAACAATTGAATCTTTAGGCGGCAGTATTTCTATTGAATCAACAGAAAACGTTGGATCCATTTTCTCTATTCAATTACCATTAACTTTAACAATTATTTCAGTTATGTTAGTAGAAATTGAACAAGAGATTTATGCTATTCCTTTATCATCAATTATAGAAACTTCTATTATTAAAAATTCAGATATTTTAAATGCGCATAATCAAAAAGTTATTGATTTCCGTGGGAAAGTAGTTCCGCTTATCTTCTTAGAAGAAATTTTTGAGGTTCCAAGAAAAGAACAAAGAGCAGATGAATATCACTCTGTTGTAATTGTTCGAAAAGGTGAAAAACTAGCTGGTTTAGTAGTAGATTCATTTATTGGACAACAAGAAATTGTTCTTAAATCTTTAGGTAACTACTTAACTAATATTTTTGCTATTTCTGGCGCAACAATTTTAGGAAACGGTAAAGTTGCATTAATTATAGATTGTAATGCATTAATGAAGTAACTAACGAAGATAAATGAGAGGTGTAGCAGATGAATGCTCTTGAACAGGAATATTTAAAAGTTATAGTTTTTCAGTTAGCGGATAAAGAGTATGCTATTCCAGTATCGAATGTTCAAGGAATAGAAAAGCTAATGCATATTACTCGTGTTCCAAAAACTGCGAAATATGTAAAAGGTGTTATTAATTTGCGCGGGGTAGTAACGCCAATTATAGATTTACGTGAACGCTTTAACATACCTGCAACTGACAGTGAAGATACAGCTAGAATTATTATTATTACACTTGATGAAATGGAAGTTGGTTTTGTCGTTGATTCAGCAAATGATGTAATTGATATACCGGTTAGCTCAATTGAGCAACAACCGGAAGTTGTTGGTTCACATGAGGAAGAGTTTATATCAGGTGTAGCGAAAATTGAAAATCGCTTACTAATTTTATTACATTTAGATAAAGTTTTAAATCCAGTAGACTAAAATTTTCGATCGATTAGCATATCTTTTGCTAATCGATTGGGAATGATTGAAGTGGGGATAAACATATGAACCATAGTCAAAAAATAACTTCAATGCATTTAGATGTTCTTAAGGAAATAGGGAATATTGGTGCAGCACATGCAGCAACAGCATTATCTGATTTATTAGGCAAAAAAATTGATATGCGTGTACCGAAAGTTGAAATGGTAACTTTTAATGACATGATGGAGCTGGCTGGGGGAGCCGAGAAGGTTGTCGTTGGAATTTTTCTTCGTATTGAAGGGGATGTAGAGGGCAGCATGTTTTTTATCTTGCCAATTCAACAAGCCAATCGCTTTATTCAGCATTTAATTAATGATAAGAATTTTGATTTTAGTAGTAACCCAATCCCAGAACTAGGACTATCTGCGATGCAGGAAATGGGCAATATTTTATCCGGGTCTTATTTATCTGCACTTTCAGATTTTACTAGGTTGAAGATTTATCCTACAGTTCCAGGCTTAAGTGTAGATATGTTTGGTGCAATTATAAGCATCGGACTTATTGAAATTTCAGAAGTTAGTGATAATGTTATTGTCATTAATACATCCATTTTTGAAGAAGGTTTCGACAATTCTAAAGAAGTCCGTGGGCATTTTTTCTTGTTACCTGATCCAGAGTCATTTGAGTCTATTTTTAAAGCTTTAGGAGTATCCTAGAAATGATTTCTTCTAGTAGCAGTCAAGTTATTAAAGTTGGAATTGCCCAAATGGATGTCGTAAAAATACCAAATACAATAAGAACTTCAGGATTAGGATCATGTGTAGGTGTTGTGTTATATGATGAAACAAAAAAAATAGCTGGATTGGTACATATTATGTTGCCTGAGTCAAGTCTAGGCAGAACGGAAACAATAAATGTCGCAAAGTTTGCTGATTCAGGAATCCAAGCACTTATCGCAATGTTAAAATTGGAAGGTGTGCAGCCATTTCGTTTGAAGGCTAAAATAGCTGGTGGAGCTCAAATGTTTAAATTCACCTCTGATAAAGATACGATGCGCATTGGTCCCCGTAATGTTGAGGCAGTAAAAAGGGAGCTTAAGAAAAATGGCATTCCTATTGTTGCTGAAGATACGGGTGGCAATAGTGGAAGAACTATTGAGTTCAACCCGGCTACTTGCATGCTGAGCATAAGGACAGTGAATCAAGGAGTGAGTGAAATATAATGTACGGTTCGATATTTTACAATTGTTGGGCTGCTTTATTAGCTTTTACGATTTACTTTTTTATAACATTATCTCAATCACAAGCACCTGCTCAAATTTTAATTGGTTCCTTTGTCACTGCCGCTGTTGCATTTTTCGTTACCTTTGCTGTCCGTTACTTGTTGGCATATGTGCTGTATACACCTGATCAACAACTGTTTGAGGAAGTTGCAGAGCAAAATGAGACAGATATAGAAACGTTAAATCACGATCCATATCTAGATAAAGAAATGCCTACAACATCAAATTATTCTACTGTTGAATATAATGATGAAAGCCCAGAGGAAATAGCACAAGTGGTGCGTACAATGCTAAGTCAAGATGACACCGCTACAAATAATTCTTAAAGGATTAAGAACAGGAAAGAGTCTTAGTTTTTGCTTCTTGCGTTGTTATGCCTTCCTTTAAAAAGAACTTTCTCCTTAATGGAAAGTTAGTGCTTCGAATCGGTGGAACTTTAATAAATTCAATATAAGTTATATTAACTAATTTAAGCGAAAAGAGTCGAAAAACGGCTCTTTTTTCATATGATCATTCCAAAAAATATAGTTGCTAAGTAATATAATAGTCTTATAGAAGCGTGTGTTTTTTTACTATGATTTGATATAATTGTTAGTAGAAAATAAACGTCTAAATGTGAGGTGGATACGGGTGGTACAACTAACGCTAGATAATGAACAAAAACTTTGGAATAGCTGGATAAATAATCGAGATCCTCATGCGGGTGATTTACTCTTAAAAAAGTATAAACCACTAGTCTCTTATCATGTTCAACGTATTGGCGCTGGTGTGCCTAAAAATGTTTCAAGGGATGATTTAATGAGTCTTGGCATGATGGGACTTTTTGATGCATTAAATAAATTTGACATAAATAGGGATTTGAAATTTGATACATATGCTTCTTTCAGGGTGCGTGGTGCTATAATTGACGGATTAAGAAAAGAAGATTGGCTGCCCCGCTCTGCAAGGGAAAAAGCAAAGAAAATGGAAGCACAAATTGAAAAATTGGAACAAAAGCTTATGAGGCATGCAACACCTGAGGAACTTGCCGAATATATGGATTTGCCTGTCGAGGAAGTATATCAGACTGTTCAAGAACATTTCTTTTCTAATGTACTTTCCATAAATGATCAGCAGGATCAAGATGATGCAGAAGGAAAAGCTTTTGCCATTCGAGACGATTATACAAAAACGCCTGAGCAAGAAGTTGTTTTTTCAGAGTTGATTTCTGATCTCGAGGAAAATATTAAAAAGCTAAATGAAAAGGAACAGCTAGTGCTAAGCTTGTTCTACACAGAAGAAATGACACTCACAGAAATTGGTGAATTACTAGAACTTTCAACATCTCGTATATCACAAATCCATTCAAAGGCTTTATTCAAGCTTAGGAAACTTCTTTCTACTGAAATGCTTAATTTATAGGGAGGAATTTTATGAGTCTACGAAATATAGAACTTCAGATTGCAATTCCGAAAACATATGAAGCAGGTAAAGCAGTAGAACAGCATCAACAAAATGTAATTCAACAACAAATAAATGCGCATGAAGCACTAAAAAAGGATATTGAAAAAAAGCAGTTTACAGTTATGGATACAGAAAAAACAGACAAAGTTTCTGAAGATGAAGATAACAGTAGTAATGAACAGAATATGTCTAAGAGAGAAAAACAGCAAAAGAAGAAACAACAAGAAGCACAGCATCCTTTTAAAGGGAATTTTATAGATTTTAGTGGATAGGAGAACATAATGGTCTCAGTTTTAATCGTTATACTAATCGTTTCACAACTGATTTGTTTTTACTTTATTCTTCTTTTAAATACGAAACTATCTAAATTTAAAGATTTAGAAATACGCCAAGATAAACTTATTCGTGAAATGGACGATGCAATAAGCGTATATTTATTGGAAATGCGTGAAGAAAACGATCGTTTAATAAAAGAGTTGTCTAATGTTAAAACGGCAGAAGTAAATAAAGGGGCAATAGATAAAAAAAATGAGGCAATGATAGAAACAGCTTCTTCTTTAATTCAAAAAGAAAGCAATACAGAAGATTTTGTAATAGAATCAAAGCCAGTTGTTCCTAAAAATATAGTGAAGAACGCGTACAGTCAACATAAAAATATAAATAGTGCTTCAACTCTGAATGTCCAAAAGGAGCCTATTGAAAAAACTGAACTGCCGACTTTTGAACAACAAGTATTAAAGCTGCATCAACAGGGAAAATCTATTGATGAAATAGCAAAAATTACTCAAAAGGGAAAAACGGAAATTGAGTTATTCATTAAGTTTCATGCATAAAATGTTGCAGTACGAAATCTAGTGTGATATATTATCAATTGGTGTTATTATTACACACGCATTTTGATGTAGTAAGTGGTGCTTTTTGAATAAAAAGTTGCTTGGTGCAAATGAAAAATGCGGAGGAACAAAACCAAAATTTAGGAGGAAAATATTTATGTCAGTAATTTCAATGAAACAATTACTTGAAGCTGGTGTACATTTCGGACACCAAACACGCCGTTGGAACCCAAAAATGAAAAAATACATTTTTGTAGAACGTAACGGTATTTATATTATCGATTTACAAAAAACAGTTAAAAAATTAGAAGAAGCTTACGACTTCATGCGTCAAGTTGGCCAAGACGGTGGTAAAGTACTTTTCGTTGGTACTAAAAAACAAGCGCAAGAAGCGATTAAAGAAGAAGCTGAACGTTCAGGTAACTACTACATCAACCAACGTTGGTTAGGTGGTACTTTAACAAACTTCGGTACAATTCAAAAACGTGTTGCTCGTATGAAAGCTATCGAAAAAATGGAAGAAGACGGTACTTTTGACGTGCTTCCTAAAAAAGAAGTTATCCAACTTAAAAAAGAACACGAACGTCTTGTGAAATTCTTAGGCGGTATTCGTGATATGGCAGATATTCCAGATGTAATGTTCGTGGTTGATCCACGTAAAGAGCGTATTGCTGTTGCAGAAGCTCGTAAATTAAATATTCCTATCGTAGGTATTGTTGATACAAACTGTGATCCAGATGAAATCGACTACGTAATCCCTGCAAACGACGATGCTATCCGCGCTGTTAAATTATTAACTGCAAAAATGGCTGATGCTCTAATTGAGTCAAAACAAGGTGAATCTGAAGCTCCAGCTGAAGAAGTAGTAGTTGCTGAGTAATTCACTGTTAGAATACTTGGCTTATCGCCACTCTATCTAGTGATGAGCCTTAGTTGCACTTAAGCAGCTAAGGAAGTGCTGCACTTCTAGCTGCCTACAAAAGGTGATAAGTGGATGAAACCTCTTATCACCTTTTTTTAGAAAGAAAAGTGGAGGCGGTTCGCTAAAGCTCCAACTTTAATGAGCTAACCGCTGGAACGGGACATTTTTGTAAAGTGTCACTTTGTTTCATATATAAGAACTTATAAAAAATTTAATATTTATATAACTCAAGGAGGAAACTTCAAATGGCAATTACTGCACAATTAGTAAAAGAACTTCGTGAAAAAACTGGCGCAGGTATGATGGACTGCAAAAAAGCACTAGTAGAAACTGATGGTAACATTGAAGCTGCTATCGACTTCTTACGTGAAAAAGGTCTTTCATCTGCTGCAAAAAAAGCAGACCGCATTGCTGCAGAAGGAACTACTTATATTTTAGCTGAAGGCAATGAAGCTGTTATTTTAGAAGTAAACGCAGAAACTGACTTTGTAGCTAAAAATGAAAAATTCCAAGTATTAGTAGCTGAATTAGCGAAACAAATTTTAGCTGAAAAACCTGAATCAGTAGAAGCTGCTTTAGAAGTTACAAATGCAGAAGGTGTTAAAATTGCTGATCAAATCTCAACTGCAGTAGCTACTATTGGTGAAAAAATCACTCTTCGTCGTTTTGAAGTTAAAACAAAAACTGATAGCGATGCTTTCGGTTCTTACTTACACATGGGTGGACGCATTGGTGTATTAGTAGTGCTTGAAGGTTCTACTGATGAAGATGCTGCTAAAGATGTTGCTATGCACATTGCTGCTATTAACCCAAAATATGTATCTCGTGATGAAGTTTCTGAGGAAGAAGTTGCTCATGAACGTAAAATTTTAACAGAACAAGCACTAAACGAAGGTAAACCTGAAAATATCGTTGCAAAAATGGTTGAAGGTCGTCTTGGAAAATACTTCGAAGAAATCTGTTTATTAGACCAAACTTTTGTTAAAAATTCAGACCAAAAAGTTCGTGACTTTGTAAAAGCTACAGGTGGAAATGTAACATCATTTGTACGTTTTGCAGTTGGTGAAGGTATTGAAAAACGTGAAGATAACTTCGCTGAAGAAGTAATGAACCAAGTTAAAGGTAACTAATCAATTCAAATAATAAATTGTGTGATGAACACAATTGATGGAAGATAGGGAGCACAATTTGCGTGTTCCCTATTTTTCAAGATATTGCATATATAGATGGTTGAATTTTAATAATGAGTAACGGAGGTTTACTATGAGTGTGCCACAATATAAACGAGTAGTAATAAAATTAAGCGGCGAAGCGTTGGCAGGTGAGGCAGGTTTCGGTTTATCACCAAAAATCATCAAATCTGTTGCTGAAGATATTAAAGAAGTAGTAGAGCTTGGTGTTGAGGTAGCGGTAGTTGTTGGCGGTGGAAACATTTGGCGTGGAAAAGTCGGCAGTGAAATGGGAATGGATCGCGCCTCAGCAGACTACATGGGAATGCTAGCAACAGTGATGAACTCGTTAGCTTTACAAGATGCGTTAGAAAAATTAGAAATTGAAACTCGTGTACAATCTTCAATTGTGATGACACAAGTGGCGGAGCCTTACATACGTCGAAAAGCAGTTCGTCATCTCGAGAAAAAACGTGTTGTTATTTTTGCAGCAGGTACAGGGAATCCATTTTTCTCAACAGATACAACAGCTGCATTACGGGCTGCTGAAATTGATGCAGATGCAATTTTAATGGCAAAAAATAATGTTGATGGTGTATATTCTGCAGATCCAAAAGTTGATGAAAATGCAGTAAAATATGACACACTCACATATTTAGAGGTAATTCAACAAGGATTGCAAGTTATGGATTCGACAGCTTCCACTTTATGTATGGACAACGACATACCATTAATAGTATTCTCTATAATGGATAAAGGAAATATTAAACGCGCCGTACTCGGTGATAAAATTGGAACAGTCGTTAGGAGGAATGTTTAATGCCTAAGCAAGTATTAGAACAAGCAAAAGACAAAATGAATAAAACAATTTCTGCATTTACACGAGAACTAGCTTCAATTCGTGCAGGACGTGCCAACGCATCACTGTTGGATAGAATTACAGTTGATTACTATGGTGCACCTACTCCAATCAACCAACTAGCAGGTGTTTCAGTACCAGAAGCACGATTGCTTGTGATTACACCTTATGATAAAACGATTTTAGGTGAAATTGAAAAAGCAATTATGAAATCTGATATTGGGATTACACCAACAAATGATGGAAATGTTATTCGTTTAACAATTCCTGCTTTAACAGAAGAACGTCGTAAAGATCTTGTTAAAGTTGTGAAGAAAGAAGCGGAGGATGCAAAGATTGCAATCCGTAATGTACGCCGTGATGCCAACGATGATTTGAAAAAATTAGAGAAAAATGGCGATATTACTGAAGACGATCTACGTGGTTATAGTGACGATATTCAAAAACTAACTGATGAATATATTGTCAAAGTAGATGAAGTTGCAAAAGATAAAGAAAAAGAAATTTTATCTATTTAAAAAGGCGTTTGCAGTTAGAGAATGATAAATACAGTTTTTAAGGCAAGGGACGCCGGAACTTTTAAAAATTTATAGTGAACAAAAAGTGGATTAGGACGTCCTTTTTAATAGGACGTCTTTTTCTCTTAATAAGAGAGGAAAAACTTTTGATATGAATAGCTGCAACCTTGTCCACTACGGCTCGGCTAAAGCGCTGCACTTTTCTTAAAAGAGATAGGTTTTTTATACATAAAAACAAATAAGTGGCTTAATATGAAAATGTTTATAAAGAAAAAAAGGACACAAACATTCGTTTTTGATATGATAATTAAGAATACGTCCAAAATGTTGTCAGGTGGAGGAATAAGATGTTCAAAGGAATATTTGGAAAGTCAAAAAAAGAAAAGAAATCGTTGGTGGAAAATGGTAATCTTTCAATCAATGACTATATACCTTCCCATATTGCAATCATTATGGACGGCAACGGACGGTGGGCTAAAAAAAGAGCAATGCCAAGAATAGCTGGTCATCATGAAGGAATGAAAACGGTTCGAAAAATTGCACGTATTGCAGATGATTTAGGGATAAATGTATTAACACTGTATGCATTTTCAACCGAAAATTGGAAAAGACCGAAAACTGAGGTAGATTATTTAATGGGTTTACCTGAAAAGTTTTTAAATTCCTTTTTGCCAGAGATTATGGAACGCAATATTCGAGTGCAAATGATAGGTGATAAAGACGCTTTACCAGCTAATACGCAGACTGCATTAGAGGAAGCAATGGAAAAAACAAAAAATAATACTGGATTGATATTAAATTTTGCTATGAATTATGGAAGTCGGTCTGAAATTGTTAAAGCATTCAAGGATATAATGATAGAAGTAAGTAATGGCAATTTAACAATCGACTCAATCGATGAAAATACAGTGAATCAATATTTAATGACATCGCAGCTACCAGAACCAGATCTACTCATACGCACTAGTGGAGAAGTTCGTTTAAGTAATTTTATGTTGTGGCAACTCGCCTATACGGAGTTTTGGTTTACTGATACGCTTTGGCCTGATTTTGATGAACAAATATTTATGGAAGCTATTCAGGCTTATCAAAAGCGGAATCGGCGCTACGGTGGGTTGAAAGGGGAAGAAATTCGTTGAAGCAAAGAATTATTACGGGGGTAATTGCTGCTGCATTATTTATCCCATTTGTTTTAATTGGCGACCTGCCATTTACACTTTTGGTATATCTAGTAGCAGCAATTGGGTTGTTTGAAATCCTCCGAATGAAAGGTATATCAATTTTTTCTATACCGGGATTAATTGGTGCCTTGACAGTGTTCGCGCTTTTAATTCCGAATTTATGGGCGGACAAAATTATTGAAAGGTTTAATTATACAAAATTAGAGTTCGTTATTATTGCTATCATCCTATTATTAGTTTATTCCGTTATTGTAAAAAATCGATTTACTTTCGATCATGTAGCATTTGTATTGTTAAGCTCATTTTATGTTGGCATTGGCTTCCACTATTTAATTGAAACGCGTGAAGCCGGATTACAATTCATTATTTATGCTTTACTTGTTGTTTGGGCTACGGACTCAGGTGCCTATTTTACAGGAAGGAAAATAGGGAAAAATAAACTTTGGCCTGAAATTTCACCAAATAAAACAGTAGAAGGCTTTATTGGTGGTATTGTAATTGCTGTTACATTCGCATGTTTAATGCAAGTTATTTATCCATTTAATATTTCCTGGGCTGCGTTAATCATCATCACAATTGTATGTTCAATTTTTGGCCAAATGGGAGATTTAGTTGAATCAGCCATTAAAAGACATTATGATGTAAAAGATTCAGGAACAATTTTACCAGGGCATGGTGGAATACTGGATCGTTTTGATAGTTTATTATTTGTATTACCATTATTAAATTTACTGCATTTTGTAGGATAACAGGACAAGCTTCACAAGTTTAAAAAGGATAAACGTGATGCAGGAAATTTGTTATTTGAAGGGAAGTAATTTTTTGAAAAAAATAAGTTTATTAGGGGCAACTGGTTCTATTGGATGGCAAACGGTTGACATTTTGTTAAACCATCCTGAAAGCTTTAAGCTTGTTGCTTTTTCAGTAGGTAAAAATATTGAAAAAACTCGTGAAATTATTGACCATCTACAGCCAGAGCTTGTATCAGTTCAAGATGAGAGCGATGCATTGGCATTGCAAAAGGATTACCCCCATGTCCAATTTGCCTTTGGTGCTCAGGGGTTAATCGATGTTGCTACTCATCCAGAATCAACGGTTCTAGTAAATGCTGTACTAGGTAGTGTAGGTTTAGAATCAACACTCGCAGCTATTCGTATGGGCAAAACGATTGCCATTGCGAACAAGGAGACATTGGTAACTGCCGGACATTTAGTAATGTCTGAGGCAAAAAAATATAATGTACCTATTTTACCTGTTGATAGTGAGCATTCTGCTATTTTTCAATCAATGAATGGTGAAAATCCGAAGCAAATAGAGAGACTTATTTTAACTGCATCAGGTGGATCGTTCCGTGATAAAACACGTGAACAATTAAAAAATGTAACAGTAAAAGATGCTTTGAATCACCCGAATTGGTCAATGGGAGCAAAGATTACAATTGACTCAGCTACAATGATGAATAAAGGTTTAGAAGTGATTGAAGCGCACGTTTTGTTTAATATGCCTTATGAAAAAATTGATGTTTTATTGCATAGAGAAAGTATTATTCACTCATTAGTTGAGTATCATGATACAAGTGTCATTGCTCAGTTAGGTACACCTGATATGCGTGTGCCAATCCAATACGCACTAAGTTATCCAGATCGATTGCCACTTAAAGGCGGTCAACGCTTAAATTTAGCACAAATTGGACAACTTCATTTTAAAGAAGTAGACTTTGACCGCTATCGTGCTCTCAAGCTTGCTTATGATGCAGGAAGAGCAGGAGGTACGATTTTAACGGCAATGAATGCAGCAAACGAAGCAGCAGTTGCACTATTTTTACAAGAAAAAATTACATTTTTACAAATCGAAGAAATTATTGAACAAGTAATGATAAATCATAACAATACTTTAATACCAGATTTAGAAACAATACTACATGTAGATAAAGAAACAAGAAAAACAGTAGTAAGCATGGTAAAATAGATAGAGTGAGCATAGACTAACAAAACTTGCTCTTAAAGGTGGGATTTTATGCAAACTGTTCTTGCGTTTATTATTGTTTTCGGTTCCCTTGTGTTTTTCCATGAACTTGGACATTTTATTTTTGCTAAGCGTGCAGGGATTCTAGTTCGCGAATTCGCAATTGGTATGGGTCCGAAAATTTTCGGAATGACAAAAGGTGAAACGTTATATACAATCCGATTATTACCACTTGGTGGATATGTCCGTATGGCTGGAGAAGATACTGACACGGTTGAATTACAGCCTGGGTATAGAGTCGGACTAATTTTAAACAGAGATAACGTCGCCGAAAAAATTTATTTAAACCAAAAAGTCCAAAATCCAAATGTACTTTTTATGGAGGTTGAGCGTGCCGACCTAGAAAAAGGGTTATGGATTGAAGGATATGATGAAGATGATCAATTTGTCCGAATTAAAGTATCTAGAAAAGCTACAATAGTTGAAAACGGAAATGAAACAATTATTGCACCATTTGATCGACAATTTAATTCGAAAAAAGTTGGTCAACGTGCTATGACTATTTTTGCGGGTCCGTTATTTAATTTTATTTTAGCATTCGTTGTTTTTGTTTTTATCGCTTTAATGCAAGGAGTGCCAACTAATGAACCGGTTATTTATGATGTGGTTGATGATGGTCCAGCTCAAGCAGCAGGGATGGAAGCAGGAGACCTTGTAAAGGAAATTGATGGAGTTGCTATTGAAGATTGGAATTCACTATCAGGCACTGTGCAAGAGAACCCTGGACAACCATTAAAATTCTTAGTTGAACGAGATGGACAAGAACTAGAATTAACGTTAACCCCTCAATCAGTTGAAAAAAGCGGAAAAGAAGTTGGACAAATTGGTGTTATGTATCAAAGTCCTGTTGAAAAAAATCCTTTAAAAGCAGTTGTCTTTGGTGCTCAGCAAACATGGGATTATACGGTGCTAATTCTTGATCTATTGGGCAAGCTTGTTACAGGTCAATTTACAATCGATGTACTTTCTGGTCCAGTAGGAATTTATAAAGCAACAGAAACTGTTGCACAATATGGTGTTTATAATTTAATGAATTGGGCAGCAGTGTTAAGTATTAACCTAGGTATCATGAACTTATTGCCGCTACCAGCTTTAGATGGTGGACGACTATTATTCTTCGGAATTGAGGCATTGCGAGGAAAGCCAGTCGATCGGCAAAAAGAAGGGTTGGTTCATTTTGTAGGAATAGTCCTTTTAATGATTTTAATGGTCGTGGTTACTTGGAACGATATCCAAAGATTTTTCTTTTAATATGAAAAGGGAAAGCGACCTGCTTAGCCTTTCTAAATTAAAGAAAACATATCCTTTTAATATATGATTGAATTTTTAGTTAACCTTATTCGTTTATGGTAAAATCCAAAATGAATAAGGTTAAATCTTTTTTTGCTCCATTTACTGTAAAAAATTGCTTATACGCATATAGAAGATTAGTATGCTATGCTAAACTTAGTAAGTTTTGAAAAGAAAAGGTGAGCACTTATGAAACAAAGTTTAACTTTAATTCCAACAATGCGTGAAGTGCCTTCTGAAGTTGAAGCTCGCTCTCATAAAATGCTGCTTCGTGCCGGTTTTATACGACAAAGTACAAGTGGTGTTTATTCATATTTACCATTAGCAAAACGTGTATTAACAAAAATAGAAAAAATGATTCAACAAGAAATGGAATCGTTAGGCGCAATTGAAATTTATTTACCTATTATTCAACCTGTTGAAATATGGGAACAATCTAATCGATATGAAAATTTCGGTAAAGAATTAATGCATTTTAATGATCGAAGCGGTCGACATTTGCTGCTTTCTCCAGCACATGAGGAAGCTGTAACGATGTTAGTCCAAGAGGGAATCAAATCTTATAAAAAACTGCCTCTAATATTATTTCAAATTCAGACGAAGTTTCGCGACGAAATCCGACCTCGCTATGGCCTACTCCGTAGTCGGGAATTTATAATGAAGGATGCTTATTCTTTTCATGCGAATAATGAGTGCTTAGAGAATACATATAATAAGATGGTTCAGGCCTATTCCTCCATTTTATATCGTGTCGGAATAAATTACCGAATTGTTCAAGCGGATTCAGGTATAATAGGAGGGGCTTCTGCAGAGGAATTCATCGTCCCTTCAGAAGAAGGAGAAGCAATTATTGCGTTTTCAGATCAATCCAACTATGCAGCAAATATTGAAGTTGCAGAAGTGGTAGATCAAGGTGTTATCTCTGATGAACATTTAAAGTCTTTAGAAAAAATTGCTACTCCAGATGTCGAAACAATGGAAGACGTATGTGCATTTTTAAACATGCAACCTTCAAACTGCATTAAATCACTATTATTTAAAGCTGATGATAAGTATGTAGTTGTATTGGTTCGTGGTAATCATAAAATCAATGAAATAAAATTAAGAAAAGTATTGCATGCAAAATCTCTTTGTTTAGCAAATGAAAAAGAGATTCAGCAGCTGTTAGGGTGCTCTGCTGGATCGATTGGTCCGATTAAGCTTCCAGTAGACGTTAAAGTTATCGCTGATTTAGCGATTCAATCAGTACGCAACAGTGTTGCAGGAGCAAATGAGGATGGATATCATTATATTCATGTTAACCCTGAAAGGGACTTTGCTATCAATTCGTATGAAGACATTCGCTATATTCAAGAGGGTGATCCTTCACCTGATGGAAACGGATCTATTCGCTTTGAAAAGGGAATTGAAGTAGGGCATATTTTTAAGCAAGGTACAACATTTTCAGAAACATTTAATGCAAACTTTGTTGATGACAATGGTGAATCAAAACCTATCATAATGGGAAGCTACGGTTTTGGCATTACGAGATTATTAGCAGTAGTTGCAGATAAGTATCAAGATGAACATGGTTTTATTTGGCCAAAACAATTAGCCCCTTATGATATTCATTTAATGCCTACTAATTCTGATGATGATGTTCAATTAAGTCTAGCAAATGAGCTTTATAATATTTTAACGTTCTATCGCTTTGAAGTATTGTTTGATGACCGAAATGAAAGTGCTGGAGTTAAATTTGCTGATGCAGATCTAATTGGCTTGCCTGTTCGTGTAACGATAGGGAAAAAAGCAAGTGAAGGAATTGTTGAAGTAAAAATACGAAGTACAGGTGAAACTTTCGAATGGGCAAAAGAAGAGCTTGTCGATCATTTAAATGAGTTTTTTAGAAGTAATTAATAAATTTCTATATAAAGGTTGTCCAAAAAATTTCTTCTTGAGATAATAAGTACGAGTAAGAATTTAAGAAATTTATTTTAGGCATATACTTGTTGGTTTTCGTTTTAGGCTGCGCTCCGGGGAAAGCTTCCGCATGCCCCCTACGATACTCGTCACAAATACATTTGGAGCGGAAATCAACAATTTAGAAAGTACAACTCAGTATAAAGTTGAGTTGTACTCCTTTTACTTTTCGGACAACATTATAAAAATAAATTAAGTAGGTGGTGAGTTGAATGTTAGACAATCAAGAAGCAAGAGAAAGATTTTTAACCTTATTACAACAATTGCAATTGACTGAAGATGTCTACATGTCATTTTTTGAACAAGGAGAACTCACACGGCTGACAGTTCATAAGAAAAATCGTGTATGGTGTTTTGCAATTAAATTAAAAAATATTTTGCCTTTTCAAGTCTATCAACTGTTTCGTACTAGAATGGCTGAACAGTTTAATCATATTGCACAAGCTACATTTACCATTGAGGCAAGCAATCCAGAAGTAACAGAACAACTTGTGACAGATTATTGGTTAACAGCTGTTGAACAATTAGATGCTTCTCCACCATTGAAAAATAGATTAATCAATCAAATGCCAAAGTGGAATGGGAATAAATTAACAGCTTGTTGTATGTCAGAAATTGAACAGTTAACATTAAAATCTAAATATGCACAAAAAATCGTAGAAGCTTACGGCTCATTAGGTTTTCCGCCATTTTCAGTAGATTTTCAGCTACTTGAAGAAACGGATGAAATGAGAGAGGCACAGCTTTTATATATAGAACAGCGTCAAATGGAGGAAGCTGAACTTGCTAGACAAGCAATGGAAGATTTCCAAAAACGTGAAAAGGCTAAAAGTGAAAATCCAGCAGCAGTTGCGAACAGCGGTCCTTTCCAACTGGGAGTTCAAATTAAAGAGACAGAAACGATGGAAATTCGCCGTATTTTAGAGGAAGAACGCCGCATCGTAATTGAAGGATACGTATTTGCAGTTGACATTAAAGAGCTGAAAAGTGGGCGTTCTTTATTAGAGTTGAAAATTACTGACTATACGGACTCAATCTTAGTAAAAATGTTCTCTCGAGACAAAGAAGATGCGGAAATGATGACCCAATTGAAAAAAGGAATGTGGGTGAAAGTTCGCGGTTCTGTTCAAAACGATACATTCGTTCGAGACTTAGTTGTTATGGCTCAAGATATTAATGAGGTATATAAAGAGCCGCGAAAGGATACAGCACCTGAGGGGGAAAAACGAGTAGAACTCCACCTTCACACGCCAATGAGTCAGATGGATGCCGTGACACCAATTGATCAGTTAGTCGCACAAGCAGCAAAATGGGGGCATCCTGCGATTGCCATTACAGACCATGCAGTTGCACAAGCTTTTCCAGAGGCATATGCTGCAGGGAAAAAGCATGGAATAAAAATTATATATGGAGTTGAAGCAAACATAGTAGATGATGGCTCCCCGATTGCATATGCAGAGCAGCATATTGCTTTAGATGATGCAACATTTGTTGTATTTGACGTGGAAACAACGGGTCTTTCTACTGCTTACGATACTATTATTGAACTTGCCGCTGTAAAAATTAAAGAAGGTAAGGTAATCGATAAATTCGAACGGTTTGCAAATCCGCATAAGCCTTTAACTGCAAAAATTATCGAGTTAACTCATATTACTGATGATATGCTGCAGGATGCACCTGAAGTCGACCAAGTAGTGTCAGAGTTCAAGGAGTTTATTGGAGATGCCATTGTAGTAGCACATAATGCTTCATTCGATATTGGCTTCCTTTATACTGCCTATGAAAAAGCTGGGATACACGGAGTAATACATCCTGTTATTGATACATTGGAATTATCACGTTTCTTAAACCCGACGTTAAAAAGCCATCGTTTAAATACGCTATGTAAACGATATGGTATTGAATTAACACAGCATCACCGTGCGATTTATGATACAGAGGCAACAGGAGAATTAATGCTTCATCTATTAAAAGAAGCGAAGGAGCAAGGCATCAATTATCATGATGAATTTAATAAGTATATAGACAAAAATGAAAGCTATAAGCAATCTCGCCCATATCACTGTACAATTTTAGCAATTGATAATGAAGGGCTAAAAAATTTATTTAAACTTATTTCGATTGCCCATACACAAACCTTTTACCGAGTTCCTCGAATACGCCGTTCTGACTTAGTAAAATTGCGCAAAGGTTTATTAGTTGGCTCTGGATGCAGTAAAGGCGAGTTGTTTGAAACGATGATGAACAAATCGACTGAGGAAGCCGAAAAGGTTGCCAAGTTTTATGATTATATTGAAGTTCAACCAAAACCAGTCTATTCACAACTAATTGAAGATGGTGCAATTCATGATGAGTGGAATCTAGAGGATATTATCCGCAAGCTTGTAAAACTAGGGAAGAGATTAGATAAGCCAGTTGTTGCAACAGGAAACGTTCATTACCTCCATCAAACAGATGCTATATTTAGACAGATTTTAGTTGGTTCTCAAGGGGGAGCAAACCCATTAAACCGCTACAAATTGCCTGAGGTTCATTTCCGTACTACAAATGAAATGCTTGAGGAGTTTGATTTCTTAGGTCCAGATTTAGCTAAAGAGATTGTAGTAACAAATTCTCAGAAAGTAGCAGATATGATTGGTGATGTTAAACCGATTAAGGATGAATTGTATACACCTAAAATTGAAGGCTCTGACGATGAGGTAACAAATTTAACATATGAAATGGCGCATAAAATTTATGGTGAGGACTTGCCCGAGATAGTAAAGGCGCGTATTGAGAAAGAATTAAAATCGATTTTAGGGAACGGATTCGGCGTTATTTACTTAATCTCTGCTAAGCTTGTTAAAAAATCACTATCTGACGGTTATTTAGTTGGTTCGCGTGGTTCTGTTGGATCATCGCTTGTTGCGACTTTTATGGAAATAACAGAGGTTAATCCATTGCCGCCGCACTATGTTTGCCCGAACTGTAAAAATGTTGAATTCTTTGATGACGGTTCTGTAGGTAGTGGTTTTGACTTGCCGAATAAAGACTGTCCGAAATGCGGAACACGTTATAAAAAAGATGGACAGGATATCCCGTTTGAAACGTTTCTTGGCTTTAAAGGAGACAAAGTACCCGATATCGACTTAAACTTCTCTGGAGAATATCAGCCACACGCACACAATTATACGAAAGTGCTTTTTGGAGAAGACTATGTTTACCGTGCAGGAACGATCGGTACTGTTGCTGAAAAAACTGCATACGGCTATGTAAGGGGTTATTCAAATGACCATAATATAACCTTCCGTGGGGCAGAAGTTGATCGTCTTGTACAAGGATGTACAGGGGTAAAAAGAACAACTGGCCAGCACCCAGGCGGGATTATTGTTGTACCTGATTATATGGATATATACGATTTTACGCCTGTTCAATACCCTGCTGATGCCCAAGATGCAGAATGGAGAACGACGCATTTTGACTTCCACTCCATACATGATAATGTTCTGAAGCTCGATATACTAGGGCACGATGATCCGACAGTAATTCGGATGCTGCAAGATTTATCTGGGATCGATCCGAAAACAATTCCAACCGATGATCCGGTAGTTATGAAAATATTTTCAAGTCCAGAATCACTTGGTGTTACAGAAGAACAAATTGGCTGTAAAACAGGTACACTTGGTATTCCTGAATTCGGAACACGTTTTGTTCGTCAAATGTTAGAGGATACGAAACCTTCAACATTTAGTGAACTTGTTCAAATCTCAGGATTATCACATGGAACTGACGTATGGTTAGGAAATGCACAAGAGCTTATTCAAAACGGTACATGTGTCCTGTCAGAAGTAATTGGTTGTCGTGATGATATTATGGTTTATTTAATCTATCAAGGGTTAGAGCCAAGTTTTGCTTTTAAAATTATGGAGTCTGTTCGTAAAGGAAAAGGTTTAACTGAAGAAATGGAAGCAGAAATGCGCGCACAAAATGTACCGGAATGGTATATCGATTCTTGTAAAAAAATAAAATATATGTTCCCTAAAGCCCATGCAGCTGCATATGTTTTAATGGCTGTGCGTATAGCATGGTTTAAAGTGCATCATCCTATCTTATATTACGCTGCTTACTTTACAGTACGTGCAAGTGATTTCGATTTAATAGCGATGACGCAAGGGTCTGCAATGATCCGCACACGAATCGATGAAATTAATGCAAAAGGTTTAGATGCATCTAAAAAGGAAAAAGATTTATTAACGGTTCTTGAATTGGCGTTAGAAATGTGTGAACGCGGCATGAGTTTCAAAAAAGTTGACTTATATCGTTCACAAGCAAGTGAATTTGTCATTGATGGCAATTCTTTAATACCTCCTTTTGATGCGATTCCTGGTCTTGGAACAAACGTTGCGAAAGCAATTGTTGCTGCACGAGAAGAAGGAGAATTCTTATCAAAAGAAGATTTGCAACAACGTGGACGTGTTTCAAAAACGTTAATTGAGTATATGGATAGCCTCGGCTGTCTAGATGGGCTGCCAGATGCCAACCAGCTTTCATTATTCTAGAAATGCAAATTCTAATTACCATTAGAGTGACACATTTACGTAAATTTGCATTAAGTAAGATTTTGTGCTATTGTAAAGGTAATAATTTGTTGATAGTTTTGCAGCAAAAGAGTGGGGCCTTCCCGCTCTTTTCTGTTGTTATGCTAATCCAAATTTAATTACCATTGAACGAACACCTTGTTCTGACGTTAATTTCACCAACTTAGGTGGAATTTCTATTTTTCTAAACAACAAAGCATACAATTTTAAAATTGCGACTATAGTAAGCCGCAGACTTATTATCTGTGTTTTCCTTTAATAAAGGAAAAGCATGAACTTGTTTGGATTTTTAGTACTCCAAACACAATGTAAGTAATGTCGGCTTTTCGCAAAAAAGAGTTAGGACGCCTACGCTTTACTTTAAGCAACAACTAGTTATATTAATAAGCAAAAAACAATTACGTTTAGGAGGATACTATGAGCAAAGTAACGTCAGTAATTGAAGAGCTTGTTACACCAATTTTAGAAGACTTAAATCTTGAACTAGTCGATATAGAGTTTTTAAAGGAGGGCCGCGATTGGTTTCTTCGCGTCTATATAGATACACCTGAAGGCGGAATCGATATTGACCAGTGCGCTCAAGTTAGTGAGCGTCTAAGTGTAGTTCTGGATGAAAAAGATCCAATCGAGCAAAACTATTATTTAGAAGTTTCTTCACCTGGAGCCGAGCGTCCTTTGAAGAAAGAAGCAGATTTCGAAAAAGCAGTAGGCAAATTTATTTATGTGAAAACATATGAGCCAATAAAAGATATGAAAGAATTTCAAGGTTATTTGAAGGCATATACTGAACAAGGTTTAGAGCTTGAAGTTCGGATTAAAACTCGTAAAATTAACATTTTTATTGAAAAAGAAAAAATCGCAAAAGCACGGCTTGCAATTGATTTTTCATCAAACTAGCTATTTAGGAGTGAAAATAGAATGAGTAGTGATTTATTAGATGCTTTAACTGCTCTGGAACAGCAAAAAGGCATTTCAAGAGACGTTTTAATTGAAGCAATTGAGGCGGCATTAGTAACTGCATATAAACGTAACTTTAATCAAGCACAAAATGTTCGTGTTGATTTAAATTTAGAAAATGGTTCAATGGTTGTTTACTCACGTAAGGATGTAGTAGAAGAAGTAGAAGATGATCGTCTTCAAATTTCTCTTGAAGAAGCGAAAAAAATCAACCCTGCTTATGAAATTGGTGATGTGTTAGAACAAGAAGTAACGCCGCGTAATTTCGGCCGTATTGCTGCTCAAACGGCTAAACAAGTTGTAACGCAGCGAGTTCGCGAAGCTGAACGTGGATTAATCTATGAAGAATTTGTTGACCGCACAGACGATATTGTTAATGGTACAATTGAACGTCAAGATGCACGCAACATTTATATTAGCTTAGGTAAAGTTGAAGCTGCATTGCCAGTAAATGAACAAATTCAAGGTGAAGTTTATAAACCTCAGTCAAGAATTCGCGTTTATATTACAAAGGTTGAACGTACAACACGCGGACCACAAGTAATTGTTTCTCGCACACATCCAGGATTACTTCGAAGACTTTTCGAAATGGAAGTTCCAGAAATTTATGAAGGCATTGTAGAAATTAAATCAATTGCTCGTGAAGCAGGAGATCGTTCGAAGATTTCTGTTTATGCACATAACGAAGAAGTCGATGCAGTAGGGGCTTGCGTTGGTGGGAAGGGTGCACGCGTACAAAATATCGTAAATGAGTTGAATGGTGAAAAAATCGATATTGTAGAGTGGTCAGAAGATCCAGTTGTATTCGTAGCAAATGCACTTAGCCCATCTAAAGTACTAGATGTTATTGTGAATGAAGAAGAAAAATCAACTACAGTTGTTGTACCTGATTACCAATTATCACTTGCTATCGGTAAACGTGGTCAAAATGCTCGACTTGCAGCAAAACTAACAGGGTGGAAAATTGATATTAAAAGTGAATCAGATGCCCGCGAGTTAGGTATTTACCCTAATGAATCAAGCCGATTTATCCAAGATGATGAAGATATTGATACTTCAAACGATGAAATCGAATACGATCTTTATCAAGATAACGAAGAATAAACATAACACGCTATATGCATAATTAATGAATATTTTTCGTTTTAAGGGAAGGTGAAGTTCTCATGTCGACTAAAAAAAAGGTACCATTACGCAAATGTGTTGTAACTGGCGAGATGCTTCCTAAAAAATCAATGATACGCATCGTTCGTTCAAAAGAAGGAGAAGTATCTGTAGATATTACAGGAAAAAAATCAGGACGTGGCGCATATATATCAAAGTCTGAAGAGGCAGTTGACATTGCGCGGAAGAAAAATATATTAGAGCGTCAATTAGAAGTGAAAATCCCTGATGAAGTCTTCGATGAACTAATCAAATTAATTCGCAGGGAGTCTATTTTATGAGTGTACAATTCCTTCAACTATTAGGACTAGCCGCAAGAGCAAGGAAAGTAGTTTCAGGCGAAGAGTTAGTAGTAAAGGAAATAAGGAATAACAACGCAAAGCTGGTAATATTAGCATCTGATGCGTCAAATAATTCTAGTAAAAAAATTCAAGATAAATGTACGTATTACAACGTTGAGTATCATGTGTTTGGTGATCGCTACCAGCTAGGGACTGCAATTGGTAAAGAAGCACGTGTCGCACTCGCTATAACAGATAGTGGATTTGCGAAGAAGATGTCTAGTCTACTCAACGAAAAATAATCGGGGGTGAGCAGATGACCAAATTAAGAGTTCATGAATATGCAAAAAAAGTAAATAAATCAAGTAAAGAAGTAATCGAACAACTAAACAAACTAAACATTACTGTTTCAAATCATATGTCGATGCTTGAAAGTGAAGCTGTAACTAAATTAGATTCTGTTTTTAATCAAGGAAATTCAGCGAATCAAACTTCTAAACAAAAAGTAATGAGCGATACGAAAAAATCTGCACCAAAAGCTCAAAATAAACAATCAGAACAACAGCCTATTAAACCACAGAAAAAAGCTGGTAATGAACATAAACAAACGCCTAATGGAGCTGGCGAAAAACATAAAAGTAAGGGTAACCATAACAAAAACATGGAACAACAACAAAACAACAACAAAAATAAAGGCGGATTTAACCAACGTAAGAAACCAGGAATTCATGGTGGGAAACGTCGCCAACCAAAACATCATCAACCTCAAGCAACTGTAACACCAAAAGAACTGCCAGAAAAAATTACTTTCTATGAATCTTTATCTGTTGCAGAACTTGCGAAAAAATTACACCGTGAACCATCAGAAATTATTAAAAAATTATTTATGCTTGGAGTAATGGCAACAATTAACCAAGAGTTAGATAAAGATGCAATTGAATTAATTTGCGCTGACTATGGTGTAGAAGTAGAAGAAGAAGTACGTGTTGATATTACGGATTTAGAAGTATATTTCGAGCAAACTGAAGTAAATGAAGATGAATTAAAGGAACGACCACCAGTTGTAACGATTATGGGACACGTTGACCATGGTAAAACAACATTGCTGGATTCAATTCGTAATACAAAAGTGACTGCTGGCGAAGCAGGTGGAATTACACAACATATAGGTGCATACCAAGTTGTAGTAAATGATAAAAAAATTACATTCCTTGATACACCAGGTCACGCTGCATTTACAACAATGCGTGCGCGCGGAGCAAAAATTACTGATTTAGCAATTATTGTTGTAGCTGCAGATGATGGTGTAATGCCACAAACTGTTGAAGCGATTAACCACGCAAAAGCGGCAGAAGTTCCAATTATTGTTGCAGTGAATAAAATGGATAAACCTTCTGCAAATCCTGACCGAGTAATGCAGGAATTAACTGAACATGGTCTAGTTCCTGAAGACTGGGGCGGTGACACAATATTTGTTCCAATATCTGCCCTAAAAGGTGAAGGTATTGATACGCTTTTAGAGATGATACTATTAGTATCTGAAGTAGCAGAACTAAAAGCAAATCCTAATCGTTCAGCAATCGGTACAGTAATTGAAGCTCAATTAGATAAAGGTAGAGGTTCTGTTGCTACATTATTAGTTCAAGATGGTACATTGCGTATCGGGGACCCAATCGTTGTAGGTCATGCTTATGGACGTGTACGTGCAATGGTAAACGATCTAGGACGCCGTGTAAAAGAAGCTGGACCAGCAACTCCAGTAGAAATTACGGGAATAAATGAAGTTCCACAAGCAGGAGATCGTTTTGTTGTATTTGAAGACGAAAAAACTGCTCGCCAAGTTGGAGAATCTCGTGCAATGACTGCAATTCAAGCAAGTCGTTCAGAAAAACAACGCGTGACATTAGACAATTTATTTGAACAAATGTCTCAAGGCGAAGTAAAAGAATTAAATATTATCGTGAAAGCAGACGTTCAAGGTACTGTTGAAGCAATGGCTGCATCATTAATGAAAATTGATGTAGAAGGCGTTAATGTGAAAATTATTCATACTGGTGCAGGTGCTATTACGGAATCAGATATTTCACTTGCTGCAGCTTCAAATGCCATTGTCATTGGTTTCAACGTACGTCCAGATGCAAATGCAAAACGTGCTGCTGAAGAAGAAGGAGTAGACATTCGATTACACCGAATCATTTATAAAGTGATTGAAGAAATCGAAGCTGCGATGAAAGGTATGCTTGACCCAGAATTTGAAGAAAAAATTATTGGTCAAGCGGAAGTACGTCAAACAATTAAAGTTTCAAAAGTTGGTACAATCGCTGGTTCTTATGTAACGGATGGTAAAGTAACTCGTGATTCTGGCGTTCGTGTAATTCGTGATGGCATCGTAGTTTATGAAGGTGAACTCGATTCGTTAAAACGATTTAAAGATGACGCGAAAGAAGTTGCGAAAGGTTACGAATGCGGTATGACAATTAAAAACTTCAACGACATTAAAGAAGGCGATATAATTGAAGCCTTCATTATGGAAGAAATTAAACGATAGTGATTGTCTACGTGGAAGTGGAATTTATGATTCCAACTGCCCATTCGTTAAAAGAAAAGAGAGCAGTTCTCCAGCGAATGATTACTCGTACAAAGCAAAAGTTCAATGTTTCGATAGCAGAAATTGACCATCAAGATGTGTGGCAACGGACAAGATTAGCTTTAGTGTCCGTTTCCTCATCGAAGGCAAGTGCAGAGCGTGAAATCAACCACGCACTGCATTTTCTTCAATCAAATCCTGCATGGGAACAGCTTGAGGTTTGGCGAGATTATTTATAACTAGACTAAATTTTAAGGGTGATGGCTAGGTATAATATCAATATATAAATACCTTATAAAAAAACATCCCTTTAATAAAGAGGTGGCACATCTTATGTCATTACGTTCAAATCGTATAGCTGAGCAAATGAAAAAAGAGCTTGGCGATATTATTACTCGTAAATTAAAAGACCCGCGTGTTGGATTTGTAACCATAACGGATGTAGACGTTACTGGTGATCTTCAACAAGCAACTGTCTATATTTCTTCTCTAGGAAACGATCGTGAGCGTGAAGAAACATTAAAAGCTTTAGTAAAAGCTTCTGGTTTCATTCGTACTGAAATTGGGAATCGAATTCGTTTGCGTCGAACACCTGAAATAACATTTGAATTTGATTCATCGATTGAATACGGAAACAAAATTGATGCGCTGTTACGTTCTCTCCATGAAGAGTAAATTCTAAAGGGAACTATAAAGTTGAACTTTAGTCAGTAGAGGTCTTCATCCCCTACTGATTGTTAGTGGAACTTATTAGGAGAAGTTGATCACCACCTACCATTACTCGACTCTTCTAAAGTTGAAATAGTAGGATTTCTACTTCTCGTCAATGCGGGACAAAAATTTAAAGAGTATAGGTCTACATCTGCATAATGTTGTGCAATGTAGACTTTTCTTTTTATCGAGTTCAGAATTTTTGTATGATAAATTTCATTTATCTCATAGCTAATATTAAAGGAGAACTACAATGAACGGCATTATAGCGCTATGGAAAGAGCGAGGCATGACTAGCCATGATTGTGTTTTTAAATTGCGCAAAATCTTAAAAACGAAAAAAATTGGTCATACGGGAACATTAGATCCAGCAGTTGAAGGAGTCCTGCCTATTTGCATTGGGCAGGCGACAAGAATTGCAGAATATCTAACTGATGCTGGCAAAACATATGAGGCGATTGTTAGTATTGGCAAATCAACTACAACAGAGGATGCTGAAGGGGAAACAGTCGAAGCAGATGAAACTTATAAAAAGATTTCAAGACAGCAGCTATTAGAAGTATTAGAATCTTTAACAGGTCGGATAGAACAAACTCCGCCAATGTTCTCTGCTGTAAAAGTAAATGGTAAAAGACTTTACGAATACGCTCGTAAAGGTGAAGTTGTAGAACGCCCAACAAGAACTGTAACGATCTATTCGATGCAATTGCTTGATGATTCAACAGTTTTCGAGGGGGAAGAAATAACATTTCGTTTAAGAATTGCGTGCAGTAAAGGAACGTATATCCGTACACTTGCTGTACAAATTGGGGAAAAATTAGGTTTTCCTGCACATATGTTATCTTTAATCCGTACTGCCTCTGGAACATTTACTAAGGAGAATTGTGTCACAATAGAACAAGTGGAAAACATCATGAATGAAGGAAATATTCAAAATATCATTCTTCCTGTAGAATATGCATTAGCTAATTATCCATTTGTTGAAATTGATTCATCAAATGATAAACAAATTATAAATGGACAAGTGCTTCCGATACATGCCTTTTTAAGAGAAAGTGATAAAATTGTGTTTAGTAAGCAAGGAAAGGCTTTAGCCGTTTATATAGCACATCCAACAAAAGAAGGATTCATGAAGCCTGAAAAAATGTTCCCAAATTTAATATAGGAGGCAAAATCCACAATGAATATTATTCATTTGAAATATCCACATCAGTTAAATCAACTAGATCAAACGGCTGCATATTCATTAGCAGTCGGATTTTTTGATGGTGTACATAAAGGTCATCAAGCTGTCATAAAAACTGCAATCGACAAAGCGCAAGAGTTAAAGATTGAGAGTGCAGTTATGACATTTGATCCCCACCCATCTATCGTATTAGGTGGGCGAAAGGAAAAAGTATTTTACATAACACCATTACAACAAAAGCTGGACATATTAAATGATCTGGGTGTAGATAATGTTTTTGTTGTTCAATTTACATCAGATTTTGCTAAGCTTTCTCCAGAAGATTTTATTCAATACTTTATTCGGGATTTAAATGTTAAACATGTCACTGCAGGATTTGATTTCTCATTCGGAAATTTTGGCAAGGGCAATATGGAAACGATGAAAGAATTAAGCAATGGAGATTATGGTGTAACGATTGTGGATAAACTAAGTGATGATGCAGAAAAAATAAGCTCTACAAGAATACGTCAATATCTACAAGATGGAGATATGGAAAGTGCAGCGAAATTATTAGGACGAGCATTTGAAGTGCCAGGTATAGTCGTTCATGGGGATAAGAGAGGGCGTACAATTGGTTTCCCAACTGCAAATATTCAAGCGATAGAAGGTAGTTTTATTCCTGCAACCGGTGTATATGCTGTGAGAATTTTAGTTCAAAACAAATGGTATGATGGTGTTTGTAATGTGGGATATAAACCAACGTTTAAAAACCCTGATGACCGACAATTATCAATTGAAGTGCATATTTTAGATTTTAATAAAAATATTTATGGAGAAGAAGTACAAGTTGGTTGGTATAAACGTCTTCGAAGTGAACAAAAATTTGACGGCATCGATGCATTAAAGGCTCAAATTGAAAAAGATAAAGAGGAAGCAATTCTTTACTTCAAGCACCTATCATAATATTTGCTTGTAAATCTAAAGTATGGTACACTTCTTTAAGTGTATTACGCACTAAACCTTAGCTCGGCTTTTCGATTCTCCAACGACTGCTGTGCTATTGGTGTTAAATTATTATTTAGGAGGTCCATAAGACTATGGCAATCACAAAAGAACGCAAAAATGAAATTATCGCTGAGTACCGCACTCACGAAGGAGATACTGGTTCTCCAGAAGTACAAATCGCAGTATTAACTGCAGAAATCAATGCTTTAAACGATCACTTACGTACTCATAAAAAAGACTTCCACTCAGAACGTGGTCTTCTTAAAAAAGTTGGTCGTCGTCGTCACTTATTAAAATACTTACGTGAAACAGACGTACAACGTTACCGTGAATTAATCCAACGTCTTGGATTACGTCGATAATAAAGAAAAGCGAAAGCGCCCTGCATCTGCCGCTATCACTTTCGATGCAGAATAAATTTTGCACACGTGGGAAGTAGGGGCTGGGCGCTGCAGCTAGACAGTAAAAAGCATGACCAACATAGCGTTGGCCAAAAAAGCGGGAATATTCCCGCTTTTTATTTATGTAAAATCTTTTTTTAAATAAAAAAGAAATAAATGATATTCTCCTAAATAAATTGTAAAAAATATACGAAATAGCCATAATTAAATTGAAAATATTTAGCATAGAAATTGCTTTTTTGATACACTTACTATGATATATATTCGTAACGTAGTGTGTTTCATTAAGAAAGGGGTTCATTAAATGACCGAAAAAAAAGTCTATTCATATGAATGGGCTGGCCGCCAACTAGTAGTTGAGGTAGGACAGCTAGCAAAACAAGCAAATGGTGCAACATTAGTACGCTATGGTGAATCAGCAGTACTTGCAACAGCCACGATGTCAAAAACTCCAAAGGCATTAGATTTCTTCCCACTAACGGTGAACTATGAAGAACGTCTTTATGCAGCTGGTAAAATTCCCGGTGGATTTATTAAGCGTGAAGGTCGACCATCAGAGCATGCGATTTTAGTTTCACGTTTAATTGACCGTCCAATTCGACCAATGTTCCCAGACGGATTCCGTAATGAAGTACAAGTTATTTCAATGGTAATGTCTTCTGATCCTGATTGTCCTACTGATGTGGCGGCAATGTTTGGTTCATCATTGGCATTAGCTATTTCAGATATTCCATTCAATGGACCAATTGCTGGAGTACATGTTGGTTACATTGATGGTGAATTTGTTATCAATCCGACTGTTGAACAAGTAGAAAAAAGTACTATTCACCTATCTGTGGCAGGAAATAAAGATGCCATTAATATGGTTGAAGCAGGTGCATTAGAAGTACCTGAAGAAATTATGCTTGAAGCTATTATGTTCGGTCATGAAGAAATTAAGAAATTAATTGCATTCCAAGAACAAATTGTTGCTGAAGTTGGAAAAGAAAAAATTGCAGTTGAACTATTTGAAATTAACGAAGAACTTTCTGCTCAAGTTAAAAAACTTTGTGAAGAAGATATGATTGCTGCAATTCAAACAGTAGAAAAGCATGCGCGTGAGGAAGCTATAACAGCTGTTAGGGAACGTGTTATTGCAGGCTACGAAGAACAAGAAGCAGACGAAGAAACATTAAAACAAGTAAAAACAATTTTAGATAAAATGGTTAAAGATGAGGTTCGCCGTTTAATTACAGAAGAAAAAATTCGTCCTGATGGTCGTAAGGTTGATGAAATTCGACCACTTTCTTCTGAAGTTGGCTTATTACAACGTGCACATGGCTCAGGCTTGTTCACACGTGGACAAACTCAAGCGCTATCAATTTGTACATTAGGACCATTGGGTGACGTGCAAATTATAGACGGTCTTGGTTTAGAAGAGTCAAAACGCTTTATGCACCACTATAACTTCCCGCAATTCTCAGTTGGTGAAACAGGACCAATGCGTGGACCTGGACGACGTGAAATAGGACATGGGGCATTAGGTGAACGTGCATTACTCGCAGTTATTCCTGACGAATCTGAATTCCCATATGCAATTCGTTGTGTATCTGAAGTTTTAGAATCAAATGGTTCAACTTCACAAGCATCAATCTGTGCTTCAACACTTGCGATGATGGATGCGGGTGTACCAATTAAAGCTCCTGTAGCTGGTATTGCAATGGGTCTTGTTAAAAAAGGCGAACATTATACTATTTTAACGGATATTCAAGGAATGGAAGACCACCTTGGAGATATGGACTTTAAAGTAGCAGGTACAGCAAAAGGTGTAACTGCACTTCAAATGGATATTAAAATTGACGGGTTATCTCGAAACATTTTAGAAGAAGCACTGCAACAAGCAAAAGCTGGTCGTATGATTATATTAGAATCAATGCTTGCTACACTTGCTGAGCCGCGTACTCACTTATCTAAATATGCTCCAAAAATTGAAGTGGTTCATATCAATCCAGATAAAATCCGTGATGTAATTGGTTCTGGTGGTAAAACAATTAACAAAATTATCGATGAAACTGGCGTAAAAATTGATACTGAACAAGACGGTACAATTTATATTTCTTCTGCTAATGAGGAAATGAACAAACGTGCTAAAGAAATCATCGAATCTATTGTACGTGAAGCAAAAGTGGGCGAGTACTATATGGCAACAGTAAAACGTATCGAGAAATTCGGCGCATTCTGTGAAATTTTCCCAGGAAAAGACGGCTTGCTACACATTTCAGAAATTCAAGAAGAACGTACAAACAAAGTAGAAGATGTATTAAAAATTGGTGATCAACTACTAGTGAAATGTATTGAGATTGATAACCAAGGGCGTGTAAACTTATCGCGTAAAGTGGTAATTAAAGAAGAAAAAGAACGTGCTGAACAAGCCTAATTAATGAATAAGCTAGAACTTATCGGATAACTATAGCCTCGCTTCATTTGATGAAGCAGGCTAATTTAAGGAAGGTGCCCATGATTTTAAACTAGGGTGGCCTTTTTTTATTGTCCGGGAAAACAAATTAGCCCTTGCGCTTTTCTAACTGGCTCTTTTTATATGAATATTGTATTGTATGAAGAAGATATATTTTCTTATGAATTTAGCTAAAAGAAAGACAAAAAGAAAAAGAGAGGTAAGAAATTGGTTACTGTTTATACATGTCATAATGGCGTTCGCATCGTATCAGAACATATTCCACATGTCCGTTCAATCTCTGTAGGGATATGGGTAGGGGTTGGATCGCGATCTGAATTGCCTGAAGAAAATGGAATTACACATTTTATTGAGCATATGCTCTTTAAGGGGACGAAAACGAGAACAGCTCGCCAAATTGCAGAAGAATTTGATCGAATTGGCGGTGAAATTAATGCGTTTACTTCAAAAGAAAATACTTGTTATTATGCAAAAGTGTTAGATCATCATGGTGAACTGGCAATTTCTATACTTGCAGATATGTTTTTTAATTCAGAGTTTGCAAAGGTGGAATTGGAAAAAGAGCGCCAGGTTGTTTTAGAAGAAATTTTAATGAGCGAGGATGCACCTGATGATGATGTTCATGAACAATTATGGCGCGTTATGTACCCGACCGACGCTCTAGGTCTACCGATTTTAGGTACAAGCGAAACATTACAGACATTCACAAAAGACACAATCCTTCAATATATGGATAAACATTATTACCCAGAAAATATTGTCATCTCAGTTGCTGGTAATATAACTAAGGACTTGCTACTTCACATAGAAAAGTTGTTTAGTCGTTTTGAGCATTCCCCTAAGGCTGTAGAAACGACACTTACTTTCCCAACATTTCATTCTGGCAAATATGTCAAACAACGTGATGTAGAGCAGTCCCATATTGCTATTTCATATCCAGCAATAGGAGTAAAACACCCAGATTTAAATAGCTTTATTGTTTTAAATAATATAATTGGCGGCAACACATCCTCAAGACTATTCCAAGAGGTAAGGGAAGATCGTGGACTCGCTTATACAATTTTTTCCTATCAGTCATGCTATGAGGATGTCGGAGCATTGACAATATATAGCAGTACAACAAATCAACAGCTACCATTATTACAGCAAACAATTGATAAAACTTTAAATACAGTTCGTTCTTCAAGGGTTACAAAAACAGAATTGGAAAATGCAAAAGAGCATTTAAAAGGCAGCTTCGTTTTAGATTTAGAGGGTACCAGTGCAAGAATGAGCCGCAATGGAAAAAATGAACTTGTTCATGGCCGCCATAAAACAATCGATGAAACTATCTCAGAAATCGATTCGGTATCGATGGACAAAATAGATGAACTTATTGACACTATATTAGGTGCAGAACCTGCTGTTGCGATTATTGGTCAAGGAGTTAATGAAAAAGTTGTTTCCTAAAAAGGAGACAACTTTTTTATATTTTTCTAAATAAAATCGTCTCTTAAAGAATAAAAGTAATATAAACTAACGATTTATATTTTCGTTAATTTTTTATAACATTCAGAACTTGAGTTGAAGGGGCACCTTCATTTCTTAGGTTGCATATAGTAACAATAAGCTCATGGAGGAGGGAGATAATGCTGCTATCGGAGCTTGCAGAGAAAGAATTGATTGAAATGGAAAATGGAGTTCGATACGGATATTTATCTGAAACGGAATGCGTATTTGATCCAAAGACAGGTAAGATTTTTGGCTTTGAACTCGGTGAACAATCAACGAAATTGCCATTTCAAAAAAAGAAAACAACTTCACCTTTATTTATTCCTTGGGAGGAAATTCACCTAATTGGTGAAGATAGAATTTTGTTCCGTAAAACATATACACAAAGAGGGAAGTTTGATTTATGAATGAAGAGAAATGGCTTATTGTTGGTACAGATTCACGAATGAAGGTTTTAGCAAAAAATTTGAGCGATGGTAATAGAACCGTATTTTATAAAAATTTATCGGTGTGGGATGAAGAGCTAAACAAAACAGTTCTTGAGTTTCATCCTCACTTTGTTGTGCTGCCAATTCATCCATTACCGATTGAAGTGCCAATTGTATATGGACTATCACGAGCAGTCATTTTTGCTGGCAAATTAAATGACCAATGGAAAGAACTATTACAGCAAAATGAAGTTCATTATTATTTAGAAGATGAGGCATTTATTTGGCACAATGCTTCTTTAACAGCGGAAGCGTTTGTATCAACCTTCTATAATACAAAACGAGCAATTAGAGGAAAAAAGTTTATCGTAACCGGCTTTGGTCGAGTAGCAAAAATGGTTGCGCATATTTTAAGAAGTATGGGCGCACATGTTTGTGTAGCTGTCAGATCGAATATACAGCTAAATGAAGCAAAAGCATTGCGCTATGAAGCTGTTTACTTGGAAGAAGTAGGTGACATCAAAGGAGACTTCTTTATTAATACAATTCCAGCAAAATGGCTTGATGAACAATTTAACGATAAAATTTCTATTCCAATATTTGATTTAGCCTCCTATCCAGGGTGTTTACAAGATGGAATTAGTAGAAAGCAGTATGAACTGTTGCCAGCGCTGCCTGGAAAGTTTTTCCCTGAAGATGCTGGAAACGTATTATATGAATCGATTGTCGAACAATTAAGGAGGAGAGATCCTTGCTCGAAGGAAAAAGAATAGGGCTAGGCATAACAGCGTCACATTGTACCTATGAGGAAGTTGTTCCAAGAATTATGGATTTCCGCAATGCTGGTGCTACAGTAGTACCTATTATTACACATTCCGTGTTAACTGCTGCAACACGCTTTGGAACTGGAGAAGAATGGATTGAAAAAATAGAGTCTTTAGCTGGAGAGAAAGTTGTATCGTCCATTGTAGAAGCAGAGCCTTTTGGTCCGAAAAATCCACTAGATTGTATGGTTATTGCCCCTATGACTGGTAATTCAATTAGCAAGTTTGCAAATGCTTCAACAGATAGTCCTGTATTAATGGCTGCAAAAGCAACACTCCGAAACGGTTCCCCGGTTGTATTAGGAATTTCTACAAATGATGCCCTAGGATTAAATGGGGTAAATATTATGAAATTGTTGAACTCAAAAAATATATATTTTATTCCTTTCGGTCAAGATGATCCATTTAATAAACCGAACTCATTAATTGCAGATTTTACAAAGATGCTCGAAACTGTCGAGCATGCTCTCATTCATAAAAAACAGCTACAACCCTTATTTATCCAATATTTGAAATAATCCAATTTTCTAACACATTTCAAACTTTTTGTGATACAATTTACAACATTATGTTACTAGTTTTTGAGGAGAGATGAGTAAATGTCTAAGGAATTAACAGTTGCAATTGTAGGTGCTACAGGTGCAGTAGGAACTAAAATGAAAGAACAGCTATTAAAACGTAATTTTCCGATTAAACATATAAAATTTTTAGCTTCTGCTAGATCAGCTGGCAAAGAAGTTGAGTTTGGCGGAAAAACTTACACAATTGAAGAAGCTACGCCAGAAGCTTTTGAAGGTGTAGATGTTGCGTTATTCTCAGCTGGCGGTTCTGTTTCTGCGAAATTAGCGCCAGAAGCAGCAAAACGTGGTGCTGTTGTAATTGATAATACAAGTCATTTCCGTATGCACCCAGAAGTGCCCTTAGTTGTGCCAGAAGTAAATAGAGAAGATTTAGCTCGTCATAATGGAATTATTGCAAATCCAAACTGTTCAACGATCCAAATGGTTGCTGCACTTCAACCAATTCGTGAGGCATTTGGTTTAACAAAAGTAATTGTTTCCACTTACCAAGCTGTATCTGGTTCAGGTGTTTCAGCAATTGAAGAACTGCGTCAACAAAGCGCACAGTGGGAAGCTGGCAAAGATGTTGAGGCAAATATTCTACCTTGTAAATCAGATAAAAAGCATTATCCGATTGCGCGTAATGTCATTCCGCAAATCGATGTATTTACGGACAATGGCTTTACATATGAAGAAATGAAAATGATAAATGAAACGAAAAAAATTATGCATATGCCTGAACTTTCAGTAGCTGCAACGTGTGTTCGTGTACCAGTTGTCTCTGGACACTCTGAATCTGTTTATATAGAAGTTGAAAAAGACGCTTCTGTTCAAAATATTTTTGATGTGTTGAAAAATGCTCCTGGTATTGTATTACAAGATGATATATCTAACCAAGAATATCCAATGCCATTATATGTTGAAGGTGAAGATCCAGTTTATGTTGGACGTATTCGCCAAGACCTATCGAACAAAAAAGGATTCCATTTATGGATTGTTTCAGATAATTTATTAAAAGGCGCTGCTTTAAACTCCATTCAAATTGCAGAAGCGATGTTAGAGGATAATTTACTCTAAGGGGTGTTAATAGTGGATTTAGGTCGAATTGCTACTGCCATGATTACCCCATTTGATGACAATGGAAAAATTAATTATGAAGTAGCAGAGCGAGTAATAGAGCACTTAATTCTAAATTGTACAGATGCAATCATAGTTTGTGGGACGACGGGTGAAACCCCAACATTAACTATTCCAGAAAAAAGAGAGTTTATTGATTTTACGATAAAAAAAGTAAATAAACGAATTCCAGTAATTGCTGGTGTTGGTTATAATGATACTTCGTACACAATCGAAGCAACAAAAGTGGTGGAGGCTTTTGGTGCTGATGGCATAATGGTCGTTGCACCTTTTTATAACAAGCCAAACCAAAGAGGAATTTATGCACATTTTGAGGCTGTTGCGAATATTACAAACTTGCCGATTGTTGTTTATAATGTTCCAGGACGTACTGGGGTTAATATTTCTGCACAAACGACAATCGAGTTAAGTAAAATTCCCAATATCCGCATTATAAAAGAGGCTAGTGGAAGTCTGGATCAAATGACTGAAATACTAGCAAACGTTTCGGATGATACATTTGTATACAGCGGAGATGATGCCTTGACACTGCCTCTTATTTCGATAGGAGGGAGAGGGGTCATTTCGGTTGCCTCTCATGTTATTGGAAATGAAATGCAGGCAATGATTAAAGCATTTGAAAAAGGGCGACATGAAGTTGCTGCAAAATACCATCAAGCAATGTTACCACTTATTAAAAAATTATTCGAAAACCCAAATCCAGTCCCTGTAAAATATGCAATGAGTAAAGTTGGTTTTAATGTTGAAAAAGTAAGACTTCCATTAGTTGAACTATTGGAAGAAGAAAGAATTAGGTTTGATGAAGTTTGGGAGCAATTCCAAGAAAAAGTAGCAAAATTAAATACTGTCTCTTAAGTTATGGAGTATTGAAAGGCAAACATTTCGGTGTTTGCTTTTTTTTAAAGTTAGGAAGTCATAGGTAGTGGTTCTCTTGATTTTATTACCATCTAGGTGAGTATGGACAACGATTGTGTCCCCCTGCATATACGAGGAGGTGCGAGTGTCGACAGTGCAACAGAATGTTACGCTTTTGTGGGCCAGCGCATGGGCTCACACGATGTGAGTCATGCATCTGACGCTTCGCTTTCGGTGCAGAAAAATTGTCGGCGATGCCACAGGATGTGGCGCTTTCGCCGACGCGAGCCTAAGCGAGCCGCCTTCGCTTTTAAAGATATCCAGCTACGGCGGCTAGGCTCTCGTGTCGCTTCAACTTCCTTCTACGCGTGCAAGCACGCTTGGCGGAAGTCTCCAGCGCATGTCGAGCCTAAGCGAGCCGCCTTCGCTTTTAAAGATATCCAGCTGCGGCGGCTAGGCTCTCGTGTCACTTCAACTTCCTTCTACGCGTGCAAGCACGCTTGGCGGAAGTCTCCAGCGCATGTCGAGCCTAAGCGAGCCGCCTTCGCTTTTAAAGATATCCAGCTGCGGCGGCTAGGCTCTCGTGTCACTTCAACTTCCTTCTGCGCGTGCAAGCACGCTTGGCGGAAGTCTCCAGTGCATGTCGAGCCTAAACGAGCCGCCTCCGCTTTTAAAATTAAAATTTTCGCTTTTTTATTTGTGCTTCCTGCATGGACACCGTATAATGATTTATAAGTGGTTGTGCGTTCGGGATATTTTTAGGAGGAAATCAAGTGACGAAAACAAAAAACGAAGTAATCCGAGTAATCCCTCTTGGCGGAGTAGGAGAAATCGGAAAATCTATGTACGTAATCGAAATCGATGACGAACTATTCATTGTAGATAGTGGGTTAATGTTTCCAGAAGATGAAATGCTTGGAATAGATATCGTCATCCCTGACATTACTTACTTAGAAGAAAATAAAGAACGAGTAAAAGGAATTTTCTTAACACATGGTCACGAGGATGCGATTGGTTCAATCTCCTACGTACTACAAAAGATAAAAGCTCCTGTTTACGGGTCAAAATTAACAATTGCTTTAGCGAAGGAACATATAAAAGATTTGCCGGTTCCTCAGCCAGTTAAATTTTTCGAAGTAACAAATAAAAGCCGTATGAACTTTAATTCTACTTATGTGACTTTTTTCCATACGACACATAGCATCCCTGATTCATTAGGAATTGTTTTCCATACTTCTGAAGGTGCAATTGTTCATACAGGAGAATTTAAGTTTGATCAATCTGCTAAAGGGAAATATAAACCAGACATTGCTAAAATGGCCCAACTTGGTGAAGAGGGCGTATTCATTTTACTTTCAGAATCAACAGAAGCTGAACGACCAGGACATACAACGAGTGAAACAGTTATTGAAGAAAGATTGGCAAAATATTTCTATTCAGCGCCTGCTCGCATCATTGTAGCAGTTTATGCGTCAAACTTTATTCGAATTCAGCAAATATTCAACCAAGCACAGGATTCCAATAGAAAAGTTGCAGTCATTGGAAAAAGCCTAGAAAAAGTAATTGATATTGGTGTTAATCTTGGCTATCTAACGATTGATGAGAATACACTCATCCCAGTAAGTGATATTCAAAAATATGAAGATGAAGAATTAATTATCATCGTTACTAGCAACCAAGGTGAACCTTTAGAAGCGCTAGATAAAATAGTTCGTAAACAGCATCGTGACATAAGAATTAAAGAAACCGATACAGTTCTTATTACCTTTACGCCATCACCAGGGATGGAAATTCAAATGGGCAGTGCAATGAACAGTTTGGCAAAAGCTGGCGCAACTGTTCTAACAGCTGATAAAAAAGTCCACGTTTCTGGTCATGGTAGTCAAGAAGATTTGAAAATGATGCTAAATTTAATGAAGCCAAAATATTTTATCCCGATACAAGGCGAATACCGAATGTTAATTGCACATTCAAAATTAGCACAGGCAACTGGAATGCAAAAATCACAAATCTTTATTGCTGATAAAGGTGATATTGTAGAATATAAAAATGGCAAAATGCGAATGAGTGGACGTGTACAAGCAGGCAATGTTCTTATCGATGGAATCGGTGTGGGAGACGTAGGAAATATCGTGTTGCGAGACCGTAAGCTACTTTCACAAGATGGAATATTCATCGTTGTTGTAACGTTGAACAGAGCGCAAAAACGAATTGCATCAGGTCCTGAAATATTATCGCGCGGATTTGTTTATGTGCGTGAGTCAGAGGAGTTAATTTTAGAAGCTACTGAACTTGCACGATCTGTTATTGAAAAGTATGTGAATAAAGATACGTTTGAATGGACAAACATAAAACAAGAAATCCGTGATACGCTAAACGCTTATTTATTCCAAAAAACAAAGCGCCGCCCAATGATTATCCCAATTATTATGGAATACTAAGCAACTCGTAATTATTACGGTTGTAGACAGGTAAATAATAATTCTTCCTGCAAGAATTTGTCCACAACCAAGAAGGATTTTCTTAGCCGATATCGGTTCAAGGAAATCCTTTTTTTCTCTTAAAAATTAAATATTATCGTTAAAGATAAGTAGGTGAAGAAATGACTGAAAAGAAAAAAACAAGCACGAAAGCAAAATCTGGATTACATCCTCTTGCCTATGAAATTATTGGCTTATTATTAATCGCCTTTGCCATTATTGTATTTTTTGAGTATGGTGTTGTCGGACGTACCATTCAGACAATCTCCATGTTCCTTTTTGGAAACTTGCATATTGTAGTTCCTTTTTTCGCAGTTTTAGTAGCAATACTTCTAATGGTAAAAAGAAAGAGTGTATCCTTTAAAGATCGAATTGTACAAGGATCGATTTTAATCGTAATTAGTTTATCCATTTTTAGTCATAGTGTATTATTTGAAGAATTATATAATAGTAATAAATTACTTTCTAATTCGGTATTACGGGAAACATGGCGACTTTTAATCGAAATGGATGGGATTGAAAACCGCAGCAGCGCTCTAGGTGGAGGAATAATTGGGGCTCTATTTTTTAGTATGTTCCATATTTTATTCGATGCTAAAGGAGCAAAGGTGGCTGCGTGGTTTATTTTATTTATCGGAATCATTTTAATTACAGGTAAAGCCCTTGTACCAATTCTTATCGAGAAAGCGCCGAAAATTAAAAAGAAATTCCCTAGAAAAAGAAGAAGTAAAAAATCTGTAATAAAGGATGAAAAACGTCCAAAACGTTCAAGGTCAAAAGATGACTCGGTTTCAAATGAAATTGCAGCAACTACTGAGGAGCCAGTACGCAAAAAACAGACGGAATACTTAGTTGAAGATAAAGATGAAGAGGTAGATGAAGAACCAATTATTTCTGCTTTTACCCAACAATATAAAATTGAGCAGCCCCATATTACAATTGCTGAGGAACCGATAGAAGAAGATCATGTAAATATTGAAGATGCAATACAACATGCAGTTGAAAGTAATGTGGAAAATATTGATTATCGACTACCTTCCATGAATTTGTTACAACTCCCTCCAACACATGATCAAAGCGGTGAATATTCTATAATTCAAGCGAATGCAAAAAAACTAGAACAAACGTTTTTAAGTTTTGGTGTTAAGGCAAGAGTGACTCAAGTCCACCTTGGACCAGCTGTAACAAAATATGAAGTCATGCCAGATGTCGGTGTTAAAGTAAGCAAAATTGTTAGTTTGCAAGACGATTTAGCTTTAGCTCTTGCAGCGAAGGATATTCGAATGGAGGCCCCGATTCCAGGTAAATCAGCAATTGGTATTGAAGTGCCAAATAGTGAGGTAGCAATCGTAACTTTAAGAGAAGTGCTTGAGTCAAAGGAAAATAATAAACCAGATTCAAAGCTGCTCATTGGATTTGGTCGGGATATTGCTGGACAAGCAATATTGGCAGAACTTAATAAAATGCCACATTTATTAGTTGCAGGTTCTACAGGAAGCGGGAAAAGTGTTTGTATTAATGGCATCATTGTTTCAATTTTAATGCGAGCTGCGCCCCATGAAGTGAAAATGATGTTAATTGATCCAAAAATGGTTGAGTTAAATATGTATAATGGCATTCCCCATTTATTGGCACCAGTTGTAACAGATGCAAGAAAAGCATCGCAAGCATTACAAAAAGTGGTATCTGAGATGGAACGCCGCTATGATTTATTTTCTCACTCTGGTACACGAAATATTAAAGGTTACAATCAGCATGTTGAACAATTTAATAGGGAACATGATGAAAAACATCCGAAGCTGCCTTATATCGTTGTTATAATCGATGAGTTGGCGGATTTAATGATGGTTGCGTCACATGATGTTGAGGATTCCATTACACGTTTAGCACAAATGGCGCGTGCTGCAGGTATTCATTTAATCATCGCAACGCAAAGACCTTCAGTGGATGTTATTACAGGTGTTATTAAAGCAAACATTCCATCGCGTATTGCTTTTGCAGTATCATCTGCTGTTGACTCGCGAACGATATTAGATATGGGTGGTGCAGAACGATTGCTGGGAAGAGGTGATATGTTATTTTTACCAGCCGGATCATCTAAGCCAATCCGAGTACAAGGAGCGTTCTTATCTGATTCCGAAGTAGAGGCAGTAGTTGATTTTGTTATAGAACAACAAAAAGCACAATATGATGAATCAATGATACCAACAGATGAACCTGAAAAATCATTCCAGGAAGAAACAGATGATTTATATGATGAGGCAGTTCAGTTAGTTGTAGAAATGCAAACGGCATCTGTTTCCATGCTTCAAAGACGCTTTAGAATAGGCTACTCTAGAGCTGCACGCATCGTAGACCAAATGGAAATGAGAGGGGTAGTTGGTCCGCCAGATGGAAGTAGGCCAAGACAAGTATTAGTAAATAAAACGAATGTAGAAAATGGATAGAACTATTAATGTTACATGATATTGTAAAAAAAGAATAGAAACTTTATATCTATTACACAACAGATTTTTGTAAATGTATTTTCATTATTCGAGAAAAATGGTATATTATGAACGATTAGTAGGAATGTTCAACATCAGATGTCTGATCTTTGTTATGGTGGTGATGAAATTGTCAATAAAAGCTGATCATCGTCATTTATATCTTCAAGTAATTGATCGAATAAAATCGGATATCGATAAGGGAGTTTATCAAGAAAATGAAAAATTGCCTTCTGAATTCGAGTTATCGAAAGAACTTGGAGTAAGTCGTGCAACCCTACGTGAAGCGCTGCGATTATTAGAAGAGGAAAATATTATTGTTCGTCGTCATGGAGTAGGTACTTTTGTAAATCCAAAACCGGTTTTTACATCGGGTATTGAACAGTTATCCAGCATCTCTTCTATGATAGAAAATGCTGGAATGACTCCAGGAACAATATTTATTAATGCAGCTCAAGATGTGCCATCAGAGGATGATATGCATCGCTTTCAATGTTGCACGAATGACCAAGTGATTACAATTGAACGAGTAAGAACTGCAGATGGAGAACCGGTAGTATACTGTGTTGATAAAGTTTTAGCAAAATACTTGCCATCTGATTATGTTCAAAAAAAGGAAGTATCCATTTTCTCATCGCTGGAACAATCTGGTGACATTCATGTAGCTTATGCTGTTACATATATTGATCCAGTAGGGTTTCATGAGCAAGTATCACCAATATTAAATTGCGGACGAGAAACTGCATTGCTCGTACTAAAACAACTTCATTATGATGATAATGATCGTGTTGTTCTTTATTCAAAGAACTATTTCAGAGCTGATAAATTCAGCTTCCATGTAATTCGAAAACGGGTGTAGAACATTTCTTGGGAAATTCCTGCTAATTACTAAATCTCGGGGGGTCAAAAGAATGAAGAAACGTAAATTTGCATTTGCTCTTTCTGGATTGCTTGCACTTGGAACAATCCTTGGTGCTTGTGGCGGAAAAGAGGAAACAGAAGAAACTGGTACAACAACTGATACTGAAACTACAGAAGAAACGTTTTCAGTAGCAATGGTAACTGATACAGGTGGTGTAGATGACAAATCATTCAACCAATCTACTTGGGAAGGTATCCAAGCTTTCGGTGAAGAAAATGGATTAGAAAAAGGCGATGGTGGTTTTGACTACCTACAATCTGCTTCTGAATCAGATTATGTATCAAACTTAACTCGCTTAATTCGTCGTGATTTTGATTTAGTATATGCAGTAGGATATCTTATGCATGATGCTGTAGTAGAAGTTGCAGATCAACAACCAGATGCAAAAATTGCAATTATTGATGAAGTGATTGAAGGTAAAGATAACGTAGCTTCAATCATGTTCCGTGCAAACGAAGCTTCTTTCCTTGCTGGTGTTGCAGCAGCTCTTGAATCTAAATCAGGTAAAATTGGTTTCATTGGCGGTATGGAAGGTCCAATTATCGGTGGATTCCAAGCTGGTTTTGAAGCTGGTGTAGCAGCTGTAAATCCTGATATTAAAGTAGATGTTGAATACGCGGCTAGCTTCAGTGACGCTGCAAAAGGTCAACAAATTGCAAAAAGAATGTATGATTCTGGCGTAGATATTATTTTCCATGCTGCTGGTGGTGTTGGTAGCGGATTATTCACAGAAGCAAAAGAACGTAAACAAAAAGATCCAAATGCAAATGTTTGGGCTATTGGTGTAGACCGTGACCAATATGATGAAGGACAAGTTGATGCTGATACGAATATCGTATTAACTTCTGTTTTAAAACGTGTTGATGTTGCAGCTCAAGAAGTTGCAAAATTAGCGCAAGAAGGAAAATTCCCTGGTGGCGAAACAATCACTTACGGTTTAGCTGACCAAGGTGTTGACTTAGCTGATTCTCGTGGTGCAATTTCTGAAGAAACTTTAGCCAAAGTAGAAGAATTTAAACAACAAATTATCGATGGAACAATCAAAGTTCCAGAACAACCTGGGGAATAATCTTTAGGAATATGAAGGCTAGCTATTGCTAGTCTTCATGTTTTGTTCAGAAATAAAATTATAAATATTCGAACAACTATAATTTTCTGAAAATTCATTTTTGCCTGGGAGTTTAATTAATAGATGAAAGGTTTTAAGTTTATAAAAATTTTTACATAATACACCTTCTTAAATTAAAACCTTTCTTGTGTTAATTTAAATACAAGTCTATTAAACTACTATTACGAAAATAGTGTCCAAGGGAGTGAACACATTGGAATATGTAATTGAAATGCTTGGAATCCGCAAACAATTTGGGGATTTTGTAGCCAATGATAACATCACCCTTCAACTAAAAAAAGGCGAGATACATGCACTTCTTGGTGAAAATGGTGCAGGGAAATCTACGTTAATGAATGTGCTCTTTGGGTTATACCAGCCTGAAGCAGGGACAATTCGGGTTCATGGTAAAGACGTAAAAATTACTGACCCGAATGTTGCAAATAAACTTGGGATTGGTATGGTACACCAGCACTTTATGTTAGTTGAAAATTTTACGGTGACTGAAAACATTATACTTGGTAGTGAGCCGACAAAAATGGGGACGATCAATATCAAGGACGCATCGAAAAGAGTTCAAGAGCTGTCTGAAAAATATAGTTTGAATGTTGATGCAAATGCAAAAATTGAAGATATTTCTGTTGGTATGCAGCAGCGTGTTGAAATTTTAAAAACGCTATACCGTGGTGCGGAAATTTTAATTTTCGATGAACCGACAGCGTCACTTACCCCTCAAGAGATAACAGAGCTAATTCAAATTATGAAGCGCCTTATCGAAGAAGGGAAATCTATTATTTTAATTACCCATAAGTTAAAGGAGATTATGGAAGTTTCGGATCGAGTAACAGTTATACGAAAAGGACAAGGAATCGGCACTGTTATCACATCAGAAACAAATCCGACAGAACTTGCTGAACTAATGGTAGGCCGACAAGTTGTCTTTAAAACAGAAAAGAAAGATCCTAACCCTACAGATACAGTACTGCAAATTGAATCTTTAACTGTTGCAGATAATCGTGATGTAGATAAAGTTAAGGGCTTAAATTTAACGGTTCGTGCTGGTGAGATTGTTGGCATTGCTGGTATTGATGGAAATGGACAATCTGAATTGATTGAAGCAATTACAGGCCTCCGTAAAGTAAAAAGTGGGAAGATTTCTTTGAATGGAAAAGATATTACAGGACTAAAACCAAGAAAGATTACAGAATCGGGTGTTGGTCATATTCCTCAGGACCGCCACAAACACGGACTTGTATTAGATTTTCCTATTGGACACAATATTGCTCTACAAACATACTACAAAGCGCCAATTTCTAAATCTGGTGTTATCGATTATAAAAAAGTAAATGAAATTGCACGTAAAATTATCGAGGAATATGATGTTCGTTCAGGCGAGGGTGAAATGTCTATAGCCAGGTCTTTATCTGGTGGTAATCAACAAAAGGCAATTATTGGACGTGAAATTAATCGAAATCCGGATTTACTAATTGCTGCATTGCCAACACGAGGTCTTGATGTTGGGGCAATCGAATTTATTCATAAGCGTCTAATCGAACAACGTGATAAAGGTAAAGCTGTATTACTAATATCATTTGAATTGGATGAAGTAATGAATGTTTCAGACCGTATAGCAGTAATTCATGATGGTACAATCATTGATACTGTAAAACCTCAGGAAACAACAGAGCAGGAATTAGGGTTATTAATGGCGGGACAATCGCTGCATGGAAAGGAAAAGGTAGGTGGCGAAAATGAGTAAGAGATTAGTTAATATACTTGTTCCACTTATCTCGATTTTACTTGGTTTAATTATTGGTGCGATCGTAATGGCAATCAGCGGTTTCAGTCCTGTTGAAGGATATGTTGCATTGTGGAACGGTATCTTTATGGATACGTATACAATGGGTGAAACAGTACGCCAGATTACGCCATATGTATTTGCTGGTTTGGCTGTTGCTTTTGCTTTCCGTACAGGTCTATTCAATATCGGTGTAGAAGGACAGCTTATTATGGGTTGGTTAGCTGCCGCATATGTTGGGTTTAAGTTTGATTTACCAACAGTAATTCATCTTCCGTTAGCGCTAATCGCTGCAGCAGTTGCGGGTGCATTATGGGCATTTATACCTGGTCTTTTGAAAGCCAAGCTGCAAGTGCATGAAGTTATTGTAACAATTATGATGAACTATACGGCATTACATGTAGCCAATTCTTTAATAGGAACTTTATCAGGCGGTGATGAAAGAACGCCGAAAGTACAGGAAACTGCTTCATTACGCTCTAGTTTTTTTGAGTCGTTAACTGATTATTCTCGTATGCACTGGGGATTTGTTGTTGCATTAATTGCTGTTTTAGTAATGTGGTTCATTCTTGAAAAAACAACGCGTGGCTATGAATTAAAAGCAGTAGGATTTAATAAACATGCTTCCCAGTATGCGGGAATGAATGTTAATAAAAATATTATTCTAGCAATGGTAATTTCAGGTGCATTTGCCGGACTTGGCGGTGCGATGGAAGCATTAGGAACATTCGAAAACATGTCTAAGCTGCATGGTTTTACAGGAATTGGATTTGATGGTATTGCCGTTGCGTTACTTGGGGCAAATCAACCATTTGGTGTACTTTTAGGTGCTATTTTATTTGGATCATTAAAAAATGGTGGATTGAATATGCCAAGTGAAGCTGGAGTGCCAACTGAAATCGTTAACATTGTCATTGCTTTAATTATTTTCTTTGTAGCTTCAGGCTATATTATTCGAGTTGTACTAGAACGTTTTGGCAAGCAAAGAAAGGAGGAAAAATAATATGAGCTTTTTAGATGTGCTATATTTTATTATTCCTTCTGCAATTTTTTATGCTGCACCATTAATTTTGACAGCAATTGGTGGAGTATTTACTGAAAGATCAGGGGTAGTAAATATTGGTCTTGAAGGAATTATGATTGTAGGTGCAGCAAGTAGTATTATATTTAATTTAATGTTTGCTGATCAATTAGGTAAACTTACGCCTTGGGTTGGCTTAATTGTTGCTATGATTTTTGGTATTGTTTTGTCATTAATTTTAGCAGTAGCTGCTGTGTCATTAAGAGCGGATCAAACAGTTTCAGGTGTAGCTCTTAATTTGCTAGGTCTTGCAGTGGCAGTATTTACAGTGAAAATGATTTACGATAAAGGTCAAACAGATTCTATTGCTGAACGTTTTTCTCGTTTCGATATCCCTGTTTTAAGTGATATTCCGTTAATCGGAAAGATGTTTTTCGTTGACGTTTATGCTACTTCTATTTTGGCGTTTGTAGTTGCTATTGTTGCATGGTTTGTAATTTATAAAACTCCATTTGGTTTAAGACTTAGAGCTGTAGGGGAGCATCCTCTAGCAGCGGATACAATGGGTGTTAGCGTTACAAAAATGCGCTATATTGCGGTTATGATTTCAGGTGCATTAGGTGGTATTGGCGGTGCAATTTATGCCCAAGCAATTGCTGGTAACTTTGGAGCTTCAACAATTAGCGGACAAGGTTTCATGGCGATTGCGGCTATGATTTTTGGTAAGTGGCATCCACTTGGTGCATTAGGTGCTGCGCTTTTCTTTGGGTTTGCACAAGCACTAAGTGTCGTTGGTTCATCAATTCCTTATATTCAAGATGTACCAGCTGTTTATTTACACATCCTACCTTATGTGTTAACAATTTTAGCTTTAGCTGGATTTATCGGTAAAGCAAACGCTCCAAAAGCAAGTGGAGTACCTTATATTAAAGGAAAACGATAATAGTTTTATTTTTTCATATGCTAAATTTAGATAACGTTAGGGAGAGACGTCTCAAATTGAGATGTCTCTTTTTTCTATGATTATAAATTCAGAAAGTGAAGAATTTAGTTCACACTATTTTGTGCAAGTTATGTTTTCAAATGAATTAAAAGGTATGAGTAGGGCAAAATTAATTATGACAATAAAATTATTAAAATTTGTTTATAAACAAATTGGATTATTTTTGCATAAAACCCAATGGTACATGTATAGTAGTGATAGTGACTGTAATGAATTAAGTCAGGAGGAATTTTTTTGTTTTTATCGACAAAACTAGCAGAAGGGGTTACTCTTCATATTCGACAAACAACACAATTCAAAACTGTGAATTTTTCAATAAAATGGAGAAGACCATTAACAATGAAAGATGCAGCAGAACGTGCCGTATTGTCAAATGTTTTACAGCATAGTAATGGGAAATTCAAAAAATCAGCAGAATTTCGAAGCTATTTAGATGACCTTTTTGGTACTGTATTATATTTTGATGCGTCAAAGCGCGGCAGCGAGCATACAGTGGTATTAAATGTAGAGACAGTAAACGATCAATATTTAGCGCAAAATAAAGTATTTAATGAAGTTCTCGATTTATTAAATACTGTTATTTTTCAACCGAACTTCGAAAACGATAAATTCGTTTCATCGATTGTTGAACGTGAAAAAGAAATGGTTATTCAACGTATTCACTCAATATTTGATGATAAAACTCGTTATGCACAGCATCGATTAACACAAATTATACGACCAAATCATCCAGCTTCTATTTCTGCAAATGGAACAATTGATACTGTAAAAGCGGTGACAATTGATTCATTAACAGAAGCTTATCATTCCATGATTAATGAGGACAAAATTGATATTTACGTTGTTGGTGATATAGATGTTGAAGCAGTTCAGAAAAAATTAACAGAAGCACTTCCATTTAAAGATCGTGCTCCTAAAAAAGTTGAAAGGAACAATGTCGATTCTAAACCAGAAAAAGAATATACAAAAGAACAACAGGAAATGAAGCAAGGTAAACTTCATATTGGATACAGTACACCTGTGTTTTTTGGTGACGAGGATTTCCCTAAAATGCAAATATTTAATGGTGTATTTGGGGGCTATGCTCACTCTAAATTGTTTATGAATGTTCGTGAACGTGAAAGTTTAGCATATTATGCATCAAGTTCATATTCTTCATATTATGGTTTAGTATTTGTTGTTTCAGGAATAGAACCAGCAAATGAAAAGAAAGCTACGGATGTAATAGCTGAGCAATTAGAAGCGATAAAAAATGGAGAAATATCTGACCTTGAGTTAAATCAAACTAAAGCGATGCTGACAAACCAACTGAAAGAAGCACTTGATCTTGCTCGTGGACAAATTGACATTTATGATCAATATAAAGATCTAGACGACCAATTCTCAGTTGAACTTTGGAAAGAGCGCTGGGATAAGGTAACAAAAGAAGATGTGCAAAAAATGGCTTCTCAGGTTAAACTTGAAGCAATTTATTTTTTATCTGGTAAGGAGGCCTAAAACGACATGCAAACAATTGAGTTTAAACAGCTAGACGAAACTTTATATTACAAAAAATTGTCCAATGGACTTGATGTATACATTTTACCGAAAAAAGGTTTTTCTAAAACATTTGTTACTTTTACAACGAAGTATGGTTCCATTGATCGTACATTTGTCCCAATTGGAGAATCTGAAACGATTACAGTTCCAGATGGCATTGCACACTTCTTAGAACATAAAATGTTTGAAAAAGAACATGGAGATGTTTTTCAAGAATTCAGCGAAGCAGGTGCATCAGCAAACGCATTTACTTCCTTTACAAGAACAGCATATTTATTTTCCGCAACAGACAATATTTATAAAAGCACAGAGACTTTATTAAATTTTGTTCAAGAACCATATTTTACTGAACAAACTGTAAATAAAGAAAAGGGCATTATTGGTCAAGAAATCACAATGTATGATGACCAGCCAGATTGGCGACTTTATTTTGGGGCAATCGAAAATATGTTTCATAAGCACCCTGTCAAAATCGACATTGCAGGTACAATTGAATCGATTGATAAAATTACAGCAGAGCATTTGTACACTTGCTACAATACATTTTATCATCCTTCAAATATGTTATTGTTTGTTGTTGGTGGAATTGATCCAACTGAAATGATGGCTTTTATTGAAAAAAATCAAAATAAAAAACAATTCCCAGAACCAACACCAATCGAACGCCATTGTGAAGATGAGCCTAAAGAAGTAGCCATTCAGGAACGCGAATTAAAAATGGATGTTCAAAAGCCAAAAGTTTATGTTGGTCTAAAAGCATTAGAAACAAATTTAAGTGGAGAAGAAATGCTGAAACATGAGCTGTCAGTTCAAATTGGTTTAGAATGTTTATTTGGTCGTGCATCCAACTTCTATACAGAAGTTTATGAAAATGGATTAATCGATGAATCATTTGCATACGACTTTTCACTTGAAAAAGGATATGGTTTTGCGTTAATTGGATCTGATTCAAGCCAACCTGATAAATTAGCAGAACTAATCAAAACTCAAATTAATAATGCTGAGTCAACTTTTACCGAAGAAAAAGTTGAACGTGTAAAACGCAAGAAAATAGGTTTCTTCTTAAGAGCATTAAACTCAATGGAATTTATTGCAAATCAATTTACTCGATATGAGTTTAATGACATGAATTTATTTGATGCTGTACCAGTAATCGAAAAACTTACGCTGAAAGATATAGTTGAAGCATTTAAAACAATTCAAGGCGAGTCACAACAAACAGTATTTAAAATTTTACCTTCAAGTGAGAGAAAAGAATAAATGAAACATTTTGCACTCGTAATCGGTGCTTCTGGTGCGATAGGTAGTGCAATAGCAAAGCGGCTGGCTAAAGATGGTTGGTCGCTCTATTTGCATTTTAATAACGGCAGATTAAAAGTGGATAATTTGGTTAGAGAGTTGTCTTCTACTTACCCAGAACAAGAATTCATAGCTGTTCAAGCAGACTTTACTGAAGACGATGGAGCAGAACGACTTGCAGGTCAGATTTTTTCCATAAAAGCAATTGTAGTTGCCAGCGGACATGCTTACTATGGTCTAATTGAAGAAACACCTGTGTCTGAAATGAATCGACTTTGGAAAGTTCATGTTCAAAACCCAATTCATTTATTAGCCTTACTATCAAGTAAGCTTAGAGCAAATGATGTGAGCTATATCATGTTTATTGGTTCTATTTGGGGCGAAACTGGTGCTGCTTTTGAATCTGTTTATAGTGCAGTAAAGGGTGCTCAGCATGCATTTGTAAAAGCCTATGCAAAAGAAGTTGCCTTTAATCATATACTTGTTAATGCAATTGCTCCAGGATTAATTGATACCTCTATGAATCAACATTTAAATAATGAAGAAAAACAACAACTTTATGAAGAAATTCCATTAGGAAGAGCAGGTACAACGAGAGATGTCGCGAATTTAGTTGCTTTCTATTTAAGTGGGCAGGCTGATTATGTAACAGGACAAATTATTCGATTAAATGGTGGTTGGTACATATAATTTCTGATTTTGTACATAATAAAGTACAAAGGAGGAGATTACAATGGCGCTATTAGAAAACTGGGAAAGATGGACGTCATTTTTAGGTCAACAAGTTGACGATGCTAAACAACAAGGTATGCCTAAAAAAGTGATTGAAAAAACAGCTGTACAAATTGGCGATTATTTAGCGAAAAATGTTGATCCTAAAAACGAACAAGAGCGCGTACTATCCGATTTATGGGGAGTAGCATCTGATGACGAAAAACATGCCCTTGCAAACTGTGTAATCAAACTAGTGCAAAACAACCGCGTTCAATAATAATATTGAACTGTTCATTTAGTATGTCTAAATAACTAGAAATCAAAGAAATTAATCACACTTAACCACTTCTCTTATTAAGGAGGCTAGTCCTCCTTTTTCTTCTATTATTTTTAAATAAATTTCGTGTAAAGAACTCCAAAATCGCTTTTTTAAAATGAAATGATATAAAAATAATAATTTTTTATAATTTGGTAGAAAAATCGACAGTTTCGAACTTTTCAATACATATAAAATCCGCTATGATGAAACTTATAAAGAAAAAATTTCGTTTCGTTAGTGGGGGGACGATTTTAATGGGTGAATGGTATTTTGAATATGAGATTCAAGTAAATCGTCCAGGTTTATTAGGTGATATTGCATCACTTCTCGGTATGTTGCGAGTAAATATTGTATCAATTAATGGTGTAGATGAGGAACGACGGGGCATGTTATTAAAAGCGGAGAATGAAGATTCAATTGAACGCTTTAGATCTATTGTATCTACAATGGAAAATATTCATGTTACAAAGTTTCGCCAACCAAAAGTACGCGACCGGCTTGCAGTTAGACATGGACATTATATTGAACGAGACGCAGACGAAAGGAATACGTTTAGATTCGTAAGGGACGAACTCGGTATATTAGTTGATTTTATGGCTGAGCTTTTTAAAAAAGAAGGGCATAAACTTATTGGAATTCGTGGTATGCCTCGTGTAGGCAAAACTGAATCCGTTGTTGCTGCAAGTGTTTGTGCTAATAAAAAATGGATTTTCTTATCATCAACTATGATTAAACAAACTATACGAAATTCGTTAATTGGTGATGAATTTAGTGCAAATAATTTATTTATTCTTGACGGTGCTGTTACCCGTCGCTCTTCGGATGAGCGGCATCAGCAGCTAGTTCGAGAAATAATGCGAATCCCATCCACTAAAGTAATAGAACATCCTGACATTTTTGTACAGCATTCAGAATATAAAATTGAGGATTTCGATTACATTATTGAACTTCGCCATCATCCAGAAGAAGTGATTACTTATGAATTAATTGAAAAAAATGAGATGATGTCACAAAATGACCATTTCGGTGGTTTTGGAGGATTTTAGTTAATCTTCATTTAGAAATTTGTTTAGTGTGGCGAAAACGAGTCAGCCACGGAAGAATCTGATGTATGGTTAGGGGATGAGAAACTGCTCTTTAATGGGTATATGCACCCCCCACATAAATTAGATAAACTCAGGCATAACATTGCCATGTTCTGTGGTAATGCTTTAGTGGCCAACATTGTATTTGCTCCCGACGTGTGTCATAGATTTTGTATATTCAAAATCTGAAAGACAATTTCGTCGTGGCGAAATTGATTAAAAAAGTAGGTGTTATTGTTGACAGAACTCGGAACTCGCCTTAAAGAAGCGAGATTATCTAAAGGTTATAGTTTGGATGATCTACAAGAAATTACAAAAATTCAAAAGCGTTATCTTGTAGGCATCGAAGAAGGAAATTATTCGATTATGCCTGGATCGTTTTATGTTCGGGCATTTATAAAACAATATGCAGAGGCTGTTGGATTAGATTCAGAAGAAATCTTACAGGAATTTAAGGGTGATATTCCAACTCAGCCAACAGAAGAGGTTGCCCAGTCTCTTTCCCAAAGTCCGACTCGACGAAAACTTAATGCTCGTTCAACGAATCGTTTATTAGAAACAATGCCTAAAATTATCGTCGCATTATTTATTATTGTTATTATTGTTGCAATCTGGTTTTTATATCAGAAAAAGGTTTCAAATATTCCAGAAGATGAAGAGGCAACTCCACAATTTGAATATACGCAAACTCCTATAGAACCAATTGAAGACAATGCAAATAAGCCAGAAACAGATTCACCAGAGGATACAGAAGAGGAACCAGTCGTAGAAGAACCAACTGTTACTCAAACAATTTCCCCAGGTGTGGTTGATGGCGAAACAACAACTTATGAATTATCTGGTACAGATACGATGAATATTCGTATTGAAGTTTCTGGAGACACATGGGTAGGAGTTCGTGATACTAATGGAAACGAACAAATAGAAGCTCGTGTATACACAGCTGGTGAGGTCGTGGAACACGATTCTACTTCAAATGGCTTTGCGCGTATTAGACTTGGCAACTCACAAAATGCTAAAGTGTTTGTAAATGATGTTGAAGTTCAGTATGCACAAGACATTATGACACAAAATATTATTATTACATTACAACAAGAACAGTAGTCATCTAAAAGGATGGCTATTTTCTTTCGAATGAAAGGTGTTATAAAAAATGAATATTCCGAATAAGATTACAGTCTCAAGAATTTGTCTAATCCCGTTATTTGTGATTGTAATACTATTTGACTTCGGTTGGGGAACAATCGAGCTATTTGGTGCAGAAATGCCTGTAAATCATTTTGTAGGAGCATTAATCTTTATCATTGCTTCAACAACTGACTGGATTGATGGTTATTATGCACGAAAATATAATTTAGTTACAACATTAGGGAAATTTTTAGATCCATTAGCGGATAAATTATTGGTTTCTGCAGCATTTATTATTCTAGTTGAACTTTGGATGGCACCTTCTTGGGTTATCATTATTATTTTGAGCCGTGAATTTGCGGTGACAGGCTTGCGTGCAATTTTGGCAGGTCAAGGAGAAGTTGTAGCAGCCAGCCAGTTAGGAAAGATTAAAACATGGGCACAAATCGTTGCAATTGCTTCGCTGTTATTACACAATACTATCTTTACACTAATCGGCATACCATTTGATATCATTGCTCTTTATGTTGCGTTAATCTTTACCATTTGGTCAGGATGGGAATATTTTTATTTAAACCGTCATGTATTTGTAAACTCTAAATAAGTGAGGTTAGAAAATGAATGCGGAAATTATAGCGGTTGGGTCCGAATTATTGCTCGGTCAAATTGCAAATACCAATGCAAAATTTATTTCAACTCAATTATCTGAACTTGGCATCAATGTTTTTTATCATACAGCTGTTGGAGATAATGCTGGACGTTTAAAAGATGTAATTGAGATTGCAGAATCACGCTCAGATTTAATTATATTCTCTGGTGGGCTTGGACCAACTAAAGATGATTTAACAAAGGAAACAATTGCAAATCATCTTGGTGTACCACTAGTCTTTGATAATGTAGCGTTAACTTATATTGAAGAATACTTCGCCCAACGTGGACGGGAGATGACAGAAAATAACCGCAAGCAAGCACTAGTGCTTGAAGGAAGCAAAGTGCTTGCTAATCATCATGGCATGGCACCTGGAATGATTTTAGAACAGAATGGCCGCACATACATATTACTTCCAGGGCCGCCAAAAGAAATAGAACCAATGTTTCAGTTTGAAGTTAAGCCTAAACTTGCTGCGCTTCTAAATGATGGCGGTGTTATTGTTTCTCATGTTTTACGTTTTTATGGTATTGGTGAAGCCGAGCTTGAAGTACAGGTACAGGATATTTTAGATAATCAATCAAATCCAACTGTTGCACCCTTAGCTTCTGATGGTGAGGTAACATTGCGTATTACAGCTAAAGCGAATTCAGAAAATGAAGCTTGGGATTTGATAAAAGCTAAAGAAGGTGAAATTTTAAACATTGTTGGTGAATACCATTACGGGAATAATGACGATTCATTAGCCTCAAAAACAGTCGAAATGCTACTCCATAATAAATTAACAATTTCTGCGGCAGAAAGTTTAACAGCAGGATTGTTTCAATCGGAGCTTGCTGAAATTCCAGGTGTAAGCAGTATACTAGTTGGTGGAGTCGTAACATATACTGAACAGGCGAAAGTAACTCAGCTTGGTATTGAAAAGTCATTTTTAGATGAGTTCGGTATTGTTAGCAGCGAATGTGCAGCCGCTATGGCTTCTAAAGTACGTCAAAAGTTTGGAACAGATATTGGTATCGGCTTAACTGGCGCTGCTGGACCAGAACCACATGACGGCCAAGCTGCAGGAACAATTTGGATTGGATTTAGTATTGGAGATTCTGATCCAATTACTCGCAAGCTTCAGCTTTCAGGCATGCGCAATACAAACCGAATACGCGCCGTTAAACTAGCATTCAGCTACTTGATGAGATTGTTACATGAAAAAGGTTATGAAAAAGTATAAGAATAGCTACTTTAAGCTGGACATCGGCAACACTTAGGAGCATGCTTAGCCGACTTGTCTCATATCTTGTAGGAGAGGTATGCAAATTATATCGAGGGGCTAGACATCCCAATAATTTTTATGCTTTTTTAATTATGTAAAAAAGAAATTTGGGCTATTTTTGTAGCTCAAATTTTTATTTTGCACAAAAAAACGAAAATATGTTCGCTTTTTCCTTGAAAGTTGTCTCAAAAAGAAGTATAGTAGAGACATAAGAAAGAGACAAACTTAATTCAATTGATATATAGGGAGGAAATATTTTGAGCGATCGTAAAGCTGCCTTAGATATGGCATTAAAACAAATTGAAAAGCAATTCGGTAAAGGTTCTATTATGAAGCTTGGTGAACAATCAGACCGCCAAATCTCAACATCACCTAGTGGTTCTTTGGCGCTTGATGCAGCACTTGGAGTAGGGGGCTATCCTCGCGGCCGTATTATTGAAATTTACGGTCCAGAATCATCTGGTAAAACGACTGTTGCCCTGCACGCAATTGCTGAAATTCAAGCAAATGGCGGACAAGCTGCGTTCATCGATGCAGAGCACGCATTAGATCCAGTGTACGCGCAAAAATTAGGTGTTAATATTGATGAATTATTACTTTCTCAACCAGATACTGGTGAGCAAGCATTAGAAATAGCTGAAGCATTAGTACGTAGTGGTGCGATTGATATTATCGTTATCGACTCAGTTGCTGCCCTAGTACCAAAAGCAGAAATTGAAGGTGAGATGGGTGACTCTCATATGGGTCTGCAAGCTCGTTTAATGTCTCAAGCACTTCGTAAACTTTCTGGTATTATTAACAAATCAAACACATTGGCTATCTTTATCAACCAAGTTCGTGAAAAAATTGGCGTTATGTTCGGCAACCCAGAAACAACTACTGGTGGACGTGCCCTTAAATTTTATGCGTCAATTCGTCTTGAAGTTCGCCGTGCTGAACAAATTAAACAAGGTACAGAAATGATAGGGAACAAAACGAAGATCAAAGTTGTAAAGAATAAAGTTGCTCCTCCATTCCGTACTGCAGAAGTAGATATTATGTATGGTGAAGGTATTTCCAAAGAAGGAGAAATTGTTGACCTTGGTGCAGAGTTAGACATTATTCAAAAAAGCGGTTCATGGTATGCATATGGTGATGAGCGCATAGGTCAAGGTCGTGAAAACGCAAAACAATACTTAAAAGCAAATCCAGCAATCCGCGATGAGATAGCTAACAAAATTCGTGAATCCTATGGAATTGCTTCGTCATCATATACAATTGGTGCACATGATGAAGAGGAAGAAATGGATGAAGAGTTAGCATTATTATTAGACGAAGAATAGGATATTTTATAGCACTGTCCTAAAATCTGAGAACAGTTGAATATTGATTTATAAATCTCAAATTATTCTCTAGTAAAATCTGCTCATTTATTTTTAAATGAGTAGATTTTTTAATACAATCAGAAATTCCCGAAGATTTTGTGAAGTGCCTTTTCAGGGTGATTAATAGTAGGTCTACTTGAAGTATTATTAAGGACATAAACATAATACGCCTTGTTATGAATAAACTGTCTTGTAATAATCATCCTTCTTTCAAAAAAAGAGGAATATGCCAAAGAACGGTAAAAATAATTAAGTAAAGGATTATTTACTTAATTTGGAATAAATCTACTCAGAAAACTTCTTTGAATAAAATATCAAATTTTGACTAAAATAATAAGAAATTCTATTTTATGTAAAAAATAAGCATAAATTTTATTAAAGAGTTCTAGCTTAATTTTCAAATCCTTTTAAGATTAATTTTTAATACAAGTGGATAAAGTCATATTCGAAGTCTTTATCAAAATATATGCTTATATTATTATCGCGTAATAGTGGGAATCCTTGACAGACCTAGTATTGAGCTATACAATTAAATATGTATAATTTCTTAATTTTGAAATGAAATAGGCAGTATGTTGAACTTACTCAATATATGAGCCGACTGAAAATGACACGAATATAGCAAGAGGAGGTGTTCGAATGCCGGACAACATTATCTCCGCTTTGCTTGGACTCATCGTCGGTGCCGCTGTTATCTATTTCTATATGAAAAAAGTGAATGAATCAAAAGTAAATGGTGCGAAAAACTCGGCTGAGCTTATCATTGATGAAGCTAAGCGAGAAGCGGAAGCGCTTAAAAAAGAAGCACTACTTGAAGCAAAAGATGAAACTCACAAAATTCGAACTGAAGCAGAAAAAGACATCCGTGAACGCCGGTACGAGCTTCAGAAACAAGAAAACCGGTTATTGCAAAGAGAAGAAAATCTTGATCGCAAGGATGATGCTCTGAATAAGAGAGAAACAGGCTTAGAGCGAAAAGAAGAAGCTCTTGCCGAAAGACAACAGCATATTGAACAGATGGAAAGTAAAGTGGAAGAGCTAGTACGCGAACAGAAGTCAGAGCTTGAACGCATCGCAGCTTTAACACGTGAAGAAGCGAAGGATATCATTTTGAAACAGGTTGAAAACGAGCTTTCAACAGATATTTCAATTATGACGAAGGAAGCTGAAACACGTGCAAAGGAAGAATCTGACAAAAAAGCTCGTGAAATATTATCACTTGCACTACAACGTTTTGCAGCTGATCACGTTGCAGAAACAACTGTATCGGTTGTAAACCTACCGAATGACGAAATGAAAGGCCGTATTATTGGTCGTGAAGGTCGCAATATTCGAACACTTGAAACACTAACTGGTATTGATTTAATTATTGATGATACACCAGAGGCAGTTATTTTATCAGGATTTGATCCGATTCGCCGTGAAACAGCTCGTCTTGCACTTGAAAAATTAGTACAAGATGGTCGAATTCACCCAGCTCGAATTGAAGAAATGGTGGAAAAATCACGTCGAGAAATGGACGAGCAAATTCGCGAAACAGGTGAACAAACGATTTTCGAGGTAGGTATTCACAACTTGCATCCTGACTTGATGAAAATTCTAGGTCGTATGAAATATCGTACAAGCTATGGCCAAAATGTGTTAAAACATTCAATCGAGGTAGCACATTTAGCTGGTTTACTGGCAGCAGAGCTAGGGGAAGATGTAACTTTAGCAAAACGCGCAGGATTGCTTCACGATATTGGGAAAGCAATTGACCATGAAGTTGAAGGAAGTCACGTTGAAATTGGTGTAGAGCTTGCAACGAAATATAAAGAACATCCTATTGTAATTAACAGTATTGCATCTCACCATGGTGACACTGAACCAACATCTGTTATTTCAGTAATTGTAGCTGCTGCAGATGCACTATCAGCAGCAAGACCGGGTGCTCGTAGTGAAACACTGGAAAACTACATTCGCCGTCTAGAGAAGCTAGAAGAAATTTCTGAAAGCTATGATGGGGTAGAAAAATCATATGCAATCCAAGCTGGTCGTGAAATTCGAATTATTGTACAACCAGATAAGATTGATGATTTAGCTTCACATCGCTTAGCAAGAGATATTAGAAAACGTATCGAAGAAGAGCTCGACTATCCAGGCCATATAAAAGTAACTGTAATTCGTGAAACACGTGCAGTTGAATACGCGAAATAAATGGAAAACCATTATTAACTTTTAGTTGATAGTGGTTTTTTTCTATGAAATCATATTTTCCATGTACTAATTTAAAGTCTTTTATATTATGTTTTTAATAACAATAGTTAATTGGTGTGTAATGGCAAAAGGAGGATACGTATTGATCGATATACATAGTCATTTACTATGGAATGAAGATGACGGGCCAGCAACAATGCAGCAAACAATTAACATGTTACAAAAGGCAGTAGATGAAGGGATTTCTGACATTATTACAACATCACATTTCCAACATCCTTTATATTCAGTAAATTTTAATCAAGTTCAGAATAAAGTTAATCTTCTTCAAATGGAGCTTTTGAAATATAACATTCCCTTAAAAATATATACAGGACACGAAGCTAGGCTATCCCCCAATTTAGCTCAACTAGTTAAAACATTCGAAGTACATACTTTAGCAAATTCAAAATATTTATTACTTGAACTGCCATCATATTCAGTACCTTTATATACGTTTCACATTGTTCAAGAATTATTAAAGGATGGAATAACGCCAATTGTATTTTGCAAGATAAAAATGCAGAGAATTGCAATGAAAAATACAGAGTGTTGCCACCCAATATTTTTACTGTTTTCTCGACAACGCATTGGCTAAACGGAAGCTCTGTCCCGTATAAGAAATAATATGGGCATGGTGAATCAAACGATCCACCAGAGCTGCCGTTAAACGTGAATCTGAAAAAATACGATTCCACTGACTAAATTCTAAATTTGACGTGATAATCAAACTCTTCTGTTCGTAAAATTCAGAAATGATTTGAAAAAGTAACTCCGCTCCTTCTTTACCAAATGGAAGATAACCCATTTCATCCAATATCATTAAATCAATTTTCTCTAATTTATTTCGAAATTGCTTTAATTTCCCCACATGTAAAGCCTGTTCCAATTCTTCTACTAAATGCGAAACTCGATAAAAACGTACTTCAAAACCTTGCTCACAAGCTTTTCTACCCAGTGCTGAAGCTAAATGTGTTTTACCAGTTCCAGGCGCCCCTACTAGAATTACATTCTCTTTTCTTCGAATAAAATCG
>NZ_RXNR01000080.1 GCF_003966145.1 Lysinibacillus telephonicus
TATAATACTCGAAGAGTGTTTTTACCCCAAATAAGTCGGTTAAATACCCAATAATCTATTAAAATTACAAAAGACCTTCAGAATAAGCCCATTCTGAAGGTCTTTTGTCAACAACCTGAGGTATAGACATTATGTCTATACCTTAATTTTTTAATAAGCCAATTTTTGTTAATCGATATAAAAATTATGTTCTTTCTAGCTACAAGTTTTTGTAATGCATTGCTATAATATACCTAATAAGTTGCTACATGATTATAGCATAGACGAAAAGGTGGGCTTTATATGGCAATACCAAATGAAGGAGATACGATACAAATACATAGTTATAAGCACAATGGTCGCATCCACCGTGTCTGGCAGGAAACAATGGTCTTAAAAGGCACGAAAAACATATTTATAGGTGCAAATGAACGTACACTTGTTACAGAATCAGACGGGCGAACATGGCTAACAAGGGAACCCTCTATTTGCTACTTTCATGCTGAGCATTGGTTTAATATCATTTGTATGCTGCGTGAAGATGGAGTGTATTACTACTGCAACATGAGCTCTCCATACGTCTTCGATAATAATGCAATTAAATATATTGATTACGACCTTGATATAAAAGTTTTTCCTGATATGACTTATACAGTGCTTGATGAAGATGAATATGAGCAACATAAAAAAGAAATGGGCTATCCAGAAGTTATTGATAAAATTTTAAAACGAAATGTAAATAAATTAATTAGTTGGATAAAACAAAAAAGAGGTCCGTTTGCGCCCGATTTTATAGAGGTATGGACGAATCGATACCTATTTAATAAAGAAATGCAATCGAATAAAAAATAATTTTTATGCAGTGGAAGTACAATACGTTCGCTGCATCAAAGCCTCTGGGATAACACGAATTTTTGAAAGGCGCCAATAATAAGCAGTGTAGCTTCTTCGTGTCCCCTGCACAAACGGTTAACTGACCAACACCGTGTTGGTCTAGGCTTGAAAAATCCGGACGCTGGTGAGGCGTTACTGAAATAAAGTCGTCTGATTTAAATAGACGACTTTTTTTATGTTATTGTAGATAAAGTGGCGAAATAGTGGAGTGTGCCTCTTATCCACAGGGGGTACTATAGTTTATGCGTTTATAATCTAATGCTTTAGCTTACACGTTGTCCGTGGCTAGTACGAATATATTAAGTAGTTTTTTGAATAATGTTACATATTTTATCTAATATCTCTAGATTAAAGGAAGTGTTATAAATAAATTGGGTAGTATAAAACGTTACATGCGCTTTGTGAAACCATACCGATGGGAAATTATATTAACCATCATTATTGGTATTTTAAAATTTGCAATTCCACTTTTTATTCCTATTTTAATAAAAATCGTCATTGATCATATTATCGATACAGACATGACAAATAGTGAAAAAATCCAACAATTATTTTTCTGGCTAGGTGGAACTGTCATATTATTCTTCATTATTCGTCCGCCAATTGAATATTATCGTCAATATTTTGCACAGCATGTCGGCAACAAAGTACTGTTTGATATAAGACAAGAACTATTCGGCCACTTACAAAAGCTAAGCTTAAAATATTATGCTAATACTCGTGCTGGTGAAGTTATTTCCCGTGTTATTAACGATGTAGAACAAACGAAAAATTTCATTATGATTGGCTTAATGAATTTATGGTTGGATGTTGCCACAATTCTAATTGCAATCGGGATAATGCTTGCAATGGATGTAAAGCTAACTTTAGTTTCTATCATTGCATTGCCGTTTTTTGCTATCAGTGTTAAGTACTTCTTTGGCAGACTTCGGGATTTAACAAGAAAACGATCCCAAGCGTTAGCTCATGTCCAAAGTTATTTACATGAACGAGTTAGCGGAATAAGCATTATTAAAAGTTTTACACTTGAAAAACATGAACAAAAGATTTTTGATGGTGAAAATGGTGAATTTCTCGATCGCGCACTCGATCATACAAAGTGGAATGCAAAGTCCTTTGCTGTCGTAAATACGATTACGGATATAGCTCCACTATTAGTGATAGGATATGCAGGATATCGTGTAATAAATGGGGATTTATCAGTTGGTACAATGGCAGCTTTCTACGCTTATATTGAACGGTTGTATAGCCCATTACGCAGATTAGTCAATTCTTCCACAACGCTAACTCAATCCATTGCATCGATGGACCGAATGTTCGAATTAATGGATGAAGATTATGATGTTCAAGATAAACCATACGCCAAAAGTTTGCCACCTGTTGAAGGACGTGTTTCTTTTGAAAATGTTGATTTTCAATATGAAAAAGATGGAAAGTTAATTTTAAATCAAATTAATTTTAATATTAACCCAGGAGAAACTGCTGCTTTTGTAGGGATGAGCGGTGGTGGGAAATCAATCATCGTAAGCTTAATCCCTCGTTTCTATGATGCTACGAGCGGTACGGTTAAAATTGATGGAATCAATATTAAAGATGTTACGATAAATTCATTGCGCTCCCAAATTGGAATCGTGCTCCAGGATAATATTTTATTTTCTGATTCCGTTAAGCAAAATATATTAATGGGAAAACCAGATGCAACTGATGAAGAAGTAATTGCTGCTGCAAAAGCAGCTAATGCACACGAATTTATCATGACGCTTCCACAAGGGTATGATACAAAAGTTGGCGAGCGAGGCGTAAAACTTTCAGGTGGTCAAAAACAGCGTGTAGCAATTGCGAGAGTATTTTTAAAAAATCCACCGATTTTAGTTTTAGATGAAGCTACTTCGGCACTTGATCTAGAAAGTGAAGCGTTAATTCAGGATTCATTGGATAGACTGGCAAGTGATCGTACAACGATTATCATTGCCCATAGATTATCAACAATTACTCATGCAGATAAAATATTTGTTATAGACCATGGAAAATTAGTTGAAGAAGGTACTCATGAATCATTAATGGAGAAAAAAGAAGTATACTTTGACCTATTCCAAATACAAAAATTGGACTAAAAACTTAACGACAATAAAATGCCTAGTAAGTCAGTATTCGACTTGCTAGGTTTTTTGTTTTTTAAATAAATATTTGATGCTTATGAAGGCTTCAACTCTTAAATAAGCAACAAAACTTTTATTTTTTTATCAAATTAATTGATTAGAAGATTAACGCGTTAAAGCGACGTAGATGTAAATTCCTGTCGAAGAAATTCTGTTGATGAAGCTGTATAACTTACAGTATCTTAGCATAAAAAAATATGATTAATAGATTTCGAATCTATCATTTTCTTGTACGAAGTAGAAATTAATGGAAAGAAAGAGTTGTTTCAAATTTGTATTAAAAGACATACAAGTAAGGGGGCATTAGATGGAGCGAAAAAAACTACTAAAAGTAAATGACTTAGAAACTACCTTTTTCACAGATGACGGAAAAGTGCCTGCCGTTGATCATATTGATTTTCATATTCATGAAGGGGAAATTTTAGGGATTGTTGGAGAATCCGGTTGTGGAAAGAGTGTAACTTCTTTATCCATTATGGGATTAGTCCCATCTCCTCCTGGGGAAATTACATCAGGTCAAATTTTACTTGATGACATTGATTTAACACAGCTAACTGAAAAACAAATGCGTAAAGTTCGAGGAAAGGATGTCGCAATGATTTTCCAAGAACCGATGACATCTTTAAATCCTTTATACACAATAGGAAATCAGTTGATTGAAGCAATTTTAATTCACAACAAAGGCATGAAGAAAAAGCAAGCAGCGAATCAAGCGATTGAAATGCTGAAATTAGTAGGTTTACCAAGAGCGGAGGAACTAATGAAAGACTATCCTCACCAATTATCGGGCGGTATGAGGCAGCGTGTAATGATTGCGATGGCATTACTATGTAATCCAAAATTATTAATTGCCGACGAGCCAACAACTGCTCTAGATGTTACGATACAAGCACAAATTTTAAAGCTAATGAAAGAATTAAATAAACAATTTAAAACTGCTGTATTACTCATTACCCATGATTTAGGAGTAGTTGCTGAAACGTGTGAACGGGTAATTGTTATGTATGCAGGTCAAATTGTAGAAGAAGCTACTGTAGCTGATATATTTAAAAATCCTCAACATCCATATACAAAAGGATTAATTCAATCCGTTCCAGATATGCGTTATAAAAAGGAAAACTTATATTCAATTCCAGGCAATGTACCAAAACCAGGTTCCATTCAACAAGGATGTCGTTTTGCACCTCGCTGCGAGTTTGCAAGTGACCGTTGTGTAACTGAAAATCCGCCATTGTATGAATCTTCTAAAGCTCACAAAGCGAGATGCTTCTTGTTAGAGGAGAAAGGAGGGGTTGGTATTGTCGAACGTACTGTTGAAAGTCGATAACTTAAAAAAATACTTCCCAAAACGATCTGGGGCTGTAGGTAAAAAGCATGGTGAAGTAAAAGCAGTGGATGATGTTTCTTTTGAGGTAAATGAGGGAGAAACTCTTGGAATAGTCGGAGAATCCGGTTGTGGAAAATCGACAACTGGAAGAATGATTATGCGTCTTTTAGAGCCCACAGAAGGATCGATTAAGTTTGATGGTATTGAGCTTTCCACATTATCAAATAAGGACATGAGGAAGGCGCGGCGAGACATTCAAATGGTTTTTCAAGATCCATACGCCTCTTTAAATCCAAGACATACAGTTAAAAAGATATTAGAAGAACCGCTTATTGTTCATGGTATTGGAAGCTCAGCGGAGCGTAAAGAAATGGTTGAAGAGTATTTAGAAATTGTTGGATTAAGTGCTTATCACGCAAGGAGATTTCCACATCAATTTAGCGGAGGTCAGCGCCAACGTATCGGCATTGCCAGAGCTTTAATGACAAATCCGAAGTTAATTATTGCAGATGAGCCTGTATCAGCTCTTGATGTATCTATTCAAGCTCAAGTATTGAATCTAATGCAAAAACTACAGGAAGACTTAAAGCTTACTTATATTTTTATCGCCCATGACTTGGGTGTTGTTCGCCATATTAGCGATAGAGTCGGAGTGATGTATTTAGGTAGATTAGTAGAATTGGCAGATAGTGAATCTTTATATGCTGAACCACTTCATCCATACACACAAGCATTACTATCTTCTGTACCAGTACCTGATCCAACATATGAGAGAGAAAAGGTAATTATTACTGGAGATGTTGCAAATTCAGTTCCAGATGCGGGTTGTGCATTTCATACTAGATGTCCATACGCAACGATTACCTGCAAAATGAATGTTCCGAATTTAGTAGAAGTTAAAAAAGGTCATTCTGTTGCCTGCCATTTATATGGAGAAGCGTGACAATGACATAGATAAGTTTGAAAAATGGGAGGGTTTTTATGAGAAAAATCAAGTTTTGGACATTGGGACTATTTTTACTTCTGGTCCTTTCGGTTTTTTTAGCTGCATGTAGTGGTGATGAAAATACTGCTGAAGAACCTGCAGAAACAACTGATGATCCGGCTACGGAAGAACCAGCAGAGGAAGTGCCTCAAGTATTAGTATTTGGTCGTGGTGGAGATTCCGTTTCACTTGACCCAGCAATCGTTACAGATGGTGAATCATTTAAAGTAACAGAAAATATTTATGAAACATTATTAAACTTTGGAGAACAAGATACTACAATTCATCCAGGGTTGGCTAAGGAATGGAAAGTAAGTGAAGATGGTCTAACCTATACGTTCCAATTACAGGAAGGAGTGAAATTCCACGATGGAACTGATTTCAATGCTGAAGCAGTTGTTAAAAATGTTGAGCGTTGGAAAGGTGGGGCTGAAGAGAAGTTTTATTACTTCAACTCTATGTTTAAAGCAGAAGGCGAAGATGTGATTGAAAGTGTAACTGCTGTCAATGATTATACAGTTGAATTTAAATTAACTCGCCCTCAAGCACCATTCCTTAAAAATCTTGCAATGAGTCCATTTGGAATTGCTTCACCAACTGCATTTGAAAAAGATGGCGACGCTTTTGGAGATAATCCAGTTGGTACAGGACCATTTAAATTTGTTGAATGGAAACGAAACGATTCAATTACAGTCGAAAAGAACGAAGATTACTGGCAAGAAGGTCTTCCAAAGTTAGATAAAATTATTTTCCGAGCAATACCTGATAACTCTGCACGTTTAAATGAACTAATCACTGGAGGAATCGATTTAGCAGACGGAATTAATCCATCTGACGGAGCATCAGTTGAATCGAATCCAGATTTACAATTAATTGAACGTCCTTCAATGAATGTTGGATATCTCGGTTTAACTAACACTCGTCCACCATTTGATAATAAGCTAGTTCGTCAGGCAGTTAACTATGCAATTGACAAACAAACAATTGTGGATGCTTTCTTTGAAGGGCGCGCTGAAGTAGCGGTCAACCCAATGCCATCATCAATTAGTGGATATAATGATGAAATTGAAGGATATCCATATGATCCAGAAAAAGCGAAAGAATTGTTAGCTGAAGCTGGCTACGATGGCTCTGAAATCGAGCTATGGGCAATGCCAGTTCCACGTCCATATATGCCGGATGGACAAAAGGTAGCTGAAGCAATTCAGAAGAACTTGGCTGACGTTGGAATTCCTTCAAAAATTGTTACGTATGAATGGGCAACTTATTTAGAAAAAGCAAACAACGGTGAGGCAGATGCATTCTTATTAGGCTGGACAGGCGACAATGGTGATGCAGATAACTTCCTATATACATTGCTTGATAAAGATACTATCGGCAGTAACAACTATACCTATTATTCAAATGATGAGACGCATGATTTGTTAATTGCAGCTCAATCAGAGGTAGATGAAGAAAAACGTAATGAATTATATAAACAAGCGCAAGCAATTATTCATGAGGATGCTCCATGGGTACCATTAGCACACTCAACACCATTACTTGCAGCGAAAAAAGGTGTAACAGGCTACTTGCCGCACCCGACAGGATCTGAAAGTTTAGTAAACGTATATATGCAATAAAATTTAGTGTACCTGGACGCACAAATTTATTTTTTAGTGTGCCAGGTACACATGCAATTATAAATACTCCATTTTTTTCGTATCCTGGTACATTCTGATGAAAGAGGTGAAAGTATGCTTCACTACATAGGGAGAAGAATTCTTCATTTAATACCTGTGTTGCTAGGAATGACGTTTATTGTTTTTTTTATCATTCGTGCGATACCCGGTGATCCTGCACAAGTAATTTTAGGCCAACAAGCTACAGAGGAATCAATTGCGGCCCTTCGCCAAAAATTAGGACTTGATCAAGCGTGGTATATTCAATATTTCGATTACTTAAAAGGCTTATTAACAGGTGATTTAGGAGAGTCGCTTCGAACGAGGCAGCCGATTTCAACTGAAATTTGGCCATATTTAGCTGCAACGATTGAATTAGCCATATTTGCAATGATAATAGCTATAGTAATTGGCATGAATGCTGGGATAATTTCTGCTTGGTTCCAAAATTCTTGGTTTGATTATATCGCAATGGTTGTCGCTTTAATTGGTGTGTCAATGCCAATCTTTTGGCTCGGTCTAATGGAGCAATGGACGTTTAGCATTAACTTAGGGTGGTTACCTACTTCAGGACGTGAAGAGGTGAGAGATCCTGTCAATGCTATAACCCATTTTTATTTAATTGATACATTGATTCAAGGTAGATATGACCAATTTTTAACAACATTGAAACATTTAATATTGCCTGGAATTGCCCTTGCCACTATACCGATGGCGATTATAGCAAGAATGACGCGGTCTTCCATGTTAGAAGTTATGCGTTCAGATTATATTCGTACAGCTCGTGCGAAAGGTCAAAAAATGGTGAAAGTTATTTATAAGCATGCTTTAAAAAATGCATTGATACCTATTTTAACTGTAATTGGTTTACAAACTGGCTTACTTTTAGGCGGAGCTATCTTAACCGAAACTATTTTCAGCTGGCCGGGCATTGGGCGTTATATATATGAAGCTATTGGTTTCCGTGATTATACCGTGATTCAATCGGGAATCTTAGTCGTTGCATTTATGTTTGTCATGATTAATCTTATTGTAGATATTTTATACACTGTAATTGATTCAAGGATTAAATATAACTAGGAGGGGAACTAAACATGTCTGAATTGGTCTCAAAATCTATTGATATGACATCGAAACCAGAAAAAGCTGTTGGACCATGGAAAGAGGCTTGGCGCAGCTTTAAGAAAAGCAAGTCTGCACTCGTTGGAACAGGTATTGTTTTATTTTTCATCCTGCTAGCTATATTCGGTCCCTTGATTGCACCTCAGGGAATAAATGATCAAGACTTTAGTGTTAGATTAGCACCGCCATCTAGTGAATTTTGGTTTGGAACAGATGATTTTGGACGAGATATTTTCTCGCGTATTATTCATGGGGCTAGAATTTCATTGTATGTAGGATTTTCAGCCGTTGTTCTATCGGCAATTGTTGGTTGTTTTTTAGGGATTATTGCAGGATATTACGGACGTTGGATTGATACAATTATTTCAAGAATATTTGATATTATGCTTGCTTTTCCAAGCATTTTATTAGCAATTGCAGTTGTATCTATCTTAGGTCCGTCTCTACAAAATGCATTAATTGCAATCGCTATTATAAATGTTCCGAATTTCGGACGATTAATTCGTTCGAAAGTGTTAAGTGTAAAAGAAGAGGAATATATTGTTTCTGCAAAAGCGATTGGTATGAAGGATTCCCGAATTTTGTGGCGACATATATTACCGAATTCATTTTCACCAGTAATTGTTCAAGGATCGCTTGCGATTGCAACAGCGATTATTGAGGCGGCAGCACTAGGATTTTTAGGGTTAGGCGCGGAAGCACCAAAACCAGAGTGGGGGAAAATGCTGTCTGATGCACGGGTTCATTTAATGACTGCACCATGGACAATGATATTTCCCGGAATCGCAATTATGTTAACAGTACTTGGATTTAATCTAATGGGTGACGGCTTGCGAGATGCACTCGACCCAAAAATGAAAAATTAATCAGAAAAGCGGAGCAGGCTCGTTTAACTCCGAAATGCGCTGGAGACTCCGACAAGAAGGCGCTTTTTGCCTTCGAAGGAGGAGTTGAAGCGCACGAGGAGTTAGCCTGCGCAGCTAGACAATCAGAAAAGCGGAGCAGGCTCGTTTAACTCCGAAATGCGCTGGAGACGAACCGAAGAAACAGGGAGTCTAGCAACCACGAAAATAATAAAAGGTTGAGGTTTCACTAAAATTGTGATACCTCAACCTTTTTTCTTAATACGTTAATAAAAGCCTTCTTCTAAATTTGTATTTTTCTCGTTGCTATGATAGCTCCTATAGGAAACGATCAATGTATCAAGATGCTCTAAATTTTCTTCGTAATCTAAAAGTCTAGAGAAAATATAGAATAAATGATAACTTGAAAATTCTTCTTCTCCCTCACGATTTTGTTCAAAAGCAATTTGTTGTATTAGCTGCTCCATTACACCAGCGTATTTGTTTTCTGCTTCGTTTACCCATTTTGAATGTTCTGGGCGTAGTTTGCCAGTAAATTTTAACAGCAATTGCTCGTGGAAAGTTAAGAGAAAATCTAGACGTTCCTGTACCATTATCCGAAACTGATCAGGTAAATTTGCAATTTCATTTTCGTGTTTATGCAGACGATACAACAGCTCTAAGCTTTTCTTCGTTGTTGTAATCATTTGGCGATAAATAACTAGTTTACGTGCCTGTATAAATCGTTTGCTTTTTGTATAGTGCCGTTCTTCCTTGTAAAAACCGTACATAGTTTCTACTCCAGACAGGCGTGATTCGAATTTATTTAATGCCGTTTTCGTTGATGTATGTTCAGACGCTTGCCTTGCCGCTAGTCGTGTCCAACGAATTATATCATCCTGCAATGAATCAATCATCGTGAATAATTTAATTTCGTAGCGCGGCGGAAGGAACACTAAATTAACAATAAATGCTGCGAATACCCCGACCATAACTGTTGCAAAACGAATAATAGCGAACTCTAAAAAATCTTCTCCTTCAAAAATCATGATGGCAACAACCGTAACAAGTGCAAGAGACATAGAGCTATCCAATTTGAATTTTCGCATCAAACCTATCACAATAATCGCTGCTATCCCAATTGCGACAATATGATGTCCGAATATTAAACCGAATAACACAGCAACTGTTGCACCAATAAAGTTCCCTTGAATCTGTTCAATTATTGATAAATAAGAACGGTAAATTGATGGCTGTATTGCAAAAATTGCAGCAATACCAGCAAAAACAGGTGAAGGTAAGTTAAGTAATTCTGCAAGAAAAAGTGCAAAAACAATAGCGACACCTGTTTTTAAAACACGGGCACCTAATTGCATAAAAAAATAAGCCCTCTCTTTCAAAATCAAAGTATTGGAAATCACATTACTTTACCTAATTTTTTCACCGTGGTCAACCGAATTCTTTATTAAGGGATAAAAAATTTGAATTGCTGTTAAATCCGCACTTTCAAAGTCGCTTTACATCTGCTTGTCTTGCTAGTAAATGTATTCTATAACAAATTTATTTAAGCTTTGAAAATGCATAGTCAACTGCTGCAATGGTTTCTAAAATATCTTCTTCTTTATGTTCAGTTGTTAAGAACCAAGCCTCGTATTTTGAAGGAGCCAGGTTTACTCCTTTTTCAAGCATTAATTTAAAGAAGCGTCCAAACATTTCACCATCTGAGTTTTCAGCCTGTTCGTAGTTTTCAACTTTTTCGTCTGTAAAGTAAACTGTTAAAGCTCCTTTTAATCGATTAACTGTAATCGTAACGCCATGTTTTTCAGCTGCTTCTAAAATGCCTTTTTCAAGGATAGCGCCAAGTCGATCCATTTCCTCATAAACACCCGGTTGTTTTAATACTTCAAGACATGCAATTCCTGCTAACATGGACGCTGGATTTCCTGCCATTGTTCCCGCCTGATATGCTGGTCCAAGTGGTGCAACTGTTTCCATAATCTCCTTGCGACCACCATATGCACCAATTGGCAGACCGCCGCCGATAATTTTACCCATTGCTGTTAAATCTGGAGTTAAGCCGAGTAAATCTTGTGCAGCTCCGTAATGGAAACGGAAAGCGGTAATTACTTCATCATGAATAGTTAATGCACCTTTTTCTTTTGCAACCTCATGTACATATTGAAGGAATCCAGGCTTTGGCTCTACAATTCCGAAGTTCCCTACGATTGGTTCGATTAAAATAGCTGCAACTTCATTGCCCCATTTATCCATTGCAAGTTTGAATTGTTCTTTATTGTTAAATGGTACTGTAATAACCTCTGTTGCTACAGCTATGGGCACACCAGCCGAGTCAGGAGAGCCTAATGTAGCTGGACCCGAACCAGCGGCAACTAAAACTTGGTCGAAATGGCCGTGGTAGCAGCCAGCAAATTTGATGATTTTTGTACGATCTGTATATGCACGTGCAACACGAACTGTTGTCATTACTGCTTCAGTTCCTGAGTTTGTGAATCGAACCTTATCTAATGAAGGGATTGCTTCTTTTAACATTTTGGCAAATTTTACTTCATGTTCAGTTGGTGTACCAAATAATACGCCAGTTTCTGCAGCATGAGAGATTGCTTGCGCAATATGTGGATGACCAAAGCCTGTAATAATTGGTCCATAAGCTGCTAAATAGTCTATGTAACGATTTCCGTCTACATCCCAAAAATATGGTCCTTTTCCTTTTGCCATAACAACTGGTGCTCCGCCGCCAACAGCTTTATACGAACGTGATGGGCTATTTACCCCACCAACGATATGCTCCTGTGCTTCTTTATAAATTTCTTCGGATTTTAAATGGTTCATCAAAATGCCTCCTATCTATTTTCACATCTATTGTAGCCCTATTTCAAAGGAAATCCAAAGAATTTGAAACTACTTTGTTTGTTCTGTACGATAGAAATAAAGGGGAGGAATAAATATGGATTCTTTAGTAAATATGGAAGCACCGAATTTTACACTAATAAATGAAAAAGAAGAAGAAGTTAGCTTAAGTGATTTTAGAGGGAAAAAGGTTGTTCTTTATTTTTATCCAAAAGACATGACGCCGGGCTGTACAACTGAAGCCTGTGATTTTAGAGACCACTACCAATCATTTGAGGATTTAAACGCAGTAATTTTAGGGATAAGCGGCGATACAGCAGACAAGCACACAAAGTTTATCGAAAAATATGGACTTCCTTTCTCATTGCTGGTTGATGATACCCATGAAGTAGCCGAAAAATATGGTGTTTGGGTATTGAAGAAAATGTATGGACGTGAATTTATGGGAATCGAACGCTCTACATTTTTAATTAATGAAGACGGAATTGTAGAAAAAGAATGGCGCAAGGTAAAGGTGAAAAATCATATAGAAGAAGTGTTAACGTATTTAAAGGAAGGGGGAAATGAATAATGAGAATTTACTTTACATTTGACCCTAGACCAGACTTGAAAGAACCTTTAGTAAAACAATTCCCACATGTAGAATTCATTTTCCATGCTCGTTTAGATGAAGAAGAGCTAGAAAAGGCAGATGTATTAGTAACATATGGAGAAGATTTAAATGATTCTCGAATTGAGATCGCTAAAAATTTAAAATGGATTTTTGTTGCATCTGCAGGAATTGAAAAAATGCCAGCAAAAGCTATTGCAGAGCGGAATATTTTAGTTTCTAATGTCCGCGGTATTCATAAAACACCAATGGCAGAATCTATTCTTGCACATATTTTATCATTGAAGCGGGCATTACCGTTTATTTATGAAAATAAACGTAATAAAGTATGGGATAAAAAAGCGCAACTTTCTGAACTGAATGGCAGCACAGCCTTAATTATCGGCCCTGGTGCAATAGGCTCTGAGATTGGAAGATTACTGCAGGCATTTGAAGTTTATACAATTGGCTGTAATCGCAGTGGTGAGGATGCACCATTTATGAATGAAACTTATCGTATTGATGAATTGGAATCACAATTACCAAAAGCTCATATTGTTATTTCAATGTTGCCTAGCACTCCGGAGACTAAACATTTAATAAAATTGGATCATTTCAAGTTAATGAGAGATGATGCAATTTTTATGAATTTTGGAAGAGGTAATGTTGTCAAAACGGATGTATTAATTCAAGCGCTCGAACAAAAACTAATATTCCATGCGGTGCTCGATGTTTTTGAAGAAGAACCACTTCCACTATCCAGCAAGCTGTGGGAAATTGACAACGTAACTATTTCACCTCATTTTTCCAGCCACTCATCCCGTTATGTGGAGCGCAGTTTAGAAATATTTAAACCAAGCTTAGAAAAATGGCTAAATGGTGAAACAGATGTTGAGAATAAGATGAATATTTTGCGTGGTTATTGAGATTCTAATTGATAAAGGAATACGGTCGTACAGGAAATCTTTTTTTCTGATTGTTAAAAATTATTGAATTTTAATGAATATTTGTGGAAAATAAACGTAAAGTAACAGTGTAAAGTAAGGAAGTGTTGACTATATCTTGTTTATTCGCTACACTAATTATAACAATTATAAATTAAGAATCTGTACGAAGAGAGGTGCATGGCGATGTCTGAACTGCATTTAAAAGATGCTCTAGACACGTTAAAGACAACTGGTGTAAGAATTACTCCGCAGCGTCATGCTATTTTGGAATATTTAATTGAATCAATGACACACCCAACTGCAGATGAAATATATAAAGCGCTAGAAGGCAAGTTCCCAAACATGAGTGTTGCTACAGTTTATAATAACTTACGTGTTTTCCGTGAAGCAGGCTTGGTAAAAGAACTTACTTATGGTGATGCAGCAAGTCGATTTGATTTTGTAACGAATGATCACTACCATATGATTTGTCAATGCTGTGGTAAGATCGTTGATTTCCATTATCCAGGCTTAAACGAAGTGGAGCAATTTGCATCACATGTAACTGGCTACAAAGTACACTCACATCGCCTTGAAGTGTATGGTACATGTCAAGATTGTCTTGAAAACGTTGAAAAACAAGTTTTATAGTAAAAGTTGCCTAGTAGCTAAATGTTACTAGGTTTTATTTTTCACGAAGCTTATATAACGTTTAACTTCTAAAAAAAAGGTCGCTTACATGAACTACCCATTATTACCTTTGAAAAGGGGTAGTTCTAATAAGTCGACCTCTCTTTTATTTACTTTTCTTATTATATGCTTCGTTAAATTCTTGTCCTTCAAGTGTAGGATCTAATGTAAGCGGCTCGTTACAATACATACACATATCTACTCGACCAAGAACTTTTGTGTGTTTCCCGCAATTTGGACAGACAACTTGAACAGCTCTTGTGGATAATAAGCCAATCCATGCATAGACAACGGTACTACCGATAATACAAAGTAAACCTAACGTCATAAAGATTAAAACTAAAATTTGATTTTCTCGGAAGAAAATTGCACCATACATAATAACAAAGCCAATAAAAATTAACGAAAGTGCAAACGATCGGATTTTATTTATTTTATTTTTATATTTTTTTGCCATTTTTTTCTGCCTCCCAATCTAGATTCTACTATAACATAGAACGTTTTTATTTGAGGATAGGAAAGTGTAATTAAAACAAAATAAACAACAATTCGTTTCAAATAGAAATAGAATCACGAAATATAAAAGAAGGATTCTAATTGAAGGTGTCGAAAAAATAACGTAATCGTATATTAGGAGGATTAGTATGGAGCACATATTGCGCCCGATTTACCAGGAACGAGCTAGCCAGCCCGAGACCTTAGGTGTTATTTTAGTTACTAAACGTGAAGAGACAAAGAGCATTACAGATACTTTTGATACAGTTTTATTAATCATTGTAAAAGAAGCGGACAAGCCGATTTTCACAAAACATTATACGCATGAAGAGCAAAAGATGACAATGCATGTCCTTACAGAAACGGTATTAAATAAATGGTTATATACTGGATCGAATAGACGAATTGTCGATTGGATTTTCCACGGAAAAGTAATGTTCGATCGCAATGAATATTTACATAAATTAAGATTAAAACTACAAGAATTCCCGTTTTTTGGCCGGAAAATTAAAACTGGTATACAGTTTTCTAAGCTCATCCGCCGTTATTTAGAAGGGAAGGAGTTTTTTAACCGAGGAGATTATTTAGATTCTTATAGTTATGTAGTTGACTCACTGCATCACCTTGCACGGTTATCGGTAATTGATAATGGATTATATCCAGAAGTGACAGTATGGTCTCAAGTAAAAAAGATTGAACCAGCAATTTATAAGTTGTATGAAGAATTAGTTATGAGTACTGAGAGTTTAGAAAAGAGACTTGAGCTTCTATTTTTAGCTATTGAATTCTTAATTAATTCTAGAACACATGACGGGGCCCAACATATATTAGAGGCGATGCTTGAAAAAGAAGTTTGGACAATCCAAGAATTACACAGTCATCATGAATTAAGATATTACTCTACTGATTTAGAAGTATTTATTGAATACTTAATCGAAAAAGAATATATCCATGTTGAACCAGTCGCTGCGAAAAATGAAATGATTTCTCATCGCCACTATAAAATAGATAAGGAATTTGTGAAGTCTGAATATGGCATAGAGTAATCTTCGAATTGAGAAAAGACATCTAAACTGCGGAATTTCGGGGTGATTTAAAACACCTCGAATTTTTTTTAGATAAAGTATTGACTTTATTGTTTGAAGTATAGTATTATTATCAACGTCGCTGAAACAACGCGATAACAAAAATAAAACATAAAGTTTTCTATAAAACAATTTTTTAAAAAAGTTGTTGACAGATAAAAACTGAAATGTTATTATGGAGAAGTCGCTGAAAAATGACGGATAAAAATGAACTTTGAAAACTGAACAACAAAACGTTAATGAAATAAAGTTTTTAGTAGCTGACCCCTGTCGGCGAACGAAACAAAATTTTGGACATCAAATATGATGCCAGTGTAATTTAGAGCTTTTATCAAATTTTCTTTTATGGAGAGTTTGATCCTGGCTCAGGACGAACGCTGGCGGCGTGCCTAATAC
>NZ_RXNR01000081.1 GCF_003966145.1 Lysinibacillus telephonicus
GGAACCTCACTTGTTTTCTATTATTAAAATAAAAGAAAATAACGCTAGTGAAATTCCATCACCTTCTCCAACTTTCGGGAGAAGGTGATTTTCATTCACCAACGTTATAAATTGTACAGCCTAAAAAAGTCCCAAAAGTCTAATTAGCTCTTGGGACATTTTTTATTGGATCATTTTCACCTGATCACTGTTTTCGACAATATTTTGCCGTTTACCATAGAAATTCACAACCAACACACCTGAAATAGCAATCATACCGCCTATAATAGAAACCATAGTTGGCAGCTCATTTAACCAGATCCAAGCAACAGTAATTGCAATAACAGGTTCTAAGTAAAGGATGCTGGAGACCGAGCTTGCATTAGCAAGTGATAAGGCCATTGCCCATGTTAAGTAAGCAAATGCGGTAGGGAAAATCCCTATAAAAATTGCTGTAATGTTTGCTTCCAATGTTGCAGTTTGAATATCCTGAATAAGCCCAGGTGCGAAAATAAGAAATGGAATTGTTCCTGCCCATGTACAATAAGCAGTTAATTCAATAGCGCTATATTTTTTAAAGAAAGGCTTTTGATAGACAAAGAAGATGGAAGTTGCAATAGCAGCAGCGATTGTTAAAAATACTCCTGGAGCAATTCCAAGTGATGTATCACCTGACCCGATTGCTATTAAAATAATTCCAACAAATCCAAAGCCTAATCCAACCCATCCAACCGAGCTTAATCGCTCTTTTAAAATTAAAATTGCAAATATCGTCGTAAAGATTGGCCCCGAACCTATTAACATACCGGCTGTTCCTGCACTAACAGTTAATTGACCGAATGTAGCACATATATGATAACCACTTATTCCTACAAATCCTAAAAGTGTAATTTTTAAAAGATCTTCTTTTTTTGGTAACCGTATTTTCATTGTAGGAATTAAGGAAAGTATACCAAAAATAATAGAAGCAATGATGAATCTATATAATATTAAATGCCCTGCTGAAAAGCCACCTTGTAAGCTGACGCTATTTGCAGCAAAAGTAGACCCCCATATTAAAACAGTTAAAAGTCCGAGTAATAAAGCTTTTGTATTCACTATGTTCACCAAACTTTCTACTATTTATCATAGAACCAATCTTCTCATGATAGCTGCTAAATTAGCAAGTGAATTTTCCTTATGATTAGTAGAAAATACAAGCAAAAAGACCGCATAAAAACTCCTTTATTTTTTGTAGGGGATAAAGGATTGGTTGAAGAAGAATTTCTTTTATCCGTTATTTTAGAGCAGCTTTATGATTAAAGAGGATTTATATAGCCTCTAGTTTCATGATTGCCCCGAAATATTGCTGAGCAGTTGTAAATGTAATAAATGCACATAGTTCACTGATTTCTTCTTCTGTAAAGCATTCTCTTAATATATTAAAGATTGAATCGGGAATATCCCCTTTTTGCTTTAAAAATACTTCTGCAAATCCTGTTGCTACTGAAATTTTTTCATTAAACTTTTCAGGTTCAGGCTTTCCTTTCGCTTTGCAATATTCACACCCATTACTTTGCGCTAAAGTTCTTCTTACTTGTTCCTTTAATTCAGAAGATAAGTGTCCATCTTTTTCTAATGTATCTCCCAGTTGGGACCATGCCTCCATTACTTCTTTATTATGACCTAAAAGCCTTTGGAAAGGCGTGCTGCCAGCTTTCGCTTCAATAATTCTAGCCATTTAAAGTGCCTCCTTAATATTTTTTATGTAGTGATTTAATTATAATGAAGGAAATATTTATTTAACATTAAATTGGAAATGTGTTTAGAATAAATTTTTTTTATATTTAATTAATAATGAGGAATTCTCTTAAAAAATGAAAATGAATAGAATTATAAGACGGAATAGTTTAGTAAAAACAGTAAATCAACGAGGGGACTAGGAAGTAGATTGAATTAGAAAAAGACGATGCTAAAATAGTCATCGTCTTAAGTATTATTAAAAGAATTTCTTTTTACCCTGCTCTTCTTTTAAAATTTCTACTGCTTCTCTGAATCGTTGGGAGTGAACTACTTCACGTTCACGCAAGAATTTTAAGCCATCATTTAAGTCAGGGTCGTCTGAAAGGTCAATAATCCATTGGTATGTTGCGCGGGCTTTTTCTTCAGCGGCAATATCTTCATAGAGGTCAGCAATTGGGTCGCCTTTTGCTTGGATGTACGTTGCAGTAAATGGAACACCTGCTGCATTATGATAAAATAAGGCCCGGTCGTGATCTACATAATGGTCAGCTATACCTGCTGCTTTAATTTGTTCCGGAGTTGCATCTTTTGTAAGTTTGTAGACCATTGTTGCAATCATTTCAAGGTGGGAAAATTCTTCCATCGCAATATCGTTCAGTAGACCAATCACTTTATTCGGAATTGAATAACGTTGATTCATATATCGCAGTGCGGCAGCTAACTCCCCGTCGGCACCTCCATACTGCTCAATAAGAAATTTCGCGAGCATAGGGTTACACGTACTTACTCTAACGGGATATTGAAGTTTTTTTTCATAATAAAACATCCCTTGTTTTCACCCCTCATATTCAGTAATTTTGTTTTTGACGCAGCGATAGCCGTACTTTACTTTTTTAATTATCTAGCTTAAGAGGTTAACCTCTAGCATCGCTTCGACTCTTCCTTCATGAGCAAAATTATGTGTCAGAGTAGCCGACGAGTTTAGAAGCTAATCGAGCAAATTTTGTTTTTCTAAACTTGCCATGGCCATGGTGTGTCATCCACATCCCATGGATAATTTGAATAGCTCCTTCCAAAATTCATGAGTGGTCCAAATTTTTTCTCAAAATTAACTTTTAATTGCATACTTAATTGGGCTGTTTCATTGAATTGTTTAATGGCTTCCATATCGTGTTGGTGAGTATTTAGGTAAAGGTTCAGTTCTACTAAAACGAAATCAATTGCTTGAATTTCTTCTAATAACTGATAATATTCTGGGGGCATTTGTTTAGTCATTAGGCTTCACCCCTTTTTTGGGATCTGGATATGGGCTAAATAAAGCTGGCCAAAGTGTTCCGTGCATTAATGCTTGGTGTGGAGTTTGAAATTGTGGAAGTCCTGGTGGTTGAAATCCCATAAAGAGCTGTGGAGGTGTTGAATAGCTTTTTACACGAATGGGTTTGCAGGGATCAAATGGACTGATGTAGGGCTTCCAATATCTAAATTGAGAAAACAAAGTAATCCTCCTTCCAGATTCTGCATTACAACAATATATATGAGCGAATATTTACTTTTATTCGCAAAAAAATGACAAATATTGCATGCGGAATTATATAGGGTATGTCAGCATATCAATAGACAGGATATTAAATGTGATATAATGGAAAAAAGAGTCTTTATAGAAGGGGTTATGAGTATGATTAAAATTACTGCGGATAGTACATGTGATCTTTCTCCAGCTCTTATCGACCAATTGAATATTTCATTAATGCCACTGCATGTTTTAATCGATGATGAAGATTTTCGTGACGGTGTTGATATTACACCAAAAGAAATTTTTAAATATGTCGGAGAACAAAATAAAACCTGTACAACAGCAGCTGTCAATACGTTTGAATACGAGAACTTTTTTGCAGGGTTATCACCAAAATATGATGCGGTTATACATATATGTTTAGGTTCAGATTTTTCTTCCTCCTACCAAAATGCGAAACTAGCTGCTGAAAATTTTGACAATGTTTATGTTGTTGATTCAAGCAATCTATCAACAGGGAGCGGCCATATTGTGTATGATGCCGCTTTATTGGCGGAAGATGGCATTGAACCTGAGGAAATTTGCAAACAATTAGAGAATGTTATTCCAAAAGTGGATGCAAGTTTTGTAATCGATAAAATGGATTACTTGCGTAAAGGTGGCCGGTGTTCAAGTATTGAAGCACTAGGCGCTACATTACTTAAAATTAAACCATCTATAGAGGTTGTTGATGGGAAAATGCATGTCGGGAAAAAATATCGAGGTAATTTCGAACGATGTCTTGAAAATTATGTGAAAGACCGATTAGAAAACAACGATAATATTGATTACAGCCGATTATTTATTACTCATTCTCATTGCGCACCTGAAACAGTAGCAAAAGTTAAAGAAGCTGTTGCACGTTTCGCGAATTTTGAAGAAATTATTGAAACAACTGCTGGTTGCACAGTTTCAAGCCATTGTGGACCTAACACACTAGGAATTTTATATAAAAGAAAAAATTAAACAAAACAAGGCGCCAACCATAAAGTTTCTTTGGATGGTGCCTTGTTTTTTTATCATGTGAAGTTACAATTCGTAAACTTGAGTAAAAAGTATTCGGTATCATTAGCGAACTATCTTCATACTATGTATAAAACACGCCCTGAATGGAGGGAAGACTATCGATATTTTAAGCAGGGTTAAAAGTTTCAGAGAAGAAGAGGATCGATTGAAGTGGGAAGGTACGTTTGCAGAATACTTAGAAATTCTTAAAGATAGACCTGAAGTTGCTCAAACGGCTCATTCACGCGTCTATAATATGATTAAAAGCGCAGGTGTTGTAGAAAGAGATGGTCAAAAAATGTACCATTTCTTTGGGAAAGAAATTTTTGGACTAGAAACAGCACTTGAAAGACTTGTAGAGGAATACTTCCATCCAGCAGCAAGAAGATTAGATGTAAGAAAACGAATCCTCTTGTTAATGGGACCAGTGAGTGGAGGAAAATCAACAATTGTTACTTTATTAAAACGAGGGTTAGAACAATATTCTCGAACAGATGAAGGAGCAGTTTATGCGATTAAGGGATGCCCAATGCATGAAGATCCCCTCCATCTTATTCCGCATCATTTAAGAGAAGACTTCTATAGAGAATATGGAATAAGAATTGAGGGAAGCCTGTCACCTTTAAACACAATGCGTTTAGAACAAGAATATGGTGGATGCATTGAAGATGTAATGGTTGAGCGTATATTCTTTTCTGAAGATAGACGTGTTGGTATAGGAACATTTACACCATCTGACCCAAAATCACAGGATATTGCAGATTTAACTGGAAGTATAGACTTTTCCACAATTGCTGAGTATGGATCAGAATCAGATCCAAGAGCATACCGTTTTGATGGTGAATTAAATAAAGCAAATCGAGGTATGATGGAATTTCAAGAAATGTTAAAGCTGGATGAGAAGTTTTTATGGCATTTATTATCCTTAACACAGGAAGGGAATTTCAAAGCGGGTCGCTTTGCCTTGATTAGTGCAGATGAGCTTATCGTGGCACATACGAACGAGACTGAATATCGCTCATTTATTTCTAACAAAAAGAACGAGGCTTTACATTCAAGAATTATCGTAATGCCGATTCCTTACAATTTGAAGGTAAGTGAGGAAGAGCGCATATATGAAAAAATGATTCGCGAAAGTGATATGTCCCACGTTCATATTGCACCACACGCATTACGGGCGGCAGCAATTTTCTCTGTCTTAACTAGACTTGAAGTGCCGAAAAAGCAAGGTATAGATATAGTTAAGAAAATGCGTTTATATGATGGAGAAAGTGTTGAAGGATTTAATTCCATTGATGTTGAGGAATTGAAAAAGGAATATCCAAATGAAGGTATGCATGGTATTGATCCGCGTTACATTATTAACCGAATTTCATCCGCAATCATTCGAAAAGAAGTTCCATCGATTAATGCATTAGACGTACTTCGAGCTTTAAAAGATGGGCTAGATCAGCACGCTTCTATTTCTGAAGAAGATAAAGAAAAATATATGAACTATATTGCGGTGGCAAGACGAGAGTATGACGAAATAGCGAAAAATGAAGTACAAAAGGCATTTGTGTACTCTTATGAAGAATCTGCAAAAACTTTGATGAACAATTATCTAGACAATGTGGAAGCGTTTTGCAATAAAAATAAACTCCGTGATCCATTAACTGGTGAAGAAATGAATCCAGATGAAAAATTAATGCGTTCGATTGAAGAGCAAATCGGTGTTTCGGAAAATGCAAAACGAGCATTCCGTGAAGAAATTTTAATTCGCCTTTCTGCCTTTGCGAGAAAAGGTAAACGATTTGATTACAATTCTCATGAAAGATTACGAGAAGCGATTCAGAAGAAATTGTTTGCAGATTTAAAAGATGTTGTGAAAATTACGACTTCATCGAAAACCCCTGATGAGTCGCAGTTGAAAAAAATAAATGAAGTAGTAGCAAGACTAATAGATGAGCATGGCTATGACTCCACATCAGCGAATGAATTATTAAGATATGTAGGAAGTTTATTAAATAGGTAATATATTTAATCGAGTGTCCATAAAATTAAGGACACTCGTTTTTTATTTTAAAAAAACAGTGAAATATATCAGAAAATTCGCATATTATAAAAAAAGTGATTTTCTCAAAGCTGTTAAGTGGGAAATATCATTAAGATGGGTGAGGATAAAATGAGTGAAAATCAGAATCGAAACTTTGTCGTCTCTCAGGAAAACTGGTCCCTCCATCGTAAAGGGTACCAAGATCAACAAAGACATATGGATAAGGTGAAGGATGCTATTAAAAATAATTTACCAGATTTAATTAGTGAAGAAAGCATAATTATGTCGAATGGTCGAGAAGTTATTAAAATACCAATTCGTTCATTAGATGAGTATAAAATTCGCTACAATTATGGAAAATCGAAACACGTTGGGCAAGGTCAAGGTGATAGTAAAGTAGGAGATGTTGTCGCCCGAGACGGAAAACCGGGTGATCAAGCTGCAGGCCAAGGCAAAAAAGCAGGAGATCAGCCTGGCAATGACTACTATGAGGCAGAAGTAAGTATTGAAGAAGTTCAAAACGTACTATTTAAAGAGTTAGAGCTTCCTAATTTAGAGAAGAAGGAAATGGCAGAAATTACAGTAGAAAAAATAGAATTTAATGATATTCGAAAAAAAGGGCTTATGGGCAATATCGATAAAAAAAGAACGATTTTAACTGCGATTAAACGCAATGCAATCAAAGGTAAAGCAGAAATTTCACCAATTCATAATGATGATTTACGCTTTAAAACTTGGGATGAAGTAATAAAACCTGAAACGAGGGCAGTAGTCCTTGCGATGATGGACACAAGTGGATCTATGGGGAATTTTGAAAAGTTTTGTGCAAGAAGTTTTTTCTTTTGGATGACACGATTTTTACGTACAAAATATCAATCTGTTGAAATAGAATTTATCGCCCACCATACAGAAGCTAAAGTAGTGACGGAGGAAGAATTTTTTACAAAGGGAGAAAGTGGAGGAACAATTTGCTCATCCGCGTACTCAAAAGCGTTGGAATTAGTTGATCAAAAATATAATCCAGTTCGTTATAATATTTACCCTGTGCATTTTTCTGATGGTGAAAATTTTTCAACAGACAATGAGAAATGTTTGAAATTAGTGAATGAATTAATGGATATTTCAAGTATGTTTGGCTATGGGGAAGTCAACCCAAACAACCGTTATTCTTCATTGATGTCGACATTTAAAAAAATAGATAATCCGAAGTTTCGTCATTACATTATAAGGCAAAAGAAAGATGTATATGAGGCATTGAAAAGCTTCTTCCAAAAACAAGAAAGCATAGTTTAATTTATTTTTAGGGGGGAGTAAAGATGGAAAAAGAGCTTCATAAAGCAATTGATGAAATTACGGAAATTGCAGTTGGGTTTGGTCTTGATTTTTTCCCAATGCATTATGAGATATGTCCAGCAGATATTATTTATACTATTGGAGCTTATGGAATGCCTACTCGCTTTTCACATTGGAGCTTTGGAAAACAATTTCATAAAATGAAACTTCAATATGATTTAGGATTAAGCCAAATTTATGAATTGGTTATCAATTCGAACCCATGCTATGCTTTTTTATTAGATACAAATACATTAACGCAAAATAAACTAATTATCGCCCATGTGTTGGCGCACTGTGATTTTTTCAAAAATAATATTCGTTTTTCTAATACAAGACGAGATATGGTTGAAAGTATGACGGCAACTGCAGAACGAATCGCGAATTATGAAATCCTTTATGGAAAAGATGAAGTTGAGCAATTTTTAGATGCAGTATTAGCCATTCAGGAGCATATTGATCCGTCTTTAGTTCGACCAAATTTATTTGTTCAAGAAGATGAGGATGAGGAAGAGGATGTGTTTGTTCCAAAAACTCCTTATGACGATCTATGGAGTTTAGATCAAAAAGAAGAGGAAAAGCCAACAATACGATATAAGAAAAAGAAATTCCCGCCTAAGCCAGAGAAAGATTTACTTCTTTTTATCGAATTGCATAGTCGTGAGTTGGAAGATTGGCAACGGGATATTTTAACGATGATGAGAGAAGAGATGCTTTACTTTTGGCCTCAATTAGAAACAAAAATTATGAATGAAGGTTGGGCATCCTATCGCATAGGTGTTCAAATTTTTAACCTTCGATATAAGAAAAAGTGACCATTTTATGATAAAAGGTCACTTTTTTTATTGAAACCAAGCAAAGATTAATCCAAGTTAATACCGTAAGCTCGTTCCATAACATTTTTCCATGCTTGAGGAATATCATCCCAACTATTCCATTCTGAAGTTTTTTTATAAACTTTATATGGCTTGTCCGAACTTGGTGAAGGGTAGCCCAAACAATTTTCTAAACATTCTTCTAATAATGTGATGTTTGTAGTATTACCAACAGCAGCGGCAATGAATGGGTTAAATCGTTCTGCGCCTTCGGTCCCTTGGTCCCTATCATGGATAACATGGTAAGAAATATTCAAGGCATTTAAGTATTTAATAAGTGGAATCATTGTGGCTTTCCCTCTAGCTTTAATTATCTGAGTTTTTGAATGAATCTCTCTTCTGTACTCTGGTGGAATGAAATCCAGGGTTTGTTTTATTGCAATGACCTCGGAATCTCCCTCAACAACAATACACTTTTCGGTAAAGAAAATCCTCGATAATTCATCATCGAATGTTTTAATCATTTTTAATAGTTCCTTCTCATCATCCAATAAATGAGTGGAGGCTTCAGATAATCCGTAATTGATTGCGATTGTAAAGGAATCATCATTTAGTTCCATCTTGGTTAATGACTGCCAATTCTTAGAAAGATCAATCATCCAAGGTGAATGAGTCGTACAAATAATTTGATCAGACTCACCGAGTGCGTAAATTGTGTCCCTTAAGAGGTTGGCTGCGGCAGGATGTAAGTATATCTCTGGCTCTTCGAATGCTACAAGAAGTGGACGCGTAACGGTTCCGCCTTCTAACTTTAAACGAGAATGATATCTTAGTATTGAGAAAATGCCTGTTCGTACTAATCCAGTCCCTTGTTTATCTGCGTTTGTATCTACATTAGAATACATTGAAACATTATATTGGGGCTTAAGCACACTTGTTAGATCTTTAAGGGATGGATCTATTTTAATTCCACAGTTAGGGAATACATCACCAATTACTTGGTTTACCTCATTACATAGAGTATTAATCATTGAACCTTCTTGGTCAGGAGACATCTCTTGTTGAAGAAAGGCTAAGTTTTCTTGTATTCCAGCAGCTAATGCACTTTGGCTAATCAGATCGTCGAATAAAATGCCTAAACATTCTGCTAAAAGTGTATTACCGTCCCCTTTACCAATATCGTTTACATTGGTATAAGCTGGGATATGTAATAACCTTGGTAATTTTGATACAACTATACTAGGTAACCCACCTGGATTTGAAATTTCTTTTGGTTCAGATTCAAAATCGATTTCATAAGCACCATCGATATTTAGATGCCATCTTTCAGGAAGCTTTGTCTTCGAGAAATTACCAATCAACGCCTTTAGATCAGATTCATTTATATTGAGTTTGTCCATCAATGTTGCTGGAGTGTCTATATTCGCGTATTCCTCTGATATCGTATAGTCATATTCAAAGGTGCTTATAGCAGGCTTCAAACTAGTTATCGTATATGTTTTTTTATAGACAAATTCTCCATTAACAACTCTTCCTCTAAAACCTCTGCTGGTTTGAATTTCTGGTGGTATGTCCTTAAAATATCCAATGATTTCTATACTCTCAGCTCTTTCATTTTCATTAATTAATCGAAAATCATCTGGTGTGAGTTTATCATTTCCTAATGATAACAATGCATCGATTGCACTTATTACACTTGTTTTTCCTACATTATTTGCACCAATTAGGAATGTAGTTGAATCAAACGTAATATCAGCTGTTTCAATCCTTCTGAAATTTTTGATTTGTATTCTTCCTAGTTTCATTTGAAAGCCCCCTTATTTTTATTTCTGTAATAATTATAACAATTTGTGTAAAATTTTAGAAATTTTTAACTTTTTAACCTTTAATGTCGTTTAATTTACAGTTATTTTTAAGGAAATATTTCATATAGTTACATGAGTAATGTTATGAGGGGGATATTAGCATGAGAGAATACAATGTTCATGAAGTCCTTGCCATATTACAAAAATACTATATAACTGATTCACAACAGATGGTGGCTCGTTGGATTCGTGAAGGAAAAATTCAAGGAATAAGAAGTGAAAATCGCAAAGAGGGATATAGGGTTTCAGAGGACGAGTTGTTTGAATTTATTGAGGAACAACGCCCTGGATTACCATCAATTATGCAAATTTATGAATGTTATGTAAGGCAGCTAAAACCTGAATTTCAGGAAGAGAACATCACTGAAAATCAAGAAATTCTAAATAATAACCTGCAATTAATTGAAACCGAAAATGATGGACTACGTGAACGTGTATTGAGTCTTGAGAATGCATTGAATGACCTACAACAAGAGAAACAAATATTGGAAATGGAGTTAATTGAAACACTTGAACTATATAATGGATTAAAGGAAGAAAACAACGTTCTACTTGATGAAATCGAAACGTTATCTGAATTGTTCAAAATTACTGATGATGAAAATAAAAAACTAAAGGACTTATCATCAAAAAAGATCGATTTAGGAATTAAAGGTAATGACCAAACCAAGAAGGGAAATACCGTAAAAAAAGAGTTATCTTTTGAAGAATTTAAAGACTTAGGTGAAGAAACAGTCTCAAGTATAGAACACAATTTGGAAAAGGGTATGATCGATAGACACTTAAGGAGTGTTTATGAACAAATATTTAAAAATGGAAAGATAAAATCCAATCTAATTACTGAGAACGGATCAATAACTTGTCCTTTTACCGAGAGGGTTTATAAACAACAAAAAAGGCTTATTAATAATGCAGTTTTGCACTACTTTGAAAAACACAGTGGCCTAAAACCTTATCAAGAGGAACTCGAAATTACAGTGGCTAATGACTAAAAGTTAGCCACTGTTTTATTATTCAACTTTAAGTGAGTGTATTAGAAAGTTCTTTTTCTTATTGCAAAAAGTTGAATATAGGGCATGAACGGGTCTGTTTCTCGAAATGACATGGCTTAGAGATCCTTTATTGAAAGCAATTGCTTCATTCTTTCGGTAAGTTAGCTTCATATGTTCACTATTTGTCCCGAAGACAGTAGTTGATGGGATCCTCTTAGAATCACTATAAAAAAGTGGCTTTGGAATGTTTATCCCATATGGCTCTAAATATGTGATGCTTTCAAACAATTCATCATAAAAATTTTGTATCTCCATCTTTCTGATGTAGGTTAACGCTGGCGTATTGAACACCTCGTTTTCTGATACTTGTAGAATAGCAGTTCGGAATTGATGAATTTGTTTTTCTTTAGGTGTAATGGAGAGACCAGCTGCGGCTTGATGCCCACCGTACTTCTTTAACAGTTCGGAAGAATTATTAATTACATTTATTATTGAGAAACCACTCCCATTAACACTTCTAGCAGATCCTATCCCAGTTGTAGAAATAACAATCGAAGGCTTTTTGTACATTTCTGTAATTTTTGCAGCAACAATGCCGATAATTCCATTATGAAAATCATCAAATACAACAATAACCTTATCATTGTATAGTTGTCTTTGTTTAATTTGATTTTCAGCCAAGATGAATTGTTGATTTGTTAATTCCTTTCGTTTGGTATTTAAATGAATCAAGGAATCTATTTGTGCTTCTTTTATTTCCGCTTTTGTTAAGATGTCAACGGCAATATTGGGGTCTCCAATTCGACCGCTAGAATTGAGGATTGGCCCAAGTGTATAACCAATTGTAGAACTGTCAACAACCTTAACAAATGATGTTTCAAAAATCCTTTTAAAGACAGGATGAGGCTCAAGGATTCATTTTCCGTAAGCCTAGAGAACAAATAACACGATTTTCATCTATGATGGGCATTAAATCTGCGATTGTGCCCAACGTGGCTAATTCTAAGTATGAATGGAACTCTACATCAATCTTTCGTTTAGCCGCTAGATATAATGCTTGTACCATTTTAAGTGCAACTCCAGCACCAGAAAGAGAGGTAAATGGATATTTATTATCGTGACGATTAGGGTTAATAAATGCATAGCAGTTTGGATAAGGTCCTAATATTTCATGATGATCAGTTACGATTACATCAATCCCTTTCTCCTTTGCTACCATCATTGCTTCGTGTGAGCTTGTCCCATTATCGACTGTGATGACAAGTGAAATATCCGCACCTATTTGCTTCATGGCATGTGTTGACAGCCCATATCCTTCACTTCTTAGGGGTAAACGATAGGTTACTTCACCCTTAAATTGCCTTAAAGCTAAATAGAGGAGTGATGTAGAGGTAATGCCATCACAATCGTAATCACCAAAAATCAGGATTTTTTCCTTTTGTTTAATTGCTTTGATTATACGAATTACTGCTTTTTTCATATCATTCATTAAAAATGGGTCATGCAAATCTTCCGCAATGTTAGGCTCCAAGAATCTTTTAAGTTTCTCTTCATTATTAAACCCATGTAGATATAAGTAATGCCCTATGATAGGATCAATTAGGAATTGTCGTGATAAATACATAATTAATGGATAATTTGGATGTTGTTCTAAAGGAATATCGTGAGGAACCCAATTATGAGACATCTGATATACCTCCTTTATAAAACCAAACGAATTTTCTCCCTTTAAAAAGGGAGAGGCTTTCAAAATATAATGAATCGAAAGGGGATTCTGTTTCATAATAGGATTGAAAATACGGTAACAGATGCTGTATATTGTTATTTTTTCTCATCCAAGGCTTATAATGATTAGCTGGAATAGGGAAAGCATTTTGATATAAGATCGTTCCTTTGGTCAAATAAAAATAGAATTCAAAAGGATAATCAATTGGCAATTTACTAATGTCTTCTTTATAAAAGACCATCCCCGTGTTTTTTTGTTTAATTAATTCGCATTTTAGTTTTAAAATATTGCTAAAAGATTTCGTTACTAACATATCCATAAGAGTAATGGATTTCATGTTGTTCACTCCTACGATGGGTTTAATAGTACAATTTCGATATTTTTTTCTTCATATAGTACAACCTTCTCTACCAGTGTTTGGACTAAGGATTTAGCTTCGACAACGGGAAGATTATCGATTGCGTCAATTACAGTCGCAATTTTTTTATTAACCTTGTCTTCAAGCTCCGAAGTGTTAACAGAAGTGGTTGATTCTCGATTTTTTGCTTCTTCTACTAGTCTTTCCATTCTGTCCTTTTCTGCTTGTAAATCCTTTAATTCAATTAAGCCAGCCGTATAGGCTTCTACTTTACGTTTGTAACGGTTCTTTGCAGAATGTATTTGTTGCTGTATTTCTCTTTTTTCTTCTTCTTTCACTTGACTGGCAATCATAATAACATAGGATTGATTGATCGATTTGGATAATTGCTGCAATCCCACTTTAAACCAATTTTCTACATCCGAAGCGTTGTACCATTTACTTGTGCATGTACCTTTATTCTTATTGGCTGAACAGCGGTAAACACGCCTTCTTTTTGTTTTAGGTCCCATCCAACTGATACTCATTGCAGCACAACATTTGCCACATTTTAATAATCCTCCAAGTAAATGTGGGCTCGTTTTGGACCGAGGGTGTATTTTTTTACCAGGAACTTTTTTTTGGACAGCATCCCAAGTTTCTTCATCAATAATTGAGGGGAGTGCATGCTCAACCACTACCCATTCCTCATCATCTTTTTCTACTTGCTTTTGATTACTCCTATCAATTCGATTCCAAACCAATGTCCCCTTGTAAACAGGATTCGTCAGCATAAGCTTGATAGAACGAATCGACCATTCTTTTTTTTGCTTTGACGGAATACCTTCTTCATTTAACTGTTTTGCAATGCTGTAATACCCAAATCCTTTTTGAAGGTAAAGGTCAAACACTTTTTTTACCACTTTCGATTCAGTATCATTAATGACAAGTTCTTTATTGATAAGGTCATAGCCGTATGGGCTTTGCGTAAGCCATTTCCCCTGGTTAGCTGCATGTAGCATATTATCAAATACCCGTTCACGAATTCTTTCACGTTCAAATTCAGCAACAGCTCCAAGAACTTGAAGTGTCAATCGACCAGAAGGGGTATTTGTGTCAAATGATTCACTAATAGATATAAAAGAAACTTTATGCTCCTGAAATGTGTCAATCAGTTTCAGCAAGTCCAATAAGCGTCTGCTTAAGCGATCGAGTTTCGTAACCAAGATTCTTGAAATGGTTCCCTTGTCCACCTCTTTTAAAAGCTTATTTAGTTGTGGACGATCTAAGTTTTTTGCCGAGTATCCATCATCAATAAATAGGAGAGGAATTTCATCCCAGCCCATCGCTCGGCAATATGCTTTTAAACGGTCCTGTTGTTCATCTAATGAAACTCCTTCTCGTGCCTGCTCGTCGGTTGAAACACGGCAGTAAAGTGCGACCGACCTAGCATTTTCTAATGAAAATTCATTCATTAAGTTTCCTCCAAGTCCTGTTTGTCCATTTATATGAGAAAACAGTAAAAATCATTAATAAAAGAAAATAGGGTTGTCCAATTCAATTCCTCGCATAGACATGTATAAAGGGGGATTGCATGGACGATTTAAAAATTAGCTTCAGGTTTGGAAATGTTGGTTTCGATGCAATATCAGACTTAAATGAGACAAATCAAGAAAAAATAAAACGATTTTTTCTGCTTTGGGAAAAGAAAGTCAGGTGTTGTTCAGCTATCCATTTCTTAAATAAGGAGCTTAATTTAGACTCCAGCAAAGTTGTCGATGTTTCTGTGGAAACAATGAAAGAGAGTCCAACCACTACTGGTTAGACTCTCCTTTTTTTTTGAAATTCATTCATTATTATAAACAGATTGTTCACCAATATGAACAAGGATGTTAAAAAGTGTCAATAATGTTCCTGTAAACTAATTTTTCAATAAAAGCTCTAATCCCCGCTCAAAGGTGTTTAGCAAATATTGGGCTGCATCTGGATTAAGTTTTTCTAACTTTCTCAATTGTTCCATGGCATGATTGAGTCGAGATTCTAATTCATCCGATGTGCCAGCTTTTAGCGGTAAAACATATAATTCATTTTGCAATTTTTCAAGTAGTGATAATTGAATCGTATCCGTTTTTCCTGTCTCCAAATTACTGAGATAACCTGGTGAAACATCCAATTTTTCTGCGAATGCATTTAAACTGATTCCCTTATTGGTACGTAAAGTCCGAATTCGTGATCCGAGATTTTGCAGCATGAATGTACCTCCATTAGTTAAATATTCAAATTTAAAAATGATGCACAGTTAGACTTAGCTTATGCGCACATTGTTTGTCCTTATTTCGATATGAAATGAACTATTTCCTTCTAGATTATAAATGTCAACTATATAATGTACATTTTCGTTCGTTTAAGAATGTACATTTTTGATTCCCCCAACCACTGGGATGGGGGAAGTATTCTTTAAAAGGGTGGTATGCCAAGCTGATTTTGT
>NZ_RXNR01000082.1 GCF_003966145.1 Lysinibacillus telephonicus
ATACACGGGGCAAAGCTTCCGTTTAACAAATGCTTTATCGAAGAAATTGTAAAAATACTGGGTGGCAACACTCTGTATAATTAATTGCAAATCTCTGCACTTTTTTCTTGCAAAATACACCGAATTATATTCAATAACTTACCTAATATAACCGTTTATAAGTCTTAAACTACAAAAATCGTTTTGCTTTAAAAATATTCTCCACTAAGAGATTAGGGCTTCCACTACCAAAAACAGTGTTTCGTATTGCAAATACAATTGTACTGCCACTTTTGCTGTATCATGATTATATTGAAAAGGTACCCTTCTCATAGGAACTGATGTTATGATGACCATTTTTTGTAATCCCAGTAAAAGAAGTATAGAAATTGTCTGTGCAAAGCAGGTTTTAATAGTTTTTATGAAATGCCACTAAATTTGCGAGATAAATAGTACAAAACAATTAAGACCAAACAGTTATCAAGGTATTTACTTAAGGCATTGTATCAAAGCCCTAGTACTATAAATTTACTTGAATAGTATTTACTATAAGTAAATTTATAGGAAAGGAAAATTAAACATGAATGATATGAATACTGTTCAGCCTAGTGCACTTTGCCAGGAATTTGCTAAAATTTTAGGTGCAACGCCATCTGTTATAAATGGAGTTTGTACAGCAACACGTTCTAGGACAAACTTACATCCAATAGTACTGGGACGTAGAGCTGAATCGTTTATGTTTGTACCACAAGCATTTTCATTTGAAAACATAGACCGTGAAGGTAGGGCGTTATGTCTAGGGGAGACTGTCATTCTCCAAGAAGAAATTAACCCATTTATTTCAATCTTGAGGGAAAATGGAATTATTGTAACAGCTTTGCACAATCATTGGTTATTTGACGAGCCTCGGCTTATGTATATTCATTTCGAATCCATTGATGAGCCGCTAACTTTTGCTAAAAAAGTGAGAGAAGCGCTTAAAGTATTGACTAATAAAGAGTTAGGCGGTCCGCGAAATGTTTTCCGACCTTCAAATAAAAACGCGGAAGAACTTTGCGAAGCATTCCATAAAATACTAGGTGGTATGCATACTTTCGAAAATGGAGTTTGTACAGTCATGGATTCAAGGCTGAATATAAAACCTTGTGTCTTAGGAAGGAGAGGCAGGTCATTTCTGCTATTACCTCAAATGTTTGTGTTTGAATCACTAACACCTGACGGGAAGGCACTTTGCAGCGGAGAGACTGTTATTCTTCAAGAAGAGCTAAACCCATTCATTAGTAAACTCCGAAAACATAATATTCTAGTAACAGCATTCCATAATCATTGGTTGTTTGAAGATCCAAGATTAATGTATATCCACTTTATAAAAATTGATAATCCAGTTAACTTTGCAAAAGATGTAAGAGATGCTTTAGAAGTACTTACTGACAAAGTTGTAAGGTTTTAAATAAAATTATTGATATTACAATGGGCATTGATCCATGTGAAAAAAGTAAGTAGGAGCCACATTTTAGACAATCTAATATGTGGTTTCTTTTTTTTGCCTAACTACTTTATAAAGTTTTTTATTTCAATTGCTTTTGTAACAATAATAGTGTACGATGCATAGTATAAAACAAATACTGTATGACATATAGTAACGACGATGAGGTGGAGCAATGAGTAATTTATTGAATTCTTTAACGACAGAGCTTAGGAGGGGAACGTTGACATTAGCAGTTTTAAGTCAATTAAGAACCCCTCAGTACGGTTATTCACTCGTTCAGCTGCTGGAGGGTTCAGGTATTGCCATTGATCAAAGTACATTGTACCCATTGCTTCGTAGGTTAGAAAAACAGGAATTGGTATCAAGTAGTTGGGATACATCTGAGAGTAGGCCTCGTAAGTACTATGTTTTAAGTGGGTATGGGCAAGAAGTCTTTATGCAGTTAAAAGAAGAATGGATTAAAAGTTCAAAAGAGCTTTATAGCTTATTAAAAGAGGGGGAAGAAGATGAATTTAATTGAAGTTTATATTCAAGAAGTTACCCGAAGACTGCCTGAAAAAAATCGTGAGGATATATCACTTGAGTTAAGATCAACGATAGAGGATATGCTGCCTGATGATTACAGCGAAAATGATGTAAAGGGTGCTCTAGAGAAATTAGGAAGCCCAGTATCATTGGCTAGCGGTTATCTAGATCGTCCAATACACTTAATTGGTCCACGTTATTTTGATATATATTTAACGCTGCTCAAAATGATTTTACCAATTGCTGTTATCGTTTCGTTAATTTCTATTATTGCCGAATATTTTATTGGATACGATGGCAAGGAAGCTGTTCTTAATGTAGTTTTAGATGTATTTGCATTTGGCATATGGAGAAGCATTGAGGTAGGAATACATGTATTCTTTTGGTTAACACTTGTGATTGCTATTGCAGAAAGAACAGACAAAGGTAAAGATCAGCAGCCATTAACAACAAGCCTTAAAAAATGGACTCCTGATGATTTGAAAAATATAGCGTATATTCCTAAGAAAAAAGCCGTTTCAAAGTTTGAGGTATTTGGAAGTTTAATGTGGACTGCCATCTGGGCAACTGTTTATTTTTATGCAGATCGTCTTGTAGGTATATACGAAAACAACGGAGATGGACTTCAATTTGTAGCTCCGACTTTCAACCATGAAGTTTTGCTTCAGTATTGGCCAATTGTTATCATAATGGTTGGTCTTGAAATAGCATTGGCACTCTATAAATTGGTTCAGGGTCAATGGACAAAAAGAATGGCAATATATAATGCTATTCTTCAGCTAGTTGCAACGATTGGATTTATAGTAATAATCATAAATCCAAATCTACTAACCGAAGACTTTAATGTGTATACTGCTGAACTGTTTAACATTACTACACAGCAGTTAAATGCATGGATAGTTGGCGGTGGTATTTTTATCTTTATATTATCTGCGGCAATTAGTGTATATGATGGATTCCGTAAGGCTAGCATCTATTAATTTATATGTGCTTATACGTAAGGGAGTAAAGAATTGGCCCTATCGGTTTAAATACTTATCTAATTAGTGATCAGGATTAAATCGGAAGTAGAAGTAAATACAAAGGATGATCCAAAATGATTAGTCTTGGGTCATCCTTCTTTTGACTAAAGCCATCCTATATAGAATCGTTTTTTTCTGTATGATAATTAGATGATGTATAGGTATCTTCCTGTAAACATTCTAAAAAATTCTTAGTTAATGCCATAAAGTAATTTAGAATTACCCCTCCTAAACAAACGGTCAGTATAGTTCCAATACCAATTGGACCATTAAATAGTTTTGCCATTACCAAGAATACGAGGTAAATAACTGTTCTAGAAATAAATATATTTGTTCTAGTTAACTCTTGTATAATTAGTGTTAAACGGTCAATCGGCATCGGTGCAAAATGAGTTTGTAAATAAATTGCAGTCCCTAATCCTGTAACAACTAAGCCGACAACAAAAAATATGAGTTTACTAATCCAAAGCTCTGGGGAAATCAAATTGTGCAATAAAAAAAGCCACATATCAATACTAATGCCAGTGATAATGGCAGTTAACACCCCTAATAGTTCAGGTCTCTGTCTTCTTAAAATTGAATTAATACATATTAGTATTAAAGCGATTATAATTTCCCAGCTTCCAACAGTTAGCCCCACGCTTATAGATAGTCCTACTAAAAGTGCGTCATAAGGCGAAGTTCCAAGGTCCGATTGTATAGTAAAAGAAATGCCGAGGGTTAATATCAATATTCCTAATACATAAAGTGTATATTTCGCTTTTCCTGACATCTTCAACATTACACAGTTGACAATTCCTTTATCATTAAAACGTGTGGAATTCCATCCTCCATAAATGGAATAGATGAAGTACGATAGCCAAGTTTTATGTAAAAGCCCTCTGCCTGTGTTTGGCCATGTAATTTAACCTGGGATACACCCTTTTCTATTGCGATTTCTTCTAACGATTTAATAATTTCCTTACCTAGACCAAAATTTCGGTAAGGTTCTAAAATACAAATTCTCTCTAGTTTACCTAGACCTTCATGAATTCTAATTCTACCAGTTCCCACAGGCTGTTCATTGTAAAAGACCAATATGTGCTCACATTTTCCATTCAGTTTATCAAAATCATCAAATTCATCTTCATGTGGTACTCCTTGTTCCTCAACAAAAACTGCCTTTCTGATATGAAATGCTTTATTTAAGTCAATCTCTTCTGTTATTTTTTTTACTTTCAATTTACCTTCACCTTTCTGGATTTATTTAATTAGACAAGTCATAATTGAAGTTATTAATGAAAAGTATATACGAAATTTTGTTGTAAATGCAACAAAAAGTTGAGGGAGGTTTTTATGAAGGAAATTCTTCGTGAAATTGGTATGATAGCACGTGCGTTAGATTCTATCAGCAATATTGAATTTAAAGAATATGACCTTACTAAAGGACAATATTTGTACCTTGTTCGAATATGTGAAAATCCTGGAATAATTCAAGAAAAGCTAGCAGAAATGATAAAAGTGGATCGAACAACAGCAGCTCGTGCAATAAAGAAATTGGAAATACAAGGGTTTATAGAAAAAAAGGATGATGAGTTTAATAAAAAAATTAAAAAATTATTCCCAACAGACAAAGGTAAGAAGGTGTATCCATTTCTAAAAAGAGAAGGGGATTATTCGAATAAGGTTGCACTATCCGGATTTTCTCCGGAGGAAGCAGATGCTATTTTTCATCTTCTTCAACGAGTTAGGAAAAACATTGAGGTAGAGTGGGACTTTGTAAAAAAGGGAAACAAGAGAGAGTATTGAGACATATTTAAAATAAAGTTGCGTTGAACTGTTTTACCCTTTTGGTTGAATTGCCAAAAGGGTATTTATTATGTCAAAAAGAAGTTCTTTAATACTATTAAAATTAAATTATAGGAATTTTGCTGTGATAAAAGAGTTTAACCATATAAGAACTTATTACTAAAATAATATAAAAATAGATGGTTCTTTATATGTATAATTTAGTATAATTTTCAGGTGAGTCTTATTTAAAACAATATAAGTAGAGGGGCATTTGCTTATGAAAAAAGGAATTATATATACACTGATGATTTCTTTAGCTTTAGTTGGTTGTGCTGATTCTAAAGATACTAAAACTCAAGTAGAGGATAAGGATGAGAATTCAACTACTAAAGCTGAGGAACAAATAGTCGAAGAGGATGCTTTAGCTGTAATTACGGGGAATACAAGCGGCAATATTCAAAATGGTGGAGTAGCCGCAGAATATGGGAATATGGTTTTCTACTCGGACTCAAAAAGATTAATTGCCTCTCCTAGAGATGAAATTTCTGATATGGAGAATAACGGAGATGTACTTGATAGTGTAGAAAATGAAGAAGGGTTAATTGCCTCCATTAATGTAATAAATAACCGTGTATATTACGTTAAGAACGAAAAAATTTACAAAGTGGACTTGGATGGAGAGGGAAAGGAAGAAATACCAACTTCGGTTTCTGTATCACGCATGATTGTTTATAAGGAGCAAATTATTTTTTCCTCTTATGATAGCGAATATGATTCTTTTAATCTTTATACGATGGGGATTAATGGAGAAAATGAGAAGGAAAAGGCAACTGGTATTAAAAGCTTTTATATTGATCAGGGAAAACTATATTGGTCTGAAAAAGTTAAAAACCGTGACTATCGATTATACATAGATAATTTAGAAAATGCTGATGAGCCATTAGTAAAATCCCATTTCAACTTGGAGTCATTTCAGGTAAATGGTGATGATCTTTATTATCTAGAAAACGGGGATAATTTTAAAATGAGCATAGATGGAGATGGCGGGGATATAAGAAACTTAACTGCTAATCTTAAGGAAAACGGTGCTTCAATTGACATGCCTAATATTGCAGGTGACACGATTTATTATACAGAGAATCAAAAAATGTTTGCGATGGATTTAACTGGTTCAAAGCATTGGGAGGTTCCTACAAGCTCTGTCTATGCTTATAGTATTGCAGGTGGCCATTTATTCTATTGGGGCTTTGGGCAAGGACAATATTCGCTGGCGGTTTTTACTAATGTTATAGATGCCTATAATAGTGCAATGGATTCATATAGCCAATCAGCAGCAGCCACTGAAGGATGGGGAACACCACCGGAATTATTAAAACTATATGATGATTTGTTTTATTTAGAAGAGCCTATTTCAATTAGAGAATTAGAAGAACAGGAGAGTGCAATTGTTGGGGGAGAGATTCTTTTCCCACAAGAGCATGTAGTTGGTGCTACAAAAGCGCTGCTTTTTGGTCTTTCCAATCAAAATGAAGATCTATTAAAGACATTACTTACTGACCCGGAAGGCCAATATATTGACCTTTTTATGGAGGCATTAAGTTCTTCCCCGCTTAAGGGTGAGCCATATGGTGGCTATTACGATTATGAAATTACCGTTACCTCGGATAATTCAGTTTATATTTTTAGAGAAAAAGACGGTTTAAGTATTACTGCGGTATTTAAAGAAATAGATGGTAAATATTATTTTGATAAATTTATAGATTAGTAAATTTTCCATATTTGGTATTATGTTGGAAATTAGGAGATATTACATGAAAAAACTATTGATTGCATTTATTTTGTTATTTTCTTTAGTAGCACCCACATTTGTACAGGCTGAATCTGCGTCTGTACTTTTAATGGTAAACAATAAAAAAGTAGAAATCAGTCCGTTTACAAGCAATGGGAATATTTATGTCCCTTTAGATGAAGTTGCTAAACAAATGGGAGATGAAGTAACTTCTAGTTCCTATCAAAAGAAAGTGCATATTAAAGGAGAAACAGGATTTTTAGTTGTTATACAAGATGGACAAACTACTGGAATCGTAAATGGGAAGCTCTACCCATTAAAGACCAAAATGGTAGACGGCGAACAGGTAAATGCCAATGTGAAAGCCATCTATAAAAATGGACAAGTATATGTGCCGATCGAATTCGTCCGGAAATGGTATGACATATCCTGTAGAGGTAGTAAAAGAAAATACGAAAACAATAATATATGTTGGAAAGCTTCCTGGAAGTTTACAACAATCAATTAGTAACACACCTATCGTTTTAAAAGTTAACAACAAACAAGTTAATAGCAAATATAATCCATTTATCAGCAATGGTACAACATATGTCCCTTTAAATGAAATCGCTAAACAAATGGGTGGTAGACCTATTTCTAGGTCGAAAGAAGTTACTGTTGAGCTAGACGGTCTAACTTTTGCAACTGTAACTGATGGTGAATCGAAAGCCGAGATCTATGATTCGCAATTGATGAGTAGAGAAAGAACTCATTTTGTTCCGTTGAAGACTGAAAAAGTAAACGGCAATACAAAGGATGTAGATGCGAAAGCACTTTATAAAAATGGCCAAGTCTATGTACCAGTAGAATTTATTTCTTCAGAAAACGGGTTAAATTATTACGTTGAGACAGTAAATGAAAAATCAAAGACAACGATTTACGTTGGCGAGCTTCCTGTTGAACTTGCAGAGACTGTTAAAAAGACAGGGTATGCAACGAAATGGGCGCTTGTCTCTCCAGCTCCAGGAAGTATAACTGATGTTACAGCACTAGTGAAAAATCAACAAGTATACATTGCTCGAGCACAGGGCAATTGGTATAAAATTAAAGTTGGAAATCAAAGTGGCTTCGTAAAGAAAGATGCACTTAAAATAGGGAAATCACCTGCTACAGGTAAGATGTATGATGATGGATGGTTTGCTTCTACCTTGAAATCAAAGTGGAGTAAAGACCCACAAGTAAACAAAAAAACACTTGAAAATGAATTAGGATTTGATAAAGGTGGAATAACTTATAGTATTTTTGGTAAATCGAAGGTTATCCAAGTAATTGATCAAGGACCAACTGCCTCATATGAGGTTGGAATATCGTTTTATGGATGGCAAAGTAGTGCTTTACAACAATCTTACCGCATCCCAATTGTAGCGAAAGAGCTGTTTAAATTATATTTTGAAAAGGATGCAAATCGTGTTTGGAACTACTTTAATAAAGGTGATATTCCAGAGCGTTTTACTGCAAATGGAAGAACAGTGACAGCAAGATTTGTAGAATCTACGGGTTCTATTTATCTAACAGTTGGCCACAAAAAATAATAATATAAAATTGTATGGTAGGAGGGCAACCTAAAATTTTTTAAGGTTATCCTCTTTTGGTATTAAAATTTCTAATCAAAAAATGGAAAAAACTATTGACAATTGTTACCTTATGCACTAAATTTTCCTTAAGGAAACAATTTGTCTGTAAGGAAAGCTTGTCTGCTTTTCTATATTTTTTAGCCAAAAAGTTTCCCTAGTGCAACATTTGTGACCTAAACCAAGGAGGATGGAAATGAACAAATTAAAACTTTTTATTTTATTGTTTATTGTAATTTTAGGAATAGTTGCTTTCATTTTAGGGGGGTGTCAAGACTCGAAAGAGCAAAATAATACTGTGTCAAATGGTGAAAATTCATTAAAAGAACCAATTCAAATTGTTACAACAATTGCCCAAATTGGAGAACCAATTGAAATTATCGGTGGGGACCGTGTTGAAGTGAAGAGTCTGATGGGACCAGGTGTTGATCCACATTTATACACAGCAACTCAAGGGGATATTACTACCCTTCAAAATGCAGATATTATTTTATATAATGGGCTTCATCTTGAAGGAAATATGGATGAAATTTTCGCCAAATTAAAAGATTCGAAAACAACGTTTGCAATAGGAGAATCAATTAATGAAGAACAATTATTAAAAGACGAAAATGGCGCAATTGACCCTCATATTTGGTTCGATTTAGATCTTTGGAAAGATGCGTTAGAGAGCGCAACAGAATTATTAAAAGAATATTCACCTGAAGATGCAGATTACTTTGAACAAAATAAAGAGAGTTATTTTGGCAAAATTGATGAACTAAAAGCAGACGCTATAGAAAAGTTATCAAGCATTCCCGAGGAGCAGCGCGTTTTAGTAACAGCTCATGATGCATTTGGTTATTTTGGTCGTATGTTTGATATTGAGGTGGTCGGGTTACAAGGCTTAAGTACAGAAGATGAGGTTGGTCTATCGGAAATTCAAACTACTGTTGATTTGTTAATTGACAAGCAAGTCCCTGCAGTTTTTGTAGAAAGCAGTGTTAACCAAAATTCAATAAAAGCAGTAATTGAAGGGGCTGGTAAAGAAGGGCTAAGTGTTAATCTAGGGGGAGAACTGTTCTCAGATGCTATGGGTGAAACAGGAACTGAAGAGGGTACTTACCTTGGCATGTATCAACATAATGTAGTAACTATTTATGAGGGACTAACAGGGGGTACACAATGACGGATGTACTTCAAGTCGAAAAATTAAGTGCGGCGTATAGAAAAAACATTATTCTGAATGATGTTTCGTTCACAATCCCCCAAGGGACGCTAACATGTATTGTAGGACCAAATGGTGCAGGCAAGTCGACATTAATTAAAGTACTACTTGGTTTACACCCAAATCTATCAGGTGATGTTTCATTTTTTGGAGAGCTCTTAAAAAATGTAAAAAAGAAAGTAGGGTATGTTCCTCAGCGAGGTTCTGTTGACTGGGATTTTCCAACCGATGCATTAGATGTTGTAATGATGGGAATGTACGGTCAAATTGGTTGGGTAAAATGGCCGAATAAGAGTCATAAGGAGAAAGCACTTGATGCATTAAGGAAAGTCGGCATGGCGGATTATGCTAATCGTCAAATTAGTGAATTGTCAGGTGGTCAACAACAAAGGGTATTTTTAGCAAGAGCTTTAATACAGAATGCAGATTTATATTTTATGGATGAGCCGCTTGCTGGTGTCGATGCCGCAACAGAGAGAGCAATTATGGCAATTTTAAGGGAATTAAAAAAGGAAGGAAAAACCGTACTAGTTGTACATCATGACCTTCAAACAGTAGAAGATTATTTTGATCAAGTGTTATTTTTGAACCGAACTGTTGTTGCACATGGGGCCATTACCTCTACATTTACAGCTAATAATATTAAAAAAACGTATGGAGGAACCGTTCGCTGGTTGAAGGAGGGAATCGGAATTGTCCATTCTACTATCTAGCAACTATCAATGGGTACTTTTAAGTACACTCCTCCTCGGTTTTGCTTCTGGATTAATTGGTTGTTTAGTTTATTGGAGGAAGCAAAGTTTGATGAGTGATGCACTTTCACATGCTGCATTACCAGGTGTTGTAATTTCTTTTCTAATTTTTCAAGAAAAGGATTTTTTTCTACTAATCATTGGTGCTACTATTAGCGCACTACTCGGTGCATTTTTAATTATGCTTATTAAATCAACAACGAGAATAACTTCAGATACAGCGATGGGATTAATTTTAGCAGTATTTTTTGGTGGAGGAATTGTCCTATTGACTGTTGTTAATCGCAATAGTAATGGAAATCAAGCTGGGTTAGATAGTTTTATCTATGGCCAGGCTGCTTCTATGATATGGTCGGACGTTGTAATAACAACCATCCTTGCAGCCACTGTAATATTAATTATACTAATTGGTTTTAAAGAATGGAAATTACTTTTGTTTGATCCGAACTTTGCAAAAGGTTTAAACCTTTCAATTAAAGGGATGAATACAGTATATTTAATTATTTTAGTTTTAACTATTGTTATTGGGATTCAAGCAGTGGGTGTTATTTTGATGTCAGCATTACTTATTATTCCTCCAGTAAGTGCTAGATACTGGACCCATTCTTTTAGGAAAATGATGTGGTTATCAGGGCTATTTGGGGGAATGGCTGGTACGATTGGAACTACTATTAGCGCTTTAGGCTCCGGATGGCCAACCGGACCGTTTATTGTAATGATATCTGGTTTGATATTTTTACTTTCCTTATTTTTTGGAGCAAAAAAAGGAATAGTTGTTGAGTACCTAATTTTTCGAAATAAAAAAAATGAAGTACTTAAACTTATGCCTCCTGCTCAAATTGTAAGGGAGGGAAAACGATGACATATTCAGCATGGATACTATTGACAGCTTCACTAGTAGGAATTTCTTGTGGAATTGTAGGAGTGTTTTTAATTTTAAGGAGAATGGCAATGATGGCTGATGCTATTAGTCATTCCGTATTACTTGGGATTGTGGTTGCTTATTTACTTACACAAAGTTTAAGCGGTATACACATGTTAATTGGTGCAGCGTTAGCGGGTGTATTTACAACTTTTCTCGTTCAATGGCTCCATTCAAATAATGTACAGCATGAAGCATCAATTGGTGTTGTATTTACAATTCTTTTTGCACTAGGAGTCATTCTAATTGCAACTAAGGCTGGAAATGCACATCTTGATGTTCAACATGCTTTGATGGGAGAGATTGCATTTATTCCTTGGAATACAGTTGAAATTCCAATGTTTGGGGATATGCCTGTGGCTACTCTAATTTTATTACTTGTATTAGCGATAATAATATTAATCATTGGGCTATTTTATAAGGAGTGGAAAATTACGACTTTCGATTCTGCACTTGCAGCTAGTATCGGAATTCCAGTTCTTGGGATGCATTATTTGTTTATGACACTTGTTTCAGTCACAACTGTAGCAGCTTTTGATGCTGTGGGGGCAATTATGGTTGTTGCCATGCTAATTGCTCCAGCTGCCTCTGCCTATCTTTGGACAGATAATCTATTTAAAATGATTGTTATAAGTAGTATTTTTGGAATTCTTTCTGCTATTGCTGGTTATTATTTTGCAGTATGGATTGATAGTTCCATATCAGGTTCAATGGCGTTTGCAACCGGTATTGTCTTTTTCATTAGTTTTATCTTTTCACCACGACACGGACTGCTTTCTAATAAGATTAGACCTTCTACAATGAAATCATAAATAAGGAGGTTTTCAAATGGTGATTTCCGCTAATAAAGAGAAATATTTAATAGAGATCTATAGCAATCAGGATAACGAGGGCTATACTCGTGTTTCAGATTTAGCGAAATCATTACAAGTCTCAGTTCCTTCTGTTTCGAAAATGGCTAAAAAGTTAAAAGACGAAGAATTAATTGAATTTCAGCGATACAAAATGATAAAGTTGACAGAAAAAGGAGAAGAGGTATGTAAGCATCTACTTGAAAATCGACATGTGCTAGTACAATTTTTACGATATATCGGTGTAGATGAAGATAAGGTTGAGAATGAGGTTAAATCAATCGAAAATACTTTTAGTCGAGATGTTATTCATCTAATTGATCGCTTTTTAAAAAACACATCGATGGAATAATTTTCAAAGGTGTTTATAATGTTAACGAAAAGCTAGTATTATATATTTTCTCTTTCTTTAAAAGGCTTATTTAGCACTTAAACTGTAAGCAGAGAAATTATTAAATAGTTTCTCTGCTTATTTTTTGCCTAAATGTAGCTGAAGATTTAGGTCCAACATAATAACATACAACAACGAGAGGGTATAAGTTGAAACTAAAATTAAAAAAAGACTTTTATATTTATTTACAGGGAAAGAAGCTTTACTTGTTTTTTTATAAGCCTTTTAATTAACAAGATCTATCCAAACTTACGATTATATTCACTTTTGACATGTATCTCTTTTAGAATTTTCTCCTCGTTAATGCCCCTTATTACAAATAGAAACAGGGAGCACACAGCCAAAGGGTTTTTGTGCTTTTCTTTTTCTAAGCTCTTGGACAATAGCCGCATGCTGCCAGCCCAGGGATGTCCATAGAAAAGCAGCAACTTTTCCTTTTAGGATGACTAGCTAGTTGCGAAGGGTTTTTACCTTTCGTAAATTCATAGAAAAGCGATTTATCACTAAAGCGTTTCCATAACTCTGGGTTTTCCAGCAATTCAATATCATCCATAGCTTGGGTTGCGGTTGCTGGATTTTCTAACAACTTATCAAAAATATTAATCATATGGATAAAGAAGTTCTCCCAAATGGTTAATGGTGAGATTGTTGTTGTCTTCCTTAACTGCTGCACAATCTCATACCCTTGATAATACAAAATTGAGCTTATTTTATATTGCCGTTCCTCTGGTATTACATAACGGTAGTCATTCGGATTTATAAACATAGCAACCGTATGTGTGCCAAATTCTTCTGTAACATCAAATTGTAAATCAATGAATTTACCGTCCCAAACTAAATCGTAAGCAGCCAACATATGAAACTGCATAGCAAAAAACATTCCGTAGCGTTTGGCAAAGTGTGAAACAGCAGCTGTTGCATTTTTTGAGTCTGTAATTCCTTGCATGAGTGGAGCAAAGTCGTCATGGAAAAATTCCTTGCTTAAACGTTCCAGCGTAAAGAGCGCACGTTTTGGCGGAGTCGTATAAATTCGGTATTTATTTAACATCTCGACCTGTTCAAAGGTTAATGCGGGCATATTATCACCTACTAATAGAATGTTCGAAAGCAGCAAGTGGAGTGAAATTCCACTTGCTGCTTTATTTGTACAAAATTATTTAATTATTTTGCTACTTGTTCTAATTTTGCTATTTGTGCATCAACAAATTCTTTTGATAAATTATGCTTTGCAACATAGCGATTACGTTCATGTTTTGAACATTCAATTGTACAACCACCTAGGTGTTCGCGTTCATTTTCTTCTGAACATAAAATTTGTTTATTACATTCTGGGTTTGCACAATTAATATAACGTTCACATGGTGTACCATCAAAGTGGTCACGACCTACAACAACGTGTTCAACTTTGTTAACCGGAACAGTTAATCTTTCGTCAAATACATACATTTGACCGTCCCAAAGTTGCCCTTTTACGACTGGGTCTTTACCGTAAGTAGCAATACCACCGTGTAATTGGCCAACATCTTCGCCAATACCTTCACGTTTTAACCAACCTGAGAATTTTTCACAACGAATACCGCCTGTGCAGTATGTTAGTACACGTTTACCTTCAAATAATTCTTTGTTATCACGTACCCATTGCGGTGTATCTCGGAATGTTTCAACTTCTGGACGAATCGCTCCACGGAAATGACCAACATCATACTCGTAAGTGTTACGCACGTCTAATACAACTGTATCTTCGCGTTGCATTTCTTCAAAGAATTCTTGAGGTGTTAGATAACGGCCAGTAACTTCATGTGGGTTGACATCGTCTTCCAAGCTTAAGTTTACAAGCTCAGGACGCGGACGGCAATGCATTTTCTTAAATGCATGTCCCTCTGCTTCATCAATCTTAAACACAATACCATCGAACAAAGGATGATTTTTCATATAATCCATATAGGCATTCGTATCTTCAATTGTACCTGAAACAGTACCATTGATACCTTCGTGGGCTACTAAAATACGACCCTTTAAGTTCATACTCTTGCATGTCTCTAAATGTTCCGCTGCAAATTCAGCTGGATCATCTATTTTTGTATAAAAATAATATAATAAAACTCGATAATTCATTTTCTTTTCCACCTATCATTTATATTTACAGGATATACCTGATGGGTGAACTTCTGCTTTATGTGAGAAATTCATACTTTATATACCTTTTAGTATATAAATATAAAATACCACACTTTCGTACATTTGTTAATACTTCAATTGACCGAACTTAGTTACTTAATGATTCCCCTTTATTTTGTGATAAGTTAATTTAACATTGAAAAGAGGAATAGGTATGAATTTCTCTCAGTTTATGGGTATGTTTGCAAATATGAATCATTTCCTATAATTGAAGAATGTCATGAAAGGATTAGGGGTTTTTTTGAAAAAAATTTATAAAATATGCTGCTAAAACAAAGTTGAGGGGTTGTCAATGAAAATCAATACATATCTAATACAACTAGCAATTACAATCACTATAATATTCGGTGGCACATTTATAATCCGTTATTTTAGAACTGGAGAATTTCTTTTAGATCAAATAATTGGTGTTGGAGTAGGGGGCATTCTTTTAATTTCAGCACTCTTGTGGAGAGCGAGTAAAAAGTAATAATTATAGAATCCGCCTATTATTAACCATTGTGGAAGTTAAATGAAAAGTCTTTTTAAACTTCCACAATGATAGTAATATGAGAATTTCGATTTTGAGATAAATTATCTACGTATTCCCCTAGATTAGACTGCGACGAATGTCCCGCAATTTAATTTTTTAAGGGCACTTGAAATTCCTATAATATTAAAAATTTCATAAGCGGTTTGATTTGTAATAATTGATTTTATCAAAATACCATGACTTTTAGCTTCAGTAATTAAAGAAACGATAGATTCAACACCTGTTGTATCAAAAAAATTAAGATGGCTTAAGTCGATATAAAACTCTTTAATATCTCCCCATTTTTCTTTATTTACCTTAACGAAAGATTTCAGTTCGTCGGAAGTAATAATATCCAATTGCCCTTTAATTTCAATAAACAGTTTAGATTCCTCAACCCTATAGCTTACAACAAAATCAGAAAAATTCTTATTTTGGAACAGTGTAATAAAATAATCTAATTGTTGACTTTGGTGTAGGATCTCACTTGAGGTAAGGGATGTTGAGGATTTTGCTTTATTAAAAAGCTCTTCTTTTGTTTTTTCGAAAGCACTAGTCAATGATAGTAACATACACTTTTTTTCCTCTTCAGAATTTTTTTGTAAAAAAGATTGTAATTTCATAAATAAAATTATATCTTTTCTTCAAAATTTAGGCAATTGTAAACGCTAAAATAGAATCAACAGAATTTGCTCATTTGGTTTGAACACTTTTTCACTATTCAATACACTTCTAGTAAACTAGTATTATTTAGTTTATTGGGAGGCTGTACTAATGGA
>NZ_RXNR01000083.1 GCF_003966145.1 Lysinibacillus telephonicus
GCTGATAATTCTCCAATTGAAACGTTTCACTCCTCGCTAAAGTCTGAAACGTTCTATCTCGACGGAATCAATCGCACAACGAATGCGCATGTGATCCAAATCGTCGAAAACTATATAAATTTTTATAACAATATCCGTATTCAAACGAAACTAAACAGCCAATCGCCGGTAAAATACCGTCAACTAACTGTAAAGTAGGTGTTTTCTTATTGTCTCAAAATGATGGTCAGTACCTACCAAGCTAGGGCTTTTTTATACTTAATTTAGTAACTGCCTTTCTATTGATACATGATGACTACAAAACGTTATTCATCAGACACTAATGACGCATTATAATGCTTTTTTACTTCCTTAATAGACAAATAAAGCTGATAGTTTCCATATTTCAATAAATCATTCAAAAGGTGATTTAAAGCTTCTTGTGAACGAACCGTTATTTTCAGATGATAACATGCATCTCCTGAAACACGATGTGCTTCGCTAATTTCATTACGAGTAGCGATAAATTTCAATAAATCATCATGCGTATTTGCATTCATGAAAAAGATAACAAAAGCTGTAAAAGAAACCCCCATCTTCAATTCATCAATCACAATTGAATATGCTTTGATGATGCCGTTATCTTCCATTTTTTTGATACGATTGCCTACCGCCTGTCCTGTCATATGGATTTTTTCACCAATTTCTTTCCATTGTATCCGAGCGTTTTTATTTAATAATTGTAGAATTTGAACATCAACTGAATCAATTTGCATAGTAACTCCTTTCACAGTGAAAAAGTTTTGACTGATAGTATTTCATGAGACCATCGAAAATTCATTCAAATATGTATATCCTTATACTATACAAAATTTTAAGAGGTGAAGAAAATGACAACTGCTTTATTAGTAATTGATATCCAAAATGATTATTTTCCAAATGGAAAGATGACTTTAACAAACCCTGAGCAAGCAGCACAAAAAGCTGCGAAACTGCTAACACACTTTAGACAAACAGGTGCACCAATCTTTCATGTACAGCATATCACAGAAGGTGAAGTGGCTCCTTTTTTCCATCCAAATACAGAAGGTGTCGAAATTCATGAGTCAGTACGCCCATTAGAAGGCGAGACAGTCATAGAAAAACATATGCCGAATAGCTTCTTCAATACAAACTTACATGAAAAACTACAAGAGCAAGGGGTTAAAGAACTAGTCGTTTGCGGTATGATGTCACATATGTGTATTGATGCAACAGTACGTTCAGCAGTCGAACACGGATATACATGCCAAGTGATTGAAGATGCTTGTGCAACAACAACATTACAAATTGAAGATAAAATCATTCCCGCTGATCATGTTCATTATGCATTTATGGCCGCATTAAATGGCACTTATGCAACAGTGAAAACAACAGAGGCATTTTTTAAATAAAAGAACTTCTCTTGAATCATAACGTTTTTCTTACGTAAGAAAGATATTTCAGAACCTAAAAAAAGGGTGTCCAGAAAAAAATTGAACTGAACCCCGAATAGTGGACACTTTAAAAAAAGTGGACCTATTCGGGGTTTTTCTATTTTCATCACTAGAAAACCCCGTTATACTAACCATACGATTTAGGAACGGGAGAACACTATGAGTAAAATAATTTTTAACGAACATCAACGCAGACAAATTGAAGCGAATCCAAATGTCGCTTCAGTATCTGATTGCGCCATTCAATATACAGCGGAATGCAAATTAAAAGCTGTTCAGGAAAACTTACAAGGTAAAGGACCGGCCCAAATTTTTAGAGAAGCCGGATTTGATTTAGAAGTCATTGGGCTGAAGAAAGCTCAAAGTGCATTGAATCGTTGGAAGAAAACGTTTCAAACCTATGGTGAAAAGGGATTTTCAGAGGAACGTCGAGGAAAAGGAAGTACAGGTCGACCACGGACAGAAAACTTATCGGCTGATAAAAAGCTGGAGAAAGCAGAAGCACGTATTCGATTATTAGAGGCTGAATTGGCCCTTCTAAAAAAGCTCGAGGAAATGGAAAGGCAGGCGAAGAAGAATCGTTTTTAACCCCGAAAGAGAAGTATCAAGTAATCAATGAAACGGTTCGACTGTATCAACTAAAAAATCTAACACGCTATCTGTGCCAAGTAGCGAATGTCAGTCCAAGTGGTTACTATAAATGGCTTCAAAATATGGAGAAACATGCGTTACGTGAAGAATCGGACTATCAAGATTACATATTATTAAAATCAATCTATGACGAAGCGAAAGGAAAAATCGGTTACCGTGGGTTTTATATGGCATTAGTAGATGTATTGGACAAACCGATGAACCATAAAAAGATTCTTCGTCTGATGCGCAAATTCAATTTATATGCGAAAGTACGACGAGCGAATCCATATCGCCAGATAGAAAAGGCAACGGAAGCACACCGTCGTATTCCGAACCATTTAAAGCGTGAATTTAAGCAGGACGAACCAGGAAAAGTATTTTTAACCGACATTACCTATCTTCCATATCGAGGTGGGCAAACGGCTTATTTATCGTGCGTAAAAGATGTGGCTACACGAGAAATTGTAGCGTATGAGTTGTCGACAACACTCAAGATGTCCATTGTTTACAAGGCACTCGAGAAGTTGGAAGCCCATTTAGATAAAAACCTCCATCCAGAAGCAATGATTCATTCTGATCAAGGTGTCCATTATACGCACCTCAATTTCAGCAGCGTGTAAAAGAAATGGGGCTTCGTCAATCCATGTCTCGTAGAGGAAACTGTTTGGACAACGCACCGATGGAATAATTCTTTGGGCATTTAAAAGATGAAATAGATTATAAAGAAGCAGAAAGTTTAGCAGAATTACATACACTTGTGATGGATTACATGAATCATTACAACCATACAAGAAAGCAATGGACATTAAAAAAGATGACTCCGGCAACTTACCGAAGTCATCTAATCGCAGCGTAAGAACAACTACATCCCTTTTTATTAAACTGTCTACAAAATGGGGCGCAGTTCACAATACCGAATTCAATCCTCCATAGCTGCTTAATTTAATATAATGTCTAACCTTTTGGGGTCACTTCAACTGAAGGAAAGCGCCCAATTGTTGAATAATTCAATAATTATTTATGATACGGTTCACTGCTAGTTTGTTGGTAAAGCAAAAAATTTCTTAGAAAGAGTGTGTCTAGACAAAAGGAATCAGTTAATCAGGATAGTCAAATAAAGCTTTCAAGTATGAGACTAGAAAGAACTGTTTGCCAAGGGTATCGAGCCACTTAGGAGTGCACCTCCATCTGAATGGTTAGCTGCGACAAGGTCACCTCCGTGTTGCTTAATGATTTTCTTTGAAATCGTCATGCCCAGCCCAACTCCCCCAGTTAAACGATTTCTTGATACTTCCCCACGATATAAAGGTTCAAAAACCCGCTCCAACTCATCTGAAGAGAAACCCACACCTGTATCTTTAATGGTAAAGATCACATTGTTGCCATTCTTATAGCATTCTACAAAAATCTTCCCATGGCAGGGTGTAAACTTGACCGCATTATCCAATAAATTGTTCATGGCTCGCTCCAATAAGTGCGCATCACCAATGACTACACACTCCTCACCAAATTGATGCATAATAATCGATACATGCTTCTGGTGAGCTAATGGACTAACACTGTCAATCGACCTCTGTAAAACAATTGAAAGGTCTACCGTATTTTTTTTGAATTCCGTCTCTAATAATTCTGTTTTTGTAAATGTGAAAAGGTCCTCTACAAGTCGGTCCAATTGTGCAGACTTTTCCTTACAAACTTGCAGATACTTTGCTTGTTTTTCAGGTGAATCAGCAATGCCTTGCTCTAAACCTTCTAAATAGCCCCTCAAGGCAAATAATGGTGTCCGTAAATCATGCGCAACTGCAGCAATCACAAATCTCCGTTCATCTTCCAATTCTATCTGTTTCTGATAAGATTTTTTTAAACTATCTACCATTACATGAAAACCATCATGGACCTCAGCAATTTCTGAAATCTTTGAGGAAGGTAACTGAATATCCAAATCCCCTTCTGCAATCTGCCTAGCACTTGCGCTCATTTTCTCCAGAGGAATGAGAATATATCTTCGCATTGTATAGGCAACAATCAAAAAGGACAATAGTAGACCAGAAATTACTGCAATAATTTGAGTCATTTTTGAATCGGCTTGAATGCCAAGATTGAACGATTTAGTTTCAAGAAAATGCGCCCCCACATAAAATATCCATGGAAAAGTCAGGATAATAAATAAGCAGAGAATGGTAAACTTACGAATACGAATGGTTTTCATTTTATTCTCCTTTGAAACGATAGCCTATCCCCCATACGTTGACGATAAATTGTGGATTATTTGGATCAGCCTCAATTTTCTCCCGAAGTCGACTTAGATGGACTCGAATTGTATGTTTGTCACCAATTCCTTCCCAAAATTTATTCAGTAATTGGTCGTAAGAAAATACATATTTCGGATGTTCTGCAAACAATTGCAGCAAATCATACTCTTTCGGTGTTAGTGAGATGGGCTGCTCTTCCACAAAAACTTCTCTTGTCGACAAATCCAACGAGAGCCTTCCATAATCCAGGACCTTCCTCTTCAATTCTTGCTGAGAACTGGAGCGTCGTAATACAGCCTTCACTCTTGCAACAATTTCACCCGGCGAAGCGGTTTTAATTATATAATCGTCTCCTCCAAGTGCTAAACCGCGAATCTTATCTACATCATCACTTAAAGCACTCAAAAAAAGAATCGGTACGTTGTTTTTCATACGAATCTGCCGACATAACTCAAAACCATTTTGTCCCGGCATCATTACATCAAGAACAATGCAATCAATGGTATTTTGCTCTAGGACGACAAGTGCCTGTGAAGAGTCATTAGCAGTATTCACATTAAAGCCTTCATTCTCTAAGAAATCCCTCAATAATTCAACAATGCTCTTATCATCGTCAACAACTAAAATTGTCTGCTCCTCCTTCACAAAAATCCCACCTTTCCTCAGATAAACTCCCTCTATATAGCAACCTAACAAATGAAATTTGATTTTAGTTTATCATTTTTTTAATAAAGATAAAGTTTTCTAATGGATTGTGATTATTTTGTGATTATTTTATACCTTCATTTGAGACATTCAAAGGATATTCTTTCATTGTGGAACATTTAGCAGGCTTCACGCCATACTTAACTATTTTAAAGGAGGAATTACAAATGGATAACACTTTCTCTTTCTTTCCATTTGGCGCTTTATTTTGCCTTACACTATTTTGTTTTGTAGCAGTTCGCATATTTGCCATACGCTATCGTTGTAGAGATAACAAGCAAACGGACCGTCTTAAAGACCTAGTAATTAAGGGGGAACTGACCGAGACGGAATATGATAGACTGAAAAATCCGCTTACAAAATAAAGATGTAATGGGTCTCAAATTTATTTTTAACGGAGGAAATATGTATGCATATCCAAATTGTGTTGTTTGATGGATTTGATTTATTAGACGCTATTGCACCTTATGAAGTGTTTACTGCTGCAGCGATGTACTCAAACGAGGAAGTAACCGTTAAACTTGTATCTGCTGAAGGGAAACGTTTGGTGACAAGTGGTGTAAATCATTTACAAATTCAAGCAAGTGAAAAACTTGATTTAAGCCGTAAAGGAATCATTCTTATTCCGGGGGCATCCGGTTCTGTTCATGATAATGGATCATATTCGGTTCCAGTTAAATTACAACAAGCAACAGAAACAGAATTAAGTCATTTATTAAAAGAAGCTATGATGAAGCCAGATATTTTGCTAGCAACAGTTTGCGGTGGTTCTTGCATATTAGCTATGGATGGTTTATTAGAAGGACGGCATGCTGTTACCCATCATATGGGAATGGACCTTTTAAGTGCCACAGGTGCTATTCCCGTTAATGCACGAGTCGTTGATGATGGCAATCTCATCACTGGAGGTGGTGTGACATCGGGATTAGATGTTGCCCTTTACTTAGTTGAACGAGAGTTAGGTCCCCAAATTGCGCATGCTATTGAGCAATTATTTGAACACGAACGAAGGGGGACGATTTGGAAGGCTGAAGGAAACGTGCCTAAAGAAAGTAAACATGAAAATACAGTTGAAGCTACAAGACAACCTTCCACTATTCAATCAAATGAAATATGGGATTTTCAAGGAAAATGGGATACCATCATTTCCACCCCTATAGGAAAGCTTTCTGTATTAATAGATTTATCTACTAATGATGGTCAAATAGTCGGAACTGCGAAGCAAGGAGAAGAGATTGTTTCTTTAGACAACCCTTTCCTTGAAGGGAATCAATTAAAGTGGTCCATGAAAGTAACAAAGCCAATGAGGCTTACTTTAAAGTTTAGCGTTTCGATAGATGGAAACCAAATGATTGGTGAAGTAAAGGCTGGTATGCTTCCCTCTTCAAAATTAATTGGACACCGTCTTACTTAAAAGGAATATATAACTATGTATTCATTCCTTGTATTTATTCATGTTGTTAGTGCTTTATTTTTAGGAAGCTTCCTTACTTTACCTTTTATCATTCATACCATTTCTTCTCGAACGGGCAATGAATTAAAGACAGTCCTTAGAACGACTTTGAGCTTTATGCGAGCAGGTCATTATGCATTAGTTCTTTTGATGATTTCAGGAGGATGGATGAGCTTTGGTTATTCATCCTATCCTTCAATATTATGGGTGGGGATTGCAATTGTGCTGCTTGTCCTGATTGGTGGCGCGATTGGAATGATGCATAGAAATCTAAAAAGGATTATTCTCTCAAAGTACCCTGAGAACAAATTAGTAGAGAATATCTCAAAGTTAAATTGGTATAGCTGGATTACCTTTCTCTTCATCATGGCTGTTGTCTTTACTATGACTAACCGCGGTTTATTTTCCTAAGCAGAAATGGAGGAAAAGCAAATGAAAAATTTCATTCGAATAACCATTTTATTTATCCCAATCCTATGGGTATTTCATACTTTTTCAAAGAATTTTATGGTTGATCCTACTTTTGAAAAATTTATTTCTAGAAAGGATCTAATTCTGACAGATAAATCCCTATGGATAGTAATGATTCGAATTCATATTTTGCTGGCTATTATTGCGCTTCTCACAGGCCCATTAGGTGTGATAAAAAGAATACGCATAAAATCTATCAAGTTTCACCGCTGGAATGGCCGATTATATGTCTTGTCTATCATCATAAATTTCATTCCCGGAGTTTATGTCTCATTCTTTGCAACAGGGGGATGGCCAAGTACAATCGGGTTTCTAATTTTAAATACATTATGGCTCGGCACAACTATCCTAGGGTTTTGGTATATTAAGAGACAAAATGTAATCTTACATAGTCAATGGATCATTCGAAGTTTCTTTCTTTCCTTTGCGAATATGGCTATTTATATAATCGTAGCCATTACTCATAACGCAATGAATTTTCCCTATGGAAATGCCTATATGATAGCAGTCTGGTTATCTTGGATTCTTAATCTTTTTATTGCAGAGATAACAATTAGAAAAAACATTCTCTATAAGAAAGAAATAATTTTAAAAATTAAATCATAAATTAAAATGCATCATTCTAGTTCAAAGCTTGAATATTCAGTCCAACATAGAGCTCTCTAATCTCCACAAAAAGAGACCGTCTATTAATGACGGCCTCTTTGGTTTTAATCACTTTTCAGAACCTTATACCCTGTGAAACTTTTACTCCCTGCTTTACCATTATTTTGGTAGGTTTCACCTTGCATAATCAATCCTATATCAATAATGATTTTACTCAACAATCTGGCCTATTAAGAAAAAAACACGGTCTTAAATAAATACATCCAATTCTTGAATAACGGATAACAAATTCAACTTATTTTAGGAAATCAAAACATAACCTTGACACCCAATCGTTCCTAAATAGATTTCACATGATTACTTTTTAATTCATAATTTACAATATATCCTTGCCATTCCTTTAGCATGTACACTCCTTTCAGGTGGTTCCCTCCACCCTACTTAGTTAATAAGATATTCCCGTTATTATCGGCGAAGATTAAATCAGTTCATCTATTAATTGACCTTGCCTTTCTAATAATCCAGTCCTTCCTCGATTAACTAAGGTTGTATAACGAAAATATCCTCAAATTCCTTTTCAGAAAGGATATTCATAATCGATTCCTCCTTACTATGTTTATAAAAGTCGGAAGATGTATTTCTTAGATTAATTTCCACTATTTTAATAGCCTATGAATCTTGTATACTGAAACAAATATTAAAAATAAACTAGCTATCAAACGGAGGTCTATCGTTTTGAAAAATAAACTAACGGTAGTATGGATTATTTTACTCATTTTCGCCGCAATCCCATTTCAAGCACAAGCGGCTACTTATTTTTCCGATGTGGATAGTCATTGGGCGAAGAAAGAAATCATGTATTTATCCGATTTTAATATTATCGGAGGCTATCCTGACGGTACATTCAAACCGAATGAGGCGATTACGCGAGCGCAAGCATCCGCTATGCTCATCAAAGCACTAAAGATTCCGCTGAACGAAGATACATCCATTCAGTTCAAGGACGTATCGAAAGATTCACCTTACTACAAAATTCTCGCGACGGTGAATGAAAGAGGAATCCTTCGCGGTAACAATGGCTTTATGCGTCCTGGAGAAAAAACATCACGTGCGCAGATGGCTGCTATCTTACGCCGCGCATTCAACATGCCGCTTGACAAGCAACCGACATTCATTGACGTCACACCATCACACTGGGCGTACCAGGACATCAACGGAATCGCAAAACAGCGCGTTGCGGGCGGATCGAAAGGCAAATTTATGCCAACAGACTCTGTCACACGTGCGCAGTTTTCAGCATTTCTTGTGCGGGCACTAGATGATAAAATGAAGCTCAGCAGCTATCGTTCATATGTCAGTACGAAAGGGAAAACCGTTGAACAAGACGGTTCATTATATTTCATTGGGAAGGACACAGACGGTTATCGTCAACTTATCAAAGAAAATATTGAAACCGGTAAACGTGAAGTGTTATTGAAAGACGAGGATGTACCGAAAAGCGATTGGAATCACCCCAGCGCCATGTACTTGCATAAAGATACCCGAATTATTGTTTACAATGGAGAGATTTTCATTCCTTACCATAGTGGGGGATTTGCTGAAGCAGACGAAGTGCCATTTATTTATGGGGTAATGAAAATAAAGACGAACGGTCAAGACTTGGTAAAAATGCAAGAGCCAAGTGACGATAACTTCCGCAATATGTTCATTTGGAACGACCGGATTTTATATACGGATGTATCCGAAAAGAATTATAGTTATTTAAATCGTAGAATTATACAGGATTCGGCGGGATTTGTGGACAGCACGCTGATACTTTATTCGACAGCGATGGATGGCAGCAGTGATAAGAAAAAAGAATTTAGCTTTGATGCGCTTATAACTTTCGATGTATTCAGTTACAGTTACGATGGAATGCCTATCGAGGCGGGCGGAGAAAATAGGTCGGTGTTGTTTGATCACTCCACAATGTATTACTTTAATAAAAAAGGCGTCTTTAAGTATAATCTGCTTGATAAAAAGACGAACAAGCTTTCAAATGTCCTTGCGAAGGATATGTATGTTTCAGAAACACAGTTAGTTGTGACAGATCTAAACGGAAAGGAACATACACTAAAGAAATAACCAGTAAACAAAAAATAGTGACTCAAGCACTCAAGGACTGAGTTACTATTTTCTTTTTTGAATAAGTAATATGTTCAATGGCTTACAAGTAAATAGCCGAAGAATATTGAATCTGATGCTGAGAAAGTCATTTTCTTCTGGAAAATAGCCATTTATCACTATCACCTTTCACTATAGCTTTGGAATAAAGATTGATTAAAAAATATCCCTCAATTCCTTATCTAACAGCCACTTCAAAAACTCCATTCTGAAAAAGAATTGATCAAAATGGAGTTACTCCTTTTGAATTTAGTAGGAGATTTTTATTAAAGTTTGATTATTTTCCACTTATGTTATTCAAAAATTGCTCCCTTTAATGGAAAAACTGAAAATGGTTAGTCATAAAATCAATTATTTCTTCTTTTACTAAAGCACCCGGTTAGTTAATGAATTTTCTTCTGGATCAATAACGCAGTGTCGGACTTTTTATTCTTCTTTTCCACTAAACTCTAAATATTTAAACCCTCTGATGCTTCTGGTGCTTCAAAAAATTTAGTAACATGAATAAACGTAGCTTCCGTGTCAAAAGCTGCTCTTTCGGGTTGTTCGTTACGTCTTTGTGCAATTTGGCGTAGGCATTGCTCATTATTTAAATTAAGGAAAATTAGTTGATGGTTTGCATTGACCTCTGCCGCTATATCCAAAAACCACTTTCTCTGTTTTTGAGTGTTACCTGGAAAATCCATCACTACATCTGTACCAACACTTAATATGTTTTGGACATGCCTTTTCACCATCGGCTTGAGCTGCGCTGAAAATTTTAGATAATCCTCAAATGATGTTATTTGATCGGGATAAAGAGATGAAAGCCATTCATCCTCAGATAACAATACCGCATGTTTTTCTATAGCCAATTGTTTTGATTTAGTTGATTTTCCTGCTCCCATTTTTCCACAGAAAAAGTATAGAGTCCCCAATTGTTTCATTTTTTATCCCTCCAAGCTTTTATTATTGGTTGTTGCCCCACCTTGTAAAACTTTAATTTACAACCTAGATTATTAGTAATAGTAACTGTCTTTTTTAAGTATGATTATTCAGTTTCAAATATTCAATATTTTTATAAATAGTTTATCGATTTATAAAACACATCTCAATAAAAGGTTAATGTTGAGTTTTGGAATGGCTTAATTGTTTAGAATAAAGCTCCCAAAGCGGCGTTTGGTCACATTTCACAAAAGAATGTTATTCAACATTATAGCCCTTTAATATTGAAAAAGGCACTTTCCTAATATGACATTAATAAGTAATTATTTCTTACCTTTTAGTTCTAAAAGTATAGGTGCTATATTTAGTAAGATAGAAACAATTGTCAAAAACCATAATGCCCTTTCCATACTAGGTACTACATCCTCTAAAGCTGCCCAATCTTTCACTTCTACCCACTCCGATACAAGACTGTATTCTGCACAAAGTGTTAATGCTGTAAATGATAACCCCATTGCCATAGCAAGCTTATAATCCTTTCCTGCTGTATACATATAAAGATTTACAAAAGTTACTACTATTGCAATAAGACCTATTATTAACCACATAATGATGCCTCCATTATACTTCCATTTTTTAATATAGACATAAATTGTAATTATATGGTTCCCAAAGTATCCTTTTTTGGGAACCTTTTATAAAATAATGTTGTTCAACGATCTGGCCTTTAATGAAAAAAGACGCAATTCTTAATAAAAAAACACGCCTTATAGTGGGATAATTGTAAAGCTAATAAAACTTTTAAAAGCTGCGTTTCCCTGCCCAAGCTCCTTGCATTTTACTTAGGAAAACAATTTGCCCAATATGATATGCATCATGCAATGCTAAACTCTTCAGTTCAAGCACTAGTGATCTTTCTCCGGGGATTTGTCTATATAAATCTTCATGTTCTGATTTTGCTAGTATTTTTTCGAGTTCCCGATGAACATAAAAGTATTCCTGTTTTGTTTCCTTCCAATTTTCTAACGTCTCAGTTGGTAATCTAAATGTAGATTCATTATCTTCTGCCTGGGGTTCATTCGCTGTTTCACCAAGAAATTGCATCAAAAGTCTCTTTTCATAGAAAAGTAAATGACAAACTAGTTCCCAAATGGAATTCATTTCTCCCTCAACTGGCTTCCAAATTGCCTGTTCAAGAGTAATATCCTCTAGCACTTTTTCAAGTGGTGGAAACCAATCTTCTTCATCTAAGCAGCTTGCCCATTGCTGTAACAAAAGTGTCTTTGCGTCCATTTCCTATTCCCTCCAAATTTAATCCCTTTGATTAAAACTTCAGAGATGAACCATCTGATAACTTCTCTTATTCCACAATATGGTCCTTTAATGAAAAACGCACTTTCCTTATTCAAGGAAAGCACCCTATAATTGAATAACTATTTTTTTATTATTAATAGTGTTTTCTCATATATTTCTATGTCATTGATGTCCGTTTTATCAAGAATAAAGGTCTGGTCTAATTTTCTATTTCTATTTTGACCTTCGTCGCCAGACCAACAAATATATAACTCACAATAATCCCATTCTTTAAGATAAGGTTTTAAAAGCTCGCAAAGTCTTAGGAAACTTTCCTGCGACCTTAAATTACTTATTGAATACTCCCTTTTATAGCTTGATTAAACCAGATACCGGAACCACCATTCTCAAAAACCTCATATACATATTTAGTTGAAAAATGCTTTTTTACATTATCTATACCTTCTTCATCCGTGAAGTCCTGAGTAATTATAACTTTATCATCACTATCTGTTTCACGTATGGGTAATTAAAAATTACATCCAAGATAATTGAGTATCGTCATTTAATAAGACCCCTTAATTATTTTAATTATAATTCTATATACTGGCATTTCTTATTCAACATTCATATCCTTTTCCTTTTGTTATTTCAAATATGTATTAGAACTACAATATTAGAACTACAATATGGCCCAATACGAAAAGACACGCATTACATGGATTTCTTAATATAGAATTGCTTTAATGTAATTAAACAAGCTGAACTACCAAATGTATTTTAATTATCTCTCCCTATTTAGATAGATTTTTTAATAATCAGAATAAAACACCCTATACCAGTAAAGGTATAAGGTGAAAATAACTGTATTTATCAAAAATTTTGTATGCCTATTGATTAAAGTAAGATAAGTGTTGTTTACTTCTTTAAAATGGTCGAATGTTTTTAATATTTAATAATTGTTCTTCCCAAATGGTGACCATTTTTAATGGCCTCAATCGTTTGAGGTAATTCTTCAAGTGTAATTTCACTAATTAGAGTTGTTTGAGAAATATTCCATTCATTCGCTATTTTCTCCCAAATATAACCCCGATCTTCAATTGGTACATTTACAGAATCAATTCCCAAAAGGTTAATTCCTCTAAGTATAAACGGCAACACTGTTGATGTTAGTTTTATCCCACCTGCATTCCCACACATACTCATACTTCCACCATAGCAAATTTGAGAAATTAATACAGAAGCAATTTCTCCACCAACAGTATCTAGGACAAAGTCAAATTTTTGCTTATTTAACGGTTTATTTTGTACTCCTAATTCATCCGCAAAAATGACATCAGTAGCTCCTAAAGATTTTGCTACTTCTATCTGGTTTTCTTTTCGAACTAAAGCAGCAATATTTTTATACCCAATTTTGGATAAAATTTGTAAAGCTATACTACCCACTCCACCAGTTGAACCAGTAACTAGAATTTTAGGATTTTTATTTAAATCCATACCTTTCTCCTCTAAAGCTATGATAGATAGGGCAGCAGTAAACCCTGCTGTTCCAAAAACCATAGCATCTTTTAAGGATAAGTTGACTGGTAAAGGAATAATCCAATCTCCAGAAACCCTAGCATATTCTGCAAACCCTCCTGTATGGCTCATTCCCATAGCAAAACCTGTAACAACTACTTTCTGTCCCTCTGCGTAACGATTATCTGTTGTATGTACAATGGTTCCACTTAAATCAATTCCGGGGATCATAGGATAATTCCGAATAACTCCTCCATTTTTTTGAACAGCCAACATATCTTTATAGTTTATTGAAGAATATGACACCTTAATTAAAACCTCACCATTAGAAAGACTGTCAAGATTAACATCTTCCAAACCATAAATTACTTGATCATTTTTTTCTTTTACAATAATAGCCTTGAATGTATCCATATATATCCATCTCCTTTTCTACATAAAACATTTCTGCGACAAAAATGTTTCATCACAAAAACTAACATGATATTATAGGTAATGTCAATATGGAGGAGATACTATGGAATTAAAAGATTGCATGAATTTTTTACTAAGTACTAGCCAGAATAAAGTTTTTAAATATTTCAGCAAGCTTTTAGAGGACTATGGAATAACACCAGCTCAATACGGTGTATTGAATTGTTTGTGGAGAGAAGGGCAATTATCACCTAAACAAATTGGAGAAATGATTTATTTAGAAGCCCCTACTATCTCGGGGATATTAGATAAAATGCAAAAAGCTGAATTAATAGAACGTTCGGTAGATCCAAAAAATCGTAGAAATGTTTTAGTGATTGCTACTCAAAAATCTAAAGAAATCAGAGATGAAGTTGAAGCTGCAACAGTTAAGTTGAATAATAAGGTTCTTCAAAATTTGACAGCTAGCGATATAGAAGTGTTAAAAAAAGCATTAGAAGTAATAATAAAGTCTGATTTTTCATGATAAAACTGTTTTCTCTTAACTAATTTATTGCCAAAATCAAAAAGAGGAAGTGGATCCCCTTTTAATTAAAGGCTCCCTTCCTCTTTTTGAATTATTTATGCTAATTTCGCTAAGATTTCACGGATAAACGCTGGTTCATCTACAGGCGTACGTGATGTTACAAGATTTTCGCTAACAACTACCTCTTCGTCACGGTAGTCTGCACCTGCTAGTTTTACATCATCACGAATTCCGATGTAGCAAGTTGCAGCTTTTCCTTTTAATACATCAGCACTTATCATGACTTGAGGTCCGTGACAAATTCCTGCAATTAATTTACCCTGCTCGTTTACTTCCTTCACAAAACGAATCACTTCTTCATTCACACGTAATGCTTCTGGAGCGCCTCCGCCAGGTATAATGACAGCATCAAATTCTTCTGACTTTGCTTCCGATGCCCCTAAATCCGCTGTGTAGGAGACCGTACCTTTTTTTCCATCGCATTGTGCACCTTTTTCTAAGCCAACTACGATTACCTCATGTCCTGCGTCTTTTACGGCGTTATATGGATTTTTCATTTCAGAATCTTCAAATCCACTCGCCAAAAGAAATGCTACCTTTGCCATATTCAAAACCTCCAGTTAAAAGTATTTTACAAGATTACTATAATTTATTATCCGATAAATTGGCAAAATGTTTGCCTGCTTATTATAAAAGCAAGCAACTAATTGACCTGGGTCTTACGCTGGATCAAGGAGTTCGGTTTGCTTCAAGATTGTGGAATCGCACCCTAAACGAAGAGGATAGAACACGATTTGAATGAGAATGGATTGCATTATCAGAATCAAATGGTTTGGTGAGGATTTGGGAAAATATCAAAATTCAATGAAGATTACTTTGATGATTTTATTGTGACGATATTAGACTGAATTTAATTCTACCATATTTTTTTTCACTAGAATGTTGCGTAATTTAATAGACAATTTACGTTTGAATTTTAGTCGAATAATAAATCTTTACTTTTACCCTTGAGATAAATAAAAACTTTCTTCTATATGATTTAGCTTGAAACTTGAGTGTACAAATCTTAAAATATTCTGGAAATCCTTTAGTTGTTGTATTTTGCAAGATAAAAATGCAGAGAATTGCAATGAAAAATACAGAGTGTTGCCACCCAATATTTTTACTGTTTTCTCGACAACGCATTGGCTAAACGGAAGCTCTGTCCCGTATA
>NZ_RXNR01000084.1 GCF_003966145.1 Lysinibacillus telephonicus
AAAGTTGAATGATTTTTAACATAAATTCTTTTGGATACTTATAAAAGGTCATAAAAAAAGCCCCCTATTAGGTAGATGAATTTTTATTTTTTCATCTGTCTACCTAATAGGGAGCATATCAGTAATAATTCTGGACAGTCTTTTTACTTATTCAATACTTGTAATACTGTGGTCTTTACTAATCCGTTTTTAGTTTAGAAAAGATGTTTAGGTCGACGTAGCGGCCTTTAGATTTTTCAGCTTTCCTTAATGTTCCTTCAAAAGTAAAATTTAATTTTTGCAAAACTTTTATTGAATTTAAATTTTCAGGCTCCACCTTAGCTTCAACTCTATTAAGGTTGAGGGAGTTAAATGCATAATTTAATAGGGCAGAGATTGCTTCAGGAGCATACCCTTTACCCCAGTAATTTTTAGCAATGTCATAGCCGATTTCAGTTTTATCGTTCTCAAAATCTAACGAATTGTACCCGCAAGATCCGATTATTTCATTAGATTCTAATTCAATAATAGAGTAACGAATAGCCTTATTTTCGCTGGCCAATTGATCAAGATAGGTAATTATTTCAGTAGCTTGACTTTCATGATGAAAATTTTCGATATTCATAAATTTAGTAACATCTGGGTCAGACCAAATTTTGAATAAGGTTTGTGAATCAGAAACGTCCATTTTTCTTAAATGTAATCTTTCAGTGTATAAATCTGTTATCAATATCCTTACCTCCGAATGTTATTTTATATATGGAATAAAGTATTGATATCTGTGCATAGTTCAGTCCCTTCGTGGTTAAGTAGTTTTATTATACAATATTTTGAAATTGGATTGGCTTAAATTTGGAAATTAATCGTTCAAATACTTTTTGAAAATCCAATTGCCAGTCTTATAGCTTAACTGGTAATTTTTTATTGTACTAAAAAGGGAACGTTTGTTCTATAATGTGATTAAGGAGGATAGGTTAATGAGGGAACAATTATTAAAAGCTTTTCAGCGAAATCAGATAGTAGCAATAATTTATATATCTAAAAGTGGAGAAATCACAAAAAGACGAATTAGAATCTCTAAAATGTCTCATGATACATTTCAAGCATATTGTTTTCTAAAACGTGCAAAACGAATATTTTTAATTAATAATGTTCTTGCAGTAGTTCCAGAATTCCATAGAGAGCGTGAAGTAATCTAATGTTTCTCGAAAATAATGAATTGATACACAAATGCATTATTAACAATTTAGCAATTAGAACACTCGAACGTGATAGAAATTATATAAGTGATATGAAAATGCAATCTGCGTTTGAAATATGGTTTGATAAAAAAATAAAAGAATTACAGCAAGAATTAAAAGAAGTGAAGAGTCAACTTTTAAAGAGCGGCATCAAAATACAATCCGAAACCAAGGTTGATCAATTAATAACTGAATATGTAATAATAGATCGTGGTAATATTTATACTCAGAGGTATATGAATATAGCATTACGTAATTGGGTCGAAGAAGAAATCAAAAGGCTGCTTGGATTGGAATACAGAACTTTCAGTGGCAATTCACATGAGTAATGCCAAATAAAAATAGCATATGTAAAAGGCTGAAAAATTAAAAAAACAGCATCTTTATAGTAGATGCTGCAAGAAAAATGAATTTTAATTTTGTATACTAATAAATTGTTGAATATTTTGTTCAATATAGTTATTTATTTTATTAATCGAAAGTGGAGAGGTCTTTTCAAAGCTAATATAAAGCGAATCGATTGCTGATTTGAGTTGTTGATTTCGTCCAAGATCATCACGTGTAACATGAAATTGTTCTAAAGTGACAGGATGATGATGTCTTTTTAGCTCTAATTCAATATCTTCAAGGAGTCGAAGGAAAGCTTCATCATCGAAAAACTTAACACCTGCCTTGATGGCAGACCAGCTTTTAGGTTGAGCCATAAAATATGCACTCCACCAATAAAACTCTAATATCGATTTACAAGCGTGATTGTAAAAAGTATAAAACATAAACAATGCTCTTTGACCTTCATTAAGTTCTTTATAGAAGTTTTCTTTAATAACAGTATGATTACCATTAGCTGCCTCTGTAACTCTACTTTTATAAATCTTAATAAGTGGATTAAAGCATTTTAGACTTACATCTTGATATGGCAATAAATCAAAATCGTGATTTGTCATTTTAATTATTATCATGAATCACTCCCTCATAAAATTCACTGTATAATTAGGTATGCTTCTTTAATTTTATTTCTTTTAAAGAAGCTTTAAAAGGCTCAGGCAGTAAAAAGTTTAAAAAAGCGGCGATTCCTAATAGAATGATTGATAAATAAAAGGAGTTTATATAACTTCCTGTCATATTATAAAAAAGTCCAGGTAAGTAGGCACCTAACGCAGATCCTATTTGATGGCTTAAAAATAACCAGCCTAAAATAAAACCGATAGAATAATCCTTAAAATATTGTGTTGCCAATAATTGAGTAGGTGCAACAGTTGCAAAATCAACTAAACCAAATATGGCAGCAAAGATAATAAATAAATATGGATCGCTGCTAAATATAAGAATAAAAAGTGATAAGGCTCTAAAAGTATATAATACAATCAGAAACTTCCGACTACTCCAAATATCAGCCACAATACCAGATAATAGAATGCCAATTATATTAAAAGCAGCTAATATACTAATTGCAAAACTTGTTGTACTTGTTGAAAAACCACATAACTGTGCAAATGGGATTAAATGAGTATCCATTAATCCAGTAGTAGTGAAACCACATATACCAAAAGGTAAAATTAAAAACCAAAATTCCTTTTTTAAAAAAACTTGCCAAATAGAAAATGTCTTTTCTATATTTTTAGTATCTTCTTTAGATGTATCTATTATATTTTCTCCAATAGGCTTTAAACCCAATTCCATGGGATGATTCCTTAAAAATAATAGTGTGATGGGGAAGATTAAAATGACTAACAGAACACCCTGAATAATAACAGTAGCTTTCCAGCTCAACATATCAATTAAAAGTAAAGAACCCGGAACTAACAACATTTGTCCAGCTCCAAAACCAGCTTCAATAATTCCAAAAGCAAGTCCTCGGTTTTTATTGAACCAATTCGTTACAATAACGGATGCTGCTACATTTGAGGTTCCTCCAACACCAATAGATACTACAACCCCATAGAGAAAAAATAGCTGCCAAGGCTGATTCACGAAGGATATCAATACGATACTAATCCCTACGAGCAAAGTACTAAATGATAAAATAATGCGCGCCCCTAGTTTATCTACTAATCTTCCTATTATTGGTTGAGAAATACCGTAAACAATAAAACTTAGAGTAGAAATAAGAGAAATTGTCCCTCTATCTAATGAAAATTCATTCTCCCATGGTTCAATAAAAGCACCAAATGATAGGCGAATACCTTGAACTGTTAAAAACGTTAAAAATGTAATAAGAATAATAATCCACGCATAATGAAACTTTATTTTCATAAAAAATTTTACTCCTAAATTAAATCTCTAAATCCCATCGTTCTTCTACTAATTCTTTCCCCCATAACTTTGTTTTTTCTTTTTCAACTGTTATTTCAAACCCAAATTTTTTATATAGGACTCTAGCATTTCCCATATCACTCACGGTCCAAAGGATAAGCTTTTTATAATTATGGTTTTTGCAATATTGAATAATAGATTCAATCAGCAGTTTTCCAATGCCTTTATTTTGAAAATGTGGATTTACAAAGAACCATCTTAATTGACCAACATGGTTACCTGTATTTACCAAGCCAATACATCCTGCAAAATGTCCCTCTATTTCAGCTATCCAGATTCTTTCTATTTCATCGTCGAAAGTTTTATGTAAATAAGTTAAAAAGCTCTCATCCCATTGACAAACATCACGATAATAGTTCCATTGTTGTTCTATCATTATTTTGATATCTTCTGAGATATAATAGCTTCTTAAAGAAATTGACTTATCTTCTTTTAGCAGTGAGTCTGAGAGAATTTCCTGAATGACAGTCATGGATGAGATAAGTTTTTCTCTTTTATTAGAGTCTAAATTTTGTAGAATAAAATTAACTTGTTCATTTGCTTTTTTTTCTAATTCTTTGTATATTACTTTCCCATGATCTGTAACAAATAGTAAGTGATTACGGCCATCCTCTTTGCATTTTACTTTATAAATCATTTTTTCCTTTTCAAATTTTTTAATAATTCTACTAACATATCCACCATCCAAATTTAATTTTTCTTGAATATTTTTAGCCGTACATTCTTTTGAATTATAAATTTCGTATAAAATACGAGTTTCACTTAAAGAAAAGGGACTATCATAAATGTGTTCATTTAAAAAGCCTAAAACATCAGTATAAAAACGATTAAACCTTCTAAATTCGATTCCTAAATTTTCTTGTTTATCCATATCGGCACCTCTTTTTGAATTGTTAGAAATATTAGATTTTTATTATTGCATCAAATAGTTGCTTTAGTCAAGTAATTATAAATTCGATTGGGGAATAATATCTTAATAGACAATTTATCGTTCGATGAATAAAGTAATATGAAAATAGGGGAATTGTACTTAGGTAGGTACGATGTAAAAAACTGATATACTTATTGAAGTAAGTGGTTGTTAATTTGAATTTATTAAATCTAGTTTGTTAAAGAAGGTGTATGATGAAAAAACTAGTAATCCCTTTAATCCTTTTATTACTTTCGATTGTATTATTAGGAGTACAGGTATTGGATAACTATGAAAGGGTATCTAAAGAAGATGCGGAAGAGATTGCTCTCGAAGATGCTAAATCAAAAGGATACAACACCGCATTTTTATGGAAAGAGTTTGATGTTGAAACTCGAGCAGTATACGTTTATTCAGCAGACTACAATAAAGATGTAAGGGCATGGAAAGTTTTTCTAGATACTGAAGAACATCCTGATATAATGAATTCACCTGCTTTAATTTATTTTATAAGTGTTGATAGTGGGGAAGTCATTACTACCATTAACGCGTTAGAGAAAGAAGGTTAAATAAAAAAGTGCCTGTATATTAGCACCCAAGCACTTTATTAGAACAGATTAGTCTAGAGACTCTACACTTTTGTTTTGTTGGTTAAAACTTTCATTGATGGATTGGTCGTATGCGAGGAGTGTTACTTCTAATTTTTCCTCAAGTTGTTGTAGTTCTTGAACTTGTTCTGGATCTAATTTTGCAAATTTTGATTCGTTCATTCATATCACATCCTGTTCAAAGTAGTTACGAGAAAAGTGTGTGAAAGTTATTTTATATTTAACCATCAATTATTTTGGGCTAGAAAAAAATTAAATTAAATTAAAGCAATTATTAATTTATAATTAAAAATACAATTCAGACAGTGCTCACTCCTAAGTGAAATGCGGTTTTTTTAATATAACAACCCCCATTATTTGCAACTTAACAGAATCTGATGAATCCAGTTCCTTACCTTTAGCTCCTGTTCTTCATAACTTAATTGTCTATCAAGTATTAAGTAAGGCAGTTCAGTTGGCAATAGATGTAGTTGAGAGCGTATAAAGGTGTTGGCATGAGCATCCTCATCCAAAAAAACTATTCTTGTTTCTTTATCCCATGGTAAAAGTGTTCGAGCAGAGTATTCTACATTATCTATTTCAACATAGAAATGGCCCCTTGCATCTAGATGGCAACGAGTATGGATGCCTTTATTTAGTTTAGAAAGAGAGTATTCGAAAGCGCTCAGATGATCCTCACTAATTAAATATTGGTGATTATACATCTCTACTTTTTTTATTCATTTCCACGTTTACATCGTAAACATCATATTGGAATAATACATTTCGTTTAGGATCTACTTTTCTAGGAATTTCGCCCCATACTATTTCAAAAGGTCTCAATCGGTCTTTTACTAAGTAAGCAATATTTGAATAATCTAAGTTACAGCCATACGTTTAAAAGTAATATTTTTTTCATATTAGCCCGCCCTCCGTTTTGGTAAACTACTAGTCATTGTCGAACTCCTAAAATACTTTTTGATTTTCATAAAATAATTTAATATTTTTTTAAATCAGCATTAGGTATTCGCCATTTCTGTTGAATTATTTCTATTTTATTTTCATTTGGAAAACTGATAGAAGCAATAAAAATTTGTATAAGCAATGTGAAGATCATTATGATAGATAAATGTCGAATACATTTCTCGCTCACATACTAGTTTAGCTGGGTAATGGAGTATAAAAAGCTTCACTTAAAAGGATACATAATTCCTACTTTTTGTATACTTGGTATGTAAGGTAACTGAGGTAGGGGGTTTCTCTAAAATGACTGATACTTATTTATTAACAATATAAACTTTGTACTGGTTTGTCTGCACAAAATTGCTGTCACACAAGGTAACTCTAAAATCACATAAAATCTGAAAGTACGCGAAAAAATATGAAAGCCTACTTTCTGTAAATTCCCAAAAAGTACTGTTATAATAAGGGATGTGAATAAAAAAGAAATGAGGTCGAAAGTATGAACGCTTACCATGAATATAGGTGTTCATAATTCTCTAAAGCCTTAAAGTTTCCAAGGAATAAATGTTATCCGTGAACAGAAAGGTCACATTTATTCCTTGGAAATTCTAATTTAATCAGCATTCAATGTAATTGCAAAAACTATAATTGCAGATATGAATAGAAAAATCAGTAGTGATAGTTTTACTTTTAAAGTATTTCTAGATTTTTTGAATATAGATGCAATTACAACATAAAAAACAATAACTATAAAAAGAAAAAGTATAATTGGAAACATTATTATATTACTTATTTGTGCTACTGACATTTGACTCACCTCCTTTAAGTAAAAAAACACCCCAGAGACGTAGTTATACTACTACATCTCTGAGGTGCTTCCTCAAAAATCAAATATAATATTAGTTAAAATATAGCATATTTTTATAGAAAGTAAACTATTTTTATTTTCTCTTAAACAACTCTGTAAACTTAGCATGCATTTTTTGAGCAGCATTTTCTTTCATGCCTTTTGTGACATGTAGATAAATTTCAGTAGTTGTTTTAGAGTTCTTATACCCAACTCTATCCATTATAATATTTAAATCAACTAATGCCTCAGCAAGTAGACTGATATGCGTATGAGGTAAAATATAAATTCGGAAGCTTTTCTTGATTGATGTTTTTTACCTATTCTTTTTACTGTCTGATTTAAAAGCTTTACCGTAGGGGGATTCCGGATTTATCCCCGAAAACGTATTCCCAATCCTTGTTTTCATTAAAATTAAGTAGATATCGTAGATTTTCCACCACAACATCGTCTATTTCTACCACTCTAATACTAACTAGTGTTTTAGGTGGAGTTAATTTAAAATCACCCTTTAAGCTCTTTTTTGCATAAGTTGTCTTTGTTATATTAATTAGTTTTCTTCTAAATCAATATCTTCTGTTTTTAATGCAAGAGCTTCACCAGGTCTCATACCAGTAAAAGCTATTAAGTAAATAAGAGTACGATATACGATATTTCGATATCGATCCGTATACTTTAAAAATTCTTTTAATTCATCTGTTTCTAAATAAAGTTCTTGTATTCTACTCCTTTTATCTCTTCAATTTCTAATTTTCTTTTTGGGACAAATACTGTATCTAATTGGTTTATATCGATAACGCCTAAATCATTAGGAGATGAAAATGTCAATTTAGCTACATTCCGTGTACCTTTAAGCGTATTTTGTGCTTTACCAATACTAACAAGTGGTTAAATGCATTCTGGAAATTGAGTGTTGTAACGTCTGTCATTTTTGTATTTGCAATATATCGATTTAATAAACTAATACAAAAGGCTCTATGCTCGTTTGTTGTTTCTTTATTACCTTTCAATCGATCCGGTTCTAACCATTACTTACTAAATTCTTGAAATTTTATTTTAAAATCAAATTTGTAACCTCTTTTCAATTCTTCAATAGCTTCTTCAACTCGTTTTTTAGCTTCGCCCTTACTTTTACCACGTCTAGATACTTGTTTGTGTTTACCAGTTATAGGATCATGTAGACTTTCTGCAGTACATTTCTAAGTAGCTTTATTGATTTATTTGTATGCAGTACATGAGATTACCATCCTATAGTTTTGTATGGATTAAATTCCACATATTTATTAGTTTTTCAACATCCTCTACGTTACATTGTGGTAATTTTTTATACCATTGCTGCAACGTTGGATTATTAGGAAAGGGGATTTGTAATTCAGGAGTATACTCTGCTTCACCCAAGTAACCTACAACTTCAATTAACTTCATATAAGCTCCATGCAATCTTCATCAACACTGCAGGGATAGGCTTAGGAGTTTGATTTGTTCGACTATCAGTTCCTTTTTCCAACAGTGCTAGATATACCAATTCGCTTTGCTGCATCTCTTAACGATTCTTCTGCTCGTAACTTTATTAATAGTTCTCCTAGTTTCATATAAAATCACCGCCATATAACAAAATAAGATATGAATTCAACTAAATTAATTGTCACAGGTGTACTTGATAAGCTAAAACTGAGCCACCATAGCAATTGAAAAGTGAGCCACTTTTATATGAAAATAATCCTAACTTCATAGAGTTAGGAGCGTATAGAGGTGATTTCATTGGAGAAGAAACAGAAAGTGCTACTTGCCTTTCATCAAGAAAATAAGAGTCAACGTCAAATTGCAAAGGAGCTTGGGATCTCTCGCAATACTGTAAAAAAGTATATTCAAGAAGATCTTGAAAAAAGACAGCTAGATATTAGGGATATACCAATTACAGATAACTATCTAACGCCTCCGTCGTATAAAAAACGGAAAGGAAAGAAACGTGCATTAACACCAACTGTTATGAAACGTATTCGAAAAATGTTAAAAGACAACGAGTATAAACGACAACATCAAATGCACAAGCAACAACTAAAAATGATTGATATTCATGAAAAGTTATTAGATGAAGGTTTTGAAATTAGTTACACCACTGTTAGAAATTTTGTGAATAGCGAGGAGAAACGTCAAAAAGAAGTCTTTATTCGTCAAAAGGCAACTGCTGGTCATGAAATTGAGTTTGACTGGGGAGAAGTAAAATTATTCATTGATCAAACGTTACGTTCTCTTTCAATGGCGGTCTTTACCTTACCATATAGTAATGATAGATTTGCCTATTTGTATGAATCAGAAACAGTGGTTTGTGTACAAGATGCACATGTAAAGTGTATTAACTATTTGGGCTTTGTACCAGAGGTATTCACATACGATAATATGCGAACTGTCGTAAAGAACTTTATTGGAACTGAGCGTGAGATTACCGATGGTATGAAAAATCTATCGATGCATTATCATTTTAAAATACGACTATGTGAACCGAGAAAAGGAAATCAGAAGGGGCATGTGGAGCGGAGTGTAGAATACATCCGCCGGAAAGCATTTGCCCATCGAGATACTTTTACAAGTATAGAAGAAGCTCAGGCCTACCTAACAGAAATCATCATGAAATTAAACTCTCGTAAACATTATAAGAAAAAACAAACGCACCATGAATTAATGCTAGAAGAACGTGCAGCTCGGCAAGTAAGTGCAGATATTATTCCGTTTGACGCATCTGAGTTGCTTGAATTTAGAGTAGACAAATACAGTACAATTACTTATAGACAAAATCGTTATTCTGTCCCAGAAGGACGTGTTGGAGAATGGGTCAAAGTAAAAGCAAGTGCGGAAAAAATACTTATTTTTAGTGAAAAGGCGCGTATCGCAACCCATAAACGGAGTTGGCAGAGTCACCAATGGGTAATGGATATATATCATTACTTACGTACATTTGAAAAGAAAAAAGGTGCATTGGCTCAAAGTGAATGTTTGAGTCAAGCACCAACAAAAATAAAAAAATTATACAAAGATTATTATATTGGAAATGAGAGAGATTTTCTAGAGTTACTTATGTATCTAAAAGAACATAACAATCTAGAAAAAGTCTTAGCGGCGATTGAACAACTTGAGAAGAACCCTATGGTTCAAATATCAACAGATAAGATTATTTTCTTAGCTAATCAAGGCGAACACATTCATAAAACTGTACATCCCAAAAATGAGGTCACCACCCAATCTCTCGAAAATCTTTCAGCGATTACGGCATTATTCGAAACTAAAAAGACAGGGGTGCTTCATTAATGGATAAGCGACAAGAAATGATTGAAATGTGTAAAGAACTTCGACTACCAAGTATTCGAGCATTTATTCAAGAAGATGATATATGGAAACAACATCAAACAGCAGAGGATTTTTTATATCACGCACTGGTGCAAGAGATGCAAGATCGAGAAGTGCGAGCAAAAGCGAATCGGATTCGTTCGGCAAATTTTCCTGAAAAGAAACTATTAACTGAACTAGAGATAGAGAGATTACCGCAGAATGCGGCCTCTCGCCTCTCACATTTAAAGAAATTAGACTTTATTCAAGAAAAACAGAATGTCTTATTAATTGAATCACCTGGAACAGGTAAAACCCATATTGCGATCGGTTTAGGAATTGAAGCTTGTTTAGCTGGGTATAAGGTGTATTTCACAACTGTATCATCACTGGTCAATCAATTAAAGGAGAGCCGTTCTGAAAGAACGCTACGTTCATTTGAATTGCGGTTTGAAAAGTATGATTTAGTGATTATCGATGAGCTAGGTTATATTTCTTTTGATAAAGAAGGTGCAGAATTATTGTTTACTCATCTTTCCCTTCGTGCAGGACGAGCATCTACCATCGTTACGAGTAATTTATCATTTGATCGCTGGGAAGAAATATTTCATGATCCAGTTTTAACAGCCGCTTTAACAGATCGATTAACACATAGAGCTTATATGATAGACATGGTTGGACCATCTTATCGAATATTAGATACAAAAGAATGGCTAGAAAATAGTTCGGTTTAAGTGGCTCAGTTTTTAATTAATAAATGGCTCAAATTTTACTTGCGAAATACACACAGGTTTAATGATTCTATAATGGTCTTCTTTTTAATAGATTTTAGGTAGTTTGTGATTTTAGATGTAGAGATACTTTATTTATGTATTGTTCGAGTCGTTTTCGAGCAAATTCTTCTTCTACATTAAATAATTTTGAAATTTACTTAACCGATATCAGTTTTGGATTTATTTTTTTAAATCATAAAAGTAGGTACACATGCATGATACATAAAATGATTTGCTTTAGATTCTTTATATCTCCTAAAACTATCAGTCATCTGTCGTTGATTCCCGATATGGAGAACAACATGGCCAAGTTCGTGATAAAACTCTTGGTTAATTTGTTCCTAACTTGGCCAGCCACATTCTGAAAATTTAGGTTTTTAGGCTCTAAAATACCTATTTTCGTATACATATCCTTTACAAAATCCTCCGTATGACTAGTGCTATTCATAGAACTATCTCCGATTTAGTAATAAAAATAGGAATAAACGTTCTTATTTAATTTATTATATAAAATTAAGAAGTGAAATGTTTTTTTAAAACTTCTTTATTATTGAAAAAATTTCTTGTTTATGCTAATAGACCTGGTATAATTTTTTTAAGGAGTTGAGCTCGGTGAAGATAATAGATTTATTTGCAGGTGCTGGGGGATTATCAGAAGGTTTTAGACAAGAAGGGTATGAAATTATAGCCCATGTAGAAATGGATAAAAGTGCATGTAATACTTTAAAAACAAGGGAAGCATTTTATTATTTAAAAGAAAATGTCTTGCTTGATATATATATTAATTACCTATTAAAAAAAATTACTAGAGATGAATTATATGAAAGTATTCCCCAAAACATTTTGGATAGAGTAATAGAAGCAGAGATAAGCAATAAGACTATTCCTAAGATTTTTAAACAGATTGATGAATTAATAGAGGGGGATACTGTTGACTTAATAATTGGTGGACCACCATGTCAAGCGTATTCGACTGCAGGCATATCAAGAGACCCTAATAGGATGAAAAATGATCCGAGAAATTATTTTTATCGCTACTATGTCCGATTTCTAAGAAAATATCAGCCAAAGATGTTTGTGTTTGAGAATGTGAGAGGTATTCTAACAGCCCAAGAAGGAAAAGTATTTCAGAATATTAAACGAAATATGAGGAATGCTGGTTATAAGGTAGATTATCGTATTCTAAACGCTAGTGAGTTTGGGGTATCTCAATTTAGGGAACGTGTAATAATTATTGGATGGAAACATGACCTACCTTTCAAATATCCAGAATTTAACCTGAACATAGATGCGCCAACAATTCAAACATTATTTGATGATTTACCAAAAATTAAAGCGGGTGAATCTGTTAACGGAGAGAAACAATATATAAAGGACCCTCATGAAGCAATAAGTGATATTAGACAAAAAAACTGGAATATTCTTACTCAGCATGTTGCAAGAGCAAACAATCAAAATGACCTAAATATCTATAGACTAGTTGTAGAAGCTTGGAACAACGAAGGGAAGGTATTAAAGTATAATGAACTTCCAGAAGATTTAAAAACACATAAAAATACCGACACGTTTTTGGATAGATACAAAAACATAAAGTATGAAAGACTTTCACATACAATTGTAGCTCATATCTCCAAAGATGGTCACTACTATATTCATCCTGATATAGAGCAAAACAGATCATTAACGGTAAGAGAAGCAGCTAGAATACAATCGTTTCCAGATGATTTCTACTTCGAAGATTCCAGAACGGCAGCATTTAAACAGATTGGAAATGCAGTTCCACCATTAATGGCCAAGGAAATAGCTAAAAAACTAAAAAGTACAGAGTTTTTATTATAGCTCTGTACTTTTATATTTTGTTATATTGATTTACAAATAAATTCGATAAAGAAAATAGAGTTTTGCCAATTGGTTTGTAATGTATTTGTACTAACAGTCTTGTGGGTCCAATGCATTGCAAGATTTATATCATCAATACATGTAGCTAAATCATCTAAGTGTTTTAGCGATCGACTATCGAATGTGTTAGTACTAGCTAAATACCTTTTGAAGTCCATCAATTTGGTTTTGATTGAAATATCTTTTTCAACATTATTGTTATTAGTAGTAAATGATTTTTTGATATTATTATTTGAGTTAATAATATAGTCTTTAAAATGTGATTGAAGGCTAGAAAGATGTTTTCTTAAATATTCATCCATTATTACTTCAGTTAGACTTCGTAGTAAAAATCCAGTAGCAAGGGTATATCTATCAATATTTATTGTAGTAATTTCATTAACTAAAGCAGCTACTTTTGGAGATTGTATATTGTTTTTGATATTTGAATTTATATATCCAATAGTAGAAGACTTAGTATAAATATTTTTACCACCAGAAGTACCAACAACAGTACCAGTTGCAGCAGCACCAGAAGTACCAATAACAGCACCAGTAGCAGCACCACCAGAAGTACCAATAACAGCACCAGTAGCAGCACCACCAGAAGTACCAACAACAGCACCAGTAGCAGCACCACTAGAAGTACCAACAGCAGTATCAATAGTAGTACCAGTAACAGTACTACCGGAATTACCAATAGTACCACTAGTGGCAGCAGCACCACTAGCACCAATAAAACCGGTAGTAGTATCTAAAACAAATTTATTTGGCCGCTTAGCTTGTCCTTTTTTATTTACTAAAACTTTAATCTTAGAGATAGATTTTTTTCTATCTTGTCCGAATTGAGTAATAATAGCATCAATTATTTTAGTAAAGTATGTTGATGTGTCATTTCTTATAAACCCTTCTCTATTTGTTTTTTCTTCAAGATAAACCGATTTTTCTGGGCATAGAATAACATAGCCAAATGTTTGTTTATTATCAATGTTGTCACTAGATCTTTTTAACCTTTTTTCGGCTAATTTCAACCAATCTTCTTTGCCATGACCATAAATTTTATATCCATTTCTATACACATTGATACCTTGATAGGCACTTAAAAATTTATTTTTTAGTTCCTCTTCTCTCTCATTTGTAACATTACTATAAGAAGGATGAAAGAAATAATTGTAAATTGTAACTTTAGTTCTTCCTATATCTATTGAAGGAATATTTTCTGACAAGATAAGATTCTGTAAAGTTGTTTTATTACTATTTTCATATAAAGTTATTCCATGGTAATGGCAACTGAAGTTATATGAAATAATTTGGTTTCCCTCAAATTCTATAGATGCATAAAATGGCGCATCATCGATCGCTTCTTTAGGTTCGAGATACTTTTTAACAGAAAAATTTTCAGGGTACAAAATTTTAAAAGTACGGTTTTGGAATGGAGTATTTAGATTCTCCAAATCTTCTGTTATTTCATCTAAATTTAAATTATTTAGTTCGGTTAAACGAATGGTAGTTCCATTAACATCCGAAGTATCACTTTCATTAATTTTTATTTTTAGATCAGATAAGCTACTCAGTGATTCAAGTTGATGTTTTACCAATTTAAATGAAAATTTTTTATTATTTGAAACAGTAATAATATCAATAGTATTGGCCAATCTGAATAAACTAAAGCGGCCGATTCCTTTTCCACCTTGCTGAGAATAATCATTGTTTTTATCACTTGCTGCTATATAAAACCACTTTTCGTTAATTTCATCTAAAGTCATTCCAGATCCAAAGTCTTTTATTTCTATTAAATCCTCATATATTTTAGAGAAATCAACGATAATTTCTTCGGCTTTAGCATCTGAAGCATTTTTTATTTGTTCTGCAATTGAAATACTATCGAATTCGATAATTTTACTTCCTAATGCCTCATAAATTAATCTAGGGTCTGACTTGATTTCTGATGTGTGTTCTATAATATTATTCATTTTGCCTCCTGGAATGTACTATAAATATGATTTTAGTAATAAAATATAAATTAGTATAAAAATTACATTTAAGGTTGAAAAAATAGGCAGCCCTTCGATGGTATGCCTATTTCTTATGTTCTGTTTTAATCATTTCCCAAATAGTACGAAGTTTTCGTAGTTCTTCTTCATCCGACTTAGGAAGGTCTTTGTACCATACCTGAAGTTCAGGATCATTTATGAATGCCTGGAATTCAGCATCTTCATTGTCTTGGGGGGTAGGTTCTGTGGTGTTTGTACGGCCAAGAAGATAGTCTGTACTCACTTGTAAACGCTAAAATAGAATCAACAGAATTTGCTCATTTGGTTTGAACACTTTTTCACTATTCAATACACTTCTAGTAAACTAGTATTATTTAGTTTATTGGGAGGCTGTACTAATGGAG
>NZ_RXNR01000085.1 GCF_003966145.1 Lysinibacillus telephonicus
AGCTCTAAATTACACTGGCATCATATTTGATGTCCAAAATTTTTGTTTCGTTCACTGACGAGGGTCAGTTACTAAAAACTATATTTCATTAACGTTTTGTTGTTCAGTTTTCAAGGTTCATATACAATCGCTCTTTAGCGACTTTACTATTATAACATATATCCTTACATCTAGTCAACAACTTTTTTCAAAGAGTCAACTTTTATATAGTATCATTTCTTCCTAACTGTTGTCAACATCTTTTCAATATGCGTTTTTCAATGTTTTTAGCGACAACTTTTATAGTATAACACTTTATGATTCGCAAATCAATATGTTTTTTACTAATTACATTATCTTCACAACAACTGTGAAAGCGAAATTTATTATATCAGGATATTTTTAAAAATACAACCTTTTTATTAAAAAATGCGAGTTAAAACATTATCTAAATAAAAAACACATACTAAAAGTAATTTTGTCAGCCATACTATTTAATGGATAGTATATCACCTAAGGAGCTAGCATATAAAACTAGAAGGCTGCTCAGAAATTTTCCTTTCTGGGCAGCTCTCCTCAAATTACTATCATTAATCTTTACTAAACCAACTGAACTTCAACCCATTTTCTAACACTATTTATTAACCATATATTTGTGCATATTTTTAAATCACTTTTTGTTAGAGTTCTTTCTTTAATTTTACCTTCCTTAAGTAAGTGCTCTCTGAAGGTCCCTGCAAGTAGACCACATTCAACTGGTGGCGTATATAACACATTGTTTATTTCCAAGACTACATTCCCATTTGTAAATTCCGTTAACTCCTCTTTTTCATTCCAAAGAAGAACATCAAAAACATGGGGGAATTTCCTTTGAAAATTAGAATATACTTCTCTATTTGTTGTTTTGTGATATAAAAATAGATTATTTTTATCTACTGGGTAATCTGCTAATGTGACCACTAGTGGTATATTAGGTTTTGTTATAGGCTGTGCATCAATTATTATCTTACCGTTTCTTTCTAATAGAAAGCGGACCTTGAAATCACTATGTGGATTTTGCTTAGCAAAGCGAATCAAGTTTTCGGTTATTTTATCTTCATCAAATATAAAGTTGAAATACTTTGCTGATTGTAAAAGTCTATCTAGGTGCTTTTCAAGTAGAAAGTATTCTCCGTCACTTAATAAAATACTCTCCAACAATTCAAATTCTGGTCTATCTTCTTCAAGAAAACTTGCTTTTGCTACGATTTCATAAAACTCATCTTCAGCCGTAGAATCCCATGTAATCCCCCCGCCAACTCCATAAGTAGCTTGATTCGTTTCCTGATTGATTATAACCGTTCTAATAGGTACATTAAAAATTGCTTCCTTACTAGGGGTAATATAGCCTATTGCACCACAATATACTTCACGGGGAGTAGTTTCTAAATCATTTATAACTTCCATTGTGCTAATCTTTGGCGCCCCGGTAATTGAACCACAAGGGAATAGTGCCCTAAAAACATCTAATAGGTTAGTATTTTCATTAACTTCTGCAGTAATAGTAGAAGTCATTTGATGAACTGTTGGATATTGCTCAATATCAAATAGCTTTTGCACTTTAACCGTCCCTGGTCTCGCAATAACGCTCAAGTCGTTTCGTAGCAAATCAACAATCATCACATTCTCTGCACGGTTTTTTTCCGAATGGTAAAGCTCATTTGCTTTTTCCTTATCCTCTTTAGCAGTTTTTCCGCGCTTCATTGTTCCCTTCATTGGACGAGTAGTAATTCGGTCTCCTTCCAAGTGGAAAAATAATTCAGGTGAGGCAGATAAAATACGGAAGTCCCCTATATTTAGATAGGCACAATAATTCGAAGATTGGGCTCTCTTTAGTCGCTCAAATAATGCGATGTCATCTCCTTGGAATTTTGAAGCAAGCCGAATCGTATAATTCGTTTGGTATGTAACACCATTTTCAATTAATCCCTTTATAGACTGAATAGCCGAGTTATATTCATCCATAGTAATAGAAGGAGACCACTTCGAGAGATTATAAGAGCCAGAACTATTCAACGACATTTGTTGCGGCTCGGAAAAAATACCAAACCATAGCAATGGCATATTGTAATCCTCTTTTACTTTATAAGCAGAGTCAAATGCTGGTGCGCTCTCGTATGATAAATACCCAGCAGCATAATAGCCTTGTTGAATGGCTTCCTCTATTAATTGAAAGCTTGGCAATATTTCTTCTATTGTATTTGCAATTATTATCTTTAGCGGATTACAAAATGTAAATGGTTTCACTTCACCAGAACTATTTGCAAATTCGAAAGACAAAAAAGGTTGCTCCATTTTGATTCCATCCTCTTATTAATATTAATTTTTAAAGAAGTTTCTTATCATTTGTTGGCCGCTTTCTGTCAAAATGGCCTCAGGGTGAAATTGGACACCTTCCACTTTATATTGTTTATGTCGTATTGCCATGATTTCACCATCTACGCTTTTTGCAGTTATTACTAGGCAGCTAGGTAGCGTTGTCTCATCTACGACCAATGAATGATATCGTGTTACCTGTAACGGTGATGGAATATCGTTAAAAAGATGACTTTGATCATGATTAATAAGTGAGATTTTACCATGCATCGGTTTTGTTGCCTTTTTTACAATTCCCCCAAATGCTTGAGCGATAATTTGGTGACCAAGACAAACCCCTAATATAGGAATTTCACTATAAAATCTTTTCACCACATCCAAACAAACGCCTGCTGAATCGGGATTCCCGGGGCCCGGAGAAATTAAAATAAAATCTGGTTTCATGCTGGAAATGTCTTCTAATGACACTTGGTCATTGCGGATAACAGCAACTTCCTCACCTATATTTTTAATATATTGAACTAAATTAAATGTAAACGAATCGTAGTTATCTATTACTAGTATCAAATTTATAAGGCTCCCTTACTAGGTAAGTAATATCAGCCCTATTATAGAATGACGACTTAAGGATTGGAAGAGAAAACAGATTTGTTATATGTAGTATAAGAAGTACATATTTCAAAAACTTAAAATGTTTTTTGAATACTTATATCAAGCTTGAGAAACGGGTGTCTTAATCACTTAATTGTGATAAAAACGAATTAATGTTTCTCCTACTAACTAAAGACTTTTATTTTTCGAATAATAACTAGAAGATTTGATAATAATATCTTGGCTAATTAATTCTTAAAGTGAGGGTAAAGAACATGAAAATACTCGTTTTACACGGAAGTATGTTTGGTCATACAGAGCTACTGGGAAATGCAATCGCAGAAGGTGCGAAGCTAGTTGAAGGCGTTGAAGTTATATTTAAATCAGTGGATGAAACTGAACCTGATGAGCTAAGGGACGCTATAGGTATTATTTGGGGCTCCTCAGGGATTTTTGGTGAACCTAGTCCAAAGATGGCAACATTTCTTTCTAAACTCGGCCAACTGTGGTTTACAGGCGCTCTTCAAGGAAAAGTTGGCGGCGTATTCGCTACGGCTTCAACACAACATGGTGGGGTAGAAAACGTATGCAAGGCACTTCAAACACCAATGCAGCATCACGGGATGGTTATAGTTTCAAATACTGGTCCAATAAACGCTGATCGTGCCCAATATGGAAATCCTTATGGAGCAACAGCTGTAATACCTGTCGAAACATCAAAAGAAGCTCCTATGAATAAGCCAAATGATTCTGAGATACAGATTGCAAAGGAGTACGGAAAATTAGTTGCAGAAACAGCAAAAAAATTACATTCGTAACTTTAATCAATAATGTAAAATCAACTTCTGGGAGATGTACTCCATATAATGTTTAATAAAAGAGGAAGACACGTCCACAATTTATCTGTACCAAAAGCAAAGCAGCAGGTAAAAAAATCTGATATTAAAGGCTTTTCAAATAAAGAAAGCTATCTTAGAAGTTTGGAATACAAACTTCTAGGATAGCTACTGTATTCTTATCTTTCTCCATCATCTGATTCATTCAGCATAAAGCGGCACTCGCCATTCATTCTCGAGCTTAATTGCTTCAGTTTCTGCAATTAAATGCAACGTCATCTCTTCGGGTATGTCCTGTAATTCATAAGTTATAAGTTGAACTTCTCGTTTAAATCGATTTTGATCATCCGTTTCATCTAAAGTCGAACTACCGCTATTAAATGTAAAGTAACTTTTACCTGATTCATCCTCAATTGCCCATAGCGCTAACTCGGGAGCTTTTTGTTCAGCATAACCCGACATATGCAATTCTACAGTTACTTGCCGTTTAATAGGCAGCCATGATTTTTCTAGCGAAAAATCAGTTTTCCGCTCAACCTCATCAATTGTTAACTCATAACCGTTATATTCAAAAGTATATGGTAGTTCACTAGGTTTAAAAGTAATAGAGAAATCAGAAGTTTTTGTTTTATACACCGTATCTAATACAAAATACAAGTCAGAATGTTCCTTCTCAGGTACGAAAGAATCAACCCATGTTATATGCTCCATATCCTTTACTTCCCCTTCAAACGTACCTATTCCACCAATCATATTTAAGTCAACAGTATGGCCCAGGTCATCTCTGCCATAAATATTGTAATAGCCGAGGACCTCGCCTTTTGAATCTTCAATTCGGTATCCGATAGTTGGATTATATGGGAAAAACGTATTTACAATTTCCTCGCTAAATTTCTTTTCTTTCTCTTCAATAGATTCTTTTAATTTCCGTTTCGCCTCATCAGTCAATTGAGTGCTGTATGAGATATCAGTTGTAGATGTTGCGTAGTTTACTTCATTCAATGTTACTTCGATATCTTCAACTTCAACTGTTTTATCAATTTCAACTGTTTTTTGATGTTTATAAGCTGCTGCTAAATCAACAGGGATTTCGATTTGCCAGTTTCCGCTTTTTCCACCAAGCTCTTTTACGTCCATTCGAATTATTCCTTTTGAAAAATTCTCAACATTAAGTAAAGAAAATTCATATATGCCATAATCATTAGTATTACCCCAACCTCTACTTGAAAGTTCTACTTCTTCATTATTTTCATTTAGTAGAGTTACAACATTTTTCTTGGACTCTTCATCTATATATGGGTTCAATCTTTTTCCTTTGCTATTCGTCACACTATAAGATAATGCAATACGCGAAGTATCCGCAATTAAATGTTCTACATGTAAAGTTATGCCAGCATCCGTTACTGCAATATCTACTGGCGTTGCAATATCCGTATCTATTGCTATTTGCAAACCTTCATCAACATTATCACTTGTAAAAATGCCACCGACCAATTCAGCAAACATCGGATTTACTGATAGCAATATGCCCCCTGCCAATAATACACTTGCAGCTGTACCAAGCCCCCATTTCCAATGTCGTTTGGACTTTTGCTTGTAAGGTACTACCTGCACCACAACATTTTCAGCAAAGTCATCCGGTAATTTAGGAGTTTGTAACGTTTCCTTTAAAAAAAGCTTTTCGCTCTCCATCACTTCAATTTGTTGCTGACAATACGGACATGAGCCAATATGCTGTTTGATTAACTTCGTTTCTTCGTCATCTAAAAAGCCATCAATATATGCTAGCAGTTCATCCTCTTTTGGACAAATCATGGAAATATCCTCCTTCTTGAGCGTGTCTACGCAGCTTTTTCTTCGCACGGTGCAATTTATTTCTAACATCTACTAACGAAATACTTAACGTTTCGCAAATTTCATCGTAACTTAATTCATTTGCATATCGTAAAAGTAAAATAAGACGTTCATCATCTGGCAATTTGGCAACAAGTCTCTCTAGCTCTCTACTTTTTTCCTTTTTTAAGAAGACTATTTCTGGTGTTGCATCATTTATTAAACGAGATTCTTCTGCCCCTTCAAGTTGGATGCTTTTTTTACGAAATTGATCTAAGCAATGATTTATAGCTACTCGATATAACCAGCTTTTAAAGGGGCCCTTTTGATCATATTTATCTAGCTGTTCATATACTTTTATAAAGGCTTCCTGCAATAAGTCTTGTGCAATTTGCGGGTTTTTGACCATCCGTAAAATCGTGGCATACAATGGGTTTTTATATGTATTAATAATGTGTGCATATGCCTGCTTATCCCCCGCTAATACTTGGCGAACGTACTGATTATCTCCTTCCATGTCATCCCTCCTTCTTCACTTAGTAAAACGAGAATCATGTCCAAAAAATTTCACTCCGCAAGTAAATTATTTTCTTTACCATATAAAAATTTTATTCTAATTTTCAACCTCGCTAACTTGTTCATTTAATTAATAAGTTTGAATTTCCAAAATCGAGCTAAAGATTTCTTATCCAACAGAGTAAATCATCATATCTTCCATTATTTTGGAAAAACGTTTTTTATAAAGCTTTCCATACTAATCTACTAATATATATACCTATTCATTGACAAGGTAAAACATGGATACTATACTCCAATAGAGAACTGATTAGTTCAAAATGACCGACGAGTTTTTTAATTGTGGAAGCTTTAAACTTTAAGTTCCTTTTAAAAACTGATTGGTTATTCCCCATCAGTTCCATAACCTAGTAAATAAATACATATCCAAAAGTGAAGAACAGGAGAGAAAAAAGTGAAAAAAAGATGGTCATTGATATCATCAATACTTTGTGCAAGTCTTCTTATTTCAGCATGTTCTGCAGCTGATGCAACACAAGGAAAAGCTGAAAGAGAAGCCGTTAGCGTTGAAGTAGCAACCGCGACAAATCAGTCTCTGGATGCAATTTCTAGTTTATCTGGTACTTTACAACCTTATAATGAAGTAAATTTATCGTTTCAATTATCAGGAGTTATTGAAAACATAGAAGTTGAAATTGGAGATAATATTTCAAAAGGCTCAACTTTAGCAAATCTGATAGACACTGACTACCAATTACAACTTGAGCAGGCTAATAATACAGTTGATCAAGCTTCAGCTTCCGTATCGGCAGCTGAAGCAGCGGTTAAATCATCAAGCGTATCTATAAAATCTGCAGAAGCAAGTCTAGCAGCTGCAAACGCACAAATTAATAGCGCACAAGCAAGTCTAGATGCTGTTCTAGATGGTGCTCGCAAGCAAGAAAGAGCACAGGCCAAACTTGCAGTAGATAATGCCCAAAAAGCTTATGATAATGCAAAAATAAATGCTGAACGAATGAAATCTTTACTAGATCAAGGTCTAGTATCTAAACAAGAGTATGAAAATGCTGACTTAGCATTATCAAATGCAAAAACTACTTTAGAAAATGCAAAAGAATCATATTCATTAATTGAAGAAGGTGCAACAGAAGCACAAATAAAACAATCTGAAGCATCTGTTGAATCGGCAAAAGCTAACAAAACTCAAGCGAGCACAGGAATAAGCCAAGCTGATGCTGCAAAAGAACAAGCAATTGCATCAAAAGAACAAGCTGAGGCTGTTTACAAACAAGCTCTAAATAGCAAAGAAGTAGCCGAACAAACTTTAGCAAAAACAATTTTAGAAGCACCAATGTCAGGTGTCGTCTTAGATAAACTTGTTTCAGATGGAGATTATATCTCTCCCGGTACATCGGTTCTAAAAATCGGTGACACAAGTCAACTAAAAGTACTTCTTCCTGTTCCAGATAGTGAAATTAAGGAATGGAAGGTTGGCGACGAAGTAAACGTCACATTATATGATGAAGTAAAAACAGGTAAGGTAAATATCATTTATCCTCAAACAAATGATGGAACTGGTACAGTTAGTGTCGAAGTTATTATTCCAAATGATGATTCTAAATGGCTGCCAGGTCAAATCGTTAAAGCTAACAGAGTTTCGAATGATAACAAGGGAATTCTTGTGCCGATTGAAGCAGTTATTAGTAATGGTGTGAAACCATATGTCTTTAAAAATGTTGATGGAGTTGCAGTAAAAACCGAGGTCGAAACAGGAGATATGGTAAATAATAAAATCCATATTATAAGCGGTCTAGTTGAAGGAGACGAAGTTGTGGTAAGGGGAGGAACCTTGCTGCTTGATGGTGACCCGTTAAAAGTTAGCGGGGGTAAAGAAGAATGATTGAGTATTTAGTCAAAAAACGAAAAATTACAATTTTATTCTTCATCACATTATGTTTATTTGGGATCATTAGCTTTCTAGGTTTACCAAAACAAGAAATACCTGACCTAGTGATTAGCCAAGCGGTTGTTACAACTTCCTATCCTGGTGCAACACCAGAAACTGTTGAACAAACGGTAACAAGTGAATTAGAACAAAAAATTAAAGAACTTGACGGAGTTGACACAATTACTTCGACGTCCTCTGAAGGATTATCATCCATTGTTGTTACTCTTGAACCTAACGTCGATCCAGAGAAATCATGGACAGATCTTCGTACAAAAGTACAAGATGCACAAGCAGCTCTACCGGCGGGGGCAAATCAACCAATAGTAAATGATGATTTAGTTAGTACTTTTATTAGTTCTTATTCTATAACTGCGGAAAATCCACAACAGCTTAAACAATTAAATCAGTTGTTGGATTCTTGGAAGGACCAGTTGCGTACATTAGAAGGTATCGAGGATGTCTCAATATCTGGGCTGCCTGATCAAGAAATAAGTATTAAATTAGATACACAAAAAATGCAACAGTATAATGTAACATGGGGGCAAATATCCTCTGCCATTAGTTCACAAAACGATTTAACACCAATTGGTGATATTGATTATGATAATCGTAACTATCAGCTTAGAATTCAGGATACTCAAAATTATGAATCACTAAATGATATTGTTATTACAAGAACACAGGATGGCTTCCCAGTCTATTTGGATCAAGTAGCTACAGTTAACCTTACTCATGCTGAAGATACATATTTTTCATACGTTAATGGGAAACCATCTATATCAATGAGCATTAGTGCAAAAACCGGAAGTGATGTACCATCTGTTCATGAAAAAGTTGTAGAACAAATGAAAAAGTTAGAAGAAACTCTTCCGGAAGAGTATCAATTAGATTTACTTTACGCTCAAAATGATACGATTGATGATATGTTCCACAACTTATCAAAAGAATTAATTATTGCTATGGTAGCGGTAATTATTGTTTGTATGATGGGATTAAACTTGATTACATCTGCAATTGTAATGTTGGCCATCCCATTATCAATCGCTATAGGTTTATTGTTCTTACCTGTTTTTGATGTTACATTAAACCAAATGACAGTTATCGGGATTATTATCGTACTCTCCTTACTCGTCGATGATGCAATCGTTGTTAATGAAAATATAGAGCGGCGATTGTCAGTCTTAAAAGAATCACCTTTTGTTGCAGCTGTAATGGGTACAAAAGAAGTTATTATCTCCATTATTACAGCAACATTAGCAACGATTTCAGCCTTTTTACCTCTAATGTTTTTACCGGGAGACATGGGGAAATTTATAAAACCTATCCCGCTTGTAATTACCGTTGCATTACTAGCATCGATGGTTATGTCCTTAACAATCGTACCAATCTTCCGTCATTGGAATGAAGGGCGAAGAAAGAAACAGAAAGAATCTTCAAAGCCTGCAGGATTTTTAGGGAAACAAATAGAAAGCTTAAATCATCTTTACTCAGGTAAGTTGATGAAAAAAGTAGTTGAAATGCCTTTAAAAATTGCGTTAATTGGGTTACTTATTGGTACTGCAGGATATGGATTAGCACCATTTGTTAAAGTTGAATTATTCCCAAAAGCGGAAGATGCACAATTTACTATAGACATTGAAATGCCAACAGGAACTTCACTTCAAGAAACGAATCGTATTGTTAACGAAGTTGCAGAGTGGGCTAAAGAACAACCAGGCGTTGCCAAAGTAACTTCTGCCGCTGGCGGTTCCGCTCCTCAATTATTTAATAGTATGGGAGCAGGTTCAGGTGATAATGTTGGGCAAGTGTCTGTTTTAGGTGAAGATGGTAAGTTTGATATTGAAGCAACAATCTCTGAATGGAACAACCATTTTAAAGAAGCCTATCCAGGGCTTTCTATAATAACGTCATCTATGTCAGCTGGTATTAGTACAGGCTCTCCAATCTCAATTCGTTTAACGGGGCAAGATACAGATACACTTCGTACAATTGCGGAGGAAGTTAAAAATGTCATTGCTGAAACAAACGGTACTATGAATATTACCGATTCAGCAGGGACTTCACGTTATTCACTTGAATTTGAAGTCAATAAAGAAGCAATGGATCAAAACCTTATCACATATTCTAATTTAACAAATACACTTCGACTTATTAGTCAAGGTCTAACCGTAACAAACTTTGATACCGGTAATGAAGTTCTTGATATTAAACTTTATTTAGATAAAACTGAAGAAGATCCAACAGTGTTATTCCAAAAATTGAGCGTGACAAGTACCAATGGCAAACAAATTCCATTGGCACAGCTTGTAACATTAAAACCAACATTCTCAATCCAACAAATTTCACACTATAATTTAGAACGCTCAATAACAGTTGAAGCTGACCTTATGGAAGGTGTTACAGCAACGGAAGCAATGCAGAAAATTTTACCTGAGCTAGAAAGCATGAACCTCCCAGACGGATATAATTGGTCAATTGGTGGAGAAACGGAACAAATGACAGAATCCTTTACAGACTTAGGGAAATTGTTTATCGCTTGTATTATTATGATTATTATTTTAATTACAATCCAGTTCTACTCACTGTCAATTCCTGCAATTATTTTAACTACTGTTTACCTTGCTGCAAGTGGAGGTATTATCGGTATGTTCCTAACTGGTACGGCAATCGGCTTTATGTCAGTTATTGGTATAACTGCATTGGCTGGTATCGTGGTTCGAAATGGTATTGTATTAATTGAGTTTATCGAGGATGCACAAAAAGAAGGTATGGAATTAAAAGAAGCAGTTTTAAAGGCTACAGAAGCCCGCTTCCGACCAATTCTATTAACTGCTGCCGCTGCAGTTTTAGGACTTCTACCTGTTGCATTAATTGGGGATATTTTATTTAGACCTATGGCAATTACCATCGTATCTGGCGTACTATTCTCTACTGTGTTAACATTATTTGTTGTTCCTTCTCTATATATGGTCATAGCGCGTTGGAAAGATAAACGCAAACAAAAAAAACTAGCTAAACAATTACTTTTAGAAAATGAGTAATAAGAAAAGGGAGTGATTCTGGTAATACAGAACACTCCCTTCATCCTATAATGGAGGTAAAGGAATTGCCAAAAAAAGAAACGATTATGCAAGTTGCAAGTAACCTCTTTGCTCAAAAAGGATATGAATATACTTCGGTTGATGAAATTGCAAAAGAATGTGGTATATCTAAGGGCTCTTTCTATAAGTATTTCCCCTCTAAGGAAGACTTATTAATAGAGGTATTCAAAGAAATGCCGTCTGGTTTAAAAATGTTCTTACAGAAAATTCATAGTTCCAACTATGATTCACCTTCTGAAAAGTTATCAGAATTTATTTCTGTTGCTCTTAAGCATATGCTTAATGATAAGAGATTTTATTATTTGGACATTCATACCTTATACCCAACATTAGTGAAAAATAAATTAGAAGATAAAATAGCAGAGGTTTTTTTTGAGATTAATCTCTATTTGAAAGAATTCCTTCTAGATCTTTATGGTAATCATATTAAGGATTATGAAGAGGATTTGATTTTTATATTAAGGGGCATCATTGTTCAATTTGTTCAATTATATAGATTTTCACAGCAAGTGGACTTGCAGAAAAGTGTTACATTTTTTGTAACGGTTTTTGAAATTATTGTCCATGGATTAATTGAGAAAAAGCCAGATCCTTTTATTCATTCTGATTGGGATATAGCTGAAATACTAGACGAATTTAATAGTCCCCTTTATAAAGCATTAAGGATACAACGTATTTTAGAAAAAATAGAGCATGAAATTAAATCCTCCTCAATCAAAACAGATCAAAAAGATCAATATTTAAAAGCAGCTTCCCTGTTAGCAGACGAATGCAGAAGCTATGAACCAAAAGAATTTTTAGTTAATGCACTTATCACATATATAAAAGATTTGCCAAATACTCAAAAGTATTGTGATGAATTATTAGATGAAATAAGCAATTATGTTAATTATAAATTCCCTAATAATTTGGACTTATAAATCAAACGTGACTTAACTAGTTTTAAACGGCTCTATCCTTTATGTAATAGGACAAAGGCCGTTTAAACATTTCTCTTACAAGGTTCTCTAAAAGTATGCCTATGCATTTACATGATTAGAATCAATCACAAGATAATAATGGCATTCCCCCTCTGAAAGATTAATAAATCGATGGGTTACATCCGCTTCAAAATAGATTGAATCCCCTTTCTCTAATACATACGTTTCTGAATCATTTCCTAGTTCAATTTGTAATTTCCCTAGCGCAACATATATATATTCTTTTACACCGCTTTTATGTGCAGGGAAAACTCCCGTTTCTTGCTTAGGTGGGATAATATTTAAAATAAACTCTACTCCTTTAGATGGAAATGAAGGGGATAATAGATGCCTCTCAATCCCAGTAGACTCATCTTTATATACTAGTTGTTGTTCAGAGCGAATAACATACACTTCTTTGCTTTGATGTTCGCCCAACAAGTATGAAATGGTAACATCTAACCCTTCTGCGATCTGAGAAGCCACTTGTATTGAAGGATTCTTTTCACCTCTTTCAATCATTGAAAGCATCGATCTACTAACTCCTGAACGAGATGCTAATTCCTCTAAAGTTAAACCTTGTTTCTTTCTTTCCTTTTTTATATTATTTCCAAATTCCATTTAACACACTCCATTTTTCCACTATAGTAGAAATTCTTCTTGACTTTAAACTTTATTGTTTTTATAGTGGAAAATAATCCAATATAGTAAATTTTTATCTAAATCATATCAAGAAGAGCTGAATGAAACAAGCGTGGAAGGAGGAATCTTGATGTTATTTTTAACTGCTTTATTACCTATTTTAGGGGTTTTCATCTTTTTGTTTTTCTTTAAACAGACTACATTACGTGCGGGGATATTTTCTTATGTATTAACAATTCTGATTACTTTGCTATACCCTGGTTTCCATCTTGCACCTGAACATATAATATTGTCTTCAATTAAAGGAATTCTTATTGCATTCATCGCTGCATATGTTCTTTTTTTCGGTATTTTTCTTTTCCATTTAATGAATAGTATTGGCGGAATTCAATCAATAGCATCTTCTATTTCCCAAGCAACTAATGACCGTATTCTTCAAGTGATGACACTAGTTATTGGTTTATCACCTCTTCTAGAGTCAACGAGCGGCTTTGGTATTGCATTCATGGTAGTTACCCCAATTTTTGTAGCACTAGGATTTGCTCCTAGAAAGGCAATATTATTGGGCCTCATTAGTTTGCTTGCTGTACCTTGGGGAGCATTAGCAACTGGTACTGTTATTGGAGGAGAACTTGTTAGGACGCCGCTGCGAAATTTAGGAGTAGGAACTGCAATTATAAGCATACCTGTTTTTTTATATTTTTTAGTAGTCGCTGTTTTAATTGCTGGAGGAGTAGATGCTTTAAAATCGAAGTGGAAAGAAATAATTTTGCTTTCAGCTATATTCTCAATTGCTATTGTTTTCTTTAATGCCTTTGTAAGTGTGGAATTGGCTGGAGTTCTAAGCTCATTAATTACAACTGGAATAGGTTTTTTACTAATGAAATTAAAAAAGAGCAAATCCATTGATTCATACGACAATACGGTTATTAATATAAGCTTGTGGAAAGCAGTTAGCCCTTATATCATCCTTACAATTTTCATTTTCTTAACACGGTTATTTCCCCCGTTTAGAGAATTTTTATTATCATATGGTGTTATTAGCTTGCCATCACTATCTTTTTCAATGGCATTACTTTATTCACCAGGGTTTTGGCTTTTTGTAACTTGTTTATTAGCTATTTTTATATTTAAAATCCCAAAAAACTTTATTACCCAATCCTTAAAAAAGACCATAATTCATTGGGTTCCTTTTATCATTTCAACTTCTGCATTCATAGGCATTTCCGAAATAATGGCTGAAGCTGGTATGACAACTTTACTGGCAAATGTATCTGCAGCAATATTCGGAACTAGCTTTTTTCTTATTTCACCTTTCATTGGTGCAATCGGAGGTTTTCTTACTGGCAGCAACACGGGTTCAAATGCAATGTTCATTAAATTACAGACACAAACTGCATTACAGGTTGGTGTGTCAGATGAAGTCATTTCATTTGCCCAAAATGCAAGCTCATCTCATGCAACAATGGCGAGTCCTGCTAGAGTAGCATTGGGCACAACATTATGTGGAATCAAATCACAAGAAAATATATTGCTGAAAAAAATCTCTTTAATAGTTCTTGGAGCAATTCTACTAATTATATTTGTCTTAATGTGCTGGATATATTGGATGGGATAATAACCTAAATTCGAGATCTGATTAAGTTGCATTTTCTAATCGTACTTGCCTTCAGCCTTCGTTCATTGGGGGCTTTATTTTCTATAAAGAAAAAACCGCTGAATTCAGCGGTTTCATTTGCGAAGCGACGTCCTACTCTCACAGGGGGAAGCCCCCAACTACCATCGGCGCTAAAGAGCTTAACTTCCGTGTTCGGTATGGGAACGGGTGTGACCTCTTTGCCAT
>NZ_RXNR01000086.1 GCF_003966145.1 Lysinibacillus telephonicus
AAGCTATGAACACTTTAAAGCGAAAATTTTATTAAATAATTTATATAAGAAAATTGGGGTTCATTTAGGATAATCGGGGTGCCGTGTAATATCACTTCACCCCAACATTTGACATAGAACCGATTTTTAAGCTGTCGTTTCTTTCGCTTCTTTTAAACTACCTGAAATTCGATCAAATCCAATTTTAATTGCATTTATATACTCGTTCATTGCATATTGTGCAACAGATGAATGTGGATTTAAACTTTCAAATGCGTGATAAGCGCCAGGATACAAATGGAATTCAACATCAACACCAGCTTGAGCTAATTTTGTAACATATGTTAATGTTTCATCTCTGAAAGGATCCAATTGGCCTATAAAGGTATATGTGTATGGTAAATTGGAATAATCTGTTGCCCTTGCTGGAGCCGCATAAGGTGGAATATTATCAGACCCGTATAATTTACCTAAATATAATTTCCAACCCAAATCGTTCAATTGTTGATTCCAGATCATGCCTTCTGTAATTTCGTTGGCGGATGGTGTATTATTTGAATCATCAATCATTGGATATAAAGGCAATTGAACATGTACTTTCGGAAACTTTCGATCTCTAGCAAGTAAAGTCAATGCAGCAGTCAACCCACCGCCTGCACTGTTACCAGCAACAGCAATTTTATTAATATCTATAGATAATAGTTCAGCATTATTTACCATCCAGCATAATGCACTATAACAATCTTCGAGAGGTGTTGGGTATGAATGCTCTGGTGCTAAACGATAATCTACTGAGACAACGATGCAGCCTATATCCTTTACATATCTTACACATAGTGCGTCGTCAGATTCCGCTGCACCTAAGACATAACCACCACCGTGAATCCATAATAAACCAGGTAAATCACCATTTAATTTTCTAGGTTTATAAACTCGCACATTAATTTCTTCGTTATCATATGCTGAATTGCAATAACTTCGATTGAAACATCAGTTTGATCAACAGGCTCATTTCCATTCTTCATAGCCTCTCTTACTTGTGGTATTATTTCTTGTTCCAAACTTAGTTCCGGAAAATTGTCCAGTACTTCCAATAGCTCTGGTATTACTCTTTCGCGATTACGCATTAACAAATCTCCTTTCAAAATAATTGATAGTTAAACTCTTGTCTAACGCAATTATGCCAAAGACATAATTATCTATTAGATTATATGTTTGTCCTAACTAAGACATTCTTGTAACTTATCAAATAGGTTGCATTCAATCTAAAAAGAATCTAGATTATAACAATAAAATGAAGCCTTATTTTTTTGAATGAGTATATGTATTAATGATTTTGGGAAAAGGTTTATTCAGAAGACCTATATTATTAAAAAGAAAGCTGCTTTGTTGTAACGGTCAATTGAAAAAAACTTAGAAAACTACTTATTTTTCTGTATTGTATTTATTAAAATCTAAATAGGTTAGCAGTATAATTACTTAGATTTACTTTAAATTGGGACTTTTAGTAAAATGCTATTGTCTAAAAAATGCGTGTTGACATCATCTTATTCCTATAGTACTATTTTAATAGAAATTTAATATGAATGCCTCACGTTTACGAGTGAGGTAGAGGTGCGTTATTTATTAGTTTCTTAGGGAGTATAGAGCGAACAATGATCTAAGAAAGAAGGAAATATCGCCGAAGTATGAAAGTAGGCTCACTACTTCATGCTGGGTCTGCAGTGAATAACTGCAGGACTGTCTCAGCTGGTTCTCCCAAACCAACTGAGGTGTGCTATCTCAAACGGGAACGAAAGAGGATTTGGGCTATTGTATATAGGCGACCTGAGTTCATCTTAGGTCGCTTTTTGTATACCTTAGTAGATGATAAGTAAGGAGAGATGGATATGTCAAAAAAGCTAAAACTTTTAATAACTGCACTATTTGCGATTATGGTTCTTGCAGCGTGTGGTACTTCAGAAGAAGAAGGAAATACTGCATCATCTTCTGATTCAACAGAAGAAAAAGAGGTTTTGAAAGTTGGTTTAGAAGCAGCTTACCCACCGTTCAACTGGACTCAACAAGATGATTCGAACGGCGCTGTTAAAATTCAAGGTTCAGAAGAATATGCCGGCGGTTATGATGTTGAAATCGCTAAACGTGTAGCAGATGCTTTAGGTAAAGAATTAGTAATTGTAAAAACTGAATGGGACGGTTTATTACCTGCATTAGAATCAAATGTTATCGATGCGATTATAGCTGGTATGAGTCCGACTCCAGAACGTGCTGAAGTAATTGATTTCACTGAAAACTATTATACTAGTAATTTCGTTATTGTTACAAAAGCAGATAGCAAATATGCAGAAGCTAAAAGTTTAGATGATTTTGCAGGAGCTAAAATCACTTCTCAGTTAAACACAACAAATTATGCTGTAATCGATCAAATTCCTAATGTTCAAAAAGAAACTGCTATGGAAAGTTTTTCTCATATGCGTGTTGCTTTAGAATCAGGTGTAATTGATGGTTATGTTGCTGAACGACCAGAGGCTGTTTCATCTACTGCTGCAAATGAAAACTTTACTTTTGTAGAACTTGAAGAAGGTTTTGAAGTAGATCCAGCAGATGTTTCAGTTGCTATTGGTTTACGCAAAGGTGATGAAAGCTTAGCAAAAATTAACGAAGTGTTAGCTGGAATTTCTGAAGAAGAACGTCAAGAAATTATGGATCAAGCAATTGCTAACCAACCTGCTGCTCAATAACGCAGTGAACTTATCACTGGTCTATTTTTAGGCCAGTGATAACTTTTTTACTTAATAAGAAAGTATAAAAACTTTTGAAGATGTCTAGCTCCAGCGCCTAGCCCCTCGAGGTTGCGGTCTGCACCTTCCCACGTGTGCAAATTTTATTCTGCACCGAAAGCGAAGCAACAGGTGCAAGCACACTTGTCAGGTCCCTCCAGCGCTTTTCGGGGCTAAGCGGGGCGCTTACGCTTTTCTTAACAACATTCGTTGTGTATTAGTTTAGGAGGATATTTATGAGTTTTGATATAATACTCTCAATTCTACAAGAGAATTGGCCAAGTTATTTACGTGGCGCATATATGACGTTGCTAATAGCAATTATTAGTACAATTATTGGTGCTCTTATCGGATTATTTATTGGTGTTATGCATACAATTCCTCTTCGTAAAAGGTCGTTTAAGTCAATTATCTTAAAAATCTTTAGCTTCCTATTAACTGTTTACGTTGAAATCTTCCGTGGTACACCAATGATTGTACAAGCAATGGTTGTATTCTATGGTATCGCTTCTTATGGATATGAAATGGATCGCTTTGTTGCAGCAATCGTTGTTGTAGGTTTAAATACGGGTGCATATATGGCTGAATATGTCCGTGGGGGAATTGTGTCTATTGATAAAGGGCAGTACGAGGCAGCTGAGGCGATTGGAATGAGTCACTTGCAAACAATGATTCATATCGTTTTACCTCAAGTATTCCGCAATATTCTTCCCGCTACAGGGAACCAATTAATTATGAACATTAAAGACTCGGCAGTGTTAAGTGTTATTAGTGTTACTGAATTATTCTTTACTACGAAATCAATCGCTGGAGCGAATTTCCGTTTTGCAGAATCATATGTGATTACATGTATTATGTATTTAATTATGACATTTGTTGCATCTCGAATCTTGCGCATTATCGAAAAGAAGATGGATGGTCAGGATGCATACAAAGTAGAACAACGAAGAGAAGAACAAATGCTTTAATCGCGTAAGGAGATAAAAATGATGGAAAAAGTAATTGAAATCAAACATTTGAATAAATCATTTGGCAATCATGAAGTACTGCGCGATGTAAACTTTACAGTGAATAAAGGGGAAGTCGTTTGTCTAATCGGTTCTTCAGGTTCAGGGAAGTCAACATTATTACGTTGTATTAATCTCTTAGAGGTGCCAAGTGGTGGAGAAATTATATACAATGGCGAAAATATTCTAAATGAAAAACATGATATTAAAAAATATCGTACACACTTAGGAATGGTGTTCCAGCAGTTTAATTTGTTTGATAATCATAATGTGCTAAAAAATTGTATGGTTGGACAACAAAAGGTATTAAAACGCTCTAAGGAAGAAGCAAAACAAAATGCGTTAAAATACTTAAAAATTGTTGGGATGGACCAGTATATTAATGCAAAGCCAAGACAGCTATCTGGTGGTCAAAAACAGCGAGTAGCAATAGCTAGAGCTCTTGCAATGGATCCAGAAGTAATGTTATTTGACGAACCTACTTCAGCACTAGATCCAGAAATGGTAGGGGAAGTGTTAAAAGTAATGCGTAAACTAGCAGATGAAGGGAATACAATGCTAATTGTAACGCATGAAATGGAATTTGCACGAGAAGTTTCCGACCGAATTGTCTTTATGGATAAAGGGGTTATCGTTGAAGAAGGGCATCCTGATCAGGTGCTTGTAAATCCAAAACATGATAGAACGAAAGAGTTTTTAAAACGTACTCTAAAATAATTTCAAAAGATAAATTCCAATATAATGGGATTTATCTTTTTTATAATAAATTAACCTTAAGTTGATATGAACTATAGAATGGTTAACTTCTTGAATTCCATTCTGATATAACAATGAATACAATTGCAAAAATGATAGCAATTATAAAAAACCACATTGGAACGCCGCCGAAGGACATGGGCATATGTAAACACTCCTTTTAAATATATGGTATCATTATATAGTAATGAAAAAAACAGTAAATAACATTTGGTGAAATATTAGATTTATTTCCACAAAAAAGCTGAAATCGTATATAATAAAACGACATGATACAAAGTTTAAAGTGAGGTTAATTGTATGTTGAATTTAAAATGGAAAGATGCTCCAACAATTCGTAAAGTTAAGTGTGTAAACACAAATGCTGAAAAATATTTAGTTTCAAATGTCTTAACTGTTGGAAAAGAATATGAAGTGAAAAATGAAACTGAAGAGTTTCTTTTTGTAATCGACAACACAGGAAACGTCGGTGGTTATTATAAAGATTATTTTGAATAGAAAATATAAGACGCATACTCAATTTTGAGTCATTGCGTCTTTTTTTATTTCTTTATTTAAAATGTGTAATGTTTGCTTCAATAAAAGCTTGTTGTTCGTTGCTTTTTGCTTGTACACGTAAAGTATCCTCAATAGATTCAATTAGTTGTAATTGTGTTTCTTTAAATGAATCAATATCTTCATGTGTTAGGGTTTTGTATTTTTTCGAATCAGCTGCTGTAGCTTCTATCATTTTTGCGTTCTTTTTCATCATACTATCATGGGCTTCCATCAAACGCCCACTTGCCATATTTGCACGTCTTTGATTGTTAATTTGAATGAGCATCGATATTTGTGATTGCCATAATGGAATTGTTGACATTACGGATGCTTGGATTTTTTCTACTAACATTTGATTTGTATGTTGGATAAGCCTAATCTGTGGTGCTGCTTGAATAGCAATTTCACGTGATATTTGCAAATCATATAGTCGTTTATCTAACCATTCAATTGAATTTTTTAAGTCAACTAGACGTTGTTTGTCCATTAGATTTTTTGATTCGACAACTGATTGTTCCACTTGAGGCAGCACATTATTTAATAAATCTTGCTTTTTCAATTCACCAGCAGCGATATAAATGTTGATATTATGGAAATAATCTTCATTTAATTGATACATTTCATTGAGCATATTTAAGTCAGCTAAAAGCCCTTTTTGCGCATGTTGTAATTGAATGCTTAATCTATCAATATGTTTGCTGAGGCGGTTATATTGTGAAATCAGTTCTTGAATAGATGACTTTTGGCGTTTAAAAATATTGCTGAAAAAACCTTTCTTATTTTCAATTAAATCTTCAGGATTAATTTGTTCTAATTGCTCCATTAATTTATTAAGTATCTCACGAATTGGGGAAGTATCATTTCTTTGAACAGTAACAAGCATATTATGTGTAAAATTTTTTAATGTTTGCTGGACTTCTGCTCCAAATTGAAGAACGTTTTCATAATCAGAGATATCAAGTTTACTGGCGAGCATTAATGCATGCGATTGTTGCTCGGATTTCAACGCAGCGAAAGTAGGAGATGTTGTTTTAACAAAAAAAGAGCTCTCCTTGTTTAAAGCGTTTTCAAAGGATTTGTTTGAGCTCTTATTTTCTGTCATTACTTGCCACCCCAAAGTTCAATTTGCTGACGTTTTTTTTCATTTTCGTGTTTTACATAATCAAGTTCAATTTTTAGAGACTCTAAATCAGATTCAAGAGCTAATCTTAAGTCTGCTTCCATTGTTCCATGCAGCTCTTTTAACGTTTTACGAGTATCTTCTAATGCCAAATGAACATCGATATCCTTTAGTTGCTGCTGTGTTAACATTGAATACGTAGTTGTTAACTGAACAGCAGATTGTAAATGGGAGTAGAAGAAATCTTCCACAGAATAAAATTTTTGTGGATTCGCCTGAACGATATTAATGATTCGTTTCGAAAGTTTTGTCATTTCATTTAATAATTTAAAAGAGCTAATAGAACGAACACGAACATATTGCTGAGTTAAAGAATTCACATGGCCTTTTGCAATTTTTAGCTGAGCTTCAATATGTTTATATTCGGAGCGTGTAAGCCCTAGCTCTTTCGATTTTTTCATTTTTTGAACTGCCTTTATCGTCTTATTACTAATAAAGTAAGTCGCAAGGGTGATAATCGGCACGAAAATAATGCCAAGTTCAAAATTAATAATTGTTACAACGAATACTGTAAAACTAAATAAAAAGTTAAGTGCATGTCGAGTAATAAAATTCATAGCTCCAAGCATATTCGTACCTCCTAGTTGTATATTTCTAATACGTATATTTGTGGTAAAAAGTTTCATTATAATGTTGATTTCTAGTTCAAATCTTACAATTTTTTCACGCTTCTTTAAATAAATATAACCAAAAAGTAGAACAGAACTAGGTTATACTATATCCGAATCCATCGTAATAAATCCTTTTAGATCATCATAAATTTCAACTGTAAATGAATTTGATTTAGCTTGTAAACTTACTCCTTTTTCAACAAATTTCAAAAATTCATCGATAGAATTATTTTTTCCTTCAATTTCAAGTTCAATTTGTTTATGGTGATTTATTTTACAATATCCTTTTAAACCGAGCTCAATTGCTTTTTGTTTAATAAAAAAACGGTAGCCAGTACCCGTAACATCACCGAAAAAAATAATATGTGCTCGTTTCATTAAAATATCCTCCTTTTAATTAAAGTAAATCATTAAAAATAGAGAAAATCTTTAACAAATACAAACAATTTTTTTATTGTTATTGTATTATATTGGAACTATAATAGGGATATTTAGCTTTTTTAATGTTTAACAGATACTGTAATTTTAGAATATACGAGAATGTATAAATAGACAATTAAATAGTCTTTATCTAAAATACATATTGAAGAAAGGATATGTGGCTATATGTTTAAATTAATATATATGAAAGCTGATTATGAACCATGGTGGCAATTCGAGGGTTGGGAATCTAACATTGTATCTATAAATGAGTATGAAACAGAAGAGCAATTAAATGATGGTTTAAATACCATTTTAGAAAAATTTCGTGCTAAATATGAACACGAAGCGAGTAGAGAAGATAAGTATTATGCATTTTGGACAGATGCTGAATGCGAATTTTGTGAAGCGTGTGATGATGATTTACAAATTTATCACGGTATAATTATTGAAAAATAGGGAATATACTATAGTAAGACCGATCAATTTACAGAAATAAGAGAAAATTATAAAAAAGGTTGTATAAAGTGTTTGACAAATTGTAATATGATGGTATACTAAGAGTAACAATAAAATTGCTTGACCGGGTACAAATGATTCACATATTACAAAGAGTGATCGGTGTTACAGTCGGTACTCTTCGTAATATGTGAATTTTTATTTCGGTAAACAATCACATATTGTTAACATTTATTTTTTTGGAGGTTTTCTTAAATGAAACAAGGTACAGTAAAATGGTTTAACTCAGAAAAAGGTTTTGGATTCATCGAAGTTGAAGGTGAAAACGACGTATTCGTACACTTCTCAGCTATCCAAGGCGAAGGTTTTAAAACTCTTGACGAAGGTCAAAAAGTGGAATTCGAAGTTGTAGATGGCAACCGCGGACCACAAGCTGCTAACGTTGTTAAACTTTAATTAATTGCTAATTAAAACTTCATTCGTTAATCCGAGACATCCTTTTTTAGGGATGTCTCTTTTTGTTTTAACAACTATTAGATTCAATTTAAATATATTGGATTTCAATTTAACTATATTATTATTATGTAAACTAAAATATTACGAAAAGAAAAATTAATAATATAATTTTAAATGCAAGAAAAAACAGTAATTCACTTTAAGGTGAGAAAAGTAGATAACGCCCAAGCAGCAGGGGAGATTTGGAAGTTTCCTCACTTTTCTTTGAATCGCCCATTGCTAATAAGTAAACGCATCGAATCAATTGATTCGATGCGTTGTTTTATAATTTATTATACGTCTCATCATCAACAGGTTCTAACCATACAGGCGTACCTGCAGTGATGGCAATGTGTTCAAACCAGCTGTCTTTTGTAGCACCATGCCAGTGTTTTACACCGTCATGAGTGACAATAACATCACCAGCTTTTAAGAATTGTGCAGGTTTTCCTTCTTCCTGATACCAACCTTCGCCACCAGTTACTAATAAAAGTTGGAATCCATCACGATGGATATGCCAGTTATTGCTGCAGCCCGGTTCAAAGGTTACATTTCCAACACCAACATTTACCTTTGAATCCGCAATTAATGTTTTAAGATAACTTTGCCCTACAAAATATTGTGCAAATGCTTCATTTTTTTCTCCGATTGGGAAAATAACGCCATTTTTTAGTTCTTCATGCTTTGCCATTTTCATTCCTCCAATTAACTTCCAATTGATGACCTAATTATTTTAATTTCCCACCAAATACCGGGAAGAAACTATGCTCACCATAATCCTGAATGCGTTCTATATTATTTAGAGTCTGCATATCTGAATCGCTAATAATAAATTCGAGCTCTGCATTGTTTCTCATATGTTCTGGTTTTGCTGTCTTAGGAATTACTACAAGACCAAGTTGGATATCATAACGTAGGCAAAGCTGAGCAACAGATACACCATACTTATCAGCTATTAATTTAACCTCTGCATTATCAAGAACCGCACCGTGTGCAATTGGAGAATATGCTTCTACAAGTATGTCTTTATTCTGGCAATATTCAATTAGTTCAAACGGAGTATTACTCACATGTACTAATATTTGATTTACCATAGGCTTGATTTCACAGCTTTCAAGAATATTCTCTATATCGTCTTGTAGGAAGTTGGAAAGACCGATTGCCTTTACCTTTCCTGTTTTATATGAATCCTCCATTGCTTTCCATACTTCTTTGTTTTCATCAAAGTAACGATTCTCTTCACGGAATTCATTCCAAGGCTGTGGGCTGTGGATAATCAGAAGGTCAATGTAATCTAATCCCATCTTTGCTAAAGAATCATTAATGGACTGCGTAACTGCGTCATAGGTCTTAGCTTCCGCAGCTACCTTTGTCGTGATGAAAAGTTCTTCTCTTGCGACTCCGCAAGAACGGATTCCTTCACCAACACCAGCTTCATTCATATAAGCCTGAGCGGTATCAATATGACGATATCCAATAGCTACTGCATCACGAACTGCCTGTGCTGTCTGTGCGTCGTCAAGCAGCCATGTACCAAGACCTAACTTAGGAATCTCTACACCATTTGATAATTTAGTAACTTCATTAAACATATTTTTGTCTCCTTTGCATTGTTTAATTTTTTATAATACATTGTCATTTTCAATTCTTAATTTTCAGGATTAATTTCATTGACACAAGCTAATGCATTAAGTGTTCTTGGAAACCCCATATATGGGAGACAGTGGGTAATGGCTGTAATCAATAGTTCTTTGTCATTGTCCACATTTACGTTACCCTGAACATGAGCCTTCACTTGACCTTCTGCACCACCTAATGCACTCACGATACAAAGTGTCAACAACTCACGTGTCTTCAAATCAAGTCCACCACGGGTATAGAAATCTCCAAAACAGAAAGCAGAAAGATAGTCCTGGATATGCTTTTGATTTGCCGGAGCATTTTCCCGCATTTTTGCAATTACTTCACCAAAAATTTCTACCTGAACTGCTAGCCCTTTTTCAAAACGATTACCTTCATCTACCGATTTTTGACTTTTAGTTGGTAAAGCGATATTTTCCGCTTTATAAACTTCATTGACTTCATTAATAGCATTTAAAGTTTTTGCAAACCCAATATATGGAGCACATTGGTATACAGCTTCTTTAATCTCTACCGGTGTCAGTCCAACATTCAACGCAGCGTATACATGTGCTTTAAGCTGCGGCAATGTTTGATTGACAGTGAGTACTACTAAAGTGATTAACTCACGAAGTTTGTCATCAAGATTACCTTGATAAAAAACTTCCCCAAAAATAAAGTGGTTCAGGATTTCCTGAAAATCAGGATCTGTATTATGTACGCCAGTTGCTTCCTCTCCAAATAGCTGACTGAACTTTTCCTTGCTCTTTTCAATACGATCCATAAACAAACCTCCTGTTCGATTTCAAATACTTTAAGATGTTTCGAGGATAGACATTAAAGTATGAAAAATTACATATATGCATTAATACTCATATGTGTATAATTATAAAAGGAAAGAGTATGTCTTCAATGACCAATTGCTTACGATTCGTGTATTTATACACATTTTCATTAAAATTGAGCATTATTATAAGGAAATTTGGTGATTCTCGTTATGACTAAGGTAGATAGAAGAATAATTAAAACTCAGGAAGGAATAAAAAATGCTTTTACTGAACTGATGTCTGAAAAAAATTTGGATGAAATAACTATGCAGGATATTTCCGACAGAGCAAATGTTGGCCGTAGAACTATTTATCTTCATTATTTGGATAAATATGACTTATTGGATAAACTTATCGAAGAACATATCAATGAATTAAGGATACTGTGTCAATCAGCATCTGAATTAAGTTATACTGAGGGAAACCTCATTTGGTTTGAATATTTTGAACGCAATTATACTTTCTTTTCAACCATGTTAACAAGTAAAGGAGCCCCTTTGTTTCGAAGTCGCTTCTTAGACTTTGTCATTGAAGAATTAAAGAGCGACGTTAATGTAACCGAGGGTAAAAATCAAGGTTTAAGCAAGGATTTAATTCTTAAATTTTTTGGAGCAGCCATAGTAGAGATAGTAGAAGCGTGGTTCAATAATGGGTTATCTGAACCAACTGAGGTCGTGGCAGAACAAGTGGGGATATTATTGGATAGGAATCTATAAAAGGTCTCTAAAAACTTTAGCTAAAGTGTGGGGGTATTCTTTTAACGATTTAAAACAAGCTGATTGTTCAAAAGAAAATCAGCTTGTTCATTTTTTATTGGATCATACCGTTGATAATATTAAGGTAGTGATTTGCTTTATCTTCCATATTAAATAACACTCTATAATAATAGTCATAATCAGTAACATCTTATAAAAGAAAGGAATCTATCTTAAAAAAGCATATTAAAATAGATTCAATAACTTTTGGGTACAAATTAAACATTAAAGAAATTTTAATATTTGGGCTTGTTTTGTTGAACTACATTTGTGGGGCTTCCATACCAAATTTAGCCCATTCTTCTTTTGACGGACCGTAAATACCTGGAACAACTAAACCTGCCTGTCGCATTAGAACGGTCATTTGTCCTCGATGGTGGCTTTGATGTTGGATTAAAAACATTAGTAGTGAACCATTTGGAATTTGTTGACCTAAAAATTCAATTTCTTCATTCATTGTATGGTCAGTCCATTGTGTTTTTAATGCCTGAACAAATGCACTACTAGCTTGGTGATAGCTGTCCGCTATAAAATGAGCCGAAGTAGGTACGGGATAATCTTTATTAGGAGCTTCGAACGTTAAGTTTGTATTTGAAGTAATAATACGAATAGCAGTAACCGTATGCCAAGCAATACGTCCTAAAGTCCAATTTTGCGATGTTATTTCCTGTTTAAGTGATTCATCAGTTAGATTATTTAGTAGTTTCTGTGTAGCATCAGCTTCAAAATTCCAAGATATCAAAAAATGTTCTAAGGTTTGGAACATAAAAATCCTCCTCAAAAATAACTTTTTTCTATACATCTTTAGTTTAATTATATTCTCCATTAAGTGGAATAGGATTATAACTTTACAAAAAGTTTAATTTTTCCTGTTTTAATACAACCCTTATCCTGCGGTTGGATTCAATAACACGAATTACTCTCTTAAACGTAATCTTTGCACTTCATCATGAAGGTTCATAGATTGCATTAGTTCAATAATCAAATAAAAGAGATTTTCTTCGTAGTCTGGAGTTAACACGAAGGAAAAGAATGCATCGCGTATAAAAGCAAGCTTTTCAATTCTACTACTATCATTTAAATAATCTTTCATTCTTTTTAGTTCGTTGTCATCTAATGATTTATTAAAATCAAATTGATATTTTTTGTAGGAGTTATTAATTTCTTCGCTGCCTATTACACCTAACCCATCCAAGGTAGAAATGGAGACGGAATTAGAACGATCATTCTGTACCTTTTGTAAGTAATGACCTATACTCACTTGGCTTGATAAATATTTGTTTTTTAAACATTCGGAGATCTTAGTTTGTTTTTCTTTCCAATCTGGGGAAATATCCCTGGAAAATTCAAAATTCACTTCCTGGATAAAGTCTTCATTAGGATTTGACCAAATACTTTCTAACATTTCTGCGTGTGGAACGGACGATACTAAATCAAAAAATTCTTTTATATTATTTGCCATATACCGAATGGGTGGATCGTTTGTAGGGCTTACACAAACGATTGGTGCTTCTGTTAATGCAGGTACGCTGCCAAAATCAGTCAAGAAACCAAAATGTATACCATCGCCTCCAGTGTTTGCGAAAGGAATTAGATCTGGAGGGGTAATTGAATAAGAATCATCATGAATGCTAGGGCGAAATCCTATCATATCAAGTGATAAATCAATGTCGTTTAGTTCTTTTTCTAATTCATATAGCTTATAAATTTCATCAGGTATTTCATATGACCCATAGATTTTTCTAATACTATTATCCATTCAAATTCACTCCTGGAAATTAATTGTATATAAACATGATTCGCTATTTCTTTTAAGTTTCCTTTATTTTCCTCAACATCAAAGCACAATTCTTCTGCAAGAATTAGCCTTCTTTATTATGTAAGTTCAACTTTTGGAATAACATTGAGAAAGTAATTTGGATATTTATGTTAAAATGTAAATAAGATTATGAAACATTAAAGATCTGGCAGTTAGTTCAATAGGTAAATATGATGGTTAAATGTTTGTGGAGGTGTAATCATTGAACATAGATAAAGAAACTCCAGAAGAAAGAAGAGAAAGGCTAAGACAAGAAGAATTAAAAAGAAACCCGGCAGGAAGTATTCGTGGAGGAGGACTTCAAGATTTAATTGGGGATATGGGGTGGAAAGGTACAGGAATACTCATCCTTTTAATAATAGTAGGTATCATAATCTACTTATCTTTCTTCAAATAAAAGGCGCACATATGGGCACGGATGTTCTTGAAGGGTATAATACTTTTTACTAAATCAAAGGAGTTTTGCTTAATGAGCCAAAGAGTTTCTTACTATGAAATTGCCCCCGATGGCATGAAAATTATGATGGATATGGAAAAATACATGAAAACGACTGCAATCGATCGAAAACTTCGTGAACTTATTAAAATTCGTGTTTCTCAAATTAACGGCTGTGCATATTGCATAAATATACATACAGCAGATGCGCGGAAAATGGGTGAAACAGAACAAAGAATTTACTGTGTTAGTGCTTGGGGAGAGTGTGAATTCTATACAGAAGCAGAAAAAGTAGCTTTAGAATTGGCAGAGCATATCACATTAATCCCGACAAAACGTGTTCCAGATGATCTTTTTCAACGAGTACGTGCACACTATGACGAAAAACAGTATGTTGACCTTGTTTTGATAATTAATCAAATTAACAGTTGGAATAGAATTTCTATTTCAATGGGAAATATAGCAACTTAAAAATGATTCCTCTAAATTAAGTTAGCTAAATATTGAGGGGAAAATAGCCTACGTTAAAAAACATCATAGATTCAGATTCAAATTTGAGATTTTTTAAGTTGTCGAGCTTCCATAATTGGTGTAATTCCAAAATTTAAATTTTCATGTATTTCGCAAGTAAAAATTGAGCCATTTATTAATTAAAAACTGAGCCACTTAAACCTGACTATTTTCCAACCATTCCTTTGTGTCTAATATTCGATAAGATGGTCCTACCATGTCTACC
>NZ_RXNR01000087.1 GCF_003966145.1 Lysinibacillus telephonicus
TAATACTCGAAGAGTGTTTTTACCCCAAATAAGTCGGTTAAATACCCAATAATCTATTAAAATTACAAAAGACCTTCAGAATAAGCCCATTCTGAAGGTCTTTTGTCAACAACCTGAGATGTCTCTGGATAAGAGACATCTCTTTTTACATAAAAGTGTTCTTTCTAGATAAAGCTACCCTCCCCTACTTTAAGTTTCTTGAACAAAATTTAACTATTACTTTTATTATTTATTTGTTCTTTTATATATACTTGTAATCGCCTGTTAAATTTTTGAATTGCAGCAACTCTGTCAGTACGTGGTTTTTTATGAGTTACAAAAAAACAAGAACGTTCTGGAGGAGAATCCGATATATGATAAATAACAATCTTCTGGAAGTAATGTGCTTGCTACAGACTCTGGCAATATCGCCCAATCTTCCTCTTCATTTAAAAATTCTACAGTAAGTTGCGCTAAATTCACCCGCAACTTTGCAAATCCAGGCTTCCACCAATAATCATGCCAACGATTGAAATCAGATCCAAAAAATTGATAAATCTCATTACCTGATTTTAATTCAGAAGGATGTACTAATTGAGAAAAGGAATCTTTGTTACCCTTTCTCATTACAACAAAATCTTCTTTAAATACCAGCTTTGAATTTAATTCCGGATAAGGTGCCTCCCCATTAGTTAATCCTATATCTACCTCTCGATTAGCAACCATTTCATAAGTTGGGTTTGAATCAGAAACTATGATTTCTAATTTCAAATTAGGGTTTTCTCGTGATAATTGTCTAAAAAAATCTCTCAACATATAAGAAGCCAAACTATCAGGAACAGCTACTGATAAATGTTGAATTAATTTATTTTCTTCTATTGAGTTCACTTCGATAGATAAAGCTAATATTTGTTCAGCTATTATTAAAAATCGTTCACCGGCTAGAGTTAACTGAACTGTGTCATGTCCCTTTCCTCTGGAAAATAGTTTGACATTTAGTTCTTTTTCCAACATTGAAAGTCTTCTGCTAACTGTTGATTGAGTTAAAAACAAAGTACGTGCAGCTGTACTAATATTACGACAATTGTTTATTTCCAAAAATATTTTAATATCTTTAATATCCATAGAACCAACCTAACTTCTTTTAATAAATTAACTTTTGTATATTTTACTATAATATCGATTTTCTGCATATTTAATTGCAAAAATAATCATTTTACATATATTCATTGGAACTGTAGTATTTAGATAGATTTAATAAGTTGTATAAAATATTCTGACGTTTGGAGGTTGAATCATGATTAGTATTAAAGCAATTCACGAAGCTCAAAACCGTATTGCTCCCTATATCCATAAAACTCCTCTCCTTCCATTGAATGACCTAGATGAATATTTAGGTTGTAAAGTATTTGCCAAAATGGAGTCTTTACAAAAAACCAATTCATTTAAAATCCGGGGTGCTCTTAATGCATTATTAGCCTTGCCGGAAGATGTTTTAGAAAGAGGCATTATTACAGCTTCATCAGGAAACCATGGAAAAGCGATTGCTTATGCGGCAAAACTGCTCGGTACGAAGGCTCACGTTGTCGTCCCAAAAAATACACCGAAAATTAAAGTTGAAGGAATTCAATCCTATGGAGCGGAAGTCATTTTCAGTGTTCCTTCAGAAAGATTTAATGTGGCTAATAAACTAAGTGAAGAAAATTATTGGAGTTTTATTTCACCATTTGACGATAATGAAGTTATTGCTGGCCAAGGCACTGCAGGTTTAGAAATACTGGAACAACTGTCAAATGTAGATACGATTATTGTGCCAGTTGGTGGAGGTGGATTACTTGCAGGTTTATCTACAGCAGTTAAAGAAACAAAGCCTCAAGTGAAAATTATTGGAGTGGAACCTACACTAGTAGCTCGCTATAGTAATAGTTTGGCAGTAGGTCATCCCGTTACATTGCCTCCAGAATCAAAGTCTGTAGCTGATGGGTTACAAACATTAAAGCCAGGTGAACGTAATTATCCTATTGTAGAAAAATATGTTGATGAGATTGTCACAGTAGATGAAGAAAATATTCTTAAAGCTACGAAGTTATTTTTAACGAAGGGAAAATTATTAGCGGAAATTTCTTCTTGTATCACCTTAGGAGCCTTCTTGCAAGGCAGCGTTAAATTTAATCCTAATGATAAAGTTGTGTTGTTTATTTCAGGAGGGAATATTGGAATGGATCAATTTAGTAAATTTGAGGAGATGAGTATATGAGAGCAGTTGCAAGTTCCTCACCCCGAGGTCATTACAGTCCTGCGATGATTAGTGGAAACACAGTCTATGTTTCTGGTCAAACATCAGCTGATCCTAACACAGGTATGCCTGTAATAGGAGGAATTGAAGCCGAAACAAAAATGGCTTTAAAGAAGTTGGAAACAGTTTTACATGATGCAGGTTGTACAAAGGAACAGGTAGTTATGTGCAGAGTATATATTATTACAGCTGATGATTGGGGCCCTGTAAATGTTGTTTACAGTCAATTTTTTGGTAATCATAAACCTGCACGCGCTATTATTCCAATACATGAATTAAGTAATGGATGTCGAATAGAAATAGAAGCCATTGCTGAATTGTCTAAGTAGGAAAAGGCAAAAATTTCTTATCCATCACCGATTATTAAATTATACTCGGTCTTTTTAATAAAATATTCTCGTAAACCACGATCTGCCCTGTTGATGAATGAATGCTCACATTTTCAAAATGACAAAAAACTCCACTTTTTAATTGAAAGTAGAGTTTTTTCTTTTTAGAAAGCTTTGTCATCCGTAATTCAAGGTCCACCCTATACTGAAGTAAAATAATTGTCACATTTCAAAAAAATCCTGCCTCTCAACTTTACAAACTCTAAGAGAAAAATTTTTATACCAATCTGTTTTCCCTTTCGTCTGCGCAACTTTATGGGCTGAATTTTCTTTCCAATTTTTTATGGCTTCTAACGAGTCCCAATATGAAACAGTTATTCCTAGTTTTTCATCCCTCGCACTTTCAACACCTAAAAACCCATTCTGCTGAGAAGCAAGTTCCACCATTTTATCAGCCATTCTTCCATAAGCTTTGTCTCCTTCAGTTCTTTGTGAGGAAAAAATTACTGCGTAATACGGTGGTTCAGGAGTTTTTGATATTCCACTCATAGGTTAATCCCCCTAAATTTCTTTTGAATAAAAGCGTTTATATACATCATAAAAAATTATATTCAAAAACAACATGTTTTAAGACAAGATCTTTATGTAGAAGTTCCAGTAGAATTAATTTTTCAATTACAAGTTTAACAATAGCTGTTGAACTAGTTGCGGAAAACATTATGGTTCCCTTGTTATCCCCGCTTTTTCTACACTCCTTTGATTAAAGCGTCATATTCTTCAGGCGTATCAATATCCGTTCCCCAAACTTTATTTGGAAAATCAATCAATTTCACATATTTTTTATTTGCTTTTATAATTTCTTTTCCTCCAATATCGCCCTGTAATAGCTGAAATTCGTGAAACAAGCAACTATCAAATAAAATTGGATGACCTTCCTGCCCCCCATATCGAGGTCGTATAATTCGAATACCTTTATGCTGGCTTATATGATATTCTTGAATAATTTTATGAACAACTTCGGTCGGTACAAATGGTTGATCCCCAAGGAAAACTAGTACAGCATCCACATGACTTTTCACCGTATTTATCCCTATTTTTAGCGAACTTGAAATACCCGTATCAGTTTTATCATTGTAAGCAAAGGTTACTTGTTTATTAAATTGACCAAGAGTGTTTTCCAAGTCATTCATATATTGACCCGTGACTAAAACGATAGGCTTTAATTCATTTTGCACAGCTAGCGACACAGGGTAATATATTAATGGAAGTTCATTAAAAGGTAGGAGTAATTTTGGTTTTCCCATTCTTTTTGAAAGTCCAGCTGCTAATATTATGGCGCCTATTTTATACATGGATTTTCTCTTTTCCATTCAACGATTGTGGTATACGACCCGCCCTTAAGCTCATAATCTCTGCAACTATACTAATAGCAACTTCATCTATCGATTCAGCACCTATGTCTAATCCAACTGGAGAAAAGATGGGTGCATTATTTAAAGTATATCCTATATTTTCCAGCATTTCGTTTGTTCGATACTTAGGACCAAGAACACCGATATAACGAGGTCGATTTTCAATAGCATATTTTAAACTTGCCTCATCTTTTTCCTGATGATGATTCATAATGACCCACCAACTATCCTTTAATTCGCTTGCTATTAAATTTTTAAGGTCAATTGTTAGATGTTTTGCGTTTGGAAAAAACTGTTGATTATTAAAATGGGATCTTTCATCTAAAACCGTTACAGAAAATCCTGCTTTGTATGCGAGTTCCACGACAGGAATCGCATCTTTTCCAGCACCAGCAACTACTAATCTTTCACTTGGCTTTACTACATCTATAAAGAAACGTTCATCATTATACGTATAAATTTCTGCACGTGTTTGTCGATTGAAAGCGAGGTAAGCATTTTCCAATATAGCTTTCGGGACGTTTTTTTCACCCGCTAAAGTATCTTCCATTTCAAGCATCGCTATATTTCCGTGTTCCATATCAATTATAAGAGTAAAAGGCTGTTCCTGGGCTAAAAGAACATCAATTATTTTCCAAATCGGATTTTTAGGATCTATCGGAAGGAATAAAAATTCTAAATTACCTTTGCAGCCGATTCCTAAACTCCAAATTTCTGTTTCACTTAAATCATAGCGGACATTCATTGGCTTATTGCTTTCAAATACTTTTTTTGCCCACTCAAATAAATCAGCCTCCAAACATCCTCCACTAATGTTGCCAGCCATAAGACCACTAGATGTCATTAACATTTTTGTTCCAGGCAACCGATATGCAGACCCTTTTACGTCTGCTAAAATGACTAAAACCGTTTGTTCATTATTATTCCAAGCATTTTTTATTTGGCAAAAAAGCTCTTGAAACTCTTGTAATCTAGACATTTTTTAAGCCTCCTTCACAAGCGAATGTATAAAGATTAATGCGTGGTTGAAAATATTAATGATTTATTGTAATGAGAAGTGTAATGAAGATAGCAAGGGTGATGTGAAGTTTTCTAACATGAATAACCTTTTAATATATTAACAAAATTCCAAATTGTTAGTCAACTTATTGTTTAGAAGATACGTAAGTTCATTGTGTAGTCTTCCCTCGGAATTTTAAAAGTTATAATCATAACGTCTATAACTGGATGGTTAAAAAGTAATTAAGTCTTCTTTTTTATTTTATTGGAACTTTTTCTAATTTTGTGCGTAAATATATAGAACCCCATTAAAGATGTGTACTAATTAAAAATAACATTTTAATGGTTGTAGCTATATGTGAATTCATAGCAATCTATTTTGATCGTAAAAAAGTATTAGAGTTACTGAAACGTCCAGTTATTTTGCCTCTGTAGCTATAGAAGGGAAGAGCGCCGGAAAACAATGTAGCAACCGGGTCGCAAGGCAAGGGTTTCAGAAGCACCGAAAAGCAAAATAGCTGAGGCAGGTGAAAGTCCTAGCCGGTGAAAGTCCGTAGGGAAGCGTGTTCCCCCTAGCCTATGCTTACGAAAGGAGTGCGGGTTCGAATCCCGCCAGAGGCATATATCTCCCCTACTCTATTTGTTGAAATAGCCTTTGTAATTTAAGGCGGTTCCTCACAATTTATAAACAACTCTTCATCTACTCTGAAATTCATTTGCTTCTCATTTCCACTTTGAATATTTCGTTAGTTATTTGTGTTAAATAGAGGGTTTTAAGTGTTTTTATTTTTGCTAAATGTCATTTATAATTTGAATCTTTAACTTTCTTATGCACAAAATTATTATGTAGCAAAAGCTGTTAAATTAAATACATAGAGCAAATAATTAAGCAAATTTGGGGTACATCGTATATATCATAATTTTTAAATGTTTTGTGAATACTTATATGTAACAAATAGAACCTTTATATATCAATGTTTTCCGAAAAAAAAACACCCGTACTATTTACGAGTGTTTAGGACAACCATTTCGGTGGTGTATTTTTTGACCAGTAAATATCACCTAACGAATGGTGAGCAACAAAACGGTCTTCGAAAGTATGATAGTGGAAATTATAGTAATATCCTTCTTTAGGACGTTTTTCTGTTCTCACATGGAAACGAATTAAATCTTTACCGCTTGTCCCATCGGAAATGTTAAAAATTCTTTCACCATATTCACCGCTTGGATTGTTAGTTATTTTCAAATAATTTAAAGACTGGTTATCCAATCTTGACAAAGTTAATTCAATCGCTTCTTCTAATTTAGGAAATATTCTTTCTTCAAACTCGTCTCCAATGACAGGAGCAATGCGAGGACCAAATTTCATGTATGACTGCTCCTTCGCTGCGAGTAAAACCGATTCAACATGCTGATCTTCCAGTGAGCTTTGTTCATTCGAGGTTTGTTCAACAACAGTAGTAAATTGTTCTCTCGAATCACTATTATTTTGAAAATTGGAGTTCTGGGAACCGTTATTAGGTTGTCCATTCTCTAACCCTTCCCAAATCGCGTGGTTTGGCGTAATTAATCCAAAGGTTAAAAATGCTACCGTAATAACAAGGGTTTTCTGAAGCCATTTTTTCATCACATTCACCTTCAATCTCGCACAAATTTGTAAAAACCTTCTATTAAGACATACGTTTTGGAAATTAAAAGGTTTCATCTTTTTATAATTCATTGTACAATAATAAAGTAAATAAAGCGTGCTTTTTTTATAAGGGAGGTTCTAAAGATGGCAACTACTGTTATTGGCGCTGGCTTATTTTTATTATTAGCGTATTTAACTTCAATGTGTTTCACGAACTAATAACTATTTATAATTATTTTACTTAAGCTACTTAATTCAGTAGCTTTTTATTTTATTTCCATAAAATTGGACAAGGGGCGCCGAAACTAATCGGCACCCCTTTAGTATTTAATAGGTAACGTATAAATAAATTAAGTCTCAACCCTATCTTCAGGGGAATTTTATAAGAGTTGCATATACGCAACATGTAACCGCGGTAATAATTCCACTAAACGCTTTCTAACTTAAGCAACGCAAACCCTACCTACTTTTGCGTCCTTGCAAGCCCATACTTGCGCCAGTGTGAATAAGTATCTTCAAAAACTTTAGCGAAACGCCAAATTTATTTATATGCTACCTAAAATAGCACGGTATAAGTGTAACATAGGACATGATAAATGTAAAATCGTTGGTATATGAAGGTTTTGAAAAGCATTCCATTTTCCTTAACTTTGCCTTTATCCCTATTTTTTGGACCTTATAACTTTAATATTTTAAATTTGCATTTTCACTGAATTTACCAACTATGCAAATTCTATAAGAAAAAAGTTGCTGAAATTCATTTAAAGAATATCAGCAACCTGTACGAATTTTATTTTTGAGGTGTAATACCTTTTTCAAATAAACGATACATGAATGTTATTGCATGTGCACGGGTAATTGTTCCATTTGGATTAAAGTTATCGTATGTTTTACCTTTTGAAGGCTCAACACCTGTCGTAATTTCATTATCATATAGCCATTGAACAGCTTCTTGTTCTGAAACGTTTTGACCAGTATACACTTTCATTAACATTTTAGCTACTGCACCACGGCGTAATGATTCTTTTGGAGCATTTGCTACACTAATTCCCTTTTGTTTTGCTAGCGAATAGTAAGAATCGTACCAGTTAGCACCATTAGAATCCTTAGCGTCATAAGCATAACGTAGTAACATTGCCAACCATTGAGATTCAGTTATATTTTTATTTGGATTTAAACGATTTGTTGTTCTATCTCCGTTAATAATATTGTTTTTAGCTCCCCAAGAAAAAGCATTTGCCCAATATTGAGGTTGATAGTCTTTAAATGTTGTAATCCCTTCACCTGTCACATTTAAATTATACTCTCCATAATAACCATTTCCCTTAACAACAAAGTAATATGTTCCTGGTTCAAGCGTTTCCGTTGTTGATAAAGTAGTAGGATTTGTTGGAGAACTACTATCGTAATTCCACCAAATAGCTTCATAATTGCTATCTAATAATTCTGCATAAGTTCTATCTGTTAAATATCCGTTAACTGTTAACGTAATATCTGTAGGTTTTGTAACTTTAAAACTATAATAGTCTGTTTCATCATTTTGTGCGATAAACCCGTTTACAACCTCACCAAACTCGATAGGTTGTGCTTGTGCAGTTCCATTATTAGGTTCTGCATATGTTTCTGTAGCTTTAGTATAATTGGCTGTTACAAAATACTCACCAGTGTATGAATCTGAAGCACTCTTGTTAATAGCAATATAGTAAGTACCTGCCTCAAGATATAAAGATTTATTTAATTGAGCTGGATTTTCAGCAGAACTAGTTTCGTAATTCCACCATAAAGCCTCATTATTGCTATCTAGAACTTCTGCGTTAGTTCTACCCTTCATATAACCTTCAACTTTTAAATCTACTCTACCTGCTTTTTCCAATTTAATGACATAATAATCTACAAGATCATTACGTGCGATAAAGCCTTTAGTTCTTGTCCCAAATGATAGCTCTTGAGCTTCAGCCGTACCATTATTTGGCTCCATATCACTGGAATTAGCAGGAGAATTATTAAGTTCAAGAGAATAGTCCCCTGAATAACCTGAACTTACTTCAATTGTGTATGTATCTGCTTGCAAATGGAAGAAAGCATTAATTTTACCCGGACTTTCCTCACTTCCATCTTCACTTAGAGTTCCAACCTCATTTCCATCACTATCTAGAATAGTTAACCAAGTATTTCGAAATTCTGTTTCACCTTTAATTGTTACTGTTCCGGCTTGGTCGAGTGTAAACTCATGGTAATTTTTATTATTACCATCTCCATCCGTTAATTTAAAATCATACTCTTTACCTAAATCCATTTCTGAAGTTGCAGCTGATGCGTTATCTACAGTTGGTAATAACAAGGCACCAGTCGCAAGTGAAGCAACTAAATACTTTTTCACAAAACATCATCCTCCATAAAATAATTCGATATATATTACATTAAATAGTAAATATAACCTATCAAATAATACCATCCGCACATTTTTAATTCAACAAGATATACACTCAATAATTACTATTTTTCTTTAATTCCATTTTATAATTAGGACTTTTGTCTAAAAATTATCAACATATAGTTGAATCCAATTTTCACAAGACAAAAAATGGGGCAAGTTCAATTAAGAACTTGCCCCAACGAATGATAGATTTAATAAATTATTTACAGTTTTTTCTCTCTAACTCCATAATGAAACTTTGATGTTAGCCTAACTTCGCGTTTAAATCCAAAATCCTCGAATAACCTCGATTTATAATGAGCTTTTAAGACCACTCTTTTTTTGGCAACACGGTAGGCCTCTGCTACCCATTGCTCTGAAAGTGATAAATGACTTCCCGCAGCTCGCAGTGCTTCAAAATTATTCGATTCCTCTATTACTTCTTCAAACATTGGGTCCATATAGACTACATCAAAAGAATCGCTAGGCTGCTCTTTTAAAAATTCCAAAGCCTCCGTATTCACGACTTTTATTTCACGCATGCAAGATGTCAACGGTAATTCAGATGTATCATACGTTCCCATACCATTTTTCACAATAAATGCTACGTTTGGATCGGTTTCTAGTCCAACAACAGCCCCTGTCTTCCCTACTACGAATGCTGCTACCATTGCGTCAGAACCTATCCCAAGTGTGCAATCTAAAAATGAGTCTCCCTCAAATAGCTGGCATGCCTCAAGTAAAGGATCATGCTCCCCTCGATCAATACGTTTTAAGCGAAATGCCGCAGAATTCGGATGAAAAAAGAAAGGTACATTTGCACCTTTCGGATAATACTCATATCGATTTTTACCAGCAACAATTACATTTGCATTAAGCGCCTCGCTTATTTTCACTACTGAACGTTTTTTTCGCGGCTCGAAGCCAACTCCTAATTCATCACATGCCTTTTGTGCAAGTAACATGGATATGTCATCAGGACGTCCAGCTGTAGTAACAACTGTTATTGTCCGCATGCCTGCTTTAAAACACCTGTTAAATGTTCTTGAATTTGCTCAACTGGATAACCTTCAATTTGATCACGCGGGATGAAATATTCTAATTGACCATCTCTTAAAATGGCGATAGATGGTGAGCTCGGTGGGATTTCTTCAAAAAACCCACGCATCGCTTCAGTTGCTTCACGGTCTTGGCCCGCAAACACTGTTACTAAATGATCTGGCTTCACTTCTTTAATTGCTTCACGTACAGCAGGACGTGCTAAGCCTGCAGCACAGCCGCAAACCGAATTAATAACAACAAGCGAAACACCTTTTGTTGTCGCCATAAATTCATTTACTTCATCAGCAGTTGTTAATTCTGTAAACCCAGCATCAACTAACTCCTGGCGCATTGGCTGAACAATGCCCTTCATATATTCATCGTAAGCGTTCATACTTTCGACCTCATTTCTTTTTATTCACATCCCTTATTATAACAGCACTTTTTGGGAAATTACAGAAAGTAGGCTTTCATATTTTTTCGCATACTTTCAGATTTTTTGTGACTTTTATGTGATTTTAGAGTTACCTTGTGTGACAGCTATTATTTTTGTGCAACATGTTAAACAAATTTGAAGAACCACTCATTGAGTGGCATTAATCATAAATATCAACTTTTATAATGTGCTTCAATTTTATTTTAGATTTAATAACAATTGTTTAATTTATGTTGAATTTCATTATCACTTTCATAACAATTTCTAATTTCCATCTCATGTTCTGAAAACAACATTGCACTTCACTTGATTGATCCTTGGTTACAGTTATTCACTCCTTCATTACTACGCCAGAACAAATATTCCAGTTGTATATTAAAAATGAACGCTACCACATTTAATCTGAGCCCCGAATAGTGGACACTTTAAAAAAAGTGCCCTATTCGGTGTTTTTTCTATTGGAAAAGTCCGTTATACTAAAACAAATTAAACCGAACGGGAGTTATTTTATGAGTAAAGCCTTTTTCAACAAACACCAACGTCAACTTTTATTCTTAACGGGAGTGGCTATTATCATTGGTACATTTCTATATTTTTATCAAACTCCTATTATTAATGAAAATGAAGCTATTTCTAGTGCAACGGGTATATTACAAAACCCACCACTGGAATGGAATTTTGAGAATATAGATGTTGAGAATCTTCAAGAAGGAGAAATTGAAGGCTATTTAATTCCTAGGACAGATGGTTTTTTTAATAAATTATTTAATAAGCAACAATGGGCAATAAATGTAAATTCGCAAGAAATGGGAGTTCTATTTTTTTAGATGCGTATGACGGCAAGCTTTTATTTATAGAAGGACAATTTAATTAGGTTGTAAATTAATTAGCTATATTACAGATTAAAAAAAGACCGCCCACACATTTTTTGGGATAAAGAGTTTGATTTTTTCTTATTTTTTAGCTAAATAGAGCGGCACTTTCAACTTTTTTTAATTATATTCAGCTTAGCATTCTGTAATCGTATAGCAAATTTTCTCGAAATCAATCACGTTTGTATATTGCTGAGTCAACTGTAGAAGATAAGCAATAAATATAGCTTGTTTGTACCATTTAAAAAAGCTAAGACTTAACGTACCTTAGCAATTGACTACTTGCCCCAGCCCCTCTTAAAACAAAGACCAGGTACTTATTAGATTACTCAGTACCTGGTTTATGGAGATTATAATATGATTTATATTTGTAGCTCTGTATGAGGTATTTTTATCCTCACAGCCAATTCTATTAAAGGTTTATCAAAAGTACTCGGAATCATAGGGTTTTCTATTTCTCCAGTATAATTTGTAAGACCAAAACTCGCTTCTGCAATTTGAATCCAATCTAATTCATTAGTACCCTGTATCTCTCCAACAAAATGATAGTCAGCAGTATAGATATCATAACCATTTAAATTTGATGCTGCTTTCCAAACTTCTGCTTCTTTTGTAGGATCAACACCAAATTGCTGAAAAAAAGCTAATACTTCAGAGCTTGCTTGAACAATACGATTAGCATAATTCTGACAATCTTCGCAACCACAATGGGATTTTTCAGAAACTTTCGGAAGAGCTTTATATAAATTAATATTTTTTTCTCTATCTACCTTTACAACATGGTTAATTAAAACAACTTCTTCCATAAACAACTCCCTCAAAGTATTCTTTAGTTCAGTTTATTGTGGAGCTAACCAAATGACATTTCCAGCATCTCTTGAAGAATGGTTAGGAAATGCGTTAAATGAGTATAGTTCACCATCCTTTACATAAAAGCGAATTTCTAACAGTTTATTATCAGGTCCATAAACCGTTTTAATAGAGTTATGTCCTTCTTTTATCTTCTTTAATTCATCTACTCGACGGATATCTTCAACAATATATTTAACAAGCTTGTCAATATTTCCGTAATCTTTAAATCTATTTTTTGCATTTATGTGCTTACTAACATCTACTTCTAATTTACCATTTCTAACATTTTTTATTACATTTCCCTTTTTTGTTACTTTAATTATATAAGTTGTACCAGACCTTACAAGTGAAAATAATAAGCTAAATAGATTAAAAGGTTTAATTGTTTGCTCAGAGATAGAATGCGAATTTTCTAAAATATTTCTATTGTAAATTTCTAGAGATTCTTGATAAGTTAATGTATCTTGGAAATCTTCATCATTATACAAAAAATCGTTTATCAACTCTTCTTCTGTTTTTGAATATTGAACATTTTGAGTCTCGCTTGCATTTACGAGACTAGGTGACAAAATGCTAAATATTAAAATAAAATTTAAAAATACTATAAAACTTTTTAATAATTTACTTTTCATTAAATATCCACCTCTTATATTCTGATAAATATTTCTATAATGTAATTACAATTTCATTTACCTCGAGGTATAATTATTTTAACATTTCCATATAATGTAATTCAATGCAAAATATATAAATATCAAAATCATTTTCAATTCATAATTTCTTAAATAATCTAGGAAGATTTAGAGGATATTTAAAAAGTACAAATTAAAATCCTGAATTATTACTATCTTAAAATAAGAAAACCATCCTCACAGTAAGCGTGAATAGGCGGTATTTTAACAAACGTGATTTCGTTTACTCTTTATATTAAAAATGATATTTGTCTTTCATAATACCTCAAGTTATTTTCCATAATGAACAGCTAATTCATAACTAATAGTTGCATAATCCCCTTCTTTTATTTTTCCTTGATTATGGTCATAAATCCATGAATCTTTATATCCTAGTACTTCCACCGCTTTTTCACCAAAAGTTTTTTAGTTGCAGGTGAATTAATAGGCGAATTATACTTTACTTTCATTGCTTTACTTGAGAATTCCAATTTTGATTCACCTTCTTTTAAAGACTTACTTACATATTCAGCTAAAGAAACATATAGTAAATCGACCCCAAGCCCTCTATCAGTACAGCTGGATGAATTAAAATGAATTGATACGTCAAGTTCTCTACTGGTTGAATTGTGTTCGATCACCAGGTATTTTAAGTTTTGTGATTGATTTTTCAGAGTGTTAACCTCCACTAGATTTGCTGTGATTTTATTTGTCCGTAGTATTTCTGCTACTTTTATAACTGCTTTTCGTGCTTCAGTTACTTCACCAATCTTATATATTGAAGTTGTGCAATAACTTCAGCCGACTGTTTGTCATCATCCCTAATACTTTTATTTTTATTAAGTTGGTAACCCTCCACTGTAACAATTAATGATAATACTGTGAGTACAACACCTAATTCTACAGTCTTGACTTCACCTCGATTAAATTAAAATAAAGATTAACTACTATTGCCTTTTCATTCCAACTCCTAAATCACCTTTTTGGTAACTTTGAACACAACCCATATTACCATTTTGGAAAAAAAACACTTCAATTACCTTTTTGGCAATTCGTTTGTTTGCCGTTGTGGTAAATGATTATTTAGATATAAAATAAATACATAAGAGGTGATATTAATTGGAATCGTTAGGATCTCGATTAAAATACTTACGTGAAAAAAGTAATATTTCGCAAAAAGATTTTGCAAAAAAAATAGGCGTTTCCAATACTGTTTTATCACGATATGAATCTGGTGATAGAAAACCAGATTATGATATTTTACAATTGATTGCCGATTATTTCGAAGTGATGTAAACGTCAACCCCAAATGAACATTTTTTGCTCATTTACGATGAACACTTTTGATTAGTTGAAAATCTTTTGTTGATGTTTTAATCGGTGACTTTCGTTGTTCATATGAATAACCTCAA
>NZ_RXNR01000088.1 GCF_003966145.1 Lysinibacillus telephonicus
CATTTGCACGTATCACCTTTCATTGCTTGTTTCTAGACAATTCAAGTATATAGAAATCGGTGATTACGTGCTTTTTTATTTATGAAATTTTTTCAAACCCCAACAAATATTATAGAGCCCATTTAATAAACTGGCTCCTTTACATCCAGAAAATAGACTAATACAAAAAGAAGAGTGCATTTTCACTCCGGAATGCACTCTTACTTTAATAATTACTATTCTTAAATCCACATATATTAACGAATCCGTTAGAGTTTGTTAAAACCTCATAATCAATATAACTTAGTATTACTTTTTTCAAAGTATTTCTCTTTTTTGAACCGCGGATTCTTTTTATCGAAATCCCTTAAATAGCTTTATAGAGCATTTTCTTTTATACCTTTATGCTATTTGTAATAGAAAACTCTTGTAAATACTCAGAACTCAGACTATAAGAAGCAATTTTCTTCTTCCGCTGCTTAACTACATCCACATGGTCATCGTGACTGTAAACAAAGAAATTTACTTCTTTTTTTCTTCGTTTTACGTTGATAACAAATGGAATTACATTCGTCTCTGGGTGTAGAAAAATTTCTTCATTGCCTGGAAATATATGATATCTCTCTAAAAATAACGCTTCATTGAAATTGTTAATCAGTTTATTTTTTTCTTCCTCGTCTAATTGCTTTCCGTTAAATGTTATAGTAGCGTATTTTGAATCTAGTTTTGGGTGAAGCGCAAATCTACTTACAACCCATCCTACAACTGCACTTGGAGGACTCGTTAACAATTTTAGAAGGATCCCACCTACAATTAGAAGAACAGCTGTCCACGTCATATATATCAACTCCTTGTGTAATTTCTGGTTGTCTTATTTAACTACATAAACTATTAAGTATCAATAGAAAGAAAAAATTAAAACTGTTAAACAAGAATCATGTATTACATTATCTACATATCCATCATAAAGATTCTTAATTTTTTATGCCCATCCAATTCTATACTTTTTTGACCATCCATTTACTATAAAAAGAAAAGGAATCATGAACAACTAATGATCCCTTTACAATTCGGAAATATCATTGTTACTTAAAGAAAATGAAGGGCCTCTGAAAAGCGTTTAATGCCTTCATCAATTGATTTTTCATCTTCCCTAGCGAAAGTGAAGCGAGCATACCCTTTTTTAGATCCCATTGTTGAACCAGGAACGTAGATTACACCCCTTTTAATGGATTCCTCAAGCAATTGCATCTCATTACAATCTTTTTTTAACTTGACCCAAATATGAATGCCACCTTGTGGAATAGAAAATTCCACCTCATCCTTTAAATAAAAGTTAAGGCTTGCTACAATTTGATTTCTCCGTTTTTCTAATTGTTTTGCCAATCCTTTAATATGAAACTGAAAATTTTCAGATTCCAAAAAATCATTGGCAATCCATTGTGTAAAGCTGGAATGACCAAAGTCAATTTGTTGCTTTGCATCAGATAATCTTTCGATTACTGATGTTGGCCCAATAATCCAACCAATTCTTAACCCTGAGGCGACAATTTTAGACAAGGAGCTAATATATAACACATTTCCATTCATATCTATTGATTTTAGTGTAGGGATTTTGTCACCAGTAAAAGATATTAAACTATAGGGATCGTCTTCTACTACAGGAATTCCATATTCGGAGGAAATCTCTAAAATTGCCTTCCGTTTTTTTTCGTTCATTAAAGTGCCTGTAGGGTTATGGTAAGAAGGATTTAAAAAAATCATTCTTATCCGATGTTTCTTATATAATGACAGTAAATCATCAGGATTTATACCATCTTTACCGACAGGCAAATAATAAATCTTTAAGCCAGCTGATTGAAAAATTGGAAGATTATAATTATATGAAGGATCTTCAATTGCAACTGCATCTCCAGCTTTTAACAAACACTGTACGACTAGGTGCAGCGCTTGTTGTGCTCCAGATGTAATAAGAATTGAAGAAGATTTAGTTTCAATCCCTCGATACTTTTTTACATGTTTTGTAAGAGTATTTCTTAATATAGCACTACCTTGTGGGTGATCATACCCTAGGCTTCCAATAAAACTTCGTGTCGAAGTAATTTCTCTTAAAAATTTCACTGGAAAAAGATCTTCCGACAATTCACCGCTAGCTAAATTAATTAGCTTATGTTCAACCGCTTCTTTTCTAATTCTTTGCGTAACTGGTAGATTTGGCAAAAAAGACCCTGCCTCGATATACCGATTCCAACTCGGAATACGTTTCTTGGCAATACCCCATATATCTTTACTGATTGTAGTCCCGCTTCCTCTATTTCTTTGAATAAGTCCATTTGCTTCCAATTCGTCATAAGCTGCAACTACAGTACTTCTGTTCAAGTTCAGCTCCTTCGCTAAATACCTTTCAGATGGTAATGGTTTATCGGATGGAAAAGTACCATCTGCTATTCCATTTTCAATATACTCGGCAAGTTGTTTATATATAGCTTTTTTTGCTTTTCGGTCTGGTCTCCAATCCACCTATAACAGTCCTTTTCATTTACTTAGCAGATCATTTTAAATAATCATATTTTAAGTTAAATCTATTCATTAGAAACCATCCAATCACTCATTATTTTAACCATCCACCTTTTTATTTAAGCTCCTTCCCTATACCTTTTTACAAGATCAAAATCTTTAGAGCAAAGATTCTTCTTTACAAAAACCCATATTGTATAGACTTATATATGTAAAATTTTACGATAATTTATAGAGTTTAATCTAAAAATCTATATGATGCGAAAACGAGCGCAATTTTCCTACTGGACTTACGCTCGTTTGTCGTAAAAAAGTTATACAGTTTACGCATAGTACTGATACTAAGGAATGGCAAAAACTACTTTATATATCATGTATTTGCCGTACTTCATTTTTACCATTTTCCCATATATTTGTAAACAATAGGGAATATTAAAAACTTTATCTTTGAGCTGTTTGCCTATCTTGCTTTGGTAAGCGTATAAACAGAATTGCCAAGATTGCACCTACAAATGCAACTACTCCACCCCAGAAAAATGCACGCTGATAGCCTTCGTTTAGAGCGATTAATGGAATTTCTGTACTTGCAGCGGCAGTTGCAGCAGCAATGGATACTAACATAGCTAAACCGACTGCCGAGCCAACCTGATATGTTGTATTATATAAGCCAGAAGCAAGTCCAGATTCTTCTGACTTAACCTCCGATACTGCTGCAGTGGTTGCGGGAAGATAGGCAAGCGCATTACCGAGAGCAGCCAATAGTAAAGCGATGAACACATCACTCCAATATTTCCCGTCAACCGTATTTCCAGAAAATAAGAGCCCGGAAATACCAAGTAAAACAAATCCGATGGCCATCGTAACTTTCATACCAATTCTCGCCATTACTCTTTCTGCAAGAACAACCATAAATATGGCCATTAGAATTGGAGCCGGTAACATACCCATTGCGGCCATAAAAGGTTCAAATTTTAGAACCTGCTGTAAATATAGAATAAGAAAATAAATAAGTGGAAACCAAGATGCTGATAAGAAGATAAGTGAAACATTACCTGCTGCTAAGTTTGGTGTCTTTAAAATACCAAGTGGCATCAGTGGTTCTTTTCTAAATAATTGAATAAGGATAAAAATGATGAACAAAATGGCTCCGATTGTTAAAGGTAATATAGTAGAGAGTGCTTGCCAGCCATTTCGCTCTGCAGTTACAATCCCATACACAATCATAATTAATGATGCTGTAACAGAAATTGCACCCGCATAATCAATTTTGCCTTTTTTCTTTGTGCCTTTCTGCAGGAGTTTTGGCGACAATATCAAGACTAGTATACCAACTGGGACATAGAATAGTAGCGTCCATCTCCAGCTAAGTAATTGTGTAAGGATACCGCCAAGAACAATACCAAGCGAACCACCCGCTGCTCCGGAAAGACCCCAAAATGCAAGTGCCTTTCCCATTTCTTTCTTATCTGCACTAAACAAAATCATAATAATGGAAAGTGCAGCTGGTGCTATCAACGCGGAACCTGCTCCTTGCACTGCTCGCGCTACATTAAGCGACACTTCATTCCAAGCTAAACCAGCAAATAAAGATGATACGGTTAAGATTGAAACCCCCCACATAAAAATTCTTCTGTGGCCGAATAAATCCGATAATCTTCCTCCTAAAAGCAATAACCCTCCAAACAAAATAAGAAAGGCGTTCATTACCCATTGTAAGTTTGCCTCCGTATATCCTAGAGTATCTTTGATAGACGGCAAGGCAACCTGGATAATAGCACTATCCATCATTACAAGGAAATTTGCAAAGCACAACAACGCTAGTGCTTTCCAGCGCTTCGGATTTGGTTGCGTCATCATATGTGAATGTTTTGACATAAAGGAATCTTCTCCAGTTTTTTTATTTACTTATTCTTTTTTTGAATGTTGATTAATTCATGTAATACTGTCATAAAAGCAATGATAAATGGTATCTCAATTTTCTTGATTTAACTACTTAATCATAATTAAGAAATGGAATTTAATTTATTGATTGCCCATTAATTGATCTCTACCAATTCTCTTTAAAAACTTATGGAATGTCTCCCGCTTTTTCCCCATTTCGGAATAGACATCGATAATCTTTTCAACTGTTTCATACAATTCTTCTGGCGTTAAATTCTCCATCAATAGAGTACCAACCTCGGCGTCCTTCCCTTTGGCTTTTCCACCAACATATAAATTGTAATGGTCTCTAATTTTCATAATACCTATATCGCTTAACATAGGTTCACCGCAGCCAATGGGACAACCTGTATAGGCAGCTTTTATAGTAAATGGCACTGCCTTTCCTGCAATTCGGCGATTTAACTCTTTTGCTACTGGCATTCCTTCCTCTTCTTCCCCTTTGCAAAAATTACATGTTCTCAAGCTCTTTACGAAGTTTCCAACTGGATAACATGCTAATCCAACACGTTGAAATTCTTCTAAAATAGCTTCCTTTTTATCTTTTGGGATTTCAATATAGAGTTGTTGGAATGTAGTTAACTCTAGTTCCTCGTCATCGTTCATATATTTGGAGATTGTCATAAGTTGTTTGGAGTTGAGTTTTGCTCCGTACCCTATTCCCCCATTTATGGCAATCTTAATTTTATTGCCACTATCTTTCATATAAATTTCCCCTTTAATCAACTACCATACAACGGTAGGGTATATAACTTGCGAAATAATTCTAGGTACTAATATAGTAACAAGTGATATCAACATTTTATTTTTTTAATTTCACTCTTTGTAAACGTAAGGCGTTTAAAACGACTGACACGGAGCTAAACGCCATTGCTGCACCAGCAACCCAAGGTGCAAGGAAACCTGCTGCGGCAATTGGAATCCCTATAGTATTGTAGGCAAATGCCCAGAATAAGTTTTGCTTAATATTTTTCATCGTTTTGCGACTCATTAAAATCGCATCGGCAATACTATTTAAATCTCCTCGAATGAGTGTAATATCTGCAGCTTCCATTGCAACATCTGTACCTGTACCAATGGCCATCCCAATATCAGCTGTAGCTAGTGCAGGTGCATCATTAATACCATCACCGACCATTGCCACTTTTTTGCCCTGCTGTTGTAGTTTTTTCACCTCTATTGCTTTCCCCTCTGGAAGCACCTCTGCAACAACTGCATCAACGCCTACCTCATTACAAATTGCTTGTGCTGTACGTTTATTATCACCTGTCATCATGATTACTTTGATGCCCATTTCTTGTAATCGGCGTACAGCTTCACGAGAGGTTTCTTTAATTGTATCTGCTACAGCAACTAGACCAGCATACTGGCCGTTAATTCCAGCTAGCATTGCTGTTTTGCCGTTTTTCTCCAATTCCTCCATTACTGGAAGCACTGATGTAATATCAATACCATATTGTTGCATCAGTTTACGTGTACCAATGACAACTCCTTGACCTGAAATCGTCGCTTGCACACCGAAACCTGGAATTGCTTCAAAAAATTGAATGTTGCCAAGTTCAATACCTTTTTCTTGAATACCTTGAACGATTGCTTGTGCTAATGGGTGCTCAGATTGTTTTTCCGCTGCTCCAATCAATGATAAAAATTTCTCTTCATCTTGACCTTGTGCTACTAAAACGTCTGTTAATACTGGTTTACCGTGTGTAATAGTGCCTGTTTTATCGACTACTACTGTGTCAATGCTTTGTGTTTGCTCTAGATGCTCGCCGCCTTTGAACAAAATACCAAATTCTGCTGCGCGGCCTGAACCTGCCATAATAGAAGTTGGTGTCGCTAAACCAAGCGCACATGGGCAAGCAATAACAAGTACTGCGATTAACACTTCAAGTGCAGGCGTAAATTCACCTGGTTGAACCCATATAATCCAAACTAGGAAAGTAAGTAAGGCAATCCCCACAACAATTGGTACAAAAATACCTGAAATGTGGTCGGCTAGACGTTGGATTGGTGCTTTTGAACCTTGGGCATCCTCCACTACTTTAATGATTTGAGCTAATGCTGTGTCACGTCCAACTTTTGTTGCTGTCATTTTAATGAAGCCATTTTTGTTAATCGTTGAGCCGTATAATACGTCACCACTCTTTTTATCTACTGGTAAACTTTCACCTGTTAACATTGATTCGTCAACAGCAGTTGTTCCTTCTAATACCTCACCATCAACTGGAATTTTTTCACCAGGTTTCACTAAAATTGTGTCACCGATTACGACTTCTTCTAACGGAACTTCTTTTTCAACTCCATCACGTACAACAATGGCTGTTTTAGCTTGAAGCCCCATTAATTTTTTTATCGCTTCTGATGAACGCCCTTTTGCTTTTGCTTCAAATAATTTCCCTAAGAGGATTAGTGTAATTAGTACCGCACTTGTTTCAAAATATAAGTGTGGACCGTGGTGTGTTCCAGCCGTAACAATCGCTTGATAGACACTATAAAAATATGCCGCTGAAGTACCCATGACAACAAGGACATCCATATTGGCACTGCCATTACGAAGTGCTTTATAAGCGCCTACATAAAACTGTTTCCCGATTATAAATTGTACCGGTGTTGCCAAAATCAGTTGTATCCATGGGTTCATTAAGAAATTTGGTACATATAAGAACGATGTAAATGAAAAGTGACCGACCATCGTCCATAATAATGGCAGTGATAAAATCGCCGAAAGTATAAATTTACGTTGTTGATCTTTAATGTGCTTTTCACGGTGGTCTACCTGTTCTTTATCCTCTTGTTTTTGATGTGCACCGTAACCAAGTTTTTCAACCTTAGCAATGATATCTGCAATTGTTACTTCCGAAGGATTAAATTCAATCGTTGCTTTTTCAAGTGCTAAATTGACGTTTGCACTTGCAACACCATCCAAGTTATTTAATCCTTTTTCAATGCGCGTTGCATATGCGGCGCAAGTCATTCCTGTAATATCAAACTCTGCTTTTTGTTTCACGACACCATAGCCAAGTGCCTCGATTTTCTTTTCAAAATCTGCTTCACTCAATTTTGACGGGTCATATTTAATCGATGATTTTTCTAGAGCTAAATTGACAGATACCTGTTCGACACCATCCATTTTATTTAATCCTTTTTCAATGCGTGTCGCGCATGCTGCACAAGTCATTCCTGTGATTTGAATACTCGCTTCTTTTACTTTACTAGCTTCTGTACTCATAATCTTTTCCACCTCTCCTTTATACCTAGATGGGGTATATATTAATGAAAATGAGAGAGTGCTATTGAAGCACTCTTATTCTACATCATATCCTTGATCTACAATTGTTTCCTTAATTTTATCCAGGGTTACTTGAGATTCATCGAAAGAAACATCAACTAAAGCTTCGTCTAATTTTACGTTTACTTGGTTAACCCCTTCTAATTCACCAACGCTTCCTTCTATAGCTTTTACACAATGTCCACAAGACATCCCTTGTACGTTTAAAGTTACATTTTGCATCGTAATTTCTCCTTTTCATACCTTATTATTTTTGATAAAAATACACTACCGGGGTATATTTGATCTAAAAAAATTTACTTTTTCATTAATTTTTGGATCGTAACTATTAATTCATCAAGTACAGCATCATCACCTTCTGAAAGACGATCTACGACACAACCCTTTAAGTGACCTTCTAAAAGAATTTTAGCAACACTATTTAATGCAGATTGTGTGGCAGAAAGCTGTGTAATTACATCATCACAGTATACATCTTTTTCAATCATGCCTTTAATGCCTCGGATTTGACCTTCTATACGATTTAATCGAGTAGTTAAATCCTTTTTTACACGTTCTGGATGATGACTTTTTCGACAAGACGAACCATCCTCTACATGGAAAGCTACTTCATCCATAAGTTCAACCTCCTATCTTGATCACATACTACCATACCCCTGTGTGGTATGTAAAGTGAAAAATTTAAATTTTTTAGGATAGGGACTTTCTAAATCTTCAACCTTCTTTACGTATTTTTATTTGAATCTTATTTTAGAATCAGCAATTTTTACAATTTTATTCTTCTTGTAAAAGAGCGCCAAATAAACAACATAAATTCAATATGCAAGAAATCTTGGCTTGTAGTGATTGCACTCTACCAAGGTTAATTATGTTAGAACAAACTTTGTTATATTAATGACCAAATCATAATGAAGTGTTGCGGGTTTTAGTTTTCACAATACCATGCTTTAGAATAATAACAACAGCTTTAATTTTAGACCCTTGAAAATTTATAACCCCATCCAAACAGTGGATAGGGTTAACAATAAGTTATTTTATTTTCGGTATTTTTACCCCACTTAGAACTTGCCGATAATGCCATTTAGTGCTACTTAACTATGTTATGAAATTATTGCTGAATTATTTGAATAAAGTTTCCGCACGTATCGTCGAAGATAGCTATTGTGTTTTCACCCATTTTTGTCGGCTCCATTATAAACTTCACGCCTAGATTCAGTAACCTTTCGTATTCTTTTTGAATATCCTCCACACCAAACATAGTTACTGGTATGCCGTCTTCATATAATTTCTTTTGATACTCTTTAGCAGCTGGATGTTGATTTGGTTCGAGTAAAAGCTCTGTACCTTCTTGCCTCTCAGGAGAAACAAGCGTAATCCACCTAAATTCACCAGAAGGAACGTCGTGCTTTTTAACAAAGCCCAACGTTTCTGAATAAAACTTTAATGCCTTTTCTTGATCTTGTACAAATATACTAGTAATAATGATTTTCATATTGTTTCCATCTCCTTTGATATATTCGATGTATGATGCTGCCTTAGCATTTTGGATGTAAGTACATACAACCGCTCTTTCAGTGCAAATTTTATTTTTATAATATTATTTTTACCGATCGATACAAAAGTAACTCCATCTACTTATTGTTTCCCTACTTTTCGGCCTACATTTCAAATGCTAGTATTTTACAAGCAGAATTTTGCACCATAAATAACTTATCATCCTCATTAGTTTAAAGGCTTTTTATACAAACCTTTACTAAGAGTATAAACAAACAAAATAATTACATGTAAGATAAACAATACAAAGAAAATGTTACTGAATGTAGCACCAATTGAAAGCTGGTTAAATGGATTCCACGAACTATTTACTACTATATCTACAGTCTTCCCATATATGCCAACTGCGATAGAACCTGCAATAAAGTTCTGCATCATTAATAACCCCATACCCACTCCTGAATGTTCACTAGGTAATGTTAATGAAACCGATTTTGACATGACGATCATCATAAATGATTGGCCTACATTTCCTATTACTAGAAATAGTGCAATCAGTACAGCATTTGAATAGATAAATGTAGAAAGTAAAAAGAAACAAACAATTAATAATCCTGATGCAGTAATGAATAACGTTGATGTACCCTTTAAATCTGCTATCTTTCCACCTTGCCTATTTAATAAAGCGGTTGTTGCTGCGGCCGGTACCATTGCCACCCCTATCAAATTAACCGGGAGATTTTGAACATCTGCTAAAAACAAAGGAGTTAAAAAGAATAATGAATAACCAATTCAAGTTACAAAGAACGCCAATATTAAATAAGAAATATAAGTTTTATTTTTAAATAACTCAGGTTGAATAAAAGGATACTTTGCTAAACGAATGCGATATATAAATAGAACGAGTGCAACGATTCCACCAATAAACCACATCGCATTATTTGTTACACCTAATAAAATTTGGGCAACGCTTAGAGCTAACAGTCCACCTCCCAACCAATCAATACTTGTATTTGTACCTTCCTCATCGCCTAAGTACTTTAAATAAAACGGCAATGTCAAAAGAAGTAATAAGGGGATGCAAAATAACCATCGCCAGTCTACAACACTAACAACTAACGAAGAAACAATTGGCCCAAGCGCACTGCCAAGAGCAGTACCAATAAACACAGTCCCCATTGCTGTTCCTCTTTTTTCAAGAGGGAAATATCGGATTGGGACTAGAGTAGCTGTAGCTGGAATTGTAGCTGCACCTGTCGCTTGTAAACATCTTGCCACTAATAATACCCAGTAAGAATTAGAAAAGAAGCCTAGTAATGATGCAATTGCAAAGAGTAATAAACCAAAAATTAATAAGTTTTTAAGCTTATATCGATCTGCAAGTTTTCCGTAAATTGCCGTACCAATCCCATATAAAAGTGTGTATGCTGAAGTAACCCAGCTTACCTGTGAATTAGTAAGCTGAAATTCTTTGCTTATTTGTGGTAGAACAAAGTTGAAAAGCAATATACTCATGGATGAAAGGGTTACAGTAAGCATCATGATAATCAATAATTTTTCATTTCCTTGTTTTTTTAACACTTGATTCATTCTCGATTTCTCCTTTTTTTGTAAAATGAACGTCTGTACTGACTGACATTTAAGGATAAAAACATACTAGAGGGTTAATCCTCTAGTAAATAATGCCACACTATCATTTAGAAGCTTTTCAAACTCCCCTTCCACAAAGGCGGAATCACCGTTCATCCTTGCATGGGCAAATCCAAAATTCATGTAAAGAAAAGTAATAGCCATTTTTTCCGCATCAATCGGGATAATTTTTTTTCGATTTTTCATCTCTTCAAAATAGTTTGTTAAAAACTCCTTCAATAACTCTGGATGCCTGTGAGAATATTGGTGCAAACCAGGCACATTCTCTCCTATTTTCATAAGCATTTTAAGGAGCTTTCTGTTTTGATGCATAATTCTATGGTAATTTTGGCTAATTAAATCTAGATCGTCTTTCAAATTCCAGACGAGCTTACTTTCAAAAATAGAACGCATTTCCTCGCCATAATGGTATCGATCGATGGCTTTTTCCAATAAATTTTGTTTGCTTTGAAAATGTCGAAAAAGCGTTTTTTCACTAAAACCGGCTTCCTTTGCAATTTCCTCTGTTGTAACTCCGTTATATCCATTTTTAGAAAAAAGATCGATTGCTACTGTTATAATTTTTTCACTTGTCTCTTGTTTACGATTTGAAGCCATAATTAATAATTTACCCCCCAAAGGATTGTCAGTACTTACTGACATTAATATATTCTTTTTACATTTTTTTGTCAACTGGTAAATGATGATTAAATTTTACACGAAGTTACAATTTTTTTGTTGCGTGTAATTCAAGAAAATGATCCGATACATAAAGAAAAAACGCAATTTCCCCTTTGGAATTGCGCCCGATTGTTAAATGTCTGTTAATTAATTATCTTGCTAAAGCTCCGTAGTTATGGTAGATAAATACTGCAAAAAAGCTACAGCTAGTCAATTTTCTCCTTATTAACTTTTAATATCTCCTTTAAAGTAGAATGAATATTTAGAAGGCTTATTAAAATAAATCCAAGCATAATAAATGTTACTATTTCTCCTGTAAATATAGAAACTATCGCTAATATTACTGCATATAAACCATATATCCAACCTTTCATTTATACCACCTCATCATTTATAGGCATCTAGAGGACTGTCTCATTTATAGAATGATGCTCTAAAATTGATTCATTTATAATATAATAAAACATTCGGAGTTACTTATAGACTTGTTACAACTTCAAAAGGCATTTCTTCACCATTAACTAGAACTGTTATTACATCAAGTTCTGGATCTGTTGTTAAATAATATGTATATTGCTTTTCAACATCATCCTGTGAATTTGATACATCAAAATTTATTGTTACCTTATCCCCTTCTGTTTTAACATCAGTTCTTTCTATATCGCCTCTTGAGTGAAAAATTATATATTTACCTTTTTCACCATCATTGATTAATTGAAGATTTAAATCGGAATTAATTTTTTCTTGCACATTATTAGGTACATTTTCAATTTCACTAAAACTTAATGTTGATGAATTACAAGCTGATAAAATCATTAAAACTAAAATTACTGATACAAGTATTTTCTTCAATACATTCACTCCTTCTAACCTTAACTCTAATACGGTTGAAGTAAATAAAAGTTCCATATTATGCAAATTTTTAACGAAAAATATAAATAGTATTTTGTTGATTAATCAAAAAACTAGCCCGATCAAAAAAGAGCACAATCTTCCCTCTAGAATTGAACTCAACTAAGCCCTTAGTTAAATAATTCAACAAAATAGACCGTTAAATCAATACCATCCAGTAGTACAATGATTATATACAAAGGACATAATGTAAGTCTTTTGTTCTCAGAAATGGATTATCATTTGAGATGGAGCTATCCAAATTCATTCTTAGTATTTTTCCAGCTAGTGTAGTAGGGTCTTTAGAAGTACACCTATCATATGAATTTTTCTGTAAAATTAGAGTTCCATGAAAACATCACCATTCTTATTAAACTCAAAACCTATAGCAAACTCTAATGCAAGGGTATAATTTATATTTTAGTATTATTCCAAAAATAAAATAGATGCCCCTAAAGTAGAGCTTTCATCCTTGAAAAATTACTATTTACTTAACTTACATTGTACTTATGTCAATTACAAATCGATACTTTACATCTGAAGCTAATACTCGTTCGTAGGCTTCGTCAATTTGGTCGGCCGAAATGACTTCAATTTTAGGAACAATGTTATGTTCTGCACAGAAATCCAACATTTCTTGAGTCTCACGGATTCCACCAATCATTGAACCTGCAAATGAGCGGCGATGACCGATTAAATTCATCACGCTTAGTGATAATGGTTCTGCTGGTGCCCCGACATTTACCAATGTGCCATCAAGAGTCAGTAGTCCTAAATATGCATCAAGGTTAATTTTTGCACTTACAGTATTAATAATTAAGTCGAAAGTTCCAGCAAGTTTTTCGAATGTTTCTAAGTCACTTGTGGCGAAATAATTATCTGCGCCAAGTTTTAAGCCGTCCTCTTTTTTGTTCAATGTTTGTGAAAGAACAGTTACTTCAGCACCCATGGCATGTGCAATTTGGACAGCCATATGTCCAAGACCACCCAAACCAATAACCGCTATTTTCTTACCAGGGCCAGCATTCCAATGATTTAATGGTGAATATGTAGTAATACCAGCGCAAAGTAATGGTGCTGCAACGTCAAGCTCTATATTATCTGGAATTCTAAGTACGAAATCCTCTGTTACAACAATATGAGTAGAATAGCCACCTTGAGTAGGTTCGCCATATTTATCAACTGCAGCGTAGGTGTCAATTTTTCCATTAAGACAATACTGTTCTTCTCCTTTACGACAATTCTCACATTCGCCGCAGGAATCAACCATACACCCTACCCCTACTCGGTCACCTACTTTATATTTAGTTACATTAGGTCCTATAGCAGTAACAACCCCTGCAATCTCATGTCCGGGAACAAGCGGGTAGTTTACTGGACCCCACTCGCCATGAGCAGTATGGATATCAGAATGACATATCCCAGCATATTTAATTTCAATAAGAACGTCATGGGAATCAAGATCGCGCCGTTTAATTTCAGCTGGTCGAAACGGCTTATCTGGACCGTCTACAGCTCGTGCCTTAGCAGTTATCATAAAATAACCTCCCTCTATAAATGTTGATATATCAACGGTTTGACCCGTTTTATCTAATAGAAAAAATATTTTTTAAAGAATAATATTTTAGTATTTTACAATACTTCAATTCATTTACAGTTTGAGGA
>NZ_RXNR01000089.1 GCF_003966145.1 Lysinibacillus telephonicus
TTCTTTTCCAATGAAATCACCTCTATACGCTCCTAACTCTATGAAGTTAGGATTATTTTCATATAAAAGTGGCTCACTTTTCAACTGCGATGGTGGCTCAGTTTTAGCTTATCAAATACATATCTGGAGTCGCCGTCCAATTTGTACAATAAATGTTCTTTAATTAGACTAACTAAGCCATAAAATAACTGGCCAAACAAAAAAGCCGAATTCCTTATTGATCAGGAAGTTGGCTTTTTTAGGTTGAAATTCGTTTAATCGTACTGAATGTTCGATACCCAGTTAAAAACTCTAGATGTAAAAACCATCTAGAAAAATATTATAAATGCAAAAGAAATACACAATGACTTGACAGTTATTTTACTAAAATCCATACGACAAAAAAGAATGTCTTAAAATATTTGCATTCTTTAATGAGGTTGTTTTTTCTGCTTTGGATCCAAAATGGAACGTAATTCCTGAATATCCTCTTCGGATAAGGAGTCTTCCTGGATAAACTGGACCAACATTGACTTCAGTGCTCCACCATAAATTCGTTTAACAAAAGATTCCGCCTCCGCATGCTGGCATTCGTCCTGCGAATATAGTGGGAAAAAAGTATAAATCCTTTGTTCTTTATTCACACCAACTACATTTTTTTTGACAAGACGATCTAAGAGAGTACGTATGGTTTTAGGTTTCCAATCTGTCCGTTCCTGTAGAGTGGAAATCACATCATTAGCAGTAAGTGGTGCCTCTTCCCAGAGTACCGTCATAATTTCCCATTCAGATTCAGAGATACTAGGAATTTTTTTAGACATTCTGTTCCACCTCCTTTTGTAGCTCAAAAGATTTTCGTAGTATCTTTTTATCAAGCTTTACTTAATATATTCCCTTGTCCTTCAAAATGGATAAGGTCATTTCGGCTGCCCTTTCTCCAGAGGCATTTTCTTCATTCTGTATATTTGTTGCAAAGAAATACGTATTTTCTCCGTTCTCTACATATCCGATAAACCAACCATTTATTTCTTTGCCATTGACGGTGCCTGTTCCCGTTTTTCCATAAAGAATCTTTTCATTTTTTTCCTCGAGTTTAATTGCCTCTTTAACGGTTTGAATGTTTTTTTCCTTAAACCCTAATTGATTTGTATACAAATCCTTTAATAATTGTACCTGTTCCACTGGAGAAATTTTTAATGATGATTCTAGCCAAAATTCATTGATTCCTCCAGACATGTCTAAATTACCATAATTGATTCGTTTCAAATAAGAATGGATAATCCCAGCCTTGGTTCTTTTATCTAATTCCTGAAAATACCAAGTCACTGAATTTTTCATCGCCGTCGTTAAATTTTGTTCCGAATTCCAAGAATCAAAGGGATATTGTGTGCCATTCCATTTTATCGTAGAGTTTTCATTTGATATGATTTTTGATTCCAGTCCAAACAATGCACTATAAATCTTATAAGTAGAATTCGGAGATACTCTCAAAGTACTTTTATTTTTATTATATATTTGATACTGATCAGTCTGGATATCATATAAGACAAAGCTCCCATCATAGCCGGTAAAATGCTCACTTAGGTCCATATAAAGAGCCTTTTCATCTTTAAAATCATAATGATTATTATCATTAGCCATGGCAGAAATTAACGGAATCTGACTAGCAACCAATACCCCTAAAATAGTAAAAATCGCTTTACTTTTTAGCTTCAAAATCTTTGATTCTTTTTTATAGGAAGCAATACGTTCTATGCGACTTTTAATTTGCTTTTTGGAGCCATGAAATTGATTAGCTAAAATAAAGTTTTTCTGTCGTGAAACTTTGGCTATAAAATTAATGATTGTTATCCCATATTCTCTATGACAATTCTCATCTAAGGAACTTAATACCGCATAATCACAGGCAATTTCACGATCTAATCTCATTTTTCGAAAAGCAATCCAAACTAGTGGATTGAACCAGTAAATGATTTGAAAAATAACGATGAGATAATTCGTAGCTATATCCTTAGATTTATAATGATTAAGCTCATGCAAAAAAATATATTTGATTTCATCCATAGACAGCCATTCGTCAAAATTGCCAGGCAACACGACATAATTTCTGAAAATGCCAAATGTCATCGGAGATTTGACATACGGTGATTCCCCTACAACTAAATTTCCCGATATATTCAATTGCTCTTTGCACTGTTCAAACAAAAACTGCACGCCTTTATTTTCCAAAGGGTATGTTGTTCTTTTAATTTTTTTTACTTCAAGCCATGCCTTTACTGCCAGAACGGTCATGGTAAGCAGCCCAGCGATCCATATACAAGCTGTAATGATATTTAGATATTCCAGATTATACCGATTGACAGATATGGAATAGTCCTGAATCCAATTTGAGTGTTGAATATCCTCTGTAATCATATTGGAAGGACTTGTTCCGTTACTTTGGTTGACATCCAAAGCACTATAGGAATATTCAAAAGGTAATAATTGAACTGGAATAAAAGGCAGTATCAATGCAAACAACAATAAAAACCATAAATTATATTGCCCTTTTGGTGATAATTGTTTTTGGAATACTCTCCTCACCAGTATAATTCCTGAAATGGTTAAAGAAGACACTATAAAACAGATAATAAAGTATGTAAAAAACATGTTATTAACCTCCATGTCTCACCGGTCACACTAAAAATTCCTCGGACTTTGTTGCTTTCTACTTAAAGCGGAAAGTTAAATAAAAACTTTTTCATAAATATAACCACTTCCCAGAATTACAACTGTAATATTCAAATAATATCACGCCAGTTCCAGTTTATCAATCTATCCTATTTAGAGAAATATTTTGATTCTTAAAGGTTGACCAAAACAGATTACGAATGTAATATTGTATTACACGTGTAATACTTGTATTGAGAAAGGTGGAGATTTAATCGATTCAAGCCAGTAAAACGCCGATGAATAAACTTTGAAATATATCATTTAATAGAAAAGAGGTTATGATTAATGCATACATTATGCAGACTACATAAACATAAGGGAACCCTCCTTATATCAATATTCATTCTAATCATGCTAGCTGGTTGCACGAATGCTGCCACTTCACCTGCTCCCCCGCCCGAACAGGAAACCAAAGAGGAAGCAGGAGTTCATGCAGAAGAGACATTTAGACAACTTGAGAGTCAGTTCGATGCCCGCTTGGGAGTATATGCAATCGATACTGAAACGGGTAAGAGTACCTCCTATCGAGCAGATGAGAGGTTCGCCTTTGCTTCTACTTACAAAGCACTTGCTGCAGGTGCAATTCTTGAACAGAAATCATTGAATGAGCTTGATGAAATGATTACTTACACGAAGGATGATTTGGTCACATATTCACCGATCACAGAGAAACACGTAGATACAGGATTGTCTCTAAAAGATATTGCAGAGGCTGCAATCCGCTACAGCGACAATACAGCAGGGAACCTACTTTTCAATAAACTGGGAGGTCCTGCAGGATTTGAATCTGCACTTAGGAATATTGGAGATATGGTTACAGAGTCAGATCGCTTCGAGCCTGATTTGAACTTCATAGTTCCAGGAGACACCCGTGACACAAGTACACCGAGAGCACTTGCCACAAGTCTGCAAACATACGTGATTAGTGACTTGCTTCCTTCAGAAAAGCAGGCACTCATAAAAGATTGGTTAGTTGGGAACACCACTGGAGATACACTAATCCGAGCTGGTGTACCTAAAGACTGGGTCGTTGGTGATAAGAGTGGTGCAGGAAGTTACGGCACAAGAAATGACATTGCAATTGTTTGGCCACCTGATCGTGATCCAATTGTCATCGCTATTCTATCTGACCGTAATATTGAGGACGCTACTTATGACGATGCTCTTATTGCAGAGGCAGCAAAAATCGTAATAAACGCTCTAAAATAAATAATATACAAATAAGACGGAAGCTTACTAGTATATATCGTTATCGGAACTAGCTATACCTTTAATTTATTTAAAATATATAGGTGTTATTTTTCACAACTAATTTTAAAACCCAGCTACTTTCATGCGAAAGATTAGCTGGGTTTATTAATTATTTTCCCATTCATTTATTCAAGAATATAAACGCATCCATTAGTAATATAACGAACTAATAGCTTTTTCCACTTTCTAGTTACCATAAAAATTCGGAAAATCAAATACATGTTCTGTTTTCATCAAAAATAAAGGTGTAGTTTTCCCAGTAGCTATGAACATTAGATATTTCTATCTCCTCCATTGAGTTGAAGAATACAGATATTAGTAAGATTGAGGTAACATTTTAATAAAGTACTTTGGGGATTCAGTAAACCCTTGTCGCATATAAAACCTATGTGCCTCTTTTCTCCTTGAATGGCAATGCACTTCAATTCTATCACAATTTCTTTTAATAGCTAAATTAGTACAATATTCTTCACATCTTACGCCCTATTCCCTTACTTCTAATGTTTTTATCAACTGCAAAATAACTTATTCTTGCGAAATCTCCCTTTACAGCTAATTGTGGTATAAAATGAACTGAAATGAAGGCAATGACATTTTTTTCTTCTTCAAATACCAATAATTCCTCATTCGGGTCCATAAGAAGTATTTGAACTTTTTCTTTTAAAAAAGGTTCGGTATTTGGATAATCCAACTGGTTTAATAACAAAGAAATCTGCTTGCAATCATCAATACATGCTTTTCTAATCCCCATTCATTCCACTCCTCAAATTTTCAACTGTTCCTTATTATATTTATATTCATCTACTAAAGGTTAATATAAAACTATTTAAATATTGAGAGTGAGAAACAGATAAATACGGTACCACTAAATAAAAAAATTAGACCTAAACATAATATCCAAGCCAAATAGCTTGTTAAACTTAAACAGTCCCATAATTCTAAAATATATATTACGACTCTTTTCCTAAGCGAAAGCCCATTAACATCTTTTAAAGTTTCCTTAAAATCTTTAATACCTATTAGAAATAATATTAAACCAATAATCAAAAGTAAAATTCCTATGAGAAATCCATCCATGTTCATATGCTATCTTTCCTTACTTTGAACTTAGTGTTCATCTAAATAAGTATTCATTTGTGTATATTTAACATAATAGAATAGCCAATAAACTGTCTCGTCAGCTAAAATATATTTTAACAATCTCCCTTATATTTTAGCACCAATATCCAAGTAGATTGTTTATTTTTAAGAGGATAGCCGTTTAAAAGAAAAAGACGTGTTCCTAAATAAACACGCCTGAATGCTGAATATTTAAAAATAAAAAGAGGTACATATAAATCTTTCCGGTAATTTTACTAAAGACCTTGTTAGTACAATAAGAAATAGGTCAAACTATTCTCCTTCTTAGCAAAGAAACGATTAAAGTCAGCGCAAATAAAGCAATTACTATATGTGGAGCTGCGAATATCCAGTGAGCAACAAAATTACTTGTTGGCGTCCCATCGGATATACTACTCCCACTAAAGATAAACCATAACAAAATAGCAGGGATTTGAATTAACAATACAAAAAATATTAAAACACCTTCTATTACATTATTGACTTTATCTTTAATTAATCCTTGGAAGACAACAATTCCTCCTAAAACAACAGCTATTAATCCCCAAGTAACTACTTCTGATTCAGTTTGACCAAAAAATTGAAGTAAATAAAGTAACCCTGTTAATGCCGTTAATACTCCTAAAACAATTTCCAATTTAGATGAACTCTTTATCATTATTCATCCTCCTCAAAAATTTTTCACATTGCATTAACCTACTTCGATAGTTTAAGTGCTTCCACACAACATCATCTAAACTTTAACATAATATTATTACAGAAAATGTCACTTTTGATAAAAAACACGCGTATTTAAATAAACGCGCCCTTTAATGGAATAATTACATTATTTAATAGGGCGATACCTTCATTATTTAATAGGCAATACCTACACGCATTTTTATATAATCACTGCTTTTTATTTGGCTATATGCAAATTCAGCAGTATCCGGCACTGAAATTTTAACACCACCCTCTGGCAAAAAATTACTATCCGTTCGATATTTACCTAACCTTTCCCCATCCGGTAAATATGTAGGACAGACAATCGTCCATTCGAGTTTTGATTGTTTAAGCATATCGTAGACTTTATGATGTTCTTCGGCTGCACGGGTTGACTTTTGCTTAGATTCACTTGATTGATAACGTAATAAATTTGGGCTAACTCTACTTTGCAAGATACCTGCAGTTCCTATAGTGATAATTCGTTTTATACCTTCTTTTTCCATAGCTTCGATAATAAATGGCATACATTCTGATAGAGTGGTTGTCCCATCTGTATTGAGCGCACTAATAACAACATTAATTCCATGCAGTGAGCGTAAAATAGCATCTTTATTCAAACCATTACCTTGAATAATAGTTAAATTTTCATGATTTATTTGAACCTTTTCTGGAGTCCGAACTAGCAGAGTAACATGATGACTATCGTGAAGGGCATGAGTAACTATTTTAGCTCCAACTCGTCCAGTTCCACCTAAAATTAAAATATTCATTAAAACGAATCTCCTTTTAAGAATTAAAATATTACGCAAACTATAAAAACTATTATATCTTTTTTTAATATAATTAAGTTTGGAATACTTTAGTATATTAATCCCTCTAAAATTTAGGTAGGAGATTTAGTTTTCTTTAGAGAAGTTGTTCCACCAATCTTGCCCCTTCATGAAGAAAGATGCTTTCACAATCTTTAAATAAGAAACATTTTTTATTTTATTTGTTTTTTGGCAAAGCAAAACTTTATTCAAGAAGAATGACTTCATCACCCACATGAATTTCACCAGTTTTTATAACAGAAGCATATACGCCAAAATAATTGCTTCTTTCTTTTACAACTGTTTTTAGCAAAGTCGCATCTCTTTCTGCACTTTCAGGATTAACGGTAATAATCATACATCTTTCACAATGCCTTTTTAATTCTATTTCAACTTTATTCCCTATCCTAACTCGTTTACCAAACCATTGTTCTTCTATAAAGGGGATTTTTTCCTTTAATGCTATAAATAAATTAGGTCGAAAACGTCTATAATCAATCTCTGATTTTCCCCATATTTCTTTCAATTTATCTAATGAAGCATCAGTAACAAGTTGAATGTGTTCTTCTTCAATTGCTCCTAAAGGTACGTGAGTAGGGGGATATGTAACAACAGAAATTTTCCGTTTCGATTTGTGCTCAATTTCATTCGTTAATTCTTCATCCCCCCAATTAAAAATCTTACCTTCAGGTGTCAATATTTCAACTTTGGGATATACATCCACCGACTCTTTACCTACGAATCTTGCTTTATATCGAACCATTTCTGGAAACTGTGTTATTGTTAAAAACTTTCCAGGCCTTGTTTCATCTAAAAAAGCATGACTACGGTCTCCGTACAAGCCATACTCCATTAATTTTGTTTTTTGTACGCTCTCCCCATAAAAAGATTTTACAGGATGACGAACAATCTCCTTGATTTGACCAATTAGCATAAAACCCCCCCTATTTTTTGTCTATTTTATCATACATTGTTAATTATTCTGCCCTTAGTTTAAGTGTACTCCTTCACAATGTCTAATAACGTTACTAAAAAAGCTGGCCCCATTGCAGAAAAAAACATTGTGTCCTATAATTGTAGCTTTAAAATAAAATTTGATCAAAATACCTTAAAAACCCAATTTTAAAAGAACCCGTTTTGAAAAAAGATTGATCATTTTCTTTGTGAAGTATTGTACATTTTTTATAAAAAAGTTTAATCATTTTCTAACTGCAAACTTCAACAATTGCGCACTTGTTTTGAAGATTACATTTATGATAAGACTTTATTAACATTCAAAAGATAGTACATCTGCTAACCTTCTAGAGGAACTAACATGGCTGCAGTAAAATTAATTATTTACCTAAATTATGAAAAAAAGAGCTTAATATCAGCTCTTTTTAAACAATAATTTATTGTGGAATATTCACTTTAAAGGAGTCAAACTCAACCGACTTTATAGAATCACCTTTTAATTCTAACTCTTTTTCCTCGCCGTTTTCGTCAATTTCTACTCCTCCCCCGCTCGACGGAATGACTAAGTAAGGAGTGATTGTCAATTCAGTAACAGGAGACCCCACGGGATCAAATTGTTTATTACTTTTAAACACTATTCTATCCTTAACCCTTTCCCCTGAAACTCCACCCGAGCGGCCTGTAATTTCATTTCCATCTTGATCTACTACAAGGAATTCAATATATCCTCCACGACTTAGGTCAAAATCAACTTCCTCTTCAGAACTCTCATAGGCAATACTTAAACCTGTTTCACTATAAGATATTTCTGTTACAGTTAGATTCAAGCCATCAACTGACTGTGTATGGTAAACAGGAATTTTATAAATATCAGTAATTTTTTTAACAGGAGTTGTGAAATACCACTTCTCTCCATTCTCACCCCGTAATATTAACCCAAGTTCGAACTTTTCCGGCATCTCTTCAGTTATATTGATTTCTTGAATGGCAGTCCGAGTTGTTGACGAAAGTTTCTCTTCTCCATAGCTCCCAGTAGAATTGCTAGGCAACTTTCCATTAATTGTATAGTCCATCCCTGAACCAAAATAATCTGGCTCAAGGTACTTCTCCGATTCGATTAAAAGACCTATCGTAATATTATTTTGATCGTATAGAATTTCATTAAGCGTAACGGAAATCCCATTAATCGTCTGTGTCTCGCCTATTTCATTTATTAACCCATTTTCTTGGGCTCGTTGTAAACCGACTATATCCGAATTCCCGAAAATAGAACCGATAATCGGTATATGAGACAAACTGTTTGCCAATGCAGGAGAGTAGTAAGACGAACCAAGCAATATTGCAAAAACAGCTGCCACACAGCTTAAAGCGTAGGTTGCTTTTCTTCTCCAATGACCCACTTTAATATGCTTTGTATTTGAATGCTCTTTAGCTTGAATTATTCCCGAACGAATAGCTGAACGAACTTCATCTTGTGGAAACTCCTTAAATGGATCATGTGACTTTTTCATTTAATTGATAACTCCTCTCTAACTCACTTTTTAATTTTTTCTTAGCTCTACGTAAATTCGTTTTTACTGTACCAACCGGAACCTCCATAATCTCGGAAATATCTTTAATGGACAGGTCATGATAGTAAAACAAGATGATGGATGTTTGATAGGACGAATTCAACCTCGATAGCGCCTCACTTAAATGAAAAGATTCTATCTCTTCGTCCTGTTTTTGATCTAATTTCTTCAATAATTCGCTATTCTCATAAGGAAACACTTGGTCTCTTTCTCTTAATAGCCGATAACATTCGCGAATTAAAATTCTAAACAGCCAAGTTGAAAAATATTCTGGATTTCGCAATTGTTTTATCGCAAGGAATGCATTATACGCTGTTTCTTGAATAGCATCTAAAGCATCCTCTTTTTTTCTAACGTAAGAAAGCGCTTTGTAATATAACATTTTTTCTTCTTTAAAAAGCAGTTCTTCAAAGGCTTCAACGTCTCCATCTATCGCCCGTTGTACAGTATTTGGATTATGTTTCATCGTATCATCATTCCCTCCTCTCACTAATTAGAGTGATCTAGATAAAACAAAAGTTTCAACTTTATCATTTTTCCTAAATTATTAAAAGTTTCAATTATTTAAATTTAAAACTAACAAAGATATAAAGATAAAAAAAAGTATGTTTTGATCTGTAATCAAAACATACTATAATTAATTATTTATAAAACCTGTCCAACTAAATACAACGTTAGTTTAAGTGTAATCCTTTACAACCTCAATTGCATTAAATAAAAATATATGTTTACTTTCCTCCACAATCTGATCCGATTGTTGAAGTTCTTTATTCAATTAAAGCGACTCTTTAGTGCAATAACAATTACTTAATTTAGTTATGTTTCGACAGTGAATTCCAAACCAATATTGTCCCAATTAAAATTTGAACAATACCTAAAATATACGGAAACCACCCCATTATTTCATTAAGTACTGTAGCAAATTTTCCAGGAGGATAGCTCCAACCTGTAAGATTTGGTATGTACGTTGCAATTGCTAAATGCATAATACCTAACAAAATTGTTCCCGAAAGAATTAACAAAGAACCTATAAGATAATATTTGTTTGGATTCATATTTCCTCTCCATTTCTTTTTTCCACTAACCTGCTTGTAAGTTTAAGTACATTTCTTCCAATTTCCCTTAAACATTAACATAAATATCCAATTATTTTAAGTCATTTATTCCTTTAAATGGACCTAAACTGCAAAACGAGCGCCACTTCCTCAAGAATGGCGCCCAGTTGTTGAAGAGCAGAACCTTAAATTTCAAAACTTATTCGCATTTGGAACGATCACTTCTTCGGAACTTCCTGATTCGTCGTAAAGTTGATCGGTGATATTCCTTTCGCTTTCCACACCGTACCTCTTCGCTCGTACTCGAATAACCTTTCTACGGCATTCGCGATTTGAGGACCTAACTCACGCTCAACTAAATACAAGGATACGTCAAGTCCCGAAGTTACGCCTCCCCCACTCAATAGTCGAGGAGATCTTCAACGACTCTTGCATTAATCAGAATTGCGCCGGCAGCTTCTAACGCTTTGGAAGTAAAACTCTTCCTGAATTCGGATGATAAACGATTGCTGCTAAGATTAAAATGTGTAGAGAATTGTTACGTATCATCGATTGTAAAACATACATTTCAAGTATTCCAAAGTTTCGTTCTTGTTAAGCAATCTGGCCCTATAACTGAAAAAGGTTCAATTACTCTTCAAGAATTGCGGCCTTTTAATTGAACATCATATATACTGTATAGCTTTTACAAATATTCATAAGTTAGTAAAGCAACTAACTTTCTTTTTTTATAAAAAGAGGAACTAACATGACAGCTCCGATGATTAGATAACTAACTACAAAAATACTATCGATTATTACTGGTGTATTTATTAGTACTTGATCTTCGCCTTCCATATACCCTATCACCTTGAACACGGGAGGGAAGACCCACAAAATCCATTTAAAAAACAATGATATTTCGATAATTGATTTTGAGGCGAGTGAAACTACGATTATAAATACAGACGAAAGCCAGGCGTATTTTTTTGTTGCAAGTTTAGTAGCGGAAAATAGGGTTCCTACTAATATCCCAAATGCCATAAAGACCAAATGGCTGTAAAATGCATAAGCATATAGCTGAATTGACATATTCCCTTTGAAGCTATCTGTTATGATTGGGAAAAAAATTGCAAACAAAAGTAAAGGTATCATTACTATTAGAATAGTTAGCCATTTGCCAAATAAGTAACTCACTTTTCTTTTAAGATGAGATATTAAGATATGCTTTTCGCTTTCTTCATCCAATGTAAAAATGGACATTGTAATCCATGTCATAATTAAGTACATTACAATAGATGATACTGCGTAACTGCTAAGTATTGGCACATTTTTATAGGCATATAAAATAAACACCCATGCAAAAAAAATAACAACGGGTGGGATAAATTTTAATGAACGAACATAGCTTATTATTTGGTAACGGATAAAAGCTGACAACTTACTACCTCTTCTCTGTTAATTCAAATATTGAACATCCTCTTTGAAGCAACATGGCTATTATCTTATCAGACTCTTTCGCTGAAACAATTATTTCAACAGAATCTTTCCCTATAAATTTATGTCTAATAGACGGAATCTCTGTTATTATCTCTTTAGTGGGGATACTTGCTCTTATGTATCTAAATTTTTCCTTTTTGATTTTTGCAGCATCGTAGACAATTCTTCCACTCTCTACAGTTAAAACCCTATCGGCTAATCCTTCAATTAGTAGTGGATCATGTGCAGTAAAAATAATCGTTTTTCTCCCTTGGAGAGAATTTAGCTGATTCAAAAGCTCGATTTTTGCTTTATCATCTAACCCAGTTAGCGGCTCGTCCAATAATAATAGATCAGGATTCTTCAGCAATGCCTGGATAATTCCGGCTTTCTGCTTTGTCCCTTTTGAACAATTCTTCAAAGGGGTGGTTAGAAAGTCTGTAATTGCAAACAGCTCAGCATAATTCTCAATTCTTTTTAAAATTCCTTCATCCCATTTACAAGTCATTTTACCCATTAACATTAAATAGTCTTTTAATTTGAATCGGATACTTTCTGGAAAGTGTTCAGGTACATATCCTATGTTAATTTGAGATCTCTTCACTTGCCCGGCAGTTTCTTCAAATATACCCCCAATGAGTTTTAAAAGGCTGCTTTTCCCTGATCCATTAGTTCCGGTGATTGCCACTTTTTCACCTTGTGAAATACTTAAAGAGACTTCTTTAAGAATCATTATTCCATCAATTTCCTTGCAAGCTTGATTTGCCTCGAATATTTTCATCAAAAATCACTTCCATCTTCCCTCATTTTACTAGCAGAAATAAAGGCAAAAATCTACATTTTCCTAAAGGTACCCTTCATAGATAATAGACCGCTTATTTAATTATACAGTAATTTCCACACAAGTTAGTAATCAATCATTATTATCATTACTAAGAGTTAATTCAAGGAGATTACTCCATTAAATGCCCCTTTAATGAAAAATGCACTTTCCTTATTCAGGAAAGCGACTGATTGTTTAATACAGTCTAACCATATATTTTAAAAAGTTATTAAATGGTTGGAGTTATTTTCTTAAACTTTCAACTTCTTTTAGTTCTATTTCACCAATACTATACTCCCCTAGTTTACTAACAAATTCATCGTATTCTAATGGCCCTTCAATTTCTTCAGAATCTATGTTTAGAATCCAGTAATAATCTTCTTCAGTAGAAGGTTCTATTTATTTACAATAAATAAAACGATTATTCCATCCTACTTCTACAACCTTAGAAGGTATTAAATCTTCGCCCCACCAGCCTTCTTCAGTTTTTTGGGCAATGGTAACTTCATTTGCAGAGGTTCTAATAACTGAATAATTACCAGGTAAATCGATATCGTAATCCCCCAAACCTGCACAACCAGATAAAAATATACAACAAATTATTATGCTCATTAGCTTTTTCATTTATAAAATCATCCTCTATAAATGTTGATATATCAAAGCTTTATTCCGTTTATACTTAACTATTAACAGTGTGTATTAATTAATCCCACTTCTATAATCATAAGTTTCGTGAGGTAATTCTAGTTGTACATTATTTATAATCACTGTACTATCATCTAACCATTCAATAGTTGCATTTTCCTCTCGATATCGCCAATAGATTTTCTTTGTCCTTTTATTTTCTTTATTTAAAACTAATTCCCCCAACACTGCATATGAAACTGTAGCACCTCCTTAGATAAATAAGCATTGATTGTATATGTCCCATTTGGAGAAGTGGATTGATTAATTAATTCGTCTTTAAATCTACCCCAATCAAAGAAAAGCCAATATATTCCGTAACCAATGATACCTGCAAATAATAAAATCCATATTAAAACTACTGTAAGAATTTTTTTATACGTTTTCTTCATTTCTACTTTATAATGTATATTAGAATACATTGGTGATTCCTCCGTAAGATTAGAATCTAGAGTTTCGAGCACTACTATCTTAAATTTTAATTATGGCAAAAGTTTCAATGTGAGGAAATTGTTTTTCTTAAATTAAATAAGACGCATCCCTTATAAAGAGGGCACTGCAAAAAGAAAGAAACTTTAAAAAATACTACAAAAAAGTCTCTAGTAATTTAAATTTTTTATTACCAGAGACTTTTTTGTCATTATTGCCTATAAAAAGCCCTTAGTGGGCTCGCACTGACCTAAAAAAATGAGACAAATAAAAACACCTTTCGTTGAAAAACGGGTATTAAACCTATAAATCCAACGTGGAGGTGTTTTTTCTATGGGAACAAGAGTTAGTTATCCAGTAGAAATTAAAATGAAAGCAATCGAAATGAGGTTAGCAGGAATACCTGTTAATCAAGTTTTAGAAGAATTGAATATTCGAAATTATACACAACTAAAAACGTGGATGAAGTGGTA
>NZ_RXNR01000008.1 GCF_003966145.1 Lysinibacillus telephonicus
ACAAAATCAGCTTGGCATACCACCCTTTTAAAGAATACTTCCCCCATCCCAGTGGTTGGGGGAATCAAAAATGTACATTCTTAAACGAACGAAAATGTACATTATATAGTTGACATTTATAGGGAAGCTACTGTACTTTGTTTCCAATAAAAATCAATTGCTTTATTAATTCGACTGGCCAAAAGAGGTGGCACTTTATCTTTAATCAATCCACTACCAAGAACAATAATAAAATCTTGGTTATATTTAGGTCTGTTAAATTGATATAACAAATAAGCGGTTAAAAAATTTGTTAAGTGTAGAAAGAAATAAACGATGATTAAATAGGAACCACCGTATAAAGGTTCAAAATACATAGGCAAAAATTGCTTAAGATTTATTATTCGAAGTAGAAATAATAACAGAAGAAAGATAGCCAAAATTAACGATAAACTGTTGGCAAAGCGTCGGCTTTCTTTTTTCATTAAGATTCGTGCATTTAAAAATAATCCAACACATAGAGCAAATAAACCAAATGTTGAAATTGAAAGCAACAGAATAAGAACCGGAACAATAGTGATTATCTTCAAAATGACAATATCGGTGCTGAATGCTAAATAAATGCAAAATGCAATAAAAAGACAAAAAAATGTGTTAAATAGAAACCCATTTAATAATCTTCTAGGATCTGTTAAATATGAAGCAAGGAAAATAATAAGAGAAACAAAAGTAATAATTCCAAGAATGACGAGCATGTTACACCTCTACTTTAAAATTCAGCCAGTTTATTATACATGAAATAATATGGTTTATTTTTTAATTTCTATAAAGGTTAAAAGGTTAACTTATTAAAGTGAATACAAATGACATCTTCTTCCATATAAAAATTTAGTTGAAGAAAAAACTGTTTGAAGATAAATTAAAAAAGCTAGGTTATACTATAATAATGACTTATTATTTAAACCACAGACATTTATTGAAAATGTCGTATATCCATACCTTGTTAGATTAAGGGTGGTTTGGGTATTTATTATAAACTAATAATAAATGATTAAACATATTTTTAATTTTTGGATGATTATTTGACTGTGTGTCAGCGTCCCTTGAAGTATAATGAGAGGATTTGAGTTTGAAATGATAGATAATTTTTGGCGTGATTTACCGCGGCCATTTTTTGTACTTGCACCAATGGAAGATGTAACGGATGTTGTATTTCGTCATGTGGTAGCTAAAGCTGGTAGACCGGATGTATTTTTTACGGAGTTTACAAACACGGAGAGTTATTGTCATCCAGAAGGTATGAAAAGTGTGCGCGGGCGTTTAATTTTTACAGAAGACGAACAGCCAATCGTTGCACATATATGGGGGGATAAGCCCGAATATTTCCGTCAAATGAGTATTGGCATGGCAGAGTTAGGATTTAAAGGCATCGATATTAATATGGGTTGTCCTGTACCAAATGTTGCATCTAGAGGAAAGGGAAGTGGCCTGATTCTTCGACCAGATGTAGCTGCTGAAATTATTCAAGCAGCAAAAGCGGGTGGACTGCCAGTAAGTGTGAAAACAAGACTTGGCTATACCGAAATAGACGAATGGAAGGAATGGCTAACCCATATTTTAAAACAAGATATCGCGAATCTTTCTATTCATTTACGGACAAGAAAAGAAATGAGTGCTGTAGATGCGCATTGGGAGCTGATTCCGGAAATCAAAAAGCTGCGTGATGAAGTGGCCCCAAATACCTTGCTTACAATCAACGGAGATATTCCTGATCGTCAGACTGGTCTTGAGCTTGTTGAGAAATATGGTGTAGATGGTGTGATGATTGGGCGCGGCATTTTCAAAAATCCGTTTGCCTTTGAAAAAGAGCCAAAAGAGCATAGCAGTAAAGAGTACTTGGACCTTTTAAGATTGCAGCTTAATCTTCATGATCAATATAAAGAAGAATTGCCACGTCCAGTCACAGGGCTTCATCGTTTCTTCAAAATATATGTCAAAGGATTCCGCGGTGCAGGTGAACTAAGAAACCAATTGATGAATACAAAATCAACAGATGAAGTACGTGCATTGCTTGATAATTTTGAAGCAAACAATATTGATTGATGCTGGATAGTAAGATAAGGTAGCTCAAAAAATTAAAGAAAATGAATCCAATCAACTCAGGCAGTAGTTGGAGTTAACAGCGTAAAGGATTAATAACACTGCCTTCTATATAATTGTGTATAATATGTGGATAAGGCTGTGAATAAGTTTAAGAATAAAAAGATGGGAACTACAATCCCATCTTTTTTAATACAGAAAATCATTCCCTACTACCTTTCGAGCGAAAAAGTAAGAGGTTCCTATAAACCTCATCCTAAAAATATCCAAAATTCCTTATAAAAAATTTTTACTTTTTCAAGCATAAAAGTTTTCTAGTATGGAGTAAATATAGAACCCTCACTTCAAAGCACTAATTTGCCACGCTACTATTTTCATTAATATGAGGCCAAACATAGCAATATAAGTCAAAAAAGATCTTGCTTTTTTTGTTATCTTTTTTGTAAGGAGGTTCAGACAATGAGTTACAGTCCCATCATACAAAAAACGATTGAGTATATAGAGAAAAACTTGCATGAAGAACTATCCTTAGAAAGTATTGCTCAGTTTGTCGGATTTTCAAAGTATCATTATCATCGTATTTTTCAAAAGGAGGTTGGTGTAACTTTAGCTGAATATATTCGATATCGGAGAATTGCCAATTCAGCTAATATGCTCCTCTATACAAATGAAAAGATAATAGATATTGCTTTCTATTATCGCTTTGAAACACAGGAATCTTTTACTCGTACATTTAAGAAATATTATAATTTACCACCAGGACAATACCGAAAAATTATCGGCAAATTAACTTTACAAAGGGAGGAAATCATATTGGAAAATGAGAAGTTATTAAAAGGATGGAAATTAAGCGGTAGTCATCCGTTTAATTATCAGATGGGAATTGATAGAGAAAATTTCCATAAAGGAAAAGCATCTGGATTCCTTAAATCTGTTAATGTCCAATCCCATGGTGAATTTGCAACAATGATGCAACAATTCAAGGCGGAAAAGTATCTTGGTAAAAGGATAAAACTTTCTGGTTTTATTAAGTCAAAAGATGTGGATGGATTCTGTGGATTTTGGATGCGTGTAGATGATGCACTTGGGGATGTATTGCAATTTGATAATATGAGTGACCGTCAAATTGTAGGGAGTAATGAGTGGAATTATTATCATATTGTTTTAGATGTACCTAAAAATAGTGTAGTAATTGCCTTTGGTGTTTTGCTTTCAGGAAATGGGCAAGTATGGATTGATGAACTTAAATTTGAGGAAGTTGATAAACAAACACCAACAACCAACATAGATTTTTCTGATGACCTTTTAGATGAGCCTACCAACTTAACTTTTGAAGAGTAGGAGAAAATAATATGTTTGGATATGGCATCAATGACACGTATTTAATTATGAATTTGAAGCCTGCATGTTCTTAAAAAATTTATAAACCTTATAAAAAGTTTTAATGAAAGATGAAACCTGTCATAAATGAGCACAGATTAGCAGGAATAACCAAACAGTTGTTGGTACATTGAATGTAGAAAGGAGAGATATAACATGGAGGGACTTCAACGAATGCTAGATAGCTTAGAGTATATAGAAAGGAATTTAGACAATAACCTTTTGATTGAGGATATTGCTTATATTGCCTGTATGTCTAAGTTTCACTTTCAACGCATGTTCAATATGCTAACGGGATATACAGTAAGTGAATATATTAGAAATCGCCGTATTACAGTAGCTGCTCAGGAACTGATTAATTCTAATTCTAAGGTTATTGATGTTGCGTTCAAATATGGCTATGAAAGTCCTGAATCTTTTACAAAGGCATTTCGAAAAATTCAAGGCATTAGTCCGTCAGAAGCTAAGAAAAATAGTCAATTCTTGAAGGCTTATCCAAAACTCTCCTTTCAAATTCAATTAAAGGGTGATGTTGAAATGGATTATAAAATTGTAGAAAAGTCTGCTTTTAATGTTGTAGGAAAAAGCATACGTACAACAACAATTGGGGGAGAGAACAACCGAAGAATTGATGCTTTCTGGGTTGAATCGAATCAGAATGGATTAGTTTCAGAGCTTGCTAAAAACTGTGGACCTCTTGGGTTAATTGGAGTTTGCATGGACTATGACAAACAACATGAAAATTTAACCTACTTAATCGGCGTTGAAAAAAATATTGAGCATATTCCATCTAATTGGGAAGAAAGGCAGATTCCTTCTGCAACTTGGGCCGTTTTTCCGGTTCATGGCGCAATGCCTGATGCAATGCCAAAGGTGTGGGATAGAATCTTTTCGGAATGGTTTCCATCAACTGGATATGAGCATGCTGGTGGACCAGAGATTGAGGTATACCCAAGTAATGCTGATCCTTCCTCAGAGGATTATTATAGTGAGATATGGATACCTATTAATAAAAGACAGCAAGATATTTAAGGAATTCGAGTTGCTAAAGAGTTCGAATTATTCTATTTGCTCGCGGCTCCGCTCCCTTAAGTAACTGACACCTATATTTCAGAGAAAATCAAAAAGCAAGTGGAGAAGAACTATTCGTTTTTCTTCACTTGCTTCCTTATAGGACAGCTCTTTTTCAAAATCAAAAAAAGATGTATTCTAATCAATTTGATCACTTATATGGAGGAAATCTTCAACCGCAAATGCAGAAACTCCAAGTGCTGTTGAGTGTGTAGAGAGTTTAGAAAAATCTATTATGTCTGCTTGGTGGTATATTAAGGCCTGTTTCCTTACAGAATCTACAATTGGCTTTTCCAATAAATGCTTTGCCATTGCTAGTCTATTTCCGATAATAATTTTTTGTGGATTGAAAGTCTTGATTAAATTACTAACACCTGTTCCAATATAGAAGCCTATATCTTGAAAAAGTTCAATAGTATCAGTATTCTTTTCTTCGGCTTTTTGAATTAACTCTTCTAATGTGGGGGTTGAGGAAATTCCGCAATTTTCTGCATTTTTTAGCAATGCATGTTCCGATGCATAAGCTTCCCAACAACCTAAATTTCCACAGGTGCACTTTTCTCCATTTGCAACTATAACCATATGGCCGCTTTCACCCGCATAACCATTTATTCCACGATACAATTCGCCGTTTAGTATAATTCCTAAACCAATTCCAATACCATTACTTACATATAAGATATTAGTACAATCTTGACCAACACCAAATCGCATTTCTCCGTATGCACCAGCATTTGCTTCATTTTCAATCGTTATTGGATAATCAAATTCCTGTTCAATTATTTCTTTCAAATTAACATCTTTCCAATTTAGATTTGGAGCATGAAGCACTTTTCCGCTTTTATCAACAATACCTGGAACACCAATTCCAATACCTATAACACCATATCTGCTTTGAGGTGTATTTTGAATAAGTATATGAATTGTTTCCTTAACCAGTGAAATATGTTCTTTAAATGAAAGGTTTCTAACTGTTATATTTTTTTCAAATATTATATTTCCCATTAAATCTGTTACTACACCCAGAATATAGTTTACACCAATGTCAATACCTATCGAGTAGCCGGCACGTTCATTAAACAACAGCATAACAGGTCGTCTGCCTCCACTAGATTCGCCTGGTCCAGATTCATAAATAAATTCTTCGTCAATAAGTTCATTCACTAATGAAGAAACAGTGGCTTTATTTAAACCAGAATTTTGAGCAATATCTGCTCGGGATAAAGGTGCTAGTGACGTAATCGTTCTAAGAACTAATTCTTTATTTTTCTTTTTTACCACATGTTGATTCCATGAATTATATGTCAATAGTTCTCCCTCATTTCATTTCATCTTAGTTTATACTATACTACAAAACTTAGTTTATTGGGTAGACAAACTAAGTTTGTGGTGGTAAAATCTTTTTGAAGTTAATTTTCTGAATATTCAAAAGGGGATGATGTTTATGAAAAATTGTAAGGGGTTTCTTGTAGGGGTTTTTGCTTTAATTACTCTTTTTGTATTAGGAGCTTGTGGGCAGGATGCTAATACAACAAATGAAAGCGGTAACAATGATGCGGAAAATGCAAATCAGGAAGCATCTGATGATTCACTGAAAATTGGACTTTCTGTTTCAGATTTAACATTAGAACGTTGGCAACATGACCGTGACTTCTTTGTAGAGAAAGCAGAAGAATTAGGTGCTGAAGTATTAGTTCAATCCGCAAATGGTGATGAGGCAGAACAATTATCACAAATTCAAAACATGCTTTCGCAAGATATCGATGCTTTAGTAATTATAGCGATTAATTCAGATGCACTATCAACAGTTGTTGAGCAGGCAAAAAGTGAAGGGATTCCTGTTTTAGCATATGATCGATTAATTAATGGTGCTGAGATTGATGCGTATGTATCATTCGATAATGTTAGAGTTGGTGAAATGCAGGCAGAATATTTAGTAGAACAAGTTCCTGCAGGAAAGTATTTCCTAATGGGTGGTTCACCAACAGATAATAATGCCAAGATGTTTAGAGAAGGCCAAATGAATATTATTCAGCCGCTAGTAGATAGTGGAGATATTGAAATTGTTGGTGATCAGTGGGCGAAAGGATGGGACGCAAACGAAGCATTGAAAATCATGGAAAATGCATTAACAGCTAATAACAATGATATCGATGCAGTAGTAGCATCTAACGATAGTACAGCGGGAGGAGCTATTCAAGCACTTGCTGCTCAAGGTTTAGCAGGTAAGGTAGCAATTTCAGGCCAAGATGCTGACTTAGCCGGTGTTCAGCGTATTGCAGAAGGAACTCAAACAATGACTGTATATAAACCTATTAAAGCCATCGCAACAAAAAGTGCTGAAGTAGCAGTTCAGTTAGCTAAAGGCGAGAAGATTGCAGGCGATTCAACGGTTAATAACGGAAAAGTTGATGTACCTTTCGTAAAATTAGATCCTATTAAAGTAGGCAAAGAAAACCTAATTGATACAGTAATCGCAGATGGGTTCCATTCTTATGATGATGTTTATAAAAATGTTCCAGAAGCTGATCGTCCAGCACGTCCATAATGATTTAAAAAGCTGAAAGCAATCTATGGGGGGATAATGTTCCCCCTAATTTGCTAAGCAATTTACCTTTCTATTAGGTGGTGTTAGTCAAAATGGGAGAATATGCACTACAAATGCAAGGAATTATAAAAGAGTTTCCAGGTGTACGTGCCTTAGATAACGTTACATTTTCTGTACGTAAAGGAGAGATTCATGCTTTATGCGGGGAAAATGGTGCAGGGAAATCAACTTTAATGAAAATATTAAGTGGAGTTTATCCCCACGGAACTTATGATGGGCAAATCTTGGTTAATGGGCAAAAGGTTCAGTTTAAATCAATTAAAGAATCACAAGATGCAGGTATAGCGATTATTTACCAGGAGCTTGCATTAGTTGAAGAAATGACGGTTGCAGAAAACTTGTTTTTAAGTCATGACTTAATGAGGGCAAAAGTAATTAATTGGAACAAAATTTATGTAGAAGCTCAAAAATGGTTAGACCATATTGGGCTAAATATAGATCCGCAAACAAAGGTTGGCGATTTAACGGTTGGAAAGCAACAATTAATAGAGATTGCCAAAGCATTAACAAAGGAAATAGAAATATTAATTTTAGATGAACCAACTGCAGCATTAACTGAAAGTGATGTAGAAATCTTAATAAACCTTTTAAATGATTTACGGTCTAAAGGGGTTACCTGTATTTACATATCCCATAAACTTGGTGAAGTTATGACTCTAGCGGATACAGTAACTATTCTAAGGGATGGTCAAACAATTAGTACGGATCCAATCGAAGAATTAACTGAGGATAAAATTATTACGAAGATGGTAGGCCGTGAGCTAACTGAGCTCTTCCCATATGAACAACGAGAGATTAGTGATGAAAATGTTTTAGAAGTGAAGAATTATTCTACAGTTGATGAAACGGGGAAAAAAGTTATAAATAATGTTTCCTTTACACTCAAAAAAGGGGAAATACTTGGTTTTTCTGGGTTAATGGGTGCAGGAAGATCGGAATTATTTATAAGCTTGTTTGGTGGATTTAAAGGAAAGAAGTTTGGGACAGTTTATATTGATGGCAAGGAAACAAATATTAAAAAACCAGCAGATGCGATTAAAGAAGGATTAGCATATGTTTCCGAGGATCGTAAGCGCTATGGTCTTGTTTTAGGAATGGACATCACGAAAAATACAACTCTAACTGCTTTAAATAAAGTGATGAAGTTGAAAGTAATTGACCAAGCACTAGAAATAAAAAGTGTTAGTGTCATAACAGATAAAGTGAAATTGAAAGCCCCAAGTTTAGAGGCAAAGGTTGGCCAATTAAGCGGGGGGAATCAACAAAAGGTTGTTCTTAGTAAATGGTTAATGAATAATCCGAAAATTTTAATTCTCGACGAACCAACAAGAGGAATTGATGTAGGTGCAAAGTATGAGATTTATAAGATTATTAATGAACTTGCCAGTCAAGGTGTTGGTATTGTTATCATATCGTCGGAATTGCCAGAAGTTTTAGGAATGTCTGATCGGATAATTGTCATGTCACAAGGAACAATTACAGGAGAATTTTTAAGAGATGAGGCTACACAAGAGAATATTATGACGTGTGCAACAGGAGGGAAGAAACGTGAGCAATCACTTGTCAACAGCTGATGAAGCAACTCAATCTAATAGAGGTTTAAGTTTTAAGGTTGATCTTCAATCGTATATGCTTATTATCGCATTAGTTTTGATTGCAGTCATATTTGGAATTTTTACGGGCGGTGAATTTCTATCCTCTCGAAACCTCTCTAATTTATTTACCCAAATGTCAATAATCGCTGTACTTGCAATAGGAATGACACTTGTAATTGTTGCAGGACATATTGATTTATCAGTTGGTTCATTAGTTGGATTAGCTGGTGGCGCTGCAGCGATATTACAAGTTTGGTATGGCTGGAATACAGTTTTAACTGTAATTGCTGCAATTGTAGTTGGAGCAATATTTGGATTATGGCAAGGCTGGTGGGTTGCTTACCGAGCGGTTCCAGCTTTCATCGTGACACTTGGTGGAATGCTTATTTTCCGAGGAATCTTAATTGGAATAACGAATGGTCAAACGATTTCCAATCTAGATGAAAGTTTTAAATTAATTGGAACAAGCTATTTCCCATATATTCCAGGTTACATTCTTGCTGTAGTATGTATTGCTTTACTTGTTTTTGGGACAGTGAGAAAACGTTCGAAAAGAAAGAGTATGGGACTATTGCTTTCTGCTCCAATGTTTGATTATGGCAAGGTAGCAATTTATTCCTTCTTTATTTTATTAGCTACTTATCTATTAAACAGATATCTTGGAATTCCAGTTCCGATTTTAATTGTAGCATTATTAGCGGTTATTTTTATCTTTATCTCAAATAATACAGCGTTTGGGCGCTATGTTTATGCAATTGGTGGAAATGAAGAAGCTGCAGCACTTTCTGGTATAAACATTAAACGTAATGTGTTGTGGGTATTCACTACAATGGGTGCTCTTGCTGGAGTAGCAGGTGTTTTATTAACAAGTAGACTTAATGCTGCAACAGTTAGTGCTGGTAGTAACTACGAGCTGGATGCAATTGCTGCGTGTGTGATCGGTGGAACAAGCCTAGTAGGTGGTAAAGGGAAAATTGTTGGGGCACTAATTGGTGCTCTAATTATGGCTAGTATTGATAATGGTATGAGTATGATGAATATTGAAGCTTTTTGGCAATATATTGTTAAAGGTTTAATACTTATCGTAGCTGTATGGATTGATATTTCAAGTAAGAAGTAAATCATAATTAATAGGAAAATATAATTTTTTCCTACGATAATAGGAGGCGATTAAATGGCTTATTTTGAAAATGTAAACCATATTAAATTTGAAGGACATAAATCAACAAATCCGTTGGCGTTTAAATATTATAATCCAGAAGAAATAGTTGCAGGTAAATCGATGGAGGAAATTCTCCGTTTTGGTGTGGCCTATTGGCATACATTTACAATGGATGGATCGGATCCATTTGGCAATGGAAACATGATTCGTTCTTGGGATAAGTTTACGGGAATGGACCTTGCAAAGGCACGAGTTGAAGCTGCATTTGAATTCTTTGAAAAATTGAACGTCCCATTCTTTTGCTTCCATGATATTGATATAGCCCCTGAAGGCGATAATCTAAAAGAAACAAATCAAAATTTGGATGAAATTGTAACAATGATTAAGGAATATATGAAAACTAGTAAAACTAAATTGCTTTGGAATACAGCGAATATGTTCTCACATCCACGCTTTGTTCATGGAGCTGCCACAGCCGTTAACGCAGATGTGTTTGCGTATTCCGCTGCTAAAGTAAAAAAAGGATTAGAAATAGCAAAAGAATTAGGCGCTGAAAACTATGTTTTTTGGGGTGGACGTGAAGGTTATGAAACGTTGTTGAATACCGACATGAAACTTGAACAAGATAATCTTGGACGCTTTTTCCATATGGCAATTGATTATGCAAAAGAAATAGGCTTTACAGGGCAATTTTTAATTGAGCCGAAGCCAAAAGAACCAACAAAACATCAATATGATTTTGATGTAGCTACGGGATTAGCATTTTTACAAAATTATAATCTACAAGATTACTTTAAGTTCAATATTGAGGCAAATCATGCGACATTAGCTGGCCATACTTTTGAGCATGAACTGCGTGTTGCCCGTATTAATGGAATGTTGGGATCTGTTGATGCAAACCAAGGAGATCCTTTACTTGGATGGGATACTGATGAATTTCCAACAGATTTATATTCTACTACTCTAGCAATGTATGAAATTTTACAAAATGGTGGACTTGGCCGTGGTGGATTAAACTTTGATGCAAAAGTTCGTAGAGGATCATTTGAGCAAGAAGATCTTTTCCATGCACATATTGCAGGGATGGATAGCTTTGCAATAGGATTGAAAGTTGCCCAAAAATTACTTGATGATAAAGTTTTAGAAAACTTTATTGAAGAGCGTTATAGTAGTTATTCTTATGGAATTGGCAAAGACATCGTAGAAGGAAATACTGATTTTCATAAATTAGAGGAGTATGCGCTGCAATTAGATGAAATTAAAAACACATCTGGCAGAACAGAACGTCTAAAATCGATAGTTAATCAATATTTATTAACAGTTCTTTCAGAGTAATTTAACAAGAATTTAGATATACCAGAGTGAAATTATAATAGTGTTTTGTTCAAAGAGGAAAGTAAAGTTCAATGAAGCGAAATCCTACTGACCATAGTAGATAATATACTTGGGGACTAAAGGAGAAGCTGTCTATGAAAATGCTATTACTACTAGATAATTTGAGCATCCTCTAGTAGTTCTGGTATATCTTTTTGTTTATTACCTCTAAGGTGAGAAATAAATACTGATTCTGCGTTTAGCAACTTGCTGACCTACCACGATCCTATAGACTGGATGTTGGTTAACTAATTCGCGATTGATATAAAATGAGGTGGACAAATGAAATATGTAATTGGTATTGATTTAGGAACAAGTGCTGTAAAAGTACTACTGATGAATCAAAACGGCGAAGTGTGTATGGAGATTTCAAAATCATATCCACTTATTCAGGAAAAATCGGGTTACAGTGAGCAAAATCCATCTCATTGGGTAGAAAAAACAAAAGAGGCATTATCTGAACTAGTCAAAAAGTTTGACGATAATGTTGATAACATTGAAGGGATAAGTTTTTCTGGACAAATGCACGGGCTCGTTTTATTAGATGAAAATTGTGAAGTTCTGCGTCCTGCAATTTTATGGAATGATACAAGAACTACTAAACAATGCGAGGAAATTTATGAAATCGTAGGGAAAGAAAAGCTGCTTTCTATTACGAGAAATCCAGCATTGGAAGGATTCACATTACCAAAGCTTTTATGGGTAAAGGAACACGAAAGCGATATTTTTAAAAAAGCTTCTGTGTTTATGCTGCCGAAAGATTATTTGCGTTTTCAGATGACAGGTAATATTCATAGTGAATATTCCGATGCTGCCGGCACATTATTATTAAATGTTAGTGAGAAAAAGTGGAGCAAAGAAATATGTGAATTAACAGGAATTGATTATTCACTATGTCCACCACTTATAGAATCCCATGATTGTGTAGGCACAATAAAAACTTCATTTGCAATGGAAACAGGGCTTTCCAAAGAGACAAAAGTATTTGCAGGCGGTGCTGATAATGCCTGTGGAGCAATTGGATCTGGGATTTTATCAGAGGGGAAAACTCTTTGTAGTATTGGTACTTCTGGGGTTATTCTATCTTACGAAGAAAATAAGGATCGAGACTTTCAAGGGAAAGTCCATTACTTTAATCACGGAAAAGAGAATGCATTTTATACAATGGGCGTTACATTAGCAGCAGGTTATAGTTTAAGTTGGTTTAAGGATGTTTTTGCCGAGAATGAAACCTTTGAGGATTTACTTGCTGGAGTTGACGAAATTCCAATTGGAGCAAATGGATTAATCTTTACACCTTATTTAGTTGGAGAACGAACACCACATGCTGATTCGGTTATTCGCGGAAGTTTTATTGGAATGGATGGAGCTCATACGAGAAAGCACTTTGTCCGTTCTGTATTAGAGGGGATTACCTTCTCACTTTATGAAACTATTCATATTTTCAGAGAAAACGGTAAAACAATAGAGAAAATTGTTTCCATTGGTGGGGGAGCAAAAAATGAAGAATGGCTGCAAATGCAGGCAGATATATTTAATGCAAACATTGTAAAACTTTCAAGTGAACAAGGTCCAGGCGTTGGAGCCGCAATGCTTGCAGCTGTTGGGAGCGGATGGTTTGAATCGCTGCAAGAGTGTGCAGATGTATTTATCGAAGAGGTTAAAACATATGAGCCTATAAAGGAAAATGCTGAGAAATATAAAAAACTTTTTGCAATTTATAAGCAAGTATACGAACAAACCACAGAATTAAATGAATCCTTACAAGCCTTTAGAAAATAAATTTTTCCAATATTTAAATAATTAGGAGGCTATAAAGTGAATAAAATTCGTTGGGGAATTTTAAGTACGGCAAATATTGCACAAACAGAATTAATTCCAGCAATTTTTCGTGCAAAGAATGCAGAAGTAATCGCAATTGCTAGTAGAGGGAGCAAGGTGTACCAAGTTGCATTAGATTTAAACATCCCAAAAGCATATGAGAATTATGATGAACTTCTTGAAGATGAGAATATCGATGCTGTTTATATACCACTTCCAAACCATTTACATAAAGAATGGGTTTTTAAAGCAGCAAAACAGGGCAAACACGTACTTTGTGAGAAACCAGTCTCTTTGACTGCTGAAGAGGCTCATGAAATGGTGCAAATTTGCAAGGAATATAATGTTAAATTTATGGAAGCATTTATGTATCAGTTTCATCCTCAACATGCACGAGTGAAAGAAATTATTTCTTCAGGTGAGATTGGTGAGGTAAAAATGATACGATCAAGTCATTCATTTTATTTTCAAGATAGAGATGGAGATATTCGAATGAATAAAGATATGGGCGGCGGAAGTGTATATGATGTAGGCTGTTATTCTATACATGCAATTCGCAGCGTCCTACAAACAGAACCTATTAAAGTACATGTATATGCAAAAATTGATAGGGACACAAATGTTGATACTTCGGCATTTGCATATATGGAACTTGAGAATGGTGTTACAGCCCTAGTTGATTGTAGCTTTGATATGGTTGAACGAAATGAATACGAAATCATTGGGACACAAGGATCGATTAAAGTACCTTATGCCTTCCGACCAGATAGAAATGGAGGGGGAGGTCATGTCATTGTTAAAATTGGAAATAAATTAAGAGAAGAAATATTTTATGGTGATATATATTGTTTAGAAGTTGAACACTTTTCACAAGCTATTTTAGAGGATTTTCAGCCCTCTTATTCCGGCGAATCTGCAGTAAATAATATGCGAGTCATAAATGCTTTTTATGAATCAATTAAAACAGGACAGAGTGTGAATGTTAAACGGTAATTATATATACATGGTTTCAAGTAAGCCCTTTTGTAGAGAGAAGAGAATTTTTAATAAATCGTAGAAGGTGATGGGGATGAATGAAAGTTCTTAAGAAACAATTTGGTATTAAGGATAACCAGCCAGTTTATATATTTACAATGAAAAATAATCATGGTGTGGAAATAACCTGTCTTAATTATGGCTGTATTATTACAAAGATTTTAGCCCCGGATCGCAATGGTGATAGTGAAAACATAGTATTAGGCTTTGATAATTTTACAGATTATGAAGTGAATTCACCTTATTTAGGTGCTATAGTAGGCAGATTCGCAGGTAGAATTAGTGAAGGAACATTTCAATTAAACGGAAAAAATTATATAGTTGCACAAAACGAGGGTAGCAATCATATACATGGCGGAATTAAAGGGTTTAGTCATGTATTATGGGACGTGAAAATTATTGAAAAAGAGCATGAATTGTCGTTGGATTTTTTTTACCATAGTCCTGATGGTGAAGAAGGGTATCCCGGGAACGTAGAAATGAAAGTGACGTATACATTAAATAATGATAATGAATTTATTATAAGTTATTATGGTGTTTCTGACCAAACAACCTTATTGAACGTCACAAATCATACTTATTTCAATTTAAGTGGGAACTTGAAAAGAGATATTTTAAAGCACGAATTAACCATTGACAGTAATGCGTTCCTTGAATTGCAAGAAAACCTATTGCCAACGGGGAATATTATTAATGTTGAAAATACTGTTTTTGATTTTCGAAATGGGAGAGAGATTGGAGAAGGGGTCAAATCCAATAATATCCAAAATATGATTGCTCATAACGGTTATGACCATCCTTTTTTACTGAATAAAAATCATCAGCAAGAAATTATTCTTGTTGAAAAAGAAAGTGGTCGTAAGCTTATTGTGGAAACAGATGAACCGTGTGTTGTTTTATATACGGGAAATAATTTAGGCAATGAATTATCATTTTATGGAACGCCTTCTCGAAATTATTTAGGTTTATGCTTGGAGACTCAACACCCACCAGATTCAATCAATCATCCTCAATTCCAATCGTCAATATTACAAGAAAAGCAAGTGTATCAGACGAAGACAAAGTATCTATTCACTACAGAATCATAATTTAGATTGCTGCTCTATAAACGGGAATCACTAAAAGGGCTGTATAAATAAGCAAAAAGGGATCGAAACGGATTCCTTTTTGCTTATTCTGTATATAAAAATTTAAGATGGGTTAGTTATGATTATGCTAGTCTAGTATTGTTACCTTTAATTGTTTAACTCCAAAGTCTGCTGCATCCTGTTTCGAAGGAATAAAGACATCGATTTTATTACCTTTAATGCTTCCTCCAGTATCTCCGGCGATTGCTTCACCATAGCCTTCTACATAAACTTTACTGCCAAGCGGAATAACAGAAGGGTCAACTGAGATGACTTTTGCATCTGGATTTTCTTTAAGATTAATACCAGTTGAGGTAATACCAGAACATCCCTCGCATGAAGCTGTATAAGCTGTAGCTTCCACTGTAATTACCTTCGAACCTGTGCTGCTTGCAGCAGGAGCAGTAGCCTCAGATGTACTTTCCTGTGCGGCTTTATTACTTTCAGCAGGAGTGGTTGCCTTAGGTGCAACTTTCTCTGAAGTCTCATTGCTTTTAGCAGGAGCGGTTGCTTTAGGTGCTTCTTCTTGTGAAATTTCATTATTTGCAGCAGGAGCAGCAGTCTTAGGTGTACTTTGCGTTAAAGCTTCATTTGATGGAGCCTTCGATTCAGGTGTACTTTCCTTTGGTGCATGCACTGCAGGAATTTTTGCACTTTCACTATTTTTTAAACCTTCAAAAATTACTAGATTTAAACCAGGGTGAATGAGATCAGTATGTAATTGGTTCCATTCCTTTATTTGTGAAACTGTTACTTGATAAGCTATAGCTATGTCCCATAATGTATCCCCCTGCTTAACGGTATATTGTTTTTCCGGCGCAATGGTTAAAATATCTCCGGGATGAATAAGGTCTGTAGTAAGATGATTCACTGCTTGAATATTTTCTACAGATGAATTATTTGCACGTGCTAAATCCCAAAGTGTATCTCCTTTTTGTACGGTAATTGTTGCAGCTTGTACATTTGCACTAACAGTTAATGTGAGTGCAGCAAGTGGTACAATTGACATCATTTTTTTAATCATTTATTTATCCTCCAAGTTCTTGTTGCTAATTTTTAATAATCCTAACATAGATTTTTCTGACAAAAAGCACAGGAAGGTGATAAATCGATTACGTCCATGACATTTATATTGCAATAATATTTTTTATATAATTTTAGGTAATATTAGTATATTTCGGTTAATGAACAATTTGTAAAGTTCACTTTTATAAGTAAAAGATGTTTTAGATTTTCACAATGTAAGATACGTAACTATATGTCATATTTAAAGTTATTGCTAGTTGAATCGTAGGTCAATTATTAGAAATGTTTCGAGTGAAACGGGAAATTTGTAAAAAGTTAAAAGTGGCTAACCCCCTTGATAATAGCGGACTGGCTTGATGGTCGAGTCCTTTTTTTTATGCATTTTATTGATTTGTGGAAGGGAAAATCATATAACGTAAATGGCACCGAAAAAGCAGATGCAGAAATGGCAAAATCATCTTGCAAGAAATAGAAGGGAGGTTAAAAATTAATGCGATGCCATTATTTGTTATTTATGTAAATCATTAATTAAGTCGTGTGCTATGATAAATAGATATTAAACTATTTCCTGCTTATAAAAAATTTTGTGTAAGAATATTAAATTGATGGAGAGATGTTATGGAAAATAAAATGAAATTTGGACAGTTTATAGCCAAGAAGAGGAAAGAGCAACAGATGACACAAAAAGATTTTGCATCATCATTGTATGTTACAGAATCAGCGGTTTCTAAATGGGAGCGTGGAGTTTCATATCCGGATATTTCACTTGTTTCTGAAATTTGCCGAGTACTTCAAATAACGGAACATGAATTGATTACTGCCAGTGAGGATTATCACCAAAGACAATTGGAAAAGCGAGGGAATTATTTCCTGAATATTGTAAAAACTTACTCTGCTATTTTATATGGAGCTTACCTAATATCGCTCTTAGCTTGTTTTATTGTTAATTTAGTTATAGAGCATAAATTAGATTGGTTTTATATTGTTTTAACTGCAGAGCTGCTAGCTTTCTCACTTCTTAATCTTCCGCTAATTGTGAGCAAAAGGAAAGGGTTGTTTACAGTTTTAGGAAGTTTTATTTCGCTTAATCTGTTATTACTTGTTTGTTCTTGTACACGGGAGGAGACTGGTTTGTTATTACATTTGTATGTACACTTACATTTTATGCCCTAGTATTTCTTCCAATAATTTTACGAAGTGAAATGAAGCCATTTGGTATAGGAAGTAATAAAGCACTATTATGTTTTATTATAGATACAGTTTTAGTCTATATTACAGTAATAGCATGTGTTCTTCTGTCAGGCTCTATGGATATTCAAAATGTGCTTGAAATAGCAATTCCTTTAGTTAGTATTGGAATCATTCTTCCTTGGGTTTATCTATTGGTTATTCGCTACACTACATTTAATAACTATTATAAAGCTGCAATATGTTTAAGTATTAGTGGAGTTTATTTTTATATATTTAATAGTATCGTCGATATGATTATTGATAAAAAGGACTTTTCAATGCCAGTAGTTAATCTAGCAGTTTGGAATAACACTTATATAAATGGCAATGTAGGTTTGATTATTTTTGTTAGTACAATTTTACTTGGCGTTGCATTTACAATAGCTGGAGTCATTTATAGCCAAAAAAAGAATGTAGTTGATTCTTCCTATGAAAGTTAATATAAGATTATTTCAACGGATTCCTATGTGGAATTCGTTTTTCTTTGGTTAATTACTTATTAATGAGAGGGATAATTAAGTACAATGTTTGTTTTATCCATAATATTATTGATAAACAATATTAGGATCTTTTTAATAGTTCTTACCTATAATAAGCAAATTTTAAAATGGGATTATCTAAGGCATTATTCAACCTTATTAGTGATAAATTATATAACAATGGTTGAATCTCTCTACTATATATCGAATCTTCTGAAGCTTTCTTTAATCGCGTTCGATGAATGGTAAAAAAAACACGAGTACTTGTTCTATTTACCATTACTTCTGAAATTAAATCATTTAATAATTCTGTTACAGTTTCACGAATGCTTCCCATCATACTGGCCAATTCTTGATGTGTAACCATCACACCTATTTGAATCCACTCACTTTCGTCCCCATTCTCTTTTAAAGGTTCTCCGAATTTATCTGATAATCTATTTAGTAAAAAAAGCAGTTTGCTTCGTACACTACCATAAGCTATTTGCTCCATCATCTTTTCCATCTCTTTTAATCGAGAGGAGAGGATTGTTATTAACTTTAGTGCGATATCTGGCTTCTCCATTATTATTTGTTCAAACTGGTTCTTTTCTATTGAACAAATAACTGAATCCTCTATCGCTATAGCGTACATATGGTGGAACCCAGGGGAAAACAGGCTAATTTCCCCAAATATATTTCCCGAGTTCAATACATCAATAGTAAGTTCCTTTCCACTATTAGAAATAGTATACATGCGTACCTTTCCCTTCTTTATTAAATACAGTCGTTCTTGACTGCGACTGGGAGAGGTTATTAAAGTACCTTTTTTAGTTACTGTAATCGGTGTAATGGATTCCATTTGTTGTAGTTCTTTTATATCCAAATCATGAAATAAATTGATTCTTGATAAGTATTTAACTTTATCCACAAAATGCCTCCTTATTAAATAGATTGGTAGGCTAGACTACAGATTATTATTCCATTATTAATTATAGTGCTTTTAACCAATAAATGTTTTTTGTATAGGGGGTGTTATTAATTGGAGATACTTTTAATTATTGCTCAGATTATTTTAGTATGTATATTTACAATATCTGCTGCCATCAAATTTTTGCGTAAACCAATGATGGTGCAGCATTGGAATGAGTATAAGTACCCTATGTGGTTCATGTTTATCATTGCTGCACTAGAATTGATAGGTGTACTAGGTATATTAATAGCATTTTTGTTTCAGAAAATGTTGATTTTTGCAGCAATTTTATTTGCTATATTGATGATTGGTGCAATACATGCTCACCTTTTCCGTGCAAAACATAGCCCGTTGATGACCATTAATGCTATGTTTATGTTTCTTTTATCTATTGCTGTAATTATTTTGAGCAGTTAATGAGTAAAAAAAGAACCTTTTAAAATGAAAGCTTTGTTGAATTATGTTAAGAATGGCAAACTTAGTTTTACGTTAACAAAGCATTTTTCATAAGACTAACCAACTTCATATTTGTCGCAGCAGCCACCCGTATATGATGAGAATTGAGTTAGTATTACAATAAAAAGGACGAATTCCTAATATGGAACTCGTCCTTTTTATTTACAAAACCATGGAACTTGTTAAGAAGTATTATCGTTATATTAAAAATGTAAATGTCTTTTAAAAATTAAGAGGTCATTTTTATATTCAAAGCGATTCTACAAGTCTAAGTATTAGTAAGGTATAGGAAGTAAGATATAGGAGAAAATAGCAAACTAGGTTATTATATTCTCTTGACAGAGACCGGGACTAAGATGTAGTCTGTATAAGCTTGAAAAATTATCGGTAAAAAATAATTTTACCAAGTTAATGTAAAGATTAATAATTATTTTTTTAAATAATTGTTAAGTTTATAATAGTCATATTTTAGTCTGTTTGACTATTAGGAAGGTGAAATAAAATGGAAAGTTTAATTAATAAAAAAGCTGGTTTTTTAAATAAGTTTTTTGGTCTATATTTATTAGCTATTCTTATGCTATGGATTAAAACGTATATTACGCAAGTAACTCAGTTTGATTTAGGAGTACAAGGGGCACTTCAACAATTCCTTTTATTATTAAATCCATTAGGCTCAGCTATGTTATTTCTTGGGGTTGCCTTTATTTTTAAAGGACGAGGAAAATATATATTACTAGTTGTAATTTATACTCTTATGTCCATACTTTTATATGCAAATGCGGTTTACTATCGATTCTTTAGTGACTTTATTACATTACCAACAATTTCTCAAACTCAAAACTTTGGGGACTTGGGCGGTAGTATTATTTCTTTACTAAAACCTTATGATATTTTATTCTTTGTAGATGTATTTTTGTTAATTTACTTATGTTTATCTAAAAAAATAAAAAAAGATTATCGTAGAGTTGGATATAAAAAAGCAATTGCTGTAATTGCTTTTGTAATAGGAATTTCAGCTGTTAATTTAGGGCTTGCTAATGCCGATCGACCACAATTATTAACTCGTGGTTTTGATAGAAACTATATCGTTAAGTATTTAGGTATGTATAACTATACGATTTATGACGCTGCAGAAACTTTAAAAGCATCTTCACAAAGAGCTTTAGCTGATAGTGATGATATGACTGAAGTAATTAACTATACAAAATCCAACTATGCAGAACCTAATCCTGAATATTTTGGTGCAGCAAAAGGAATGAATGTAATCTATATACATTTAGAGTCCATTCAAGACTTTTTAATGAACTATCAATTAAACGGTGAAGAAGTAACACCATTTTTAAATTCATTAATTAAAGATCCGAACACACTTTACTTTGATAATTTCTACCACCAAACGGCTCAAGGTAAAACTTCGGATGCTGAATTTATGTTAGAAAACTCTTTATTTGGTTTACCACAAGGATCTGCCTTTATTACAAAAGGTCAAAATACGTACCAAGCAGCTCCTGCTATTTTAAAAGAGAGTGGTTATACATCAGCGGTGTTCCATGGTAATAACGGAACTTTCTGGAACCGTAATGAGATTTATAAATCCTTCGGTTATGACCATTTCTTTGATGCAAATTACTATGACACAAGTTCTAAAGAAGAGATGGCTGAATATGGTTTGTTAGATAAGCCTTTCTTTGAGCAATCAATGGATCTTTTAAAATCTTTACCTAAACCTTTCTATACGAAATTTATAACGGTAGGGAACCACTATCCATACAAAATTGATCAAGAGTTAACAACGATTGGGAAAGCGACTACTGGTGATCCAAGTGTAGATAATTACTTCCAAACGGCTCGTTATGCCGATGAAGCTATTGAACAGTTCTTTGCACAATTAAAAGAATCAGGTTTATATGATAACAGTATGATTGTTCTTTATGGTGATCATTATGGTATTTCAGAAAATCATAATAGAGCAATGGAACAAATTATTGGAAAAGAAGTAACACCTTATGAAAGTGCTAATTTACAACAAGTACCTTTGATTATTCATGTTCCAGGAATGGAAGGTGGAGTGAATCATACTTACGGAGGTCAAATGGATCTTCTTCCAACTTTATTACACTTACTTGGAATTGATTCACAAAATTACGTTCAATTTGGTACAGATTTATTATCAGAAGAACACAATGAATTAGTACCGTTCAGAAATGGTGACTTCGTCAGCCCAACGATTTACTCAATTGATGATAATCTTTATGATGCGAAAACTGGTTTACCATTAACTGAAGATGATAGTTTATTGGAAAAAGCAAATGAGTTTGAAAAAGAAGTAGAATACAAACTACAGTTATCTGATAAAGTCGTAAATGGAGATTTATTGAGATTCTATACGCCAATAGGATTTACACCCGTCGATCCATCTCAGTACAATTATAATAAAGATGCTATAGAAAAAACTGATAACAAATAAACATAGAGACATTTAAATAAAAGGGGTAAGATGTACAAAGTTCCATTTGGCATCTTACCCCTTTTTAATTGTCTCTTTTTATTTAAGTGTAGTGATAGTTAACTAGAGCGAAGATTTTTTGCCAGTTTATTAAATTTATTTCAATTCATACTTTACCAATAAGTTTTTATGTATTATAGTTATTGTTGGTTCATAAATTAAAATAAATTAAACATCTTAAGGAGGAGACCGTATTGAATACAATTTTAGTAATCGTTAATATTGCTATACTTATTGCAATTATTATAGGTTTATATATAATGCAAAAGAAACATGTTAAATTCTCAAAACGAGTATTTGCAGGGCTTGGTTTAGGTATTTTATTTGGTTTTATTATTAATCTGTTATATGGAACGACATCCGATGTAACTACAACTACAATTGAATGGTTTAATATTGTAGGATCAGGTTATGTAAAATTATTGCAAATGGTTGTTATGCCATTAGTGTTTATCTCCATTGTTGGGGCATTTACAAAAGTAAGTATTTCAAAAAATCTTGGCAAAATTAGTGCTTATGGCATCGGTATTTTATTACTTACAACAGGGATTGCAGCAGCAGTTGGCATCGGCTCTGCTCTCGGATTTGGTTTAGAAGGAATTGAATTGCAAGCAGGGGATGCTGAAAATGCTAAAAATGCGGAACTGACAGAGCGAATTGCAACTGTCGAAGATATGACGATTCCAGAACAAATTCTTTCCTTTATTCCAACAAATCCATTTTCAGATTTGGCGGGTTCTCGTTCAACATCTACTATAGCTGTTGTTATTTTTGCATCATTTATTGGTATTGCTTATTTAGGTATCAAACGCAAACAGCCAGAACAAGCTGAGCTATTTGCTAAAATTGTTGATGCTTTTTATGCCATCATTATGCGTGTTGTAACGTTAATCCTACGTATAACACCATATGGAGTGTTGGCGTTAATGACAAAGGTAGCTGCTACAAGTGATTTTGAAGCGATATTGAATTTAGGTAAATTTGTTGTAGCTTCTTATGTAGCTCTTATTGTTATGTTCTTAATACACTTAGTATTTATTAGTCTAGCAAAATTAAATCCTAAAACTTATGTTAAAAAAGGTATGCCAGCATTAACGTTTGCATTTACATCCCGTTCAAGTGCAGGTACTTTACCACTTAATATTAAGACTCAAACAGATGGATTTGGTGTATCTGAAGGGGTAGCAAACTTTGTTGGCCCATTCAGTTTGACAATCGGACAAAATGGATGTGCAGGAATTTACCCGGCAATGTTAGCGGTGATGGTAGCACCGACTGTTGGAATCAATCCATTAGATCCAAGTTTTATTTTGACTTTAATCGTAGTAGTTATCATTAGTTCGTTTGGAGTTGCAGGTGTAGGTGGTGGGGCAACATTCGCTTCACTAATTGTACTTTCAGTATTGAATCTACCAGTTGCAATCGTCGGCTTATTAATTTCTGTGGAACCGCTTATTGATATGGGACGTACAGCTTTAAATGTAAGTGGAAGTATGACATCTGGTATTTTAACAAGTAAAATAACTGGCGAATTTAATGAAAAAGTATACAATGAAAAAACTGGTTTAGATGAAGTAGTTGAATCATAAATATCAACTTTTATTAAGTTAGTTTTAGATATAGAGCACCGCACATATAGTAAATCATTTTTACTAGGATGTGTGGTTTTTTATATTGTTTAAAATTTTTGCATCGCTATAAAGTTAGTATAAAAAAGCCAAAGTAAACCAGACTACTTATAAATAAAATGAATTGGGGGAGAAATATGTCAAATCAAAACAACCAAACCCAGATAATAGATTTAATAATGTTGAACGGTTGCATGATATGATTGAAAATACACAAAAAAAGCTACAAGAAGCCGAGGTTAGTATGGAATTTGCAAATCCAGAAGAGCGTGAAGTGATTAAACATAAAAACGAACGTCGCAAGCAATCTATAAAAGCTATGAAGGAAGAAATGAAAGAAGAAATGGATGCCCGTATAAAAGGTGAGATATGAAATAAAGACTGAGTCACAAGAAATATGTGCCTCAGTCCTTTTTATTTACTGATAAAATGACCTATAAAGTTACATTTAATATAATTTTTTGTTGTCTATTTCATATTTTATGGATAATTAAAAATATTCCTTAAATAATGAATGTTTAAATAGCGAACTTTACTAATATAAAAAATTAATCCAGTTGTAAAATTATAAAACCCTTTATCATCAACGGTTATCAGTGTATAAATCTATGACGAAAGTAATTGGAAAAATGATAGGCTTTACTTATTTTAATATATATTGATATAATTTTAATGTTGCAAAAATATTTATATATTTTCGGATAAGTATAATAATTCGAATTTATAGTTAGTTGCTTGATACTATTAAGTAATATGTGTTGCTCATATTTAGTTAAATTAAGAGGAACATTCCAATGAAATGTAAGCGTTCGCTTTAATTTAATTATTTTGTAGTACCTAATTTTTTAAAAAGTCGATCATTAAAAAGGGGGAAATTTATGAACGGGTTTGACGTTCTATTACAAAATTTAAATACTTTTCTTTACTCAAAGCTTTTAATTATTCTATTAGTAGGAGCAGGACTATTTTTTACTTTAAAAACAAAGTTTATTCAATTCAGATTAATTCCTGATATGTTTAAGCTTCTGACAGAGAAATCTGCAACAGATAAATCAGGAAAAAAAGGAGTATCATCCTTCCAAGCCTTTACGATTTCTGCAGCATCCCGTATTGGGACAGGTAATATTGCAGGAGTAGCGACAGCAATTGCCCTTGGGGGACCTGGTGCAGTATTTTGGATGTGGATGATTGCATTAATTGGTGGAGCATCTGCTTTAATTGAAAGTACTTTAGCTCAAGTATATAAAGTGAAAGACGGTAGTTTGTACCGTGGAGGCCCTGCCTATTATATGGAAAAGGGTTTAAATAAGCGATGGATGGGTATTCTTTTCGCAGTTGTTATAACATTAACTTATGGATTTGTTTTTAATGCCGTACAGGCAAATACAATTACAATCGCTTTTGAAGAAAGTTTTGGTACAAGCCGAATTGTTGTAGGTGTTATTTTATCTCTTTTAACAGCAATTATTGTTTTTGGTGGGCTAAAGCGTGTTGTAAGTGTTACTCAAGTTATTGTACCAGTTATGGCAATTGCGTATATTGCTATTGCATTACTTGTCGTGATTTTAAATATTACAGAATTACCAAATGTGTTTATCCTTATCTTTAAATCTGCTTTTGGATTGGAAGAGGCTTTTGCCGGAGTAGTAGGGGCAGCTATTTTGAATGGAGTTAAACGTGGCTTATTCTCAAATGAAGCTGGTATTGGTTCGGCGCCTAATGCAGCGGCAACTGCTGCCGTTTCTCACCCAGTAAAACAAGGATTAATTCAAACATTAGGTGTGTTTATTGATACACTGCTAGTTTGTACTTCAACGGCTGCAATCGTATTATTAAGTGATGCGTATCTTCAATCAGATGCTGCATCTGTAAATCTGACACAAGCTTCATTAGTAAGTAATTTAGGAGATTGGGCAGGAATATTTTTAGCGATAGCTGTCTTTCTATTTGCCTATAGTACAGTAATTGGCAACTACTACTATGGTGAAACAAATATTGGTTTTATTAAAGAATCAAAAACTTTCTTACAAGTATTCCGTGTTTTAGTAGTAGGCTTTGTCATGTTTGGTTCAATTGCAAAAGTACAAGTTGTTTGGGATTTAGCTGACCTTTTTATGGCTATTATGGCTGTCATTAACTTAGTAGCAATTCTACTACTTTGGAAAGTTGCTAAACCTGTAATTAATGATTATTTAGAACAGCGTAAAAAAGGCAAGGATCCTGTATTCTACAAGAAGAACGTACCGAACATCGGTGAAGTAGAATGTTGGGGAGACGATGAAGAAAACCGCTAATAGAAAATTACACTTGTAGTAGATAAATTCTCATTGTGGTATACAAAAAAATATAAAAATGTAAGCTCGAAAATTCAAAGTTGAATTTTCGAGCTTTATTTTTTACAATTTCTTCAACTCCAACGTTTATCTTAAATTCATTACTCTGCTCTCTCAACAATCACTTAATTAACATAAATTTGAATAACAATTAATAGCATAGAAACAGCGACTATTGGAATAAAGGGGATAATTATCCATACTTTTCCCTATGACAAAATATTTATTTATTACTTACACTTATAAGCTATTTAATGGTTATATGGTAAAATGATATCATTGAAATCCTATAATAAGTAATTCATATCAATGGAAGTGCACTGCTGAATGATTACTCGATAATTATTTGCAGAACATAAATTAACTTATATTGGTATTTTTATAGCACTTTCGTATTAGTTGTATAGGTTTTGTAGAGGTTGCTCTGTTATTTTGGAAAATAACGTCTTTAATTTACCGCTTTGTTATGAAGAAAAAGGAGATTGCAATGAAAGTATTAGTTACGGGTGGATATGGTTTTATTGGTTCTTTTGTTGCTGAAAAGTTTTATCGGGAAGGTCATGAAGTTCACGTCCTCGATAATCTTTCAACAGGAAAAAAGAATAATATTAACTTCCGTCATCATTCCTATTTACTTCACGTTGAGGATGAACAATGTGAACAAATCTTTCGTACCAACAAATTTGATGTAGTTATCCATTTAGCAGCACAAGTCGATGTTGAAAAATCAATTGAGAACCCAGCTGGAGACTCGAAAGTAAATGTGTTGGGCTTGATAAATATATTAGAGCTTTCAAAAAAATATGGTGTTTCAAAATTTGTTTTTGCGTCATCAGCTGCAGTATATGGAAATAATGAAGAAATTCCATTAAATGAAGAATCCAGATGTGCACCATTTTCACCCTATGGAATAAACAAAAAATTAGGAGAATACTATTGTCAAAAGTGGAACGAAATCTATCAACTAGATACACTCGTTTTTCGTTTTTCAAATGTCTATGGACCTAAGCAGGGTAGCAAGGGTGAAGGCGGAGTCATTTCAATTTTTACCGAAAATGTTTTAAATAATGAGGCTTTGAATATATTTGGTGACGGCACACAGACGAGGGATTTTATCTATGTGGAAGACGTTGCTGAAGCTATATTTCGTGCAGTAGCCAGCGATATTTCCGGATTAATGAATTTATCTACTAATACTGAAACGAGTATTAATCAATTAGTCGATTATTATAAGGATATTACCGAAATCGCAGGTGTTGTTCATAAAGAGGCTAGAAAAGGCGATATTCAATTTTCGAGATTAGATAATCGAAAAGTAAAACAAGAGGTAGATTGGATTCCTAAATATTCTTTAGAGGAAGGGTTAAAGAAAACTTACGATTGGTTTAAAAATCAAAAAGACAACCATATTGATAAAGAAAATACTTATAACGAAAAAATTCGCTCTAAACCAATTTTCAGTGAATTAGGGAAACCCTATTTTCCTTATATAGAGAACGTACTTATTTTTATCATTATCGCTTTCCTTCATATTAATATTGGAGACTTCTTTTTTAATATTGATTTATTGCTGATATATATTTTGATTGTTGGAATTATTTTTGGGAAAGTTCAGGCTGTAATTGCTTGCTCTTTGTCGGTTGTTTTATATAGTTGGCAAGGATTAGCGAATGGAAGAGAGATAGTTGCGCTATTCACCGATCATACTACTTTAATACAATTTGCTGTATATCTATTTGTAGCTTTACTTGTTGGTTATGTGATAGACCGTAAACATTTAAGAGAAGAAGCTGCAAAAAGTGAATTGCAATTGTTTAAAGAGAAGTATTTATTATTAGATGAAATATATACGGAAACTAGAAAGGTAAAGGAAGAATTACAAACACAAATCCTTTACTCGGAAGACAGTGTAGGAGAAGTATATTCGGTTATTAAAAAGATTGATAGCTTAGAGCCGGATGAAGTGTTTAATGGGGTTATTAGCGTACTTGAACAAATTATGAAAACAAAAGAAGCAGCTATTTATCTAGTTGGTCAAGGCAATCGATATTTAAGACTTATTTCAAAATCCAATGCTGTTAGCTCTAAGTTTCCTACTTCTATAGAGGTAGTTCCAAACAGCCCATATGCAAAAGTTTTAATAGAAAATAAATCAATAATTAACAGGGAGTTGGATCCGAATCTTCCGATGATGATTGCACCAATATGGAAAGAAGATAAACCAGTTGCCCTAATTTGTATAAATGAAATGGATTTTGATAAGCTAACTCTCTACCATGAGAATTTGTTTTATGTTGTAACAAACTTAATTACTTCTTCAGTTGCTCGGGCATATGAATATGTAAATGCAACACATCATGACCGCTATATTGAGGGAACGTCAATATTAAAAGCTGAGTACTTTAAAAAGATTTTAGAAAGCAAACAAAAAGCTCAAAAGCAGCTAAATATTCCTTATTCCTTAATCAGGCTTGAGCCAGTAGAGGAAATGGAGCAAGTAATTGAAAAAATTTCTGCTTTATTAAGAGATACGGATTATATCGGTATTGATGAGAAGGGTTCATATTGGATGCTTCTTTCCAATACGAATAAAGAAAGTGCAAGAGCAGTGATCAATCGTTTTAAATCGTTTGCTGATCAGTGTTTCTTTAAAGAGGAAGAAGTTTATGTTTAATGTTCTAATGGTGTACTTTTTGATTGTATTCATCTATTTAATAATTGAATATCGAAAAGATCAAAAGAACTTTACTGTCAAGATGCTTATTGCCTTCTTCTGTCCATTTATCGGGTTAATCATATTGTATTTTATGTTCCATCATATCAAAAATGAGGAACGCTCTATTCCTGATGGATTAATAAAAAAAGGTGAAGAGCAGACAGAAATATTACGTATGGTAGATGTTGAAAAAGAGACTAGCATAGTTCCTATGAAGGACGCGTTATTACTAAATGATCATCAAACGAAACGTAAAATGCTGTTGGATATTTTAAAAAATGACACATTCCATCATATTGGTATACTTCAATCAGCTTTGGAAAATGATGATACTGAGACATCGCACTATGCTGCAACAGCTATTCAAGATATAAAGGGAAAGCTTCAAAATTCCATACGTCAATTGGAATATCAAATTGAGAAGCAGCCGGATGATGTAGATGTTTTAATCTCATTTTCCCAAGTGATAAAGCAGTATTTAAATACGGGCTACTTAGATGAACGAACAAAAAAACAATATTCTTACAGGTATTCACAAATACTTGGAAAAGTTATTGAAGCAGTGCCTCAAGAAAAGAAATATTATATTGAAAAAATTAACTGTGATCTTCAATTAGGAGAACTCGAAACAGCTGAAAAGTATAGCCAACTCTTCCTAAAATTTTGTGCTAACGAGGAAGAAGCATATTTTATGGCCATGAAGCTCTATTATTCATTGAAAAATCAAATGAAATTTAAAGAAGTTTTGCAAATGCTTAGAGATTCTTCTGTAAGACTTTCTCCACAAGGGTTGAATAAAATAAGATTCTGGTTGCATGGTGATACAAATGGATACTAAATTTCGATTAGGCGGAACAATTTATTTTGTCATCGCATTTGTTTTTATTATTGGTCTTCTATTAGGTGTTATCAATTCAAATTTCATGCTCAAGTTTTTACCTAATGAAGCTAGTTTAGGATTAAATGACAACGGGGCAAATATTACAAGGTTACCAGAGGAGACTCTTAAAAACCTGGAAAAAGAAAAATATTTAATTATTTATAATGAGAACAATCCATACAGTGTCGAATTAATGGATAACATCAACCAAACGTTGGAATATATGAAGAAAGAAGTAACGCTCTCCTCATTATCTGAAATTCCTTCATCATTTAATGATTTTCATAACGTGATTGTCGCACTTGAAGAAGTAAGCGAAATTTCGAATTTAAGAACACTGGAAACTTATACTGCTGAAGGAGGACATGTTTTCTTTGCGATTCGCCCAGAAATAAATGGTTCTTTACAAAATTTATATCGGAAATTAGGAATCTATGAAGTAGGAGAATTTATAATTCCTAACGGGATGAAGCTTACGTCAAATGTATTAATTAAGCAGAATCAACTTGTGATGGAAAAGGGCGAAACAGGAGATAACTCCTCTCTATCTATCGGAATTGATGATCGAAGTACGGTTTATATAGAGTCTATTGACCAAGTTCCATTATTATGGGACATTCCTTATGAAAAAGGAAAATTTATGGTTTTTAATGGAACAATGCTTGGGTGGAAGGAGAATAGGGGCCTAATAGCAGGTGCAATCAGTTTATTAAATGAGAATTTCATTTACCCAATAATGAATATGAAAATTGCATATATTGATGACTTCCCTGCACCAATTCCAGAAGGGAAAAACGAAAAAATTTATGAGGAATATCGTAGAGACATACCGAGTTTTTATCAAGATATTTGGTGGCCTGATATTCTAAAAACTTCCGCAAAATATGATGTTAAGTATACCGGTGCAGTAATCCAGAATTATGGTGACAAAGTAACTCCTCCATTTGATATTACTGAACAGGATCGAAATACATTTATCCAATTCGGTCGTGAACTATTAAAAATGGGCGGAGAGATTGGAGTTCATGGCTATAACCACCAATCATTGACTGTTAATCAAGAGGCAGTTGATGATTTAGGATATAATGCGTGGAACAATCAAGCTGATATGGAAGAAGCGCTTAACAAAACAGTAAGCTATGTAAAAGATATTTTTTCCAACTATGATTTCACAACTTATGTTCCACCTTCAAATCGAATTGATGAAGTCGGAGAAGCAGCCTTAAAGCAGGCGATTCCGTCGGTTAATGTGTTATCATCCTTATATTTGCCAGATGGCAGTCCATATACTACTGTTCATGAATTTGACCGAAGTAATGAGTTTATTCATATTCCAAGAATAACAGCTGGTTACGAATATACAGATAAAACAAAATGGGCATTGGTAAATGGCATCACATCAATTGGTGTGTTCTCTCACTTTATACATCCAGATGATATTTTAGATGAAGAACGTTCATCAGGGAAAAAGTGGAGTTTGCTTGAGGAAGAATATGATCACTTATTGAGCGATACTTATGAAGACTATCCTTGGCTGAAGAGTATGACTGCAAGAGGTGCAGGACAACAATTAACAAACTACTTAAATGCTGATGTTTATATAAAGGAAGAAAGTAATAGGATTGTAGTTCAAATTGATAAGTTTCCAGGTGAGATGAGCTTCATTCTTAGAACTAAAAAAAATATCGGAAAGCTGAAAGATTGTACAGTGCAAAAAGTGGATGAAGATGTTTACTATGTAAAGACGAAAAAAGCAACAATTGAGTTAGGATTGGTTGATTAAAATGAAAATTTGTATCATTGCAGAGGGTTCCTACCCCTATGTTACAGGGGGCGTCTCCAGTTGGATTCAAACAATTATAACCAATATGCCTGAGCATCAGTTTATTATTTATTCGATAGGTGCTGAAAAAAAGGCTAAAGGGAATTATAAGTATCAGCTTCCAGCAAATGTTATACAAGTTGAAGAAGTTTTTTTAGATGACTTTGCTGAGGAAGAAGACAAGTGGGGACGTACCTATAAATTAACAAATGAAGAGAGAAAAGCGCTTAAATCTTTAATAGATAGCAATCAACCAGATTGGGAAACGCTTTTATCTATGTTCTCTGGGAATAAAATTGATTCAGCTATCAATTTCCTTAAAAGCAGAGACTTTTTCGATATAGTTCATGAAATTTGTCTAGAGAAATATGATCAAGTTCCATTTACAGATATGTTCTGGTCGATACGTTCAATGGTGTTGCCCCTATTCCTTTGCATTAAACATCCACTCCCGCAAGCAGATCTTTACCACAGTGTATCAACAGGATACGCAGGAGTTCTCGGCAGCCTAGGGAAATACATGAATCGTAAGCCATTTGTTTTGACTGAACATGGAATATATACGCGGGAAAGAGAAGAAGAAATTATTAAAGCACAATGGGTTAAGGGGTATTTTAAAGATTTATGGATTCAGTATTTTTATAATTTATCAAATTGTGCTTATAAACATGCCGATAAGGTAGTTACGTTATTCCAAAAAAACAAGGAAATTCAAATAGAGTTAGGATGTTCCCCAAACAAGATTGTTATTATACCAAACGGTGTAAATCGTGAAGACTACATTGATTTGCCTAAAAGGGGATACCGCAATCGCGGGGAGCTTTATATAGGGGCAATTGTTCGTGTTGTTCCAATCAAAGATATTAAAACAATGCTGCAGAGCTTCGCTATCGTGAAACAGGAATTGCCAAATGCAAAATTCTTCATAATGGGCCCAACTGATGAAGATGAAGAGTATTATAACGAGTGTATTCAATTAATAGAAAGTCTGCAGATTGAGGATGTTTTTTTTACAGGTGAGGTAAATGTTAAAGAATATATTAATCTAATGGATGTGCTAGTGCTTTCAAGCATTAGTGAAGGACAACCGCTAGTACTGTTAGAAGGTATGGTGTGTGGAATACCTTTTGTTGCAACAGACGTAGGTAACTGTAAAGGAATTCTATTAGGTGAACTAGATGATTTAGGAGAAGCGGGAATCGTTGTTCCAGTCATGCAATATACCGAAATGGCAAGAGCAATTATTCAACTATGCCAGGACGAACAGAAGAGACAATTGATGGGGGAAATAGGAAAAAGGCGAGTGGGACTCTTTTATACAAAAAGGAGTTTTATCAAACGTTATCAGAAACTTTATGAAGAAATGGTGAAAAGTGTATGGCAGGAATAGGGTTTCAATTAAAAAAAATGTTTAATGAGCGCGGTTTTTTAGCCAATGTTCGTGCTTACAGCTATTCAGCGATTGTTACAGTAGGACCGTTGGCATTATGTATATTACTAATGACCTTCGTACAACAATTGCTTTTAGCTGTCGATACACCATATGCAGAAAGAGAGTTGTTTTTGGCCGCATCCGAATATGCATTGATTTTTTCACAAATTATTACAGGCGGATTTAATCTTATTGTATCAAGGTATGTAGCAGATCAAATTTACCTAGAAAAATATGAAAATATACTATCTTCTATGTATGGTGTTATGAGCATCTGTGTTTTGCTCGGCGGAGTTAGTGCATTTGTTTTCTTCTTATTCTCACCGTTAGATCTTACATTTAAGTTTGTTACATACATCTTTTTTATTGAACTTATTATCGTATGGATTCAATGTATGTATGTATCTGCACTAAAGGATTATATGAAAATTGTTAAGAGCTTCTTAATAGGTGTAATAATTTCTGGAGCAGCGATTTTTATTTGCATTAAATTTTTACACATCTATAGTGTAACAGCAATGATGATTTGTTTAAATATTGGCTTCTTGTTTATGCTTGTAAAATTTACACAGTACATTAGAGAATATTTTAAGGTAAATAATTATAAATATTTTCTATTCCTGGCCTATTTTAAAAAATCCCCCTTGCTTTTTGTTTGTGGTTTCTTCTATACATTAGGATTATATGGCCATAATCTTATTGTCTGGCAGGGACAGTATCAGCACACGGTTGCAGATACGTTTGTCATTGCACCTTTTTATGATGTTCCTGTCTTTTTTGCTTATTTAAGTGTGCTGCCAGCCATGGTTTTATTTGTTGTCTCTTTAGAAACGTCTTTTTATACAGCCTATAAGACGTACTATAATCGTATTTTAAATTCTTTTCCATTGAGGGATATATTGTCAGCGAAAAAGGACATGTTTAAAATACTCTCTTTAGAGCTTGCATTTATCGTGGAAATTCAGTTGTTTACAGCGATTTGTTCGATTGCTTTGGGGTTGAAATTTCTCCCATTATTAGGGTTGACATTTGAGCAAATCCAACTCTTTATTATTTTGGTTCTTGGTTACCTTTTTTTCATTGTTATGTACACAGTCGTACTTCTATTACTTTATTATGATGATCAAAAAGGAGCATCTATCACTACGGTAATTTATACTGTGGGCAGCATGGTACTTACATTTGTTTTTGTGCCATATGACAATAATGGTTTCTCAGTATTTATTGCTGCATTAATTAGCTTACTGTTTGGCTTATGGAAACTAACCCATTACTTGAATAATATTGACTATTACACATTTTGCTCACAACCACTCATACCGAAAAAAAGAAGAGGAGATTTACGTGGGAACTGATAAATCAGATTAAAAAACAGTATTAGTGTGTTGGAGGATATGAAAAGATGAACAAACTACTTATGATGGCTTTTATCGTTTTTATGTTGATTCTTTCAGGTTGTACGAATGAAACAGGTGAGGCAGATGGCGGCAATGTGGAAGCTCAGCAAAAACAAGTACAAGAAACGGACAGTAACCAAACTATCGATGAGGATCCTAGATTATATGATTTTGAGAAAAAGAATTCTATTGTTACATTTTATATCACGATTTCAGATAAAAATGATACATCTTTTTATGAATTAAACAATTGGTACAGTATTCACAATAGTAATTCGAAATCTCCTAAACTGGATATCACGATTCAAGAGGGTACAGAAGAAGGAATTGAAGACGGTTTATTTGGATTTGATGAAACAGATGTTAATGCATCGATTGAACTTAGAGGGAAATCAACTAGAATTGCTGCACAAAAGTCCTTTAAAATTAAATTATATGATAGTGCTGGGCTGTGGAAAGGTCAAAAAACATTAAATTTAAATAAACATCCTTATGATGCAACTAGAGTAAGGAATAAGCTTTCTTTTGATTATTTTACACTAATCCCGAATCTGACAAGTATGCGTACACAATTTGTCCATTTGTATGTAAAGGATTTAACAGATAAAAATACAAATGGTAAATTCGTAGATTATGGATTATACACCCATATTGAACAAGGAAATGAACGATTTTTAGCATCACATGGTTTAGATTCTAATGGGAATTTATACAAAGCAGCATTTTTCGAATTCTATCGTTACCCTGATCAGTTGAAACTTGAATCAGATCCTTTATTCAATAAGGACGAATTTGAAACAATATTAGAAAATAAGGGAAGTAATGATCATCGCAAGCTGATTGATATGTTAGATGATGTAAATAATTATTCTTTAAACATTAATGACGTAGTAGAACAGCATTTTGACAGAGAAAATTACCTAACATGGATAGCAACTAATATACTGATGGGAAATCGAGATGTTATTACACAAAACTTTTATTTATATAGCCCATCGAATTCTGAAAAATGGTACTTCCTCCCATGGGATTATGATGGAGCTTGGAGATCTTCATCTACAATAGAAGAGCATACAAAAACACCTGAGTGGCAAAATGGGTTATCAAATTATTGGGGTTCTGTTCTTCATAAACGCTTTTTCAAAGATCCAAAGAATGTTGATGATTTGACTAAAAAAATAGAGGAGTTATCTTCAATCATTAATCCCGAGAATACTAAAAAACTATTAGATGAGTATTATCCAGTGGTAAGCAAATTTGTAAAAAGGTCACCTGATAAAGACCATTTAGATATAGACATTTCAGACTATAAAGACGTATATTTTGGAATGGTACGAGAATCGGAGGTTAATAAGGAGATATATTATAAAAACCTGGAAAAGCCGATGCCATTCTTTTTAGATTACCATATAGAAGGCAAGCAAAATGTATTTTCATGGGATGCTTCTTATGATATCCAGGGTGACGATATATTCTATACATTACAAATAAGTACAGACCCTGCCTTTACACAGATTGTTCATGAGAAAAAAGATATGATTGAAACAACATATACCTTAGATCAATTAGAAAAAGGTACTTATTATTGGCGGGTCATTGCTAAAGATACAAAAGGAAATGAGCAAATGGCTTTTGATGAATTGGATGAGGATGGAATAGTTTACTTTGGAGTTAAGAAATTTAGCGTTAATTAATAATTGATGCAGTAAATGATTCACATAGATGAAAGCAATTTCATTTGGTTAGGGTCTTTTCACCTCCTACATACTTGTTCAAGTACATGAAAACATTACAAATACTATTTAACAATGCCTAATAATAAAGGAAGCTAAAAATGAAGAAGCTACGACATGAGTTGAAATTCTATATTAATATAAGCGAATATGAACTACTGAGAGAAAAATTGCAAATTGTTTTAAAAAGGGACAAGCATACAGTAAATGATGAAGGGTATCATATTCGCAGTCTTTATTTTGATAATGTTTATGATAATGATCTGTATGAAAAAAACTATGGAATCTATCGCAGGAAAAAATTTAGGATTCGAATCTATAATCATAGCGACAGTGTGATTAAGCTTGAGAAGAAGAATCGATTTGGAGAAATGATCAACAAAGAATCTCTCTCTATTTCGAAGGATGAATATCAACGATTATTAGAATGGGACTACGATTTTTTACAGGATAAAAATAATCAAACCGCAAAAGATTTTTATTTATATATGAGGACGCAGCATATGTCCCCTAAAGTAATTGTTGATTATGTTCGCGAAGCATATATGGAAGATATTGAAGATGTAAGAATTACATTTGATAAATATTTAAGCGCTGGCGTGAACTCTGTCGATATTTTTGAGAAGAATCTAGTTACAGTTGAAGCTTTAAAATATCCCTTTATGATTATGGAGGTAAAGTTTAATTCTTATTTACCAGATTATATTCGTGATATCCTTCAGCTGGACAGTCACCATCGCTCGGCTATTTCAAAATATGTTATTTGTCGGGAACAAAGTATGATGTACTATAAGCAATAAGAGAGGACAATTAAATATGGATGAACGAATAAATTTTAACGACATTATTAAAAAAAGTTTTTTAAACTCAGATACGTTTACAAGTGTATCAATTTTGCAGATTTTAATTGGAACAATTGTTTCATTTCTAATTGGACTATTTATATATTTTGTCTATAAGAAGACTTTTCGAAGTGTCGTTTACAGTCACAATTTCAATGTTACATTAGTGCTCATGACAATGATAACTTCACTAGTTATTATGACAATTAGTACGAATATTGTACTTTCTTTAGGGATGGTCGGTGCACTAAGTATCGTCCGCTTCCGAACTGCATTGAAAGATCCGCTTGATATCGTCTTTCTATTTTGGGCTATTTCAGTTGGTATTGCCGTCGGGGCATCTATTTATGCAGTTGCAATTTTCGGATCCATTTTCATTGCGATTGCAGTGTTTATACTATCAAAAAAGAAATGGAAGGATGTAACGTATTTATTAGTCCTCCACTATGATGAAAAAGCATATGATGAGATTAAATCACAGCTTGTTAAATTCAATTATGAGTTAAAATCTAAAATTGTACGAAATAATTTAACAGAGCTAACATTAAAAATTAAGCTTAAAGTTGATAATACTGCATTTGTTCATAAACTATCAAATATTGATGGTGTAAAAGATGTATCCCTCGTACAATATAGCGGGGATTACGCGGCATAATTTGTCCATAATATTTAATAAAGGGTCGTTCGAAAATTCCTTTAGAACGGCCCTTTAAATATTAAACAAGGAACTACTGCACAAGCAAGGTGAGAAAAGTATACTGTGATGATGATATGAGCAACGTTACTAAGCCTCCTACCGTTAGTCAGAAAACGAAATTCGAAAGTGTAATTTTTGATAGCTATATATGTCCTAAATAAATAGAAGGACTATCCAGAAAAACAATCTTTCCGAATAGTCCCTCATATATAACTAGTTATATATGCTGTTTGAATTTTTATATGGAACAAATCCATACTTTTTACTGTATTTAAAACTTTTTGTATCTGGAGTAACAGTAAATACTGCAATATTTTCTTCACTCTCTAGTGTTTGGAAGTATTGAATCCAATCTTGACCCCATTTACTAGTTTTTAAGCGGTTTTTATCAAAGTCTTCCCACATAATCGCATCAACATAATCTTTTGAAGAGGTTTCTAATGTCTCAAAACCCCAATTTTGCAATAAAAGCAACTCATTATGTTTATCAGTAATGGATTGTAAAAGTTCAACATAACCATTTCTTAAGTAAGACGCCATTTCTTCATCATCGTGATAGAAATCATCGATATCCCCAACTGTATCTAAAAGAATGCCATCAAATTGTTTTTCAATAATTTCTTCTTCAATTTCATCGAGCAGAAGCTGTTGGTAATGGGGATTTGTAATATCCATTAAGTAAGTATCCCAATCTTCAACGTATACTCTCTCGCCATCATCTAATAAATAATCGGAGTCCTTTACTTTTTCAACAAACTCTTCGTCCCATGTCTGTAACTCCATAATACTAATATAACCTAGAGCAATAGTGCCCGCTTCCTTAATTTCAGAAACGTGTTCTTTTGTTGTTTCATGGGGTTCAATAACTACCATGTCATAATTGCTAAGTTGTTCAGCTTTTGAATCATCTATTTCACCGTAGTAAATTTTATAGCTATTCACATCTAATAAAGGGTTATGTACATGGCCCATCGTAGGATAGCATTGAGTTAAGAGAAGAGGAAATGCAAGGTTGAAGGCAAGGAATGTTTTTTTGAACATAAGTATTGCTCCTTTACGATTTATCTCTAAAAGAGAAAATTACGGTAACCCAGCCACCATAGCAATATACCTTAGGCCTGTAGTTTTGCGTCTCAATTTTTCAATTGATTTGCCATTATAATCATTATAATATAGCTTTCTGTATTTTGACAATTTTCACTTTTCACTTTTTATATTTTTGGCCGATATTAATCTAGCAAAAAAATATATGTAACTTTATAATGTTATAAATACAATATTCTATAAAATGGTATTAATTGGTCAAAATGGTAGTAAATTTGTAGAACGAATTTTGTACGTATTATGAGTACTAGGAAAGGGGATATGCTTATGAGAGCGATTTTAATCGATGATGAGCAATTGCCTTTAATGTATTTAAAAAAAGTGCTGGAAAATAAAATTGATGGTGTGGAAGTTGTTGGAGTATATCAAGATCCTATTCAAGCCTATGAAAACATAAAAACAGATTCACCAGATGTAATATTTATTGATATCCATATGCCTGAGATGAATGGACTAGAAATGGCAGAACGCATTCAGGGAGCTTTTCAAAATATAGAGATTGTATTTGTGACAGGGGATGATAGACATGCTCTTGAGGCGTTTGATTTATATGCATTTGATTACATAATGAAGCCACTTCAAATAGAACGTCTAAAAAAAACTGTGGAACGTTTGCAGCGAAGACTAGATAATCATCAAACAAATAGTAAAGAAAACAAAGTTGAGAATACCCTACTTTACACTTTTAATCAACTTAAGTACCAGAGAGCAGGTTGTGAACCTGAAATTTTTAAATGGCGTACAACCAAGGTGCAAGAATTGTTCGCATATATGTTTCACCATAGGGGAAAAATAGTAGATCGTGAGACATTAATTGAAATGTTGTGGCCTGATTTTGGAATTGAAAGAGGGGCAAAACAGCTTTATACCGCCATTTACCACATTCGTCAAACAATTAAGAAGGCAGGAATTCCTTCCATTTCAATAAGTAGTGTAAACAATTTATATGGAGGATACATAATGCATATTGAAGATATTCTAGTTGATACAAATGAATGGGAAACAAAGCTAAACAAATTAACTCCTCCAAAAAATGATAATATCCACGAACATGAAATCGTATTTAGTGAGTATAAAGGAGACTATCTTGGTGATTACGACTATTTATGGGCTGAGGGGGAAAGGGAAAGACTTCGCCGCCTATGGCTGAATCATGGCTTGATTTTGAGTAGATTTTATCGAGATACTGAGAATATTCAAGCGGCAATTAAAGTAAACCAACGAATTCAACAAATGTACCCAGATAAAGAAGAAAGTTACTTTGAACTGATGAGGCTGTATGCGTCAATAAACAGCTCAACTGCTGTTGAAGAGCAATATAGGCTATTAAGATCTGTACTAAAACAAGAATATGATAGTTTGCCAAGTTTTAATATTACAAATTGGTATGAAAAATGGAAAAGTAAATCCTATTCTTAATACTATGAACTAAATAGAAATATCGAAACTTAACTGAACGGATATAAAGACTAGAGGGGGCTGTCCAGAATGTGTAAATTCTGAGCAGCCCCCTTTACAAATAGTTTATTTCTGCAGAGCAGAAGATTATTTTGCCCATAGTACAATGTAAGGGTGTGTTCTCGAGCGGCGCTGATCACTAAGTAACAAAGGTTGTACAAAAATTTTAAGAATAATCCATTGTTTTAAAGCTAAGGAACATAGTTTTGGGAATTTGTATAGATTTTGTATATATAAAATTGATAAAATATAATTTTGATAATTATTCTCAAGGTTTGTGAGTATTTGTTGAGAGATGGGAGAGATAAAGGTGTATTTGGAAGGAAACTACAACTATTATATTGTTGCGCTTTCGGTTGTGATTGCTATATTAGCATCATACTCTGCACTAAGTATTGCGGCGAAAATTTCTCATTCAAACGGCCGAAGTCGATTTTTTTGGCTACTAGCGGGCTCGTTTGTAATGGGAACTGGCGTCTGGTCAATGCATTTTGTCGGCATGCTGGCAATGCATTTTCAAATGCCAGTGAAATACGATGTACCAATGACGTTACTCTCAATGTTAGCAAGTATGATTTCTTCGTTTATTGCATTTTACATAACGAAAGAAAAAGATATTCACTGGTATAAAATTGGAATTGGCGGTTTGATAATGGGAAGCGGCATTGTCACGATGCATTATATGGGAATGGAAGCAATGATTATGCCTGTCGAGCTTACTTATGACAAAGGGTGGTGGGTATTGTCTGTAATGATTGCTTTTGCTGCTTCCTTTGCAGCTTTATTTCTATTTCTACGCTTTCGAAATAATCAATCGCCATTCAGTTGGTTAAGGTGGATGTCCGCGGTAGCTATGGGGTTTGCTATTTGCGGTATGCATTATACAGGAATGAAAGCTGCCAAATTTCATTCTCACTCGGAAATGATAATGGAAAGTGATCCTTATGCAAATTTCTTCCTATTATATGGAGTAACCATCACCATTTTTATTATTCTATTTGTATCATGGGGAGCAGTATTCTTTGATCGGCACGTATTGGAAAAAATGGCTTACCAAGATGGAATTACAGGGCTACCAAATCGCAATGAAATGAATCGCTTTTTTGATACTTATATAGGCGATGAAAAGATTGGTGTTTTATTTCTTGATCTAGATCATTTTAAGGCGATTAATGATACTTTAGGACACCATACAGGTGATTTGCTCATTCAGGAAGTTGGCCTTCGCTTGAAAAAGTTTATTAAGAAAGATCAGCAAGCCTTTAGGATAGGCGGAGATGAATTCTTAATCATCGTAAAAAATTGTGATCAGAAACGAGCTGAACGATTAGCAGAGGAGATATTGCTAAGTATTAAGGAAGTTTATCAGATTGACGGAAATGAACTATATATCACGGCAAGCATTGGCATTAGCATCAGTTCGATAAAAGATTCCGAACGTTCTATGCTGCTTAAAACTGCAGATACGGCGATGTATAAAGCAAAAGGGTTAGGTAAGAATCAGTATTGTGTTTATAACGATACAATGGGAATGAAAGAAATACGTAAAATGGAATTGGAAAAAGACCTACAGAGAGCACTTAAAGATAAACAATTTTATCTGATGTATCAGCCAAAGTGGAATGTTAAAACGAATAAACTTGCAGGGTTTGAAGCACTATTGCGCTGGAAACATCCAAGACTAGGGGTGATTTCTCCAGCTGAATTTATTCCAATTGCAGAAGAAACGGGACACATCGTACCAATAACTAGATGGACTTTAGAACAAGCTTGCATTCAATGTAAAGAGTGGCAAGAGAAGGGGGATATTCATCCAATTTCAGTGAATATTTCTATTAGGCTTTTTCAAACTGACAAGTTAGCAGATTTCGTTCAATCGGTGCTTGAAAAGGTAGAGCTGGATCCCAATTTGCTGGAGCTTGAAATCACTGAATCTATGGTGCTATTCGACGTGGAAGACATAGTTAGACAACTTCAAAGTATTCGAGCTCTCGGAGTGAAAATATCAATGGATGATTTCGGTACGGGGTATTCCTCTATCGGACTGCTTGATCGTCTCCCTATAGACTCACTAAAATTAGATCGGTTATTTACGAATGATTTAGAAACTCCAAGTAAACGTGCTATTATCAATGCAATCCTTTTAATGGCAGAAAACTTGCATTTAGATGTTATTGCAGAAGGTGTTGAAAGTCGGGAGCATATTGAATCATTAACACAGTTAGGTTGTAATGTGATGCAAGGCTATTATTATGGTAAACCGATGGAAAGTGAAGATGTTGATGATTGGGTTAAAAACAATAAAGAAAGAGCTTTAGATTTTGTTGCAAATACAGTCAGCGAGCTGTAAGTCTATAGATAAATAAATGCTAAAACTTTATATTAAATTTTCGCTTTCTAACATGGGGGGCATTTAAAAAAAATAGAAGTTAGACGTCGGAGGTTCATACTGCTTTCAGTAGTAAATAACCAATTTGGTAGTTAAATATTTTAAAAACTAACTAATATAAGCAAATCCTGAAAATTAAAATGAACTTTCGGGATTTGTATTTTTATATTCAATTGTAATAGATTACTTCTCTCTAGTAGCATTTAAATGAAGTGTTTTTTATTTTATATATCCATGAATAGTATCCGCCAAGAGTGAGGTTTTGGTAAATATTTACCACCTATGAACAGCACTTCTTATATGGTAATATCATAGTTGGTTAATTTGTTGATACTTGTAGGAGGAAACACCTTGTTTTATATTAAAAAGCTCATTTCCTTTTCCCAAAAACAGAGTAGTATTAAAAATATATTTGATAATCAGGTGCATGTTCATTATGATGAATTACTTTTATTTTTAAAAGAACAAGGAGGCAATCATGCTTCTCATTTAATATTTTTAAAAGATAAAGAACAATTCTGGACTAGAGATAGAAATGCACTTATTGTTTATAAGCAAATCTTCAATAAGTTGGTAGTACTTGGCGATCCTATTGGAGATGAATCATACATACATAATGCAATTAATGAATTCAATGAATATTGTAAATTGAAAAACTTGAAACCAATCTTTTACCAAACAAGCCCTCGATACATGCAATATTATCATGAGTCTGGATATCGCTTTGTAAAGTTGGGAGAGGAGGCGATTGTAAAACTTGCGGGTTTTTCTCTTGAAGGAAAAAAGGGAGCAAAATTACGAACTAGAATAAATAAATTCTCCCGTAATGGGTTTACATTTCACGTTGTAGAACCTCCTCATTCAAAAGAACTTCTTTTAGAGTTAAAAGCAATTTCTGATTCATGGTTAGGTGGAGGAAAGGAAAAAGGATTTTCAGTCGTTTCTCACCGAGAAGACTATGTTGCTCGTTTCCCAATAGCTCTTATGTATGATCCAGAAGGGAAAATTATTGCTTTTGCCACCTTGGCAACAGATTACAAACAAACCTTGATAATTGACCTTATGAGAAAATGTAAACAAAGTCCGCATGGAACGATGGATGTATTATTTTTACATATTTTTGACTGGGCAAAAAACAACGCCTATCAAAATTGTAGTTTAGGAATGGCCCCATTATCGAATGTAGGAAATTGCAAGCATTCATTTATTAGTGAAAAAATCATTCGTTGTATCTATCTTTATGGAAATAAAAAGTACAATTTTAAAGGGTTAAGAGAGTTTAAAGGTAAATTTGCTACAGAATGGGAACCAAAGTATTTGGCATATAAAAAATCATTTTTACCGATTATTTTCCTTCAACTTGTTTTATTAATAAATCGTAAACAATCATCCAGAGAACCTTTTCCAGGCAAAGGGAAAGTTATTGCGAAAAAAGGTAATAAGTTGCGATATGAATAAAGAAATAGAATTCTTTGTTGTGAGCTTATAGAAGGATTAGACCTAGAAAAAATTTGAGGGGAAGAACGGTGTTGTTGGGTAAAGGTTTATTTCAAAAGTTTATTAAATATAGTTTTGTAGGTTGTATTAGTACGTGTATTTACTTTCTTTCTGTTTTTGTTTTAGTAGAACGATTTCACAATGAACCTGTATTTGCTTCAGCTATTGCCTTCATTATAATGACTATTGTTTCGTTTTTTTTAAATGTACGTTATACATTTGGTAGTAATGTTACATATCAGAAACTATTGCGTTTTTTTATTGTATCCACAATTGGTTTTACACTGAATTTCTTGCTAATGTTTTTTATTGTACGTATCCTTGATTATCACTATTTTGTAGGGGAGTTAGTTACAATTTTAGTAATCCCTATTGTTAATTTTATATTAAATAACTATTGGACTTTCCAATCACAATATTAAAATGTACTTAATCCTTAATTGAAAATAATAAATTTTGCATTCTAACATCACGATGATATATACATAATGATTTGTAATTCTCGGACACTCTTTATAGGGTGTCTTTTTTGTTCATTTTAGTTAATTATATATATTTGGCTTCCTAATAAAGTAAATTAGCATTTATTATTTCACATTTTTAAAAGATGATTAGTAGTAATATTCTATCTATTCAGAATTAATAAAATTAGAAAAATGACCCAATCCACATGGTATTATTACGTCATAATGTAAATAATTACAATAAAAGCAAACTCATTGAAAAATGAGGACGCAAAGCTTCAGGTCTAAGGTTCATTGCTATGACGGCTGGGTTGCAATCTATTATGAATACAATTTTTTTCTAACATTTTGCAACCCTTTTTTCAAAGGGCTTTTTTTGTGTTTTTTATTTTAAATTTCCAATTTATAAAGAACGTTTATAAAAGGCTTTAAAATAAGCAATTGGAGGAATGACAATGGATTTTAAAAGCGTACAACAACTATTTCCAAGTGAGGATGGAAGCAAGCTTCAACAAAAGGCATTCTTAAAAAATATTGAAAACTTGGTAATGAACATCGACAATTTAAAAAATCCTAACAAATCTACGTTAGGTACTATTCAAGAAAAAAGTGATGATTTTTATAAAGAACTTATAGAGAATACAAATACACCTCAAACGGGAATTGAAATGGAACAAGTTGTCCATGAGTTAATAAATCTCTCAAAGGGAAGTCCTTATCAAACAAGAAACTATGTAACTAATTCTATTCCGCTAGCAAGTATTCCGGGAGTTATCGGCCAATTAACAGCATCTTTATTAAACTCAAATAGTTTGTGGGATGTTTATGGACCAGCAGCGACAGAAGCAGAGGTTAGAGTTATTTCGATGATGTCAAAGATAGTGGGATATGATTATACAAAAAGCTGGGGCTATACGACATGGGGGGGTCAAGGAGCTGTATTTAACGGCTTGCGGCTTGCGATTGTTAAGCAATTTCCAAACTCAAATAAGGAAGGCATTCCAAATAACTTATATTGCTTTGCTTCTGAAAATGCTCATTATAGTTTACTAAAATCTGTTGAGGCAACTGGAATTGGGAGCAATCATTTAATAACTGTTAAAGCAGGATCAGATCATTCCATGGACTTAGATGATTTAAGATTAAAACTGGAAAAAGTCATTCAAAATGGAGGAATTCCAGTTTATATTGTTGCAACTACAGGAGCAACTGATAGTTTTGGAATCGATGATGTTAAAGCAATTAAAGAAATAGCTGCTGAAATAGAAGAGAAATATCAATTAAAACCAATTCATATTCATGCGGATTCTGCGATGGGCGGATTTTATAGCTTTTTCCGTGAATATGATTTTATGAACAATCCACTTCAATTTGAAGAAGAAGTATTAACAAGTCTGAAGAAAATAAATAATCGAATGAAATATATTCATCTTGCTGATAGTTGTTGTTTTGATTTCCATAAACTTGGACAAAACCCTTACAACGCAAGCCTTTATTTAGTTAAAAATGGACAAGACTTTGGCTTACTTGACCTAGAGGAATTTGATACACCGTATGTAGGCAATCGAGGCTATGGAAGCTACCATACAGGATATACTTTAGAATGCTCGCGAATGGGAAGCGCAATTTCCATCTATGCATCATTATTAGCTTTTGGTGTGGAAGGTTATCAACAATTACTAGCTAACTATATTCGTGTAAATTTAGCTTTCCGTAAAAAATTAATAACAAATTTCCCTAGAATAGGTATTACTAATAGCGAAACAATCGGACCAATTACTACTTTTAGATTGTATGAGAATAAAGCAAAATGGGATCTTGAAATAAGGGGAAAATTAAAGGTCGATGAAATTGAAAAAACAAACGAATTAAACGATCGATTATTTGAGATTTTAGGTAAAAATCGTGAAGATGTATTCTTTGGAGATACAAAAAAACAATGTATGGTATATGCTTCAGATTCAAAAGAACGACTTCCAGTTTATGTAGCAAAGTTTTTCTCAATTTCTCCTTATACAACAATAGAACATTTAGACCATATTACCACAGCTCTAGACAGTGCTATTAAAGAACTGGAGGAAATAGAAAATGAAGTTCTTATCTAAATTTAAACATTCTATTCTTATGAAATATGTTTTAAGTTTTGTCATTCCTATTGCAATATTTTCAATTTGTTTTAGCTTCATTCTATACACATTTTCACAAAGTATCGTAAATAACCATGTGCTAGTGCAATTTGAAAAAAACCTTGAGTTATTAGTACAAGAGGCGCAGTTGGAAATTGACCCATCTGTTGCGGAGGCTGCGGATGATGGGAATCAACAACAATATCAAGAACTTTTAAACCTTCTAAATAATTTTGCTGAAAAACATGATTCGATTCAGTTAATATATATTTTGACACAAAAAGATGGTAAAAGTTATATCGTTGGAGTTAACGGTGATGACTTATATGGAACAGAATATGCGATAACTGGGGAAATGAATAAAACATTCACGGAAGGTTCAACTGAAATAAGTGATATTTATGAAGATGAATATGGAGTTCATAAATCCATCTCTGCCCCTCTTGAAGGAACGAATATGTTAATAGGGATAGATATTGATGCATCGTTCATTCAAAAGTTGTTGTCAAATATTTTAGCTGTATCCATTATTACATCCTTGGTATTTATTATAATCGGAGTGGCTATTGCTTTCGTAGTAAGCAAGAAAATTATCAATCCACTTATTTTAATTCGAAATTATGTAAGCCGTGTAGCTGACGGGGATCTATCTATGGATGAGCTCAACATAAAAGGGAAAGATGAAATCGCTCAATTAGCTGAAGGTATTCAAAGGATGGTGCAAAGTTTAAACGAATTAATTGCTTCCATCTCAGTAAACGCAGACACAGTAGCTGCTACCTCTGAGGAACTTATGGCCGGTGCAGAGCAAACAAGTCAATCTATTAACCAAATTACTGGGGCAATTCAAGAAGTATCTAGTGGTATGGAAAATCAAGTATCCCATATTGAAAATATGAACGATAGCGTATCGAATATTTCTAGTAGTATGCAACAGATTTCTGAGAATATAGGTATGGTTGCGAACAATTCACAAAAAACAACTAATATTGCGGAAAATGGCAGCAAGGTTATTGAAAATGCTGTGGAAAAAATCCATTTCACTTATAAGACAATACAAGAAACTTCTGATGTAGTGAACCGTTTAAGTGATTATACGAAAGAAATTAGTGACATTGTAACAATCATAACTGAGATTACAGATCAAACAAACTTACTGGCATTAAATGCTTCAATTGAGGCAGCACGTGCTGGTGAACATGGGAAAGGGTTTGCTGTTGTTGCCGAAGAAGTTCGTAAACTGGCTGACCAATCTAAAGATGCTGCTAACCATATAAGAAGCAAAATTGAAATAATTAAGGATGAAGCTGCAAATGCGGTTGAATCCATGGCTGTAGGCTACAATACTTTAAAAGACGGTGTTTCATCGTTCGAACATGTCGGTGTTGACTTTGGTAATATTTTGGAGTCGGTTAATAGTGTCAACAATCAAATTATAGGGATTAATCATGCAATCGACGAGATGAACAAGGGAATACAACTTATTTCAGCTTCAATGAACGAATTAAGTGCTATTTCCACTCAAACATCTGGAAATATTCAAAACGTTGCTGCTTCTTCTGAAGAGCAATCAGCAACTATGGAAGAAATCTCTTCATCAGCAAATAGTCTTTCTCAAATGGCAGAAAACTTAAATGAGGCAGTAAATCGATTTAAGTTATAAAATCTAATCAGGATAGCGTATTTTGGAAAACGAATTGGGATAAAAGGGGAAATATTTCCTAGAGAAAGGAAAAGAATAAAAGTGTAGAAAAGGATTTTTTACTTTTCTTCACTTTTTTAAATCTCGCTAGACTATGAAATTCCAGTCCTGTCTATTTGTCTACAATGGCAGCAAAAGAATGTTAGCTTGAAGGTTCATTTGCTGTCTCTATATTTTTAGATGAATTCAATAATACAACTCCTCCAATAATCATTAATATTCCAAAGACCTTTAGTGAGGTAATAACTTCTCCCCATACAACTACACCAATTATGGCAGTTAACGCTGTTCCTATTCCCGACCAAATGGCGTATGCTAAACTTAAGGGGACTGTTTTAAGACACATGGATAAGCAATAAAATGACAATGCATAACCGGCAATTACCCCAATAGAAGGGGAGACAATGGTAAACCCCTCAGACATTTTTAGCATTGTAGTAGCAAAAATCTCTCCAACAATAGAGATCGCCAAAAATATATATCCTTTCATCTATCTTCCTCCCATTCTAGAATTAATGGGTTCCGCCCATATTTAATAAAATTACTCCGAAAATAATTAAAACTAACCCAAATAGTTTTTTGTTATTAAACTCTTCTTTGTAAATGATAATGCCAACTATCGCAGTAAGTGCTGTTCCCACACCTGCCCAAATAGCATAAGCTACTCCTAGTGGCAGCGTCTTCAAAGATAAAGATAAAGCATAGAAAGCAATACCATATCCAACGATTACCCCAAGAGAGGGGAAGAGATTTTTAAAGCCGTTTGTTATTTTTAACATTGAACTGCCGAACACTTCACTAACAATAGCTAAGATTAATAGTAAATATGCACCCATGAGGATTCCTCTCTAGTCACTTGTAATAGATATGAATTTTTCCTTTAGTAATGATTGATACAAAGTTTATTGTGCAGTCTAGATGTTTTTTTGTAAAGCTTAGTAAACACGTCAATGTTTTGAACGAGGGAAAATTAATCTTTTAATTCTTCTTAATTTTGGTTGATTTTGGGTATGGTAATACATTAACATTCATATATGATTATATGTTCATATATGTATTTTGGAAGGTGGGACTTTAATGTATAACACAATTGTAATAGGAGCGGGACAAGCAGGTCTTTCAATTGGGTATTACTTAAAACAAAATAGTGATAAATTTATAATATTGGATAAAGGGCAGGAAGTCGGAGATAGTTGGAGAAATAGATATGACTCATTAGTTTTATTTACACCTAGAATGTATAACTCTTTACCAGGTCTAGTGTTTGAAGGAGAGACACATGGATTTCCATCGAAGTTTGAAGTTGTAAATTATTTAAAGCGATATACAACTACATTTAACCTGCCTATTAACCTTGAAACTGAAGTAGTAAAAGTATCTAAAATCAAAAATGTTTTTTACGTAAAAACTAATCAAGGCGTTTTTAAATCGAAAAATCTAATTATTGCAACTGGAGCATTTCAATATCCAAAGATGCCACTATTTTCAAGGGATTTGTCAAAAGAGATTTATCAAGTTCATTCTTCCCAATATAAATCCTAGCCAGCTAAAAGACGGAAATGTACTTATTGTCGGTGGTGGGAATAGTGGGGCGCAAATTGAAGTCGAGCTATCGAAAGAAAGGGAAACATACTTAGCAATCAATAAAAAAATATCGTACTTGCCTTTAAGTATCCAAAATAAAAGTATTTTTTGGTGGTTTGACAAACTGGGTATTTTAAAAGCGAATACAGATTCCTTTTTGGGTAAAAGGATTCAAAAAAGAGGCGACCCTATATTTGGCTATGAATTGAAAGATGCTATTAAAAGAAAAGAAGTAACGATAAAATCAAAAGTAATTGCTGGGAAGGATAATCAAATTACCTTTGGAGACTTGTCTACTTTAAATGTGAATAATATTATATGGGCTACTGGTTTTGAGTCAAAGTATCCTTGGCTAGAGATAGAAGAAGTGTTTAACGAAAAAGGACAAATTATTCATTCTAGAGGTGTCTCAAATATAAAAGGACTTTACTTTATCGGTCTGCCTTGGCAGTATCGTCGGGGATCAGCGTTGATGCAAGGAGTAGGATTTGATGCAGAGTTTATTGTTCAACATTTAAAACATTTTTCAGAATAGTAGTAGATTTTTTATATAAGCGTGTAAATTACATGTTGAATGTTAAAAACGAACAAAGTAAACTTCTTGATTTTAAAACGAGGAACATATATTTAAATAATCACAATTATATAGATCTCAAAATAATCGTGTAAGGTCTATTATTTGAATGGATAATTTTACTGAAAGAAGGTTGAATAGTGGAATTGGAGATTCAGGAAAATGATGCAATTGTAGAAAGAAAAATCTGCTATGATTCAAAAATAGTTGAGCATAAATGTAAACTACTACTAGCAGAGCAGCAAAGGGTAGTACTTTTACATAAAATCGAACACTCTTTTTCTATGATGGCTGGTCAAAAGAAAAAAACTATCCCTAAAGGCAGTTATACAATTGCGTATTATTGGATGGACAAGCCTTATAATCTATATTTTTGGAAAGATGAAAAAGGAAATTATATAGGAGCTTATTTTAATATTGTTAAAAATACAAAGTCCTTAGATAAAATAATTGAATTTGAAGATTTGATTATTGATGTTTTAGTCCTTCCTAATGGAGAGTACTTTATTTTGGACGAAGATGAGCTGCCGGAGCCTTTGGAGCAATTTGAGAATGGGTACGTACAAAAGGCTTTAAACTCTTTATTGGACGTAATAAGTGAACTTATTCAGAATGTAAAAGCAGAAACGGAAATGTTACTAAAAATGGATAGAAGCAATAGTCTTACTGCAATAAAATAGTTTTTTTATCTCTACCTATATTCAAGTTTCAATATTAATTAACTTGATTTCAACTTGGAGTGAATTTTTAATTAGTTATTTAATATTTCGAAACTAAAAACAATCTCTTCCACTATGTGAATGTAGGAAGAGATTGTTTTATATTTGAAGTTAAATTGCCCAATCCCCATTACGGAAAATTGGTACAATTGTGCCGTCTTGCTTAATGCCGTCGATATTCATTTTATCGGAGCCAATCATGAAATCAACATGAACCGTTGATGTATTCATACCCTGTGCTAACAATTCTTCTTGGCTCATCGATGTTCCTCCTTGAATTGTCGTTGGGTAAGCCGAACCAATTGCTAAATGGTTTGATGCATTTTCATCATATAGCGTATTAAAGAAAGTAATGCCTGATTGTGAAATAGGGGATGGATCTGGAACGAGTGCTACTTCACCTAAACCAGTTGCTCCTTCATTTTCAAAGACTAATTTCTTAATTGCTTCATCGCCTTTTTCAGCAGAAATTGCAATGATTTTACCATCTTTAAAATGAACTTCGATTCCTTCAATCAATGTCCCTGCGTAACTGAGCGGCTTAGTGCTGCGAACTACACCTTCCATACGGCGAGTATCAGGAGCTGTAAACACTTCCTCTGTTGGCATATTGGCAATAAATTCTTCACCTTTTGGATTATAGCTTTCAGCACATGTCCATATATGATTTTTTGGCAAGCCTAAGGTTAAATCAGTACCAGGAGCTGTATAGTGAAGTGCATCAAACTGGATTTCATTTAGTTTTGCAGCTTTTTCATTTAATGTCTTTTTATGGAGATCCCATGCAACAATTGGGTCTTCTTCATATACCCGACATGTTTTGAAAATTTGATCCCATAATGCATCAACCTGTTCTTCAGATGTTTCAAGGTTGGGGAATACTTTAGCAGCCCATCCTGCACCAGCAGCAGCCGCAACCGTCCATTTCAAATCGTCATTTTGAGTAGCTTTTCGTTGGATATGGAAGGCTTTACTAGAAACATTTTGGTAAGCAGCAACCTTAGCAGGATCTACATCATTTAATAGACCCGGGTCACTTGAGATAATTGAAAGTCTGCTAACACGGTGATTTAATACATGATCTTCTGATTCATCGATTTCATATTGCGGAATATTCGTCAGCACTTCTGTAGGCTGATGAAGGTAATGCAATTTGCTAATTTCATCGTCAGCCCATTTCACAATGACTTTTTGTGCACCTAAAGCGTAGGCTTCTTTCGTTATTAAGCGTGCTAAAGGAGCCTGATCTACAGCAATTGTCATCTTTACCCAATCTCCAGGCTGCACGTTAATTCCTTTTGCAACTAATAACTTTGCGTATTTTTGTAAATTTTCCTCAAAATTCGGTAACATATTTAATTCCTCCAATTTTTATATCTACTACTTATATTGTACCCGGTTCACACATAATTCAGAAACAATTCGGCACTACTTAAACCGATTGTATAATAGCCCTGTAAAATAGTTGCATATTATTTTGTGAATCGATTTGCATAGCAGCTTGCAACAAAAGAATCCGGTTTGATCTTCGCCTTTAAACCAATGGAATTCATTCGTGAAATCATTTCCTTTACAAAGATTCGCGTTTTATTTCTTTCTCCTGAGCCTATGTCAATATGTCCTTCAATCGTTAAGCTTGCACCTTTATAAATGTTTGGCAGAACAATTTGTATAAGCTGTTCCTTTTTATCTTCAGTAAATAATGAAACGACTTCTTCTGTTAAGGTGGTTTCATATGAAATTCGTTCATGCAAGTTTTCCATTTTTCTAGGTAAAATGACTTTTCGAAAGCAAGCCCAAACTCCTTTTCGCTCCTGCTGAATCACAATACCTGTAATAAACTTCGTTTCTCTACTATAAACCTGTGAATCTGTTCCGAACATAAGCTTGAAATTTCCGGTGGGATCTTTCTCCATAAACTGCAATATATTTAAAAAGACTTGTTCAAAAGGCATGTTTTTTTGACTTAAATTTTGAAAGGTACCATTAAATACATTATCGTTTATCATGTTCCCTACCTTTCTCTTCTTAGTCGATTAATTAATATAGTTTATGTAGGAAATATACTTAGTACAATACAATTAATGAAATAGAAAAAAGAAAAACAAAAGGGGGCGTCTCATAATGATATGGGACGTCCCCATTGTGCGATGAAAGGCAAGACCGTATTTGTACCAAAAGTGGAGCGGCAGATACAATTTATCTGTATCGAAAACGAAGTGACAGATACAATTTATCTGTATCGAAAACGAAGTGACAGATACAGAAGTTTTAAAGGACTTTTATAATATAAAGAAATTGCCCCAGAAGTTTGTAATACTTCCGAGACAGCCCCCTTCTTTCTTTAAAATTCTCCTATGCCATTGAATGGAATATAACTTATAACAGTGCCAGGATTATCTAACTGAGGTTAATTTCCTTAATAATTTATACATAGGCTAAATCTTAAATGGTTGAACATTTTCTGGATATTAAAGGAGTAATGCTGAAATTATTTCATTGACTAATCGTATACAAAAGTATACGATAATATCAGAGGTATACATTTGTATACGGAGAGGAGTTTGTGTTTTGAGAGGAAGATATGATAGAAGGTATCGAAGAGATGATAAACATTTTGCAGATGGACTCAATTGGGAAGAGCATCGTCATTCAAGGGGTGGCGGACATAGGAAAAGAGAACATCATCGAGGTGCAAAAACATTTCGTCGGGGAAGAGCAATTGAATTTTTAAACAGACTGAATGTAAAGCGTTCAACATTAAAGCAGCAATTAGAATCACCGGAGCTGCAAACTATTAACCCTATTATAGTAGGTGAATTAAAGGCTGTTGAAATGATTATTAATGAATTTACTGAGCTGTTTGAAATTTATGAAGATGAAATTAATCAACAGAATTCTATTGAAAATACAAGCGAAGAACTTGGAGATGACTCTTCAGAAGAATAATTTTCGAAGAGCTTCGGAATACATTTGGATTATATAGAAGATTGGGGATATGTATATGTTTGTTCAATTAAGAAAAATGTCAGTATCAGAAGGAAACTCTGAGAAAGTAGTAGAGCGCTTTAGCAAAGCTGGGATACTTGAAGAACAAGAAGGCTTTGTTGACCTAAAAGTGCTGGTGAAGAAAGTTAGACGTGGTGAAGAAGAGGTTATTATTTTAGTAACTTGGGAATCAGAAGAGTATTGGAAACAGTGGGAAAAAAGTGATGCTCATATTGCAGGTCATAAAGCAAACTTGAATCAGCCGAAGCCAGATTATATTTTAAATACTGAAGTAGGTAAGTATGAAGTAAGAGCAGTAAAAAAACCAATAATAAAAAAGGATTAATCATTTAATGGCATAGTCAATTTGTTTCCTTTATGTAGGGGAACTAGTCCAGCGCGATGCCCATTATTTTAGATTATGGGTGCTAAACATCTATTTATTGTTTGGTTAGTTATTCCGTATTTAAAATCTAAGTAAAAGGGCTTCTCTTTTAGCCCTTTTTATGCATTACTAAACCTTTTTACTATAATGAATACTGAGTGCTGCTTGATTTTTTCTAAAAGACACTCTAAAATGATACTAGATTTATTGAGGAGGATTATTAAAAAATGACACATTCTATGAGACTACGTTTCCCAAATTTGAACCAGTAATTAAATACGGTCAAATGCTCTGTTTTTTGGATGCAGAGTTAAGGGATTAGTCTGTCCTTTTTTAATAATCTTCAAAATACTTGAGGAAAGGTAGATTGTTCTGCTTTTCCTTTTTATCTGCCCTTTTTATTTTAAGTGGATTATTTAATGTGGCAGTTATCTAAATATAAATGGAAAATTCCTTTACTCTAAATCACAGGCATTTGTCTGTGATTTTTTTAGTAAAGGGCAGGAGGAAAAACCATGCAATTTTTATTATTCTTTTAATACGAGCTTGAATTAGAAGCTCGTATCGATCCTAGCTATCGATACGAAATTACAACATTTCGGAGGTAGCAATAATGGAACAAATTTGTTTTGAATTAGAAAATATAGAAGTTATTTATTTAGATAAAGAAATTTTAAAGATTGACCGATTAGCAGTACATCAATTTGACAGAATCGGTATAGTTGGAAAGAATGGCGCTGGGAAAAGCACATTAGTGAAGTTAATGGCAGGGATTGTTCAGCCAACAAATGGGAAGGTAAAACGCCATGTGGAAAGCGGATATTTTGAGCAACTTGAAGCTCCAAAAGCCCGGGATGCAGATCCAGCCTTACTTGGAAAGTTATCCGTTCCGCAAAATTCTGAGCAGCTAAGCGGTGGAGAACAAACAAGGATGAAGCTGGCACAATTGTTTACTCAATATTACGAAGCTTTACTCATTGATGAGCCTACAACTCACTTAGATCAAGATGGCATTACATTTTTACTTGAGGAGCTAAAATATTATTATGGAGCGCTCATATTAATTAGCCATGACCGTACTGTTCTAGATGAACTCGTAACAACAATTTGGGAAGTACATGAAGGTCAGGTGCGTGTTTATTCAGGGAATTACAGTGATTATATTGTACAAAAGCAGCTAGAGCGCGAGCAGCAGCGTCAAGCTCATGAACAATTCATGAGAGAAAAGATCCGACTCGAAAAAGCGGCACAAGAAAAAATGAAAAAGGCTGAAAAAATTGCTCAAGCAGGAAGTATGTCAAAGAAGGAATCAAAGGCAAAGGCGAATCGCATGTTTGAAACAAAATCTAAAGGCACAAGCCAAAAAGCCGTTCAACGTGCTGCAAAAGCAATCGAGCATCGAATGGAAAGACTTCAAGAAGTGGAGGCTGTACAAGAGGACAAGAAAATTGTGTTCCGTCAGTCTAAAGCTTTAGAACTGCATAATAAATTTCCAATTATGGCAGACCGACTGACACTGCAAATTAATAAAAGAGTATTATTAGAAGAGGTAAGCTTCCAACTGCCGCTTGGATTGAAAATAGCAATTGGAGGTCCAAATGGCTGCGGGAAAAGTACATTACTTCGCCATATTATAAATAATGGTCCAGGGTTAACTATTTCCCCAAAAGCAAAGATCGGTTATTTTCATCAAATGAGTTATCAATTTACAACAGATGAAACAGTCCTACAATTTGTGAAGAATCGTTCCGACTATGATGAAGGTTTATTACGAAGTGTTTTATACTCAATGCAATTTATAGGCACTGATCTACAAAAAAATGTGAAGTTATTAAGTGGAGGAGAAGCAATAAGACTTCAACTTTGTCAATTATTCTTAGGGGATTTTAATATTCTAGTGTTAGATGAACCGACTAACTTTTTAGATATTCATGCAATTGGAGCCTTAGAACAGTTTATGGATGCATACGAAGGAACAATTATTTTTGTTTCCCACGATCAAGCATTCATTAAAAAGGTGGCCGACGTAAAATACTTGATTCATAACAAAAAATTAAAGCAAGAGTAATTTAAGTCAAATCTGTGTAAACAGTCAAAGGTGGCGATGGAAATACTACAGTTTTTTCACCGCCACTATTTTTTTCTTTTAGTTTACAGAGATAATAATTAATGATTCCATTTTTTGTGGGTGAGCAACAACAGGGTTTTTTCGGGTTCACAATGGAACGATATGGTTTTACTAAAATTAAAGATTTTGGCCACTTCATATTAGATGTTGCGGTTGTTTATTAGAAAGTTCTATTTATATATTATTAATTTGGATGGGGTTGTCATTTTTTGTTGTTATTATTGAAGTATTTATTTGACATAAATCAAACAAAAAACTAATTCCATTAAAAGGGCACTTTCCTTTCATTACGGGGAAGATTAAGTGTGTATTATAGGTTTTTTTTGTGGTAAAATTTGGATTGAATTGTGGAAAGTATATAACCAAGTGGAGATTACATAATGGAAATGGGATTAAAAATATTAAGTTTCTTAATTACAATAGCAATTACATTTATAATTTGGAAATCCCCATCAACATGGGAGGAAGAAAAGCCTTCAAAGAAAATGAATAAAAAAATTTGGTTGCTTATTGGAATAGACATAATCCTATTTGTATTAATAATTCTAATATAACTTCACGAATTTTCATTTTTATGCCAGCTAATAAATAAACCTGATTGTGAAGTAAAAGACTACATCTACCAAAATATAGATCTGGGGGAGTTAAAAAAATGCAATTATACATAGAGCATTATATTGCTTTCTTACTCTTAATTTCATTTGGTTTTTTTTATATTACTACAGCCTTGTTCACAGGAACAAATGAACCATATAGAGATTTGTTAATTACAATTGCAGTTGTCCACTATGTTATGTCGAAACTAATAACTATAAAAACGTACGAAAAAAACAAGAGAAATAAGAGAAATTAAGATGGGAGAAGAGATTAGTCTCTCAGAAAATTAATATCTAACAAAACTCTAAGTATTTAATTTAGAAAGTTATTTCTTAAAAATAAAATTGGATTGTATAAAAAGGTCATACCGTTTTGAAAAAAGATGAACCTGAATTTCTATTCTATAATAAAAGAATTGTTATCAGCTGCCCTTTATAGATAATAGTGACGTATCGTAATGATTAGTTGGTAAATAATGGGAGGATTTTATGGCTTCAAAAATACCTATATCAGTACAAACTATTTTAAGTGAGTATATTTCCTTATTTCATGAACGAATTCCCAATACTCTTGAAGGATTATATTTACACGGTTCAATTGCCCTTAACGCTTATATTAACGGGTCTAGCGATATTGATTTCATTGCAATTGTAAACAGTGATTTAACTGAAAAAGAGGTAAAAGTATTATCTAATATTCATCGAGAATTAAAAAATAAATATAAAAAAACGGGAATGGACGGATGCTATCTCCTTTGGGAAGACATAGGAAAGAAACAAACAGAAACAAAAAAGTGTTTATATGTAAACGAAGGAAAAGTAGGTAGGAGTAATCATGTTATTAATCCGATTACTTGGTGGATTTTAAGAGACAAAGGGATTAGCATTATTGGTCCTGAAATAAAATCGTTCCACTTTGATGTTAATGAAAGTGATCTTGTGGATTACGTACTAAACAATATGAACACTTATTGGTTAAATCGATTAAATACAATTGAAAGGTTTAAAAGAATAGCGTTTTTATTTCCAAATAATCTTGTGGAGCGTGAGGTACAATGGTCTATAACCGGAATTTTACGGCAATTCTATACACTCAGAGAACGTGGAATTATTTCTAAAGTAGATGCAGGTAAATATGCACTTAATTATATACCAGAAAGTTGGCATGCAATCATTAAAGAAGCGATAAGTATTCGAGAAGGATTAAACATACGTTACTGTGATTCTAAGAAACAAAGGATTAATGACACAATACAATGTATGAAATACATAATTAATTATTGTAATAAAATGTATAAGAAATGAAGGAAATACTATGACTTTACCATTTACACTAATGCTGCACTAGTTGCAATTAAGCTAATTGAGCGAGACTAATATATATAGTCCAGGAGATGAGAATAAGTTGAAGAAGTTTTTTATTTTACTTGTATTACTGCCATTGTTAGTAGCATGTCAAGAGAGAGATGAACTCCTTTTTATTGGAAATAGTAAAAACTGGTCAGTAGAATTAGTTGTGAGTGTAATAAATGGTTCTGAAAAAAATCAGCTTGAAATAAGATACAATGGAAATAATTTGAATTCAATTGAATCCTTTGATTATTTTGTTGAAAACAATAGGAGGGAAACTACATTTGGAGCAGAAAAGGTAAACTTAGATAAAGATGGTTCTTACAGAAACAATGCCTTGAGCTCTAATAGCCCTTCAACCAAGTTAGAAGATACTTTTAATATTACAATAAATTGGAATGGTTATAGTGAAAACTTTGAATTGAAGAAGAAATAGCTCTTCTTAAAATTTGTGTATATAAGGGAATACCGGCTGTGTAGATTTCCACCACTAGAATAAATAGCACTAAGTTACACAGTTTCAAGGGAAGTTTGCATTTCTCTAAGAACATCCAGTGCCTTTAACACAAAGTAGAATTATTTTTTCACTAAGACAAGTGATATTCAATTTTCAGACGCAATTGTAGAATTAGCCTTAGACTTTTAAACGACAAGTAGCATGCCTCAAAAATTAACCCCGTTCAAAATTTAGAACGGGGTTAGTCATGTTTTATAACTAGTAATCTAATTAATGGCTATTGAGATTATTCTTTTGAAAGCATGCTTTCTATATTTTTTGCTTTCATATTAAAGAGCGGCAGCATTGCAGTAAGACCGATAACAAAAAGAACCGCGGATGTTTCTACAACAGTAACAATTGAAAATTGCTCCATCATTTTACCGGAGATACTCATTGTTAATACCATTGCCCCAGTGAAAAGCGGGCTCAATGTTCCGTTTACTCTTCCAATAAATTCAGCATCCGTATTTTGCAGAATCATCGTATTGATTCCTATTTGAATACAAGGGAAGAGCAGCCCGCAAGCAAATTGTGCTGCGAGTGTAATTGAAAGGTTAGTGGAAAAGCCGATGATGCTCATTCCGATAGCATTTACAAGCATACCAATCATCAATAATCTTTGTGGAGGCACTTTCTTAGAAAATAAGACAGAAGCAGCTCCCCCCAAGATCATCCCAATACCATTTGCTACTAGAATCCATTGTAAGCTTTCCTTTGCTAATCCTAATCTTTCCGTTACAATAAAAACATTAAGCGGTTGAATCAATCCTAAAGCGAGTCCAGCTGATAAAAAACATAATCCAAGAAGCTTCAATTCTTTTTTTCTCAATACATAACGAATTCCGCTCTTCATTTCATCGAATAATGAAGTTTTCTCCTTATCTGTTTCCATTGAATGATCTTTTGGTATAAAAGCAAGCATTAAAGCTGATAGAAGGAATGCAATGCCGGTAATTGCAATTGATACTTCAATCCCAAATTTCTGATAAACTATTGTACCGACTACAGGACCGAACACCATGAATACCGCAAATATTGTTTGATAAATTGACATAGCTGATTGTATCAGTTCAGCACCTAAATGCATTTTAAAAAGCTTCATACCTGATGGCTGAGAAAATTGCGATAAAATTGCTGAAATCAATGTTACGAAAAAGATAATTTTCCATGATCCAAAATGAAGTGTAACAAGTACAGCAAACACGGATATTGCACTTAAAATATCACACCAAACCATCGTTCTCTTTGGCCGCCAGCGATCGGCAAATGTCCCCCCTATAAAGGAGAAAACGAAGATGGGAACAAATTCAGCGACAGAAATCATAGAGACAGCAAATGGGTCTTCATTCGTCTTCTCCATAACAAATAACAGAATAGCAAAATTTCGAACCCAAATTCCCACTTGTAGAAACAAAGCGGAAAGTAAAATGGCGCGAACGAAACGATTACTTAATAATTGACTCATATTATTCCTCTTCTCTTATATATAAAGTGGATATTCTATCTGGGGTTATATATTAGAAAATAAAAAAGACCTCCTATCCGTCATTTTTTGGATAAGAGGTCTATATAGCCACAGAAAAAGACATAGTATACACCGAATACTAAGCTTACGATGATCCTTTTCTAAAAATTATAGACTAATCCCATTCAAAAAATGACTTCGAAATTTTATAAACGAATGTATTTTTTAGAATAGAATTAGTAAATCATCGCCCCATGGTCACCCTTTCGTGTTTAGTGAGTTAATATTACACTGTATTGGATTATTTTACAAGTGTGAAATTTAAAAGAATTTGTAAAGTTAAGAATCCAGGATTTATATTTATTAATGGAAAAAATCCTAACTCACAAACAAGTGAATTAGGATTTTAATAGTTAATCCGAAAATTTAGCACATCATCAAATGAAAAGTAGAAAGAAAAATGAAGATTAGATTACTTTCCCTTCCTTACGCTTCTTCGCAATATCAGCAGTTGCAGTAAACAGCACGTCAGAAGATGAATTCAATGCAGTTTCACAAGAGTCCTGCAGTACACTTATGACGAAACCAACACCAATTACTTGCATTGCGATGTCATTTGGAATTCCAAACAAACTACAAGCTAGCGGAATCAATAACAGTGATCCACCGGCAACACCTGAAGCACCGGCAGCAGAAACCGCAGAAAGCACCATTAGAATAATAGATGTCCAAATATCTACTTCGATACCCATCGTATTCGCGGCAGCAAGAGTTAGGACAGAAATTGTCACAGCTGCACCAGCCATATTAATCGTTGCACCTAAAGGAATTGAAACGGAGTATGTATCTTCATCCAACCCTAATTTTTTGCACAATGTCATATTTACTGGAATATTCGCAGCTGAGCTGCGAGTAAAGAAGGCAGTCAGACCACTTTCTCTTAAAGTTCTTAATACAAGCGGATAAGGGTTTTGACGTGTAAAGATAAATGAAATAATAGGATTTACAACTAGTGCAACAAAGAACATACAGCCAAGTAATAGTACTAGTAGTTGAACGTATTCCTTTAATGCTGAAAGACCGTTTGTTGAAATTGCATCATAAACTAGACCCATAATTCCAAGTGGTGCTAAATCAATGATCCACTTTACAATATTTGTGATTGCGTCAGAAAAATTAGCTATCACTGTTTTAGTTGTTTCAGCAGCTTTTTTCAGTACCAGCCCAAGAAGGATTGCCCATGTTAAAATCCCGATATAGTTTGCGTTTAATAATGCATTGACTGGGTTGTCCACAATATTAAAAAGTAAAGTTTTAAGTACTTCTAAAATACCGCTAGGGGGTGCAACGTCTTGAGCACCTGTTGAAAGCGATAGGTTAACTGGAAATAGGAAGCTAGCAACAACGCCAACTACACCAGCTAATAATGTACCTAATCCATAAAGGACTAGAATCGTTTTCATATTTGTCTGTTTACCACTTTTATGTTTTGAGATGGCACTCATAACTAGGAATAACACTAATATTGGTGCAATGGCCTTTAAAGCACCAACAAATAAAGAACCGAAAATTGAAACCCATTTTGTAGAATCAGGTATAGTAACTGCCAGTAGAATTCCGACAATCATACCAATTAGTATTCGTTTAACTAAACTAATTTGATTCCACTTAAGCATGATGTTTTTCATGATGTTCCCCCGATGTAATTTAGTAAAATATTCTTTTATAACGTACAAATGTATTGTCCAAAAAGACAGTTTAATCAAAAATAGTTTAACATGGTTTTTTAAATTATGAAACAAGTATTTATATTTAAATATACTATTTTTTAAAAAAATCTGATTGTTTTGAGGATTAAGTATAAATAATCCATTTTCAAACTTGCTAATAAATACTAACAATGATTTGATTTCATATTTATCATTTGTCCTTTATAATGAGATAATGTGTATTACTGGATATGGTAGCTAGATTTATTAATCTATAAAAAACGATATTCTTAAAATATAAAAGAAACTAGGTAGTAAATAAGGAGGAGCAAGAATTGACCATTATGAAACAAGAAAAAATGGTTGTTGAAATAAACAGACTTGATGAAAAAGGTTCGGGGCAAGCTGTCATTTGGCGTGAAAATGAACTTGGTAATCCGAAAAAATTAAGATTTACAATTCCACAAACATTGCCTGGTGAAAAAGTGAGTATACTTGTGGATGTCGATCAGAAATTCAAAAGAAGAAAAAAAGTAATGGCAGAGGAAATTCTAGAGGCACATCCGCAGCGAATTGGTCCTGCATGCCAGCATTTTGAAAAATGCGGTGGTTGCGTATGGCAGCATTTAGAATATGAAGGGCAGTTGCAAGAAAAGACGAACCATGTGAAGCAAGTGCTTGAGGAACAAGGATTCGACACAAGTTTAGTCCGAGACACAATGGGGATGAACCAGCCTTGGCATTACCGCAATAAAATGGAGTTTACTTTCTCTCCAGAAGGTACGTTAGGTTTACATGAACAGGGTAACTTCCGAAAAATTATTCCGCTTGAAACATGCTTAATTGCAGGGGAAGTAATGGTAGATGCAACGATGGAAGTTGCAGATTGGGCTAAAAGCCACCAGTTGCCAGGCTATAACAAAGACGCACATGAAGGGCTGCTTCGTCATTTAATGGTTAGACAATCTTTTGCAACTGGAGAAATTATGCTTGCTCTATTTGCAACAGAGGCACCAGCTGATCATCTTGCACAGGCAGCAGAGGACTTAGTAAGCCGCATTACAAATAAGTTCCCACAAGTAAAAAGCTTGCTATGGCTTGAAAATACACAGTGGGCAGACCGTACGCAATCAGAAGAAACTCATGTGTTAGCTGGACGAGATTTTATTTATGATGAGATGGATGGCTACCGCTTCCGAGTTTGGTTTGATACATTCTTCCAAACAAATCCAACACAGGCTCAAAAATTAGTGGATTTAGCTGTTGAAATGGGACAGCCAAAGAAAACAGAAAAAATGATTGATCTTTTCTGTGGAGTAGGTACATTCTCGCTTCCGTTCGCTAGCAGAGTAGGTGAATTAGTAGGTATTGAAATCGTTGAAACATCGATCGAATCTGCTAAACGTAATGCGAAAGATAATAACATTGATAATGCATCATTCTTAGCAAAAGATGCAAGAAAAGGTCTTGATCAAGTATTAGAGTACTTTGGTAGTCCAGAACTATTATTATTAGACCCACCACGTTCAGGCGCAGGTGGAAAAGTAATGAGAAGAATCGGCCGTTGCCAGCCAGAACGAATTGTGTATGTATCATGTAATCCAGATACATTTGCAACGGATATTAAGGAGCTTGAACCTTTTGGCTATACATTAAAAACAGTTCAGCCGGTAGATTTATTCCCGCATACGACACATGTAGAGTGTGTGGCATTGCTGGAAAGATTATAGATTGCAGGAAAGCTCGTTTAAATCGTTTCTGATTTAGCGAGTTTTTTGTTTTTATTCAACTTCCCACAAGCCTTCTCCACCATGAATTCTTTCAATACCTTTTTTACAAACTCCATATGACCGCCATGAACATGTCTCACAGATAGTTAGAATATCCGTGGGAACGACATATTTTCGGACGCGTGTTTCAATGTCTCCCCATTTCACAATATCGCCAATTTTAAGACCCATTTTCTCTAAGATAACTGCATCTCTTTCGTAAATATTTTGATCTTGGCAATGGTATTCACCGGAGTTGGGATACTTTTTACACAATTGATCTGGACCCTTTACGAGCTGAACTAAAGTATTTGGATTAGTTTTCAAAGTTTGATGAATATACGTCATATTTTTAACGTATTCCTCTGAATACCCCATTCCTCGGTAGCCTAATAGACAGAACAAATGATGGCCTCTTATTTTGAACATTATTCTCCCACCTAATTTTAATTTAAATGATAAGTAAACCTCGCTGTTGGATAAGTTAACCTATACTTTTATCATAACATTGCATAAAGAGTACTGAAAGTTAAATTCTCTCATTGTCCAATTTATAATAGAACAAAATGAAAAGAGTTTTCTTAAAAAATAGGGGGATAAACATAATGGCGAAGGTACTAGTAATCGGAGCGAAAGTTGATCTTCCAAAGAAGCAGTAAGTAAAGTGAATTTCTTCCTGCACGAATTATAGCTAATACAAAGTAAAAATCCTAACCCAAAAATATAAAGAGTTAGGATTTTACTTTTATTAAAGGTTACCAATGATTGAATTTTTCACTTCTGCAAGTGTGGCAGTGCCGCCTAGGTCACCCGTTTTAATGCCAGATGCTAATGTTTTTTCGATAGCATTTAAGATTCGCGCTCCAGCCTCGTGATGACCTAAGAAATCAAGCATCATTTTTCCAGTCCAAATTTGCCCAATTGGATTGGCAATTCCAAGTCCAGCAATATCAGGAGCTGAGCCATGTACAGGTTCAAACATCGATGGATATTCACGCTCAATATTTAAGTTTGCAGCAGGGGCAATTCCGATACTTCCCATAATTGCGCCTCCTAAGTCTGTTAAAATATCGCCAAATAAATTTGAAGCAACGATAATATCAAAAGCTTGTGGCTTCATAACAAAAAAGGCAGCCAAGGCATCGATATGATTTACTGCTGTATCAATATCAGGATAATCCTTTTTCACTTCTTCAAATACTTCATCCCAAAATGGCATTGAATAAGTGAGACCGTTTGATTTTGTTGCGCTTGTTACATGCTTATTTGAATTTTTTGCTAGTTCGAAGGCGTAACGCATTGCGCGCTCAGTTCCTTTACGGGTAAAAATTGCATTTTGAATGGCAATCTCATCTGCCCCATTATGGATTCGGCCGCCACTATCTGAATATTCACCTTCAGAATTTTCTCGGACAACTGTTATATCAAAATTTTGAGGGTTTTTAAGCGGTGACTCTAATCCTGCTAAAAGCTTTGCTGGTCTAACATTAATAGACTGTTTTAAGCCTCGACGAATCTTTATAAGTAAGCCCCAAAGAGAAATATGATCGGGTACTATATTTGGCATTCCAACTGCACCTAAAAAAATTTGATCGTATTGCTTTAATGTTTCTATTCCATCTTCTGGCATCATTTCTCCATGCTCTAAATAGTAATCACATCCCCAAGGAAAATATGTCCATTCAAATTGAAAGCTACCATCAAGCTTTGCAACAGTATCTAGCACTTCAATTGCTGCAGGTACAACTTCTTTTCCAATGCCATCTCCCTCAATGACAGCTATTTTATATGTATTCATTATTCAAACACCCCTGTTTATAGAATTTTCAATTTATTTAACTATAACATAATTTAGCAAATAGTTTCGATAAACTTTATTAAGATAGTATTTTCAAGGTTCACTAATATTTTTTAAATATGTCGAATAAAGTGGTAAAAGAGAAAACCAAAGGAGATGATACAGGCTTGGACAATTATTTAAAAAGTGCTGTTTTTGAACACAGGTTTTGGCTTCAGGTGCTAGGAGACCATTCTCGTTTTATTCATGATTCACTATATCCCTCTGAAAAGGAGGATATTGCGAAGGCTAACTATTTTATTCAACATTTTGATAATCTTCTTTCGCAAGTCGATGAGATAAACACATCTAATGCAATTGCTTTTGCGGAAAATGTTGAAGCACTAGTTAGTCAATTGAAAGAATTTAAGCTATCTATCATAAAACGTCATTTATTAAATCAAATGAATATCCATCTTACACCAACCTTTATCAATCATATGGTAAATGAATTAGAGGAGTATCAACGAGTTCTAAATTATCTTAAAGCAGGAAAAGTTCCTCCAATTTTTCATGAATTACATCATCATTTACTTTGGCTGGCAGATGCAGCAGGCCATGCGGGAGCAATTGACGTACGAATGGATGATGTAGAAAAAAGACTAAAGGAAAAAAGTCGAAATTTTACCAAACACTTTGAACAATTTTATTTAAAGGCAGTGGAATTAACTGGTTATCTTCGCTCGAATGTGAAGAAATTCCCAGCACTAAATAAATTTAATAATGATGTAGAAATTGAAATAGAGCTGTTTAAAACGTTTTTGAAAGAACTAGAAGAATTAGAATTAAGTGCTGAAGTGCTAGGTATATTTTCTGCCTCAATGGCTGATCACATGTTAAAAGAAGAACAATATTACTTAATGAAACTGGCTCAGTCAGCAAAAGCATGACAAAAACATTGGAAAAAATTTATCCTGCATTCGAATAGTAAAGCAAAAACTTGTAAGATATAAAATTCCCTGTTAAATAGGTAAAGAAGCATCTTTATAAGGTAAAATTCACACCAAAAAAGATGCTTTCTTTATTGTTATTTTCTTAAAAGTACTTTTAGAGCAGCAGAAACAATATGATTTATTGAGATTTCGTATTTATTTAATAAGTCATCATTATTTGCAGATTCTGAATTACGATCTTTTACACCAACAAATTCTACAGGAGTCGGTATACTGTTGACTAAAACCTCTGCTACTGAACTACCTAATCCACCGTAAATACTATGTTCTTCAATAGTTACAATTGCCCCTGTTGAAGCAGCTTGAATGATAGCTTCACGGTCAATTGGCTTAATTGTTGGTAAGTGAAGAACGGTCGCAGAGATATTACGTTGTTTTAATATATTTGCTGCTTCTAGAGAACGACTAGTTGCTGTACCTGTAGAAATAATCGTAACGTCTGATCCTTTATTTAGAATTACACCTTTACCTATTTCAAATTTATAATTTGCATCGAATAAAATAGGATAATTATCACGTGCTAAGCGAATATAAACTGGACCATGATAAAGATTAGCCCATTTTATGATTTCTGCTGTCTCTACAGCATCAGCCGGTGCAAGAACAATCATATTAGCTAGACTTCTAAAAATTGCAATATCCTCAAGGGCTTGATGGGATTTCCCAGTTAAACCTGTTAATAATCCACTGTATCCACCAATCATTTTTACATCTAGCTTTGGTTGCGCAATTTGGACTTGAATTTGATCTAGAGCTCTCTTTGACATGAATGCAGCGAAAGTTACTGCCCAAGGTTGAATTCCAACAGTAGCTAAACCTGCTGCAACACTTAACATATTTTGCTCAGCTATTCCCATTTGCAAGAATTTCTCTGAACACTGAACTGAGATATTATCAATCTTTGTGGAAGTTGCTAAATCACCATCTAAAACGTAAACTTTTGGATCAGTTTTTGCTACGTCTAATAATGTTTCGCTAAAGGTATCACGCATAGAAACGGATTTTACTTGTGAGAAATTCATTGTTCAACACCTCCTATAGTATTCAATTCCTCAAGAGCAGTTGCTAATTCTTCATCCGAAGGAACCTTTGAATGCCACAAATAATTACCTTCCATAAAACTAATTCCTTTTCCTTTAATTGTATCCGCGATTATTATAGAGGGTTTACCTTTAATAGTTTTTGCTTCACTAAGGGTTTTTGAGATTTCATCGTATGAATGGCCATCAATACGAAATACATGCCAACCAAATGCAGTCCATTTTTCTTCTAAATTATCATTTGGAGCTAAACGGTGGTTATCTATTGTAGGCCAACCATATTGTTGCAACTTGTTATAATCGATAATTACAACTAAATTATCAAGTTTGTATTTTTCTGCAATAAAAGCTGCTTCCCAAACCTGGCCCTCTTGGGATTCACCGTCTCCAATCATACAATACACTCGAAAATCTTCATTTTTTAGCTTTGCTCCTAAAGCCATCCCAACCGCAGCAGAAATTCCTTGACCTAAAGAGCCTGTGGACATTTCAATGCAAGGTAGTGCATTCATGTCCGGGTGTCCTTGTAAACGTGAATCAATAGAGTCAAATGTAAACAATTCTTTGTATTCCAAATACCCTTTTTCAGCTAAAACACAGTACAGACCAATCGCAGAATGTCCCTTTGATAAGACAAAGCGATCGCGATTTGGAGCTTTTGGGTCAGATGGATCAACATTCATTTCATGGAAATAAAGTGTTGTCAAAATATCGATTGCAGAAAGTGGACCACCAATATGTCCAGCACCTGCATAATTAACTACTTTTAATAAATTCTTTCTAGCATTTGTTGCTTTTAATTTAAGCAATTTATTATTTGTCATAAAAATACCTCCTTCATTTGATTAAGCGCTTAACCAAAATTTAAAAATTTCCTATGATTGAATGAGCCGTCTCATCTTCCTTTAGAAGAGGGCTTAGATAATCTAAAATATCATCTGTTACATAACTATTTTCTATATTGTACCAATTAGAGGGGAATTTCTTTTCCATTCCAGCTACATTCTCTAAGTCAGTAAAAAAAAAGATTGGCTTATAAGTAGATTCATTTTTTCTTTTTAATGAAATCATAACTTTATTTTGTTGGTTTCTAACCAACTCCCATGCTTTATAACCTAAAGAGTATGCCTCATTTAAATCAGTTGTCGAAATATATTGTGATCCACACCTTTGCCAAATACTAGTATCAATATTGCGAGTATTAAGGCCAAGGTTCTCATCAATTAATTTCTTTAGTTGATAAGAAACTCCACCTAAATGAGGTCTTTTTAAGGCATCATACTTTAACGATGACGAAAAAAACTGGCCATTAATATTCTTAATACCTTCTGAAACTATAAGTAGAGTATGGTGGTTATCCCTATAGTACTTTTCGACTTTTTCTAAACACTTCTCTAAATCAAAAGGTATTTCAGGTATATAAATTAATTGTTTAACATTAGAATCAATAGTTGATGCCATTCTACATGAAGCTGCTAACCATCCCGTATTTCGCCCCATTGTTTCAATTATTGTAATTTTTTTGGGGGAATCATAACTAGAAATATCAAATGTTATGTCCTTGCAACAAGAAATTAAAAATTTAGCAGCACTTATATATCCTGGGGAATGATCAATTTGATAAAGGTCATTATCAATGGATTTTGGTACGCCAATTACATATAAATCATATTTTTTCTTTTGGGCATATTCTCCAATTAAGTTAGTCACATACATAGTTCCATTTCCCCCGATGCAAAACAAAAAACGAATATTTAGACCCTTTAAATTGTTGAATAGTATGTTTAAACAGTTCTCATCAATTTTTAAGCGACATGTTCCAAGTATTGCTCCAGGAGAATGCTTTATTTTATCTAGTTTTTCTTTTGAAAGGGTATCAAGTCGGATAAAAGAATTTTCTAAAAGCCCCTGAAATCCCCCCTTTGCTCCGTAGATTTTTATATTAGAATTTTGGCAGATTGAATCAATAATTCCGACTAAAGAGCTGTTAATAACAGCGGTAGGTCCACCGGATTGTATAATTAATGCATTGCCAGAAGAAAAAATAATAATCCCTCCAATTTAGTTAAGCGCTTAACTATGGTTTTAAAATACTATAAATCTTTTTTTTTTATTTTTCAATGCTTTTTATTTTTTTTACTGTTTCACGTTCTATAATTTCTGTATCGAGTATTATTTTTCGTCCTTCTGTATCGCCGTTAATTGCATTCATTAAAAGGTTTACTGCTTCAACTGCTATAGTTTTTTGTGGTTGTGCAACTGTAGTAAGAGGAGGTTCAATAATTTCTGTTATGATCGTATTATCAAACCCGATAATCGAAATATCGTTGGGAACTTGCAGACCAAGTTTCTTACAAGATTTTATTGCACCTGCGGCCATTAAATCATTACAAGCAAAGATTGCAGTTGGCTTAATTTGCGATTCCTCCATTATCTGTAGTAAGCTATTATACCCAGCTTGAATCGTTGACTCTTTTGCGTAATATATTTCATTCATTGGGATTAATCCATTATTTTTCATTGCATCTACATAGCCTCTAAAGCGCTCTCTATTACTCCAAATATCCCTAGCAATGATAGAAATATTTTGATGCCCCTGGCTTATCAAATATGTAGTAGCATTATATCCGGCATCATAGTCGCTAATTGAGACTAAGTTTAGATCATCTCCGTTTGGTGCATTTCTTGCAACAAGTACAATTGGTATATTCGATTCTTGAATTTTCTTTATCGTATCAAAGTTCTCAAAACCAGAGGCCAAAATAAAGCCATCTACATTTTTTTGCATCAATAGTGAAACATACATTTCTTCTTTTTCCGTAGAGTAATCAGTACTGCAAATTACAACATTATAATTAAAGCTACTTGCTACATCTTCTACATATCTTGCTAATACTGAAAAAAAAGGGTTAGCCAAATCAGGTAAAATAAATCCAATTGTACAAGTATTTTTCCCCATTAAAGCCGAAGCTATTAAGTTTGGCTTGTATTCGAGTTCGTTTATAACATCTAATACTTTTTGTCGTGTTTTTTCTCCAATTCGTCCTGTATTATTAATAACTTTAGAAACTGTCGCAATCGATACATTGGCTGCTTTTGCTACGTCATAAATATTTACTTTCATGTTTTGCTCACCTCGAATGAAATCTCAAATCATTTTGTCATAGACATATATTAGCTTATTTTACTAAATTAAAAAAAGCGATTTTATTTATTCGTCGAGTATTTTTTTGATTTTTACAGAAAAACAATTCATATTTAAGAATATAGTGTTGACATTCTTTTTAGAATAAATCTATAATTCTGATAAAACTTTAGTTTTCCTAAAGGAGTGAAAATTTTGAAAACTTCAAGAGGTATAATCATTAACGGAAAATCAGTGGAAGCTAGTGAAACCATTAAAGTAATTAATCCTGCAACAAAGGAAGTTTTAGGATCAGTACCAAAGGGAAATGCAAAAGAAGCTAGATTAGCAGCAGATGCTGCCTATAATGCTCTAGATTCGTGGTCTAAGTTAACTGCAGAACAGCGTTCAAAGTTATTAGTGAATTGGCACCAATTAATCGATGAAAACAAAGAAATTATTGGTGAGATCATGACAAAGGAACAGGGGAAGCCATTGCAGGAGGCAATAGGCGAAGTTGAGTATGCAAATAGTTTTATTTCATGGTATGCAGAGGAAGGGAAGAGAATTTACGGGCAAACGGTTCCTCCTTCTAGTTTAGTTAAGCGCTTACTCATTTTAAAACAACCTGTTGGTGTTGTAGCAGCAATTACTCCATGGAACTTTCCAGCTGCAATGATTACTCGAAAAGTAGCACCAGCTTTAGCAGCTGGATGTACTGTTGTGATAAAACCTGCCTCACAAACTCCATTTACAGCAATTAGACTTGTAGAGTTAGCTCATCAAGCAGGGATTCCAGAAGGAGTTATAAACATTGTAACTGGTAATGCAAGTGCTATAGTCAGTGAGTGGATGAATGATAGTAGAGTTCGAAAAGTAACTTTTACAGGTTCTACAGAAATTGGGAAAGAGCTTATGAAACAAGCAGCAGGAACTGTAAAGAAAATTTCCTTAGAGCTAGGCGGGCATGCACCGTTTATTATTACAAAAAATGCAAATCTACAACTTGCAGCTGAACATTTAATAAAATCTAAATTTCGTAATGCTGGTCAAACTTGTGTATGTGCAAATCGAATATATGTACACAAAGAAATTGTAGAAGAATTTTCAAAATTATTTGTTGAAAAAGTTGAGAAATTAAAAATTGGCAATGGGTTAGATCAAGGTGTTGTTATTGGACCGCTAATCGATGGTAACGCAATTAATAAAGTAAAAGAGCAGCTGCAAGATGCAGTAGAAAAGGGTGCTAAAATTCTTACAGGTGGAAATGAAGTAAATGAATTAAGTGGATATTTTTTAGAGCCTACTGTGATTACAAATGTAACAGATGAAATGCAGTGTATGTCTGAAGAAACGTTCGGGCCATTAGCGCCAATTACAACTTTTGAAAGTAATGAAGAGGTTATTCAAAGAGCAAATGATACGCCGTTTGGTCTAGCAGCTTATGTGTTTTCAGAGAAGTTATCTGAGGCAATTTATATTTCTGAGAACTTAGAATATGGGATTGTCGGTTTAAATGATGGCATGCCATCTGTAGCTCAAGCACCATTTGGAGGATATAAAGAAAGTGGCCTTGGTCGAGAAGGTGGATTATGGGGTATAGAAGAGTTTCTTGAAATTAAATATATTTCAGTTGGTCTAGAATGAAAACTTTATAAGCGGGTGATTATTTTGAAAGCGCTAATAAAAAAACAAAAAGGTGTAGGAAACATGGAAATAGGATTTATAGATGATCCTACTTGTAAAGAAAATCAAGTGAAAATAGAGGTTGCCTACACAGGAATTTGTGGCACTGATTTGCATATTTTCCATGATACTTTTAAAAATTATCCACCAGTTATTCTAGGCCATGAATGTTCAGGTGTTGTAGTTGGAGTGGGGAAAAATATAAAAGAATTATCCTTAGGGGATCGTGTAACAGTACTTGGATCAACGCAAAAAACTTGTGGAACATGTATTCACTGCAAAACAGGTCATTATATGTTTTGTAAAAGCAGACGTGGGATGGGACATGGAGTAAACGGAAGTTTTACGAAATACCTTTGCATTGAAGAAGAGGTTGTCTATAAACTACCAAACTATGTATCACTTAAAGAAGGTGCTTTAGCTGAGCCGCTTGCTTGTGCTGTTCAAGCAATTGAAGAATTAACTGACATTAAAAGTGGTGATGTAGTTTTACTATCAGGCCCAGGTCCTATTGGCTTAATATGCTTGTCTTTACTAGTCATGAAAGGCTGTCGAGTTTTAGTAAGTGGTACAAACGTAGATGCAAAGAGATTAGAAATCGCAAAAGAGTTAGGTGCAGACAGAATCATAAATGTTCAAACAGAAAGTTTGGAATATGTTATCTCAGAAGAAACGAATCATGCGGGGGTAGATGTAACAATTGATTGTTCCGGCTCTCCAATTGCAATTAACTCTTGCTTTGAGTTTGTGAAAAGTAGAGGTAAACATATACAAGTGGGCATTGTAGGAAATGAGTTTGTATTTAACTATGACATCATTCTTTACAAGCAATTACAAGTATATGGTTCGTTAGCTCATTCGTTTAGTACTTGGGATAGGGTGATGAAAATTTATAAACAAAACAAAATTAATCTAAGACCTATTATTACGCATATTATGGAACTTCAAGAATGGGAACAAGCATTTCAACTTTGTGAAGAAAAACAATGTGGAAAGGTACTGATTAAGTATGACGAAAACAGTAATTGGGAGTGAATCTACCGTAAATGAAGTTGGCTGCAATCAACAAATGCAAGTTGCTAATTTAATAGAGCAATCCAAAGTTGTAGTAGGTTACGATACAATTCCTAGGTTATTACCCAATGAAGTTCTTATTAAAGTTGAAGCAGTGGGTATCTGTGGATCTGATATTCATTATTATAAACATGGTCATATCGGAAAAAGACAAGTAAAGTACCCACATATTCAAGGACATGAGTGTTCTGGTGTCATCGTTCAAGTTGGTGAAAAAGTTACTAAATTTAGTATCGGTGATAGAGTGACAGTTGAGCCAGGAATTCCTTGCAAGACTTGTGAGAATTGCCGAAGCGGTAAATATAACCTTTGTGAAAAAGTGATATTCTTATCTACTCCGCCTCATAAAGGAACATTAAGACAATTCATTAATCATCCTGAGGACTTTGTATTCTCTATTCCAGATTCCTTATCTTTTGAAGAGGCTACTTTAGCAGAACCGCTTTCTGTTGCAATTCATGCATTAAATCGTGCGAATATACAACCGGGAAAAAAGGTTCTAATTACTGGAATGGGACCAGTTGGTTTAATGACAGTGTGTGCTGCAAATTATTTCAATGCTGATGAAATAACTGTTACTGACATGCTATTAAACAAACTAGAAGTAGCAAAGAAATTGGGTGCAACAGAAACAGTTCAAGTTCCAAGTGAAGTAATTAAAGATAACTATTATGATTTAGTCATTGAGACATCAGGTTCTAAGCATGCTATTCAAAGTGGCATTTTGTCATTGAAAAAGGGTGGGAAGTTTGTAAGTATTGGTTTTCCACCAACATCTGAGACTCCATTAGACTTAACTTTAATGCTACAAAAGGAAGTAGACTTATTAACTGTTTATCGCTATGTAAATACCTTTCCTTTAAGTATAAAAGTATTAACACAAATGAAGGATGTTCTCGGTGAAGTAATAACATCAACTTACCCACTGGGAGAAATTAGCAAAGCTATGAAAACTGCAAGTGATTTGAGTAGTGGATCGATTAAAGTCATTGTTTATCCAAACGCCGATGAATAAGAAAACGAATAGAGATTGTTTTTAATTATCAAGCAACTGAATACTTTATCTTGAAACAAGTATTAAACAAAAAATTTAATTAGCTACTGTAAAAGAAATACGGGATGCAGTAATTTAGGTTTCTAAAGATAAACTTTATACAACAAATTAAGCGCTTAACCATCCTTGTTGATTTCGTAAAATTTAGCCAATTTAGAGGTTTGAAGTTGGCATTCATATTGTTATCTAATTTCTTTGGGAGAATCAATGAATTAAAAAACGGAGGGGTATGTAATGAAAAAAATAATGTTTTTCCTAATATGCGTTTTAGCTTTATTCGTAGCTGGGTGTTCATCTAATGAAGGTGGGGGAAGTGAAACACAAGCAGCTAGTGAATCTTCTTCGGAACAAATTGTTTTGGATTTAAGTATTCCTGAACCTGAAGATGCAAAATTCGGAATTACTGCAAATGCATTAAAAGAAGAGTTGGAAAAATTAACAGATAATCAAGTGACAATAAAAATACATGGGAATAATGCTTTAGGTGGAGAGCGTGAAGTATTTGAATTAATGGGATTAGGCTCTGTAGATTTGGCAGTACAATCTGCTGGACCTATGGGGAACTGGGTACAAGAATTTAATGCATTCGATTTACCTTTCCTTTTTGATAGTAGAGAACATGTTTATGCAGTGCTTGATGGTGAAATTGGAAATGAATTAAATAAAAAGTTTGAAGAAGCAACAAACGTAAAAATTTTAGGATGGGTTGAAAACGGTTTCGTAGCAACTACTTCTAACAAAGCTATTAATAGTGTAGAAGATGTTGAAAAATTAAAAATAAGAGTACAGGAAAACGAGATACAAATTGATACTTGGAAAGCATTTGGAGCAGAACCAACACCAATGGCATGGACAGAAGTATTTACAGCTTTACAGCAAGGGGTAATTGATGGTCATTCAAACTCTTTAGCGACTGTGAAATCTTCGAAAATTTACGAAGTACAAGACTACGTTGCAGAAATAGAAGATCGGTTCAGTGCTGCTCCTATTGCAGTTAGTACTGTAACATTAAATCGATTATCTCCAGAACACCAAGAAGCATTGCTACAAGCTGCAAAAGTTGCGGTTGAAGTAGGAAGACAAGCAAATATTGATAAAGTTGAAGAAGCGAGAGAGTTCTTATTATCTGAAGGCAATACAATAACACAACCAGACAAAGAATCCTTTAAGGCAAAAGTTGAACCAGTTTATGAGAAGTGGGCACCTATTTTAGGGGAAGAATTCATTGAGAAAATTCGAAACACGTCTTACTAATTTGGCTTAATAAAAAATAGTTAAGCGTTTTGCACGGACTAATGAAAAGATGACTTCTTAAAAGTTTATAAATAGTCATTATGCAAAACGCTTATTTTTATTAAAGAGGGGTGATGGGCTATGAAAGCTGTATTGCGTAATTATATACGTTTAGTAGATGTAATTAATAAATTTATGGGGTATTTTTTAATTATTTCTTTTGCAATGTCAACTTTAATACTTTTCTGGCAAGTGTTTTCTAGGTTTATATTTGGATCGTCATTATCATGGGCTGAGGAATTATCACGTTTCTTAATAATTTTTATGGTGTTAATAGGATCTTCGCTTGCTTTAAGAAGCAATGAATTGATTTCAGTTGAAATGTTTTTAGAACGTGTAAAAGGAAATTTACGAAAGACAGTAATTATTGTTATTCATTCAATTTCAATTATTTTATTTATTATTCTTATTAAATATGGCTATTCGATGGCGTTAAATTTTAGTAATCAGCATGCCCCAAGTTTAAAGATTTCAATGGAATACATTTATCTTTCATTACCACTTGGCGGTGTGTTACTGCTAATAAATTCGATAGCATGCATTATAGAAGAAATTATTGGGAAGGAGGAAAAGTAAGTGCTTCTAGTATTTTTTGTTTCCTTATTTGTATTCATGTTTTTAGGAGTACCGATAGCATTTTCATTGGGACTTTCAACCGTTCTAGGGATAATGATGCATGAAACATTACCAATGGAAATTATTCCGCAAAGGATTTTTACTGCTTTAAACTCCTTCCCATTGATGGCAATACCATTTTTCATTTTGGCTGGAAATATAATGGGCGCAGGTACAATGTCAAAAAGATTAGTAAATTTTGCAACAGCTTTAGTAGGGCATTTTACTGGCGGATTAGCTATGGTAGCTATTGTAACGTCAATGTTTTTTGCGGCTATATCTGGTTCAGGGGCGGCAACTACGGCGGCTATCGGTTCTATACTCATACCAGCCATGATTGCAAAAGGTTATAAAATTGAATATGCTGCAGCAAATCAGGCAGTTGCAGGGGCACTAGGAGTAATTATTCCTCCAAGTATCTCAATGATTTTGTTTGGTGTTGCTGCAGAAGTATCAATAGGGGATTTGTTCATTGCAGGTATATTACCTGGACTTTTAATAACATTTTCTTTACTAGTAAGTGCATTTATTATTGCTAAGAAAAATGGGTATGTTGGAGAAGAAAAACAAGACTTTCCGAGTGTAGTTAAAACATTTAGAGAAGCTATTTTAGCTATTTTAATGCCTGGAATTATATTAGGTGGTATTTATTCTGGGGTATTCACTCCAACTGAAGCATCAGTAGTGGCTGTAGTATATTCAATTTTTATTGGAGTTTTTATATATAAAGATCTTAACTTAACACAACTAGGGAAAGTTTTTAAAGAAAGTGCTGTCAGCAGTGCTGTTATTATGGTTGTAATAGGTTTTGCTGGCGTATTTGGATTCTTTATTGGTATAAATAGTGTTCCAGATCTTATTTATGATTCAATATCTTCATTTGTAACGAACAAATATGTTTTCTTAATTTTAGTTAATATTATTTTGTTAGTTGCGGGTATGTTCTTAGAAGGTGGTGCTGCAATATTAATTTTAGTTCCTCTATTACTTGGAACAGCCGTTAACTTAGGAATAGATCCAATTCATTTTGGTACTATTATGGTTTGTAACTTAGCAATTGGTTTGGTTACACCTCCAGTAGGAATAGATTTGTTTGTTGTTTCAAAATTGACTAATGTAGGAATTATGAGGATTGCTCGATTTGCAATTCCACTAATATTTATTTTAATATTGGATATTCTTATCATAACATTTGTACCTGCATTATCAACTTGGTTACCATCTTTAATTGAGTAGTAGATTGTTAATAAGATATTACTGCTATTCAAAAAGGTTTATAAATGGGTAACCGTAATATGAGTATTGCAATAGTAAATAGAAAGAGGGGATGTTTAAAATCATAAATGGTGTTAGACATCCCTCTGTATTTATACTAAAAAGGGTATTATAAATTCACTTTCTCAAATGTATTTAAAACATTTAGCAATGTATTTAATTCTTCCTCTTCTAAAGGAATCATCGGCAAACGTACACCACCAACTGGAATTCCGTTTAGATTAAGTGCAGCTTTTACAGATGTTGGGTTAGGTGTAGCAAATAAAATTTTCATTACAGGTAATAATCTGCGATGGTCCCGAGCTGCTTCTTGAACATTTCCGATTTGGAATTTCTTAATCATTTCCTGCATTTCATTGCCGATAATATGGGAAGCAACTGAAATAACTCCTGCTCCACCTATTGATAGTACAGGGATTGTTAAACCGTCGTCGCCACTATATAGGGAGAAATCGTCTGGCGTTTTTTCAATCATTTCAGCCATTGCATCTAAATTACCGCTTGCTTCTTTAATTGCAACGATATTTTTAATTTCGGAAAGGCGGACAACTGTATCAACAGATAAGCTGACAGCACTGCGACCAGGAACATTATATAAAATAATTGGTAATGAAGTTTCTTCAGCAATTGCTTTGAAGTGTTGGTATAAACCTTCTTGTGATGGTTTGTTATAGTATGGGGCAACAAGCATAACGCCATCTACACCCGCATTTTCTGCATGCTTTGTTAATTCGATTGAAGCTTTAGTATTATAAGAACCGGTGCCAGCGATGACTGGAACTCTTCCATCTACAACGTCAACTGCAAATTTAAATAGCTCGACTTTTTCTTCTTCAGTCAGTGTTGGAGACTCTCCAGTTGTACCTGAAATAACTAATCCATCAGTACCATTTGCAATTAAATAGTTAATTAAGTTTTTTGTAGCTGGAAAATCAATTTCACCATTTTGATCAAAAGGGGTTACCATAGCAGTTAAAATTTTACCGAAATTCATTTCTTCTCCACATCCTTAATAAATTTTTATTAAAAAATAGAGGGAGAAGGGCGTTAAGTTAAGTAAACGCAAAAAAGCAACAACGAGGGCTCGTTGCTGCTAAGAAATAAAATTCATTTCTTTGCGTAAGATAGCCCTCCATATAGTTTCCTATATGACAGTCCTGCATTTATTCAACAACAGAACCAGCCTTAAGAAGAATGAGATTCTTAAAAGCTTCGGCAAATTCCCCTTTCCACAATTGTCGTAGGACCTCATTATCCTCAAATTGTGTACTGATGGTCTTTGCTCCTCTATCCTTACTTCAAAAGATCTTGAAATAAGTGAATATTTAATTAACCAGAATAATACATGTTTTTGATTGGAAATTCAAGACTTTTCCTAAGAATTAATAAAATTAATTCTGATTGAAGATAAACTAACGGTTTTCGAGCTAGTCATTAGCTAAAAGTGAGCATACGAACTTTCAATCAGCTGAAATTGATCGTATAACATCTTGTTAATAGGTGTTGGAATACCGTGTTTTTTTCCTAATCTTAATACTGTCCCAGAAAAGAGTTCGACTTCGCTTGGCCGTTTGGCATCAACATCTTGTGCCATTGAAGGTTTTCCGTCTGGACTCAAAGTTCCAAGTACATTTAACCAATAGTGTAAATCCTTTTCGGTTAAAGAAACGCCTTCTTTCTCAGATAAAGCAATCACTTCCCGCATCGCTGCAATCATTGTATTTCTTGCTTCGCCATCTCTTTGAACTTCACCATAATTACTTTTATAGACGGCAACTGTTTGATTTACGCCGACATTTAACATAAACTTGCCCCATAACCTATGAAGCATATTTGTATCTATTTCATGTGGAAGCTCAACTCGAGTGAAAAAATCAGCCACACTTTTAACTTTTTCTGAAACAATGCCAGCTTCTTTTTCTCCGAAGCATAGTAATCCTTTGTTAGCATATGTTAGTTTATTTTCTATTTTTACGGCGTCCATTCCTTGTGCTACACAATATAATATTTTTTCCATTCCATATGTTTGACCAATTATTTCCTCGCTGCTAATGCCATTTAATGCGGATAATATAATTGTATTATGTCCAACATGATATTTAACTGATTCAATTGCTTCTTGTAAACCATCAAATTTCACAGTGAAAAGAAGTAAATCAGCTGGTTCGCAATTTTCCTCAGGCGTAATAAAATTAAAATTACAGCGTTCACCATTGCAAAAAATTCCAGTTTTTTTATAGCGTGCAATTCGATTTGAATCAGCGATAATTCTTAAATTTTCCTTTGGCATAATTTTTGATAGATGGTGGCCATATAAGGTACCTAATGCACCTAATCCAATAATCGATACGGTTTTTATTACCATAAACAAACCCTTTCCTTTAAATATCTATAATAGAAAAAAATCTAATCTTTTGAATTTAGTTTATCAAAAAGCTGCTCAAGGAGAAAAAGGGATATTGATACTTGCCAGGAACTATTATCATCTATATATAACGTATTAAAAAATCTTCCTTGAACATTCTAATGTCACAAGGAGGTGAGAGAAATGGCTTCTAATAACAGAAGTTCAAATAAACTAGTATTTCCAGGTGCTCAAGCTGCAGTGGACCAAATGAAGTATGAAATTGCACGAGAATTTGGTGTAAACCTTGGACCAGAAGATGCTTCACGTGCAAATGGTTCGGTCGGTGGTGAAATTACAAAACGCCTTGTACAAATGGCTGAATCTCAATTAAAAGGAAGATCAGGACAATAATATAAAAGTGACTAGAGGCTGAAACAAGAAAGAAAATTTTTGTTTCAGCCTTTAAATTTCCTCGAATATATCCTCATTTTCAGCTAATAGAATCTCCAAAAATATTAAATTCATGTTAATTTTACATAATTTTCATCAAGTTACTATATTTATATTCTATTTTTTGATAAAATAGAAGTTGTTTGAAAATTCTTTATAATGGAGGAATGAGAATATATGTGGAAAAAGGTTTCAGCTTCTGCACTTGCATTATCGCTTGCAGTAACTGGTTTTGCTAATGTAGATCAAACAAATGCTGCAGCCAACGAGGTAACTCGTGGTGAGTATGTAAAAGCAGTAATTGATGCAATGGGAGTAAAATTAGGTACAGGGGCAACTATTAAATTTGAGGATGTTCCAGATTCATTAAAACCTTATATTGAAAAAGCAATCGAATTAAAATTAGTTTCTGGAAAAACAGAAACACAATTTGCCCCAAATGAAAAAATTACTCGTGAAGAAGCAGTTGTTATTGTAGCAAATGCCGTTCAAAGCAATGAAACTTTTTCAGAGGATGTTTTAAACCAATTTAAAGATAATCAAGAGATTAAAGAAGAAAACCGTGATGAGATGGCTAAAGCAGTTGGATTAGGCATTTTAACAGGTTATGAAGATAAAACGATTAAACCAACTAATGTTTTATCTTATAAACATTTAGATAAAATTTTAGAGCGTTTCCTTGAAGACTATAAACCAGCTGAGTCAAATACAACAGTATCACTTCGTATTTTAGGAACATCAGATATTCATACAAATATTATGAACTATGACTATTATAAAGATACTGAATCTAACAGTTTAGGATTAGTAAAAACAGCAACATTAATAAAACAAGCACAAAAAGAAAATAGCAATTCATTATTATTCGATAATGGAGATGCAATTCAAGGAACACCACTTGGTTCCTATAAACAAGCTATTGATGTATTAGAAGATGGTGAAGAACATCCATCTATTACAGCGATGGAGCTGCTAGGTTATGATGCTGCAACACTAGGAAACCATGAATTCAACTATGGTTTAGATTACTTAGATGAAGTAGTTGATGATGCGGACTTCCCATATGTAAATGCAAATATTCGTGATGCAAATACAAAAGATTATAAATATACACCTTATGTACTAATTGATAAAGAAGTTGTTGATTCAACAGGAAAAACAACAACAATTAAAGTCGGAGTTACTGGAATTGTACCTCCGCAAATTTTAAACTGGGACAAGTCTAATTTATTTGGAAAAGTAACTGTAGATGATTCAGTTGATGCAGTTGAAAAAGTAGTTCCTGAAATGCAGCAAGCAGGAGCAGACGTTATTGTAGTGCTTTCACATTCTGGCTTTGGTGATGCAACACACGAAGCAGGCGAAGAAGATGTAACATATCTACTTACAAAGGTTGAAGGTGTAGATGCAATTATTACTGGCCACGCACATGGTGTATTCCCGGGTGAGGTTGATGCATCTTTAACAGGTGTTGATGTTGAAAAAGGTACAATGAATGGTGTACCAGTTGTGATGCCAGGAAAATACGGCAGCCATTTAGGTGTTATTGACTTAACACTTGAACAGCAAGGTGAAGATTGGGAAGTAGTAGCTGGTACAGGTGAAGTACGTGAAATTGCAGAAGATGCTTCTGATGTAGATGCAACTATTGCCGCAGCAGTAAAAGAAGCTCATGAAGGAACAATTGAGTATGTTCGTGAAGCAGTAGGTGAAACAACAGCTGATATTCATAGTTACTTCTCACAAGTACAAGATGATCCTTCCATCCAAATCGTTACAGATGCACAAAAGGCTTATGTACAAGGCAAAATTAAAGGTACTGAATTTGAAAGTCTTCCAGTTCTTTCAGCAGGTGCACCATTTAAAGCCGGTACGCGCAGCGATCCTGAGTACTATACATTTGTACCAAAAGGCCAATTGGCAATTAAAAACGTAGCTGATTTATATTTATATGATAATACGCTTGCTATTTTAAAAGTTACTGGTGCAGATGTAAAAGAATGGCTTGAAATGTCAGCAGGTCAATTCAATCAAATTGATGGAAATAGCACTGCTGAGCAACAATTAATCAATTCTGATTTCCGTTCATATAACTATGATGTTATTGATGGAGTAACATATGAAATCGATGTAACACAGCCAGCAAAATATGATGCAAGCGGTAATGTTGTAAATGAAGATGCAGAGCGTATTGTAAACTTACAATTTAACGGTGAACCAATTGATTTAGAACAGGAATTTATTGTTGCGACAAACAACTATCGTGCAAATGGTACATTCCCAGGTGTTCGTAATGCAACATATGTAGAAATCTATCCAGATGAAAATCGTCAAGCGATTATTGACTATATCATTGAAAACAAAACAATCGATCCATCTGCTGACGGCAACTGGAAATTTGCAGAGCTTCCAGCAAACGTTAATGTTGTATTTGAATCATCTAAAAAAGCGGTTGAAGTTATTCCAGAAGGCAGCAATATCGAATACGTTGGCGATGGTACAGACGGATTTGGTAAATATTCATTAAAATAATTAATTTAACGACTTAGTAATTTTACAAGTTGTTATAAATAATTTAAAAGGGGCGTCCAGCTATTTGGAACGCCCCTTTATACGTTTAGTCATAGTTAACTACAAGAAAATCGTACTATATAAACTAAGTTTGGATGAGTGAATTTAGAGTTTTTTGATATGAAAGACTTAGTAAAACTTGCTTATTAGGGCTTCAATTTACAAATGGTTAATAATTTATTAATAGTGCATTAATAACGTTGGTATAAAATGGGTAATAATACCCCTATTTATAAGGAGTCGCTATGAATTCAGTACCATATACAAGAGAAACCTCATTTAATATATTCTCTTATCTAAAATATTTATTTAATAAAAGACATGATGATATGCTGTACTACAAAAGATATACTGAATTAAAAAAAATAATGATGGAAGAGTCGCTAGAAACTTTTTTTCAGCCTATTATAAATCTGCAAACGGGGAAAACTTTTGGATTTGAAGCTTTAAATCGTCCAGGACAATCTCAATATTTTTCCAGTGTAGATCATTTTTATGAATTTGTTGGACAAACCGATATGGTATTTGAGTTTGAGAAGTTTTGCAGAAATTTATCATTAAAAAGATATATATCTAGATTAAATACTGAATTAGCAAATGAAAATTTCACACTATTTATTAATATTCATCCACATGTTTTGCTGGATAAAAACTATCATTATGGAGATACGTTGCAATCGTTAAATGTAATAGGAATTCAACCTGAACAGGTTGTATTCGAACTTACCGAGCGTAGTGCCGTAACAGATTTTCAAGAATTCGAACGAGTACTTTCTCATTATCGTTCTCAAGGGTATCGTATAGCAATTGATGACGTAGGCTCGGGCTATAATAGTCTAAAAACTTTAATTTTCTTAAAACCTGAATTTATTAAATTAGATAGATCCTTAATCCACCACATTGATAGTAGTGCTCCAGGTCAACAGCTCGTATCACTAATTTATGACTATGCGGAGCAATCAAATACAAAAATAATTGCAGAAGGGATTGAAAGAGTCGAGGAAATAAAATATTTACAAACTGTAGGAATCCATTATGCTCAAGGTTATGCTATAGGTAGACCAAATAGAGAGATTACGGTTGGTAAAATACCAAGTCTATAGAAATTGTATGTAAAATCGATGCAAATAGGTGAGAAAATGATGACGAAAACAGAGGAAGTAGTGTCAAATATAGGTAGGATTGTGAAAACAGTACCCTATATTTCCCCATCGTTAAAAAATAAAGAAGTAGATAAATTATTTACTGAAAACCCGAATTTACGAGGAATTGTAGTCGTGCATCATGAAAAACCCATTGCTCATATTACAAGAACACATTTCTATCAAAAGATTGGGACTTTGTATGGTTATAATTTGTATATGGGCAGAGAAAGTAATTTGCTGGCAAAAACAAGCCCTCTAATTGTAGATTATTTTCAACCAATAACGGAAGTTAGTAAATTAGCGATGGAAAGAAAAGAAGAAGATTTATATGACGATGTTATTGTTACAAAAGATGATAAATTTGTTGGTGTTGTAAGTATTCGAGCCCTATTGATGGAATTTGTTGATATACAGGTACAAATCGCCAGCTTCCTAAACCCACTTAGTAAATTGCCAGGGAATCATTTAATTGATAAACAATTGAGTGAAATTATTTATCTTGAAAAATATAGCATTATTTATTTTGATTTAGATCATTTTAAAACATACAATGATTTGTATGGTTTTAATAAAGGAGATAAAGTACTCCTTTTTTTAACGGATATTTTAAAAAGAAATGTAGCACAGAATGGTTATTTTTTAGGGCATATAGGTGGAGACGATTTTATGGCTATTCTTCCTCATTATGAAGTAGAGTCAATCTGTCTAAATATTATTGAAGAATTTGATAGGAAGATTCCGAATTTTTATGAGGAAAAACATTTAAAGGACCCGACCTTCCGAGTGAAGGGAAGATCTGGAAATCTAGAAAAATTTACAATTATGACGTTATCAATAGCTGTTTTAACGAATGAAAACCAGCGTTTTGAAAAAATCGAGGATCTTTCAAATGCTGTGGCATCGATTAAACGAAATTGCAAAAAGGTGAAGGCTAGTTGTTACCTTGTGAATAAATATGATTATATCCCAAAAACTGTATAAAATATATTATCGGATGAGTAGGCGAAGCTAATTTCTCATTCGATTTTTTATTTATACTCCTTTGTTATGGATAAGATAATATTGAACTGCACCGACACCAAAATCCAAATAAGAATGGAACGGAACTTTGAAATAATACTTCGAATTGTACTTTAGAATTTTTCACAGCATCAATAATTTTTAAGTAATCATTCATACTACACTAGAGGTGAAGAAAATGTATAAGCTGTTAACACATAATGATTTAGATGGAGTTGGGTGTGGAATTTTAGCAAAACTTGCTTTTGGGCAGGAAGTAAAGGTGCGTTATAATTCAATATCTTCTCTTAACCGTGAAATTGAGTTTTTTTTAGAAAATGATCCGCCAGATACGTTTTTATTTATTACCGACTTATCACCAAATGAGGAAAATGAAAAAAAGCTAGAAGATTATTTTAAGGAAATCGGAAATATTCAGCTGCTTGATCATCATAAAACGGCTATGCACTTAAATGATTATGAGTGGGGGCTTGTTTTAGTTGAGGATGAAGAAGGCAACTTAACATCCGCTACTTCGCTATTCTATGAATTTCTTGTATCGCAAAACCTTTTAAAGCCTACTAATGCAATTTCGGAATTTGTAGAGCTTGTTCGTCAGTACGATACATGGGAGTGGGAAAAGAATGAAAATCAAAAAGCACATGCTTTAAATTCACTCTTCTTCTTAGTGTCGATTGATGAATTTGAGGAAAAAATGATTGAGCGGTTGACTACAAATGATGAATATGATTTTGATGAATTTGAAAAAAGATTGCTAAATATGGAAGAAGATAAAATTGAGAGGTATATTCGCAGAAAAAAACGCGAAATTGTTCAAGCAGAAATTGGAGATTATTTTGCAGGGGTTATTTACGCGGAATCCTACCATTCTGAAGTAGGCAATGAATTAGGAAAAGAATATTCCCATCTGGATTATATCGTGATTTTAAATATGGGAAGCAAAAAAATTTCTTTTCGTACCATTCATGACCATGTAGATGTTTCAGAAATTGCAGGCATATTTGGTGGAGGTGGTCACCAAAAGGCGTCTGGCTGTACATTAACAGATGAAGCTTATAAACAGTATGTATTAGATACATTTCATTTAGATCCTCTACAGGAGGATGCAAAAAGAAACCGTTATAACATAAAACAATCTTCTTTTGGTTCGTTGTATAAAAATCGTAATGAAGATATTTTTCTTATTTATTTAAAATCAGATGAACATTGGGTCATTGAAAAAAATAAAGTTGCTCTTGAACAAACCTTTACTAGCTTTGAACAAGCTGAACGTTTTTTAAAGCGCAATTTCGAAGCTTGGCTAGTAAGGGACGACGTTTTTGTGGAGTATTTAATGAATGAAATCGAAAAGTTGAGTAATAAAGAGGAATAGAAATAGTTATTTTATACTAGTTATAAAAAGTGCTTATTTAAGCACTTTTTATAATTTTAAAATTAAAATTATAGACAAAAGGTGTATAATTAATGAATGTTTTATATGTCATTTGTAATGTGAATAAAGTAAAATATTAATAATATTATTGGAAATTAAGAGAGGCAATTATGGATAGGCAAATGAAGAGGCAACTCGATACGTTAGATCAATTATTAAAATTATTTAGTAAACAAAAAGATTGTATAGTAGTTATTAATAATTTAGGAAACATTTTATATTTGAATGCAAATGCAGAAAGGATGTTTTTTGCCACAAGTAATCATGTTGTTGGAATGTCTATCAATACTCTTATCCTAAATTATAACCACCTAGAGAATACAAATAGGCAAAAACATCAATTATATATAGCTATTAAGGAATCTAAAAATCACTTTTGGATAGATATACAAACTTATACATTTACTTCTGGGGATGAGCAATTCCAAGTATTGCTTATAAATGATGTGCACGATAATAAAAGTGAATCAGAATTAATAAAACAAATGAAGATTGAATTTCTTAATAAAATGCAAAATCTTAAAAACGGTTTTTTTTCGATGGCAAAAAATGAAGAAGATAGAATTATCTATACGATGGCTATCGGAAAGTTATTTGAGGAAATAGGAATAATAACCTCATCATTATATAGAAAAACACCTTTTGAGATTTTCCCAAGAGAGCTAGCGTTGTATAAACAACACCATTATGAGAAAGCGTTTGAGGGGAAGCGCATTAATTATGAAATTGAATTGAATGGAAGACAGGTATTTGTTGATATTACACCTATTCTGCATGGTGAGGAAGTAACTGAGATTGTTGCTTCTGTAAATGATATTACAGAATTAAGATCAACGCAAAAAGAGCTTCAAATCAATCAAGGGCAATTCCAATCTTTGTTTAAATTTAGTCAAGACTACATCATTGTTTTTAATACAGATTCACAAATTATAGATATGAATCCGCGTACTTTTGAATTATTTGGACTTTCGAGTGATGATATTAAAAATAATCAAATAAGGGAACAAATCGTTGAAAGTTATTTAGGGGATATTGGTGATTATTTTGAAAAAGCAGTACAAGGAAACGTACAAAATTTTGAAATAAATATAATAAACAAAAATAACGATAAATTATATTTTAATATAACATTAATCCCTATTATTATTGATAATCGAGTTAGAGGTATATATTTAATTGGCAAGGATATTTCTGAACAAAAATACATTCAGGAGACTAATGCATATTTAGCAGATCATGATGAACTTACTAATATTGCTAATAGGAGAGGTATAGAAAAGAAAGTAAACAGAGCCTTACAATATGCAAAAAACAATAAAATGCAACTAGCGATATTATTAATCGATTTAGATCGCTTTAAATCTATTAATGATACACTCGGACATATGATTGGTGATCAACTCCTCAAACAAATTGCTGAACGATTATTAAATTGTCTTGATAATGAAAAGCAATATGCTGCCCGAATGGGTGGAGATGAATTTATGATTCTTTGTCAACATGTTGCTTCCTGTGATGAAGTAATTACAATAGCAGAGAAGATATTACAGAGTTTTGTATCACCATTTTTTATTCAAGATTTTGAATTGTTAATTTCTACAAGCATCGGGATTAGTATCTATCCAACAGGCGGAAATGATCTTGTTGAATTAATGAAAAAAGCTGATATTGCTCTTTATAATGCAAAAGAGTTAGGCCGTAATATGTATCAAATTTATGATCAATCAATGAGTAAAAGGAGTTATCAGTCCTTTTTTTTAGAGAGAGATTTAAGAAAAGCAATCTTTAATAATGAGTTTATAGTGTATTTACAACCGCGTGTTGATGCATTAACAGGAAAAATAATAAGTGCCGAGGCTTTAATACGTTGGGAGCATCCAGAAATCGGGTTAGTTTCTCCAGGCGATTTTATTCCACTTGCTGAAGAAACTGGTCTTATCATTCCGATTGGGAAATGGATGAAGCGAAAAGTTTGTGAACTCCTTGTTGCATGGAGAAAAGCAGGGTTGCGACTAATACCGATTAGTGTGAATATTAGTTCTCAACGCTTTTTACAAAAAAGTTTTTCTAAGGATATTTTGGATTTGTTAAATGAATATAATCTTGATGGTGAATGGCTCGAAATAGAAATTACTGAAAATTCAATTATGAGAAACGAAGAAAATGTACAAAAAACCTTGAAGGAACTAAAGGAACTTGGAGTTAAAATTTATATAGATGATTTTGGTACGGGTTACTCTTCTTTCAATTATTTAAAAACATTTCAGCTTGATGGAGTCAAAATTGATCGTTCTTTTATTCAGAATATTTCTTCTGAATCAGAGAATGCCAGTATTACTACAGCAATGATAAAAATGGCGCAGCATCTAAAAATGGAGGTTATCGCTGAAGGTGTTGAGACAAAGGGAGAATTAGACTATTTACTAGAACAAAGCTGTCATCAAATTCAAGGCTTCTATTTTGGTAAACCTTGTCCAATTAAAGAATTTGAACGGAAATATTTGATAAATACATAGAAAATATTAAAAAGTGCGTGTCCTATTTTAAGGATTCGCACTTTTTAGCATAAGTAAATTAAAGAATACCTCAATTTAGCACATGTCTAGCTATTCCGCTCTGGCTTCCTCTAATAATCCAAAAAATTGAAAACAAATAGATCTATCATATATTATGAGTTTAAAACATGTATTAATTTACAAGTTAAAAATTGTTTTCAATTTTAGAGATGATGCAAAATAGAGGAGTGGGAATTTTGGAAATTGGTTTAACGACATTTGTTGAAACAACACCTGATGTCAATAATGGGAAAGTAATCAGCCATGCAGAAAGGATACGTGAAGTAGTAGAAGAAATTGTTTTAGCAGATGAGATTGGATTAGATGTATTTGGAGTAGGTGAACATCATAGAAAGGATTATGCTTGCTCTGCTCCAGCAGTATTACTTGCAGCAGCCGCTTCAAGAACAAAACGAATAAGACTAACAAGTGCTGTTTCTGTTCTATCCTCTGATGATCCAGTACGAGTGTTCCAAGAATTTTCAACGGTTGATGCCATTTCGAATGGAAGAGCAGAAATTATGGCGGGTCGAGGTTCTTTTATCGAGTCCTTTCCTCTATTTGGCTTTAATTTGCAAGATTATGATGAATTGTTTGAAGAAAAGTTAGATTTATTATTAAAAATACGAGATGAAGAAATTATTAATTGGACTGGCAAGTACCGACCCTCAATACCGAATCGAGGAGTTTACCCACGCCCTGTCCAAAATCAATTGCCTGTTTGGATTGCCAGTGGTGGAACACCGCAATCGGTTGCACGTGCAGGAGCTCTTGGATTGCCGCTTGCACTTGCGATTATAGGGGGTAGCCCGCTGCAGTTTGCACCGCTTGTGAGGCTTTATTATGATGCTGCAAGGAAAGCTGGTCATGATACATCTAAGCTTACTGTTGCATCACATTCTCATGGCTTTGTTGCAGATAGTACAGAAATTGCGGTAGAAAAGTTTTTCCCTCCTACACAATATGCAATGAATGTTTTAGGGAGAGAGCGCGGATGGGGTCCATACACTAGAGAAACATTTGACTATGCCCGCAGTTTACAAGGAGCATTATATGTTGGCGATGTGAAAACTGTTGCTGAAAAAATTATTTTTCTACGCAAAAATGTAGGTATTACTCGCTTTATGCTTCACTGCCCCGTTGGCTCTATGCCTCATGAAGATGTTATGAGGGCCATTGAATTGCTTGGCAAGGAAGTAGCTCCAATTGTACGACAAGAAATAGCTCGCTGGGAAGCTGCAGGAGAACCACAAGAGTAGAATACTACAAAGAAATTGAGAGGTTGTTCAGAAAATAAACCATTCTGTGCAGCCTCTTTACTTTTTAGTATATGTTTAAGATTTATACTTCTAAGGTAAGGTAGTTATTCCATTTAAGGAGCAATCTATAAAATTTACGAACGCCCATTCAACTACTTCTTAAGTCTTAGTTGAAATTACATTCTAGGGTCGTTAATTAAACAGTATACTTCCTGTAATCTAATAAAGAAAAATGAATTCAAATTTGAAAGGAAGATTAATATTAATAAGAAAGTATTCGTCATAGGTGTTATATTAATCGGTATAATTGTTGTAACATTCTACAATATTTCTTTAAATGGCAAAACTGAGGAAATCGAAATTACTCAAGACTTCTCGAATGTTGAAGTGGAATCCGAAAACGCAAATATTAATGTAATTGCTTCAAATAACAATACAGCAAAGGCAGAATTAGTTAATAATAAGAACAATAAATATAAGCTTGACGTAAAAGTGGATGGTAATACACTTGAAATCGAAGTGAATCGTAGAGGATTTAAATGGCTATCAATCGATTTCTTCTCTAATTCGCCTACATTAAACTTAATGTTGCCAGAAAAAGTTGCTGGAACTATAGCGTTGGAAACAAATAATGGAACAATTAGTGCATCCAATCTTGAGTCAAAAGAAATGGCGGCAGAATCTGATAATGGGGAAATTTTAATCGAGAATGTAAAAAGCAATTCAATATATGCTCAATCAGATAATGGTGAACTTTTCTTTGAAAATCTTGAAGGGGAAATTTTGGGCGAATCAGATAATGGAGACATTACACTTGTAAATGATTCTTTAAATCAGCCAATTGAGTTCGAGACCGATAATGGTTCAATTATAATTCAAACAAAAAAAGAACCTGAAAATGTTAAGATGGATGTATACACAGATAACGGAACCATAAATATCTTTGGAAAATCTAACGAGTCAACTGTTATTGGTAATGGCGAAAACTTGATTAAATTAACATCTGATAATGGGGATATAATAGTAGAAAAATAAACATATGATTATTAGTGATGTTGGATTGTCTTTTCCATTTGATAGAAAAGAGATCAATAGTAAAGGTGAGTCAGTAAATGAATAAAGTTTTTATGATAAATGCAGATCAATGTTATCGGCAGGCTGAGCACAAAGCTGCTCAGTATTTTAATTTGCTCTATCAACAAGCTGTAAGTCAATCTTATATTACTACATTAACTGAAGATTTTCGGCTGTGGAAAATAAAGCATATCCATCATCCAACATTCTTTTCATACTTTACCCGGAAAAAGCGAAAACCAAGCCAAAAAGATTACCATCAATATATAAAATGGCTTGATTATACAAATAAACTAGAGAATTATTTGGACCGCAGTATTTCGTATTTATTTTTAAGAGATCTAGGGAAAACACTGGATTCATCAGAAACTAAAAATCAAATAGATCGTTTAGTTGAACGGTTAAAAATTCAATTAAAAGATTCTACAAAATTAGAAAATAATGAAATATTTACTTTCGCTTCATTATATCGAAACGCCCAGGAAGAGGGTGTTGAATCTTCAATGATATGGTTGATAAATAAATTGACGGCCGTTGCTTCAAATATTCCAAAAGGATTGGACGCAGTAAACGCCCAGCGCAAGCTCATAAAAATTATTGCTGGTGTTATGATGCATACAATAGATCTTCTAAGTGCTGACATATCATCTGAAGAACGCTCAAAAAAACTTGATGAAGCTATACGGCTAGGATATTGTTACGGATTAACATATCCATTCATTGACGACCTTTTGGACTCAAATGTTTTATCAATAACGGAAAAGGAACAATATGCTGAACTAATTCGAACCTCACTTATTACTGGAAACGTGCCGGATTTAGGGGGAGATTGGCGGAGCGACAGTCTTGTATTTATGAGATATATTCATAGTGAACTCCGTCAAGCATTTGACTATATTAAGTTATATCAAAAACCATCCGATATTCGAAACTTTTTTGAGCAGGCATATATATTTTTTAATTCTCAAGAAATTGACCGTAAGAAGGACTTATCGAATGACAAGTACACAAATGAAGAAATTTATATTCCTATTATTATAAAATCATCTTCCTCTCGCCTTATTGCTCGATTAGTCACAAGTACGTCAAGTGATGATGGCTTTGAAAATAGAACGTTTCTATATGGAATTTACAATCAACTAGCAGATGACTTTTCGGATATGTTTGATGATATGAAAAATGGAGCGGTGACGCCATATACTTACTATTTGACTCATCACGAGAAAAGAAGGGACCTTATTAACCCATTTGAATTATATTGGACAGTTATTTCACACCTAATTCATCATGTCTACCAATCTGATAAAAAAACAAGCGAAGTTATTTTAAATCGTGCAATAAACGGGTTAAAACGATTTAAACAAAATAATGAAGATAAAAAGTTTAAGCAGGTAATGGATGTACTTACTTCAGGAATTCCTCAATTCAATAAAGTGTTGCAAAAAATGGTAGACAATGCAGATGATATAGATTTTTTTGATAAGCTATTGCGTGATCAAATAATTAGTATGCTAAAAACTGAACGTGAGGAACAACAACAGTTTAAAGAAACGATAAAAATCGTTAGACAACAAATAAATCGTCATTTAGCCATATTTAATGATGAAAAATTGGTTATAAAAGAATCAATTACTGATGCAGCAAATTATAGTTTATCAGGAGAAGGGAAACGTTTAAGACCGATTATAACGTGGTTTATGGGTGTCAAAGTTTATGGATTAAAGGAGTCGACCTTATTTCCTCTATTAAAAGCACTGGAATATATGCATACCGCTTCACTTATTTTTGATGATTTACCTTCCCAAGACAATGCTTCAATTCGTAGAGGACGACCAACTGTTCATAAAGCTTACAATGTTGCTGTAGCAGAATTAACAGGGTTATATCTGACTCAAAAAGCAATTGAAGAGCAAACATCCCTTGAAGAATATGACACAAAGACAGTCCTTAAGTTAATTCGTTATACTGCACAAATAACAGCAGAAATGTGTAAGGGGCAGGCGATGGATTTAAATTCCAAGGGGAAAAATTTAACATTGGAACAATTAAATTCGATGTGTTTTTATAAAACAGGTCTAGGTTTTGAAGCAGCACTTCTTATACCAGCTATATTAGCAAATGCAGATGCAAAAGAAATACAGGCTTTAAAAACTTTTGCTCGCCACGCAGGAATTGCATTTCAAATTAAAGATGACTTATTAGATTATGAAGGTGATTCATCTCAATTAGGAAAACCAATCGGTATAGATGTACAAAACAATAGCTCAACTTTCGTTACAGTACTCGGAATTGAAGAGGCTAAAAAGGAAATGTGGGAGCATTACTGTCTTGCTGCCGAAACCTTTGAAATAATTCCTCGAAATACAAGTTTTTTAAAGCATTTCTTAAATTATGCCGTAAATCGAAATTATTAATTGGAATACCGCAGAGATAAAAAAGGGTTCTTTGTCAAATAACGTTGGTGAAGGATATTAATCGATTATTACCATGCTCTTAACTAGCTTTAGGCTGTTTGGGAGCGTGGTTGTTTTTGTTCTGTTGTTTTGAGTTTGAAGTGTAA
>NZ_RXNR01000090.1 GCF_003966145.1 Lysinibacillus telephonicus
GGCCACTGTTTGTTTAAATTCTTGATTATAACGTTTTTGACTCATAATTCGGACACGACCTTTCGTTAGTTCAATATTAATGACTTAACCTAGTTGTGTCCATAAATCTATACTACATCTAAACCATGGCCATGGTTTGTGCTACTTTTTTTTATAGTAGAAGTGAAGGAAAGCCGACCAGCCCCTGGGATCCTTTAGAATCCGTATTAAAAACCGGCTAACTTCACACCCTTATTTGAATCAGTTTAGTATGTTGGGTCCAAGAGATCGTGTATAAGAAAATGGAATCGATAAGGTACTGTGAAGCCTTCTATGATTAGCTATAAAGGAGAAGATTATATGAAACATGTTGTTGCCTTTGATGTGAGTAAAGGCAAAAGTACTATGACGATTTATGACCGTTATAAACAATGTGAATTTGAAGGTGAAATTGAACATACACGTTCTTGCTTTCAAACACTTCATGAAAGGTTACACCAATTAACGATTCTTGACGGCCAAGTACCTGAAATTGTATTTGAAGCGACAGGTGTTTATTCAAAAGGACTAGAGAAATTTTTACGTGATCATGGCTATCGGTATAGTCGAATGAATCCGTTAGAGGCGAACCTCCAAATGGCCTCCATGCGACGACATAAAACCGATAAAAGCGATGCACATGAATTAGCGAAAACACATTTTAAAATGGAACGTGACTATACATACCAACAGGATGAATATTATGAACAGATGCGAGCGTTAACGAGGTACTATGACGAAGTTGACATAGAAATGAACCATTTAAGGAATCGAATGCATGCCATTTTACAACTGAGTTTTCCAGAGTTAGAGAAGCTCATTACGCCAAAATCTGCTTTATTTTTAAACATCGTGCAACTTTATCCTCATCCTAGAGTACTACTTGCACATTCTAAAACCGTTTCGGAACAGGTTAAAAGAGAATACACGTAAAACCTTTCATTAAAACGTGCAGAAGAAAAGGCGATTCTTTTATTAGAAGCTGCTCAAGAATCCTATCCAGCTATAACCTCTACAGATGTTCGATGTGAACAAGTAAAAGATTATGCAAAGCGCATAGCCGATTTAAAGGAAAAGAAGGAACAGCTTGTGAAACAAATGGTTGAACTTTCGAAAGATCGTTCTGAATATCAGGTCCTTCTATCGTTTCCTGGGATTGGTGAAGCAACAGCCGTCCGTATTATTGGAGAGTTGGGTGATCTTCGACGGTTTAGAAATCATAAACAATTAAACGCCTATGTGGGAATCGACATTATGACTTATCAATCAGGCAACACGCATTACCAAGATCGTATTAATAAGCGAGGAAATAAGAAGTTACGGAAAATCTTATTTTTTATGATAAAAACGATGATTACATTACGTAAAACAATAACCAATCATCTCGTTGATTATTATGACAAATTAAAAATGCAACCTCAGAGAAAGCCTCATAAGGTTGCCATCATCGCGTGTATAAATAAGTTTTTGAAATTAATTTTTCATCTTATTCAACACAATCTACCATACGATTACAACACAGCTAGCCCCTGTGCGTAAATGGTAATTTAACTATAACATAAATGACCTTTCGAAAAAATGAAATATCGTTAGGTCTATTTGTTATGCACAATTTTTTTGTTTAGGAGGGGGTACCCCCCTCCTAAACAAAAAATCATCACTCCGAACAATTAATTCCTATAAAACGCTTGACTGGAGGTAAGAAAGGGGCTGGGACATAAGTGGATTTTTTGTAAGAATTCTCTTTTATCATTAATAAGAATCTGATAATTTTTGAAAATTGATTGAAGTGAAGGGGCGAGTGTAGCTGCCGGCTGCGCCTTTCGCTACAGAGCAATGTTTTTCTGTACCGAAAGCGAAGCGTCAGGTACAAAGCTTCCTGCGGGAACAGCCCGTGACTCGAGACCCCGCAGGAGTGTAGCGACGAGGAGGCTCTGGGCCAGCCCTGGATGCGCGTCCCCGGAACGGAAATCAATTTTCCGCTTAGCAAAAAAACGTCATTTTTCTCATCAAGAAAAATGGCGTCTTTTAGTTTTGTCCCAGCCTCATAATTCTATTTTTTTCAAGCCGCTATCAGTATTAAAATAAACGCTTCCATCCTCAACAAATAAATTATTTACTTCTTTTTTATATATAATAGACTCTTCTGTACCGTCTTTTTTAATTTTTGATAAATATCCACCATGAGAATAATTGCTAAAATATAGCCAATCACTATATCCAACAATGTATTGTGCTCGACTATCCGTTAACCGTGTATTTTCCCCTGTATTTAAATCGAGTCGATATAACCTATTATTATCATCCACATTACTATAGTAAATCATCCCATCTACTTCATAAGCATGATCTACTTGAGCCATAAATGCGTATTTATTACTGTCGGCACTTGGATAATCAGATTGTATCCAGCTATGGTCAAGCTCCATCTTTTCATCATTCATTAGGAAGTATCCATAGCTGACAATATTTTTTCGATCTGGAGTCGGATCATTCCAAGTTGTGTCAAGATGATACCATTCTCCATCAACTTTTACTAGGTTCCAAGCATGGCCTCCAGTATATACTTCCCCGACAACATATTTTGTTTCTACTCCAAATGCTTGCAGCATTTTAAGCGCAAGTAATGCATATCCTTGGCAAACCCCTCTGTTTTCTTGCACAATTGCAAAGGCACTGTGAGGACTTGCTGACGTCTCTTCACTATATTCTGTATTTTTTACAATATAGTCATTTACAAACTTCACTCGTTCAAAATCCGTCAATGATGCTGGATCTACTGTAGCAAGGATAGCTGCTACTTTTTCATTTACTACTTCCTCTTGTGCTGCATTAGTTAAATAGGATTGATGTACTTTTATGTTTGCACCAAATTGATTATATTCAAACTCTATTTTCCGATCAGCTAGATGGCCGAGAATATATTGATCCCGATTAGCAGCTTCTTCAACAGCAGTTTCAATAATTGTTTCGATATTAGTTGTACTTCCATCATAACGAATCTCAAAATCTGTTTCCCAGCGACTAAAATGATAATAAAAAGCTTCAGCCAGTTCCTCCGTTGTTTCAACCGAACTTGGTAATTTAGCATCCACTGCTGTAATAGTTGAAGCAGTTTGGACAATCGTATCTTTCGCAGTAGAAGATACGTTTGATAGAACTTCTGAAGTTGCATCTTGTATATTTATATTATTTTCATTTAATAAAACATTTACATCACTTACCAACTTAGAGCCGAAATCATATGTCGGCTTAAGCAGTACAATGACAATTACGAGAAATATTATTCGTTTTAACATAGTACAATCACCTCAGGATTCCGGCTTTTGAAAGTTGTTATTCTTCTAATGATTATATTTCATATTCAATAGAAGGTAGATAGTTCTCACCAAAAATTTTCTTTAACAGTTCATGCCCTTCTTCTTTCATTTCATCTGTAATAGATGCATAAACCACAGAAATAGCTTTAACAATGATAACTGTATCATCCGCTAAGCCAACAGCAGGTAGAAAGTCTGCTATAAGATCTATTGGTAATATAAAATATCCTAGTACACCAACAATCATAAGTTTATGTTCTTTTGGCATATTGGGGCTTTTTAATGCACAGTACAATGTTGCCACACCGTGTAATGCTTTAAATCCTAAATTTAAGCCAGCTTTTCTTAGCTTGTTTAAAAACTTATTTGGTGTGTAATGCTTTTCTTTTCCCCTTATTACTGGTTCTAGTTGAAAATTTTCATCCATTTTACTTTCCTCCTCAAATACCATGAACAAAAAATCTATTGCCTAGTACTATCATTACCAATTAATTAAAAAAGTACTACATAAAAGAATATTCCCTGCAAGAATAGTAGCCCTTTTTGTAGTACTGTAATATTTACGATTTAAAAAAGCAAAAGTTTCAGCTCAATTATGATGTTTTCGATTTTTCGAATATGTAATTAACATTTGTTGAAGTAATTTATGCGTATTAATAATCTCATCATAAAACATAATCGAGTTTTTTTTCAACTTTAACCTGCCTATTGGTATTTCATAAATTGGAATGTTTCTCTTAATTGCCTCTACTAGCATGTTTGTATCGTAGCTAAATGATTCCCCTGGAACTTTTATACACCAATATAACTGTTGTTTAGGAATACAACGCAAGCCCGTTTGCGTATCGAGCAAGCGTTTATGGAATAGCAAACTAAATAATATAGATGCAGTACGATTGCCAATCGAGCTTGTTAGAGGCATATCCTTTGAATTAAAGCTCCTCACTCCTAAAATAATCCCGTCTGAAAATATAGCTGCATTTTGTAAAATTCGCTGTACATCATCAAGCTTATGTTGGCCATGAGCCCCGACCGTTATAACAAAATTCACATGTTTTATATATGTTATTACGTATTGAAAACCAGTTTTTAATGCTCTTCCTTTCCCTTTATTCTTTTGATGGGTCAATACGATGCAACCATCAAGCTTTCGAAGTTCATCAAATACAACTTGATACTTCTCATCACTTCCATCATTAATAATGATGACTTTTTCTATATCAAATTTCAGCATATTTTTGACGTAACCAATTAACGCGTTTAATGGATTTAGAGCAGGTATAATTACAACAATCTTTGTCTTCACCACAGCATATTCCCCTTAGAAAAAATATAGGTATATTACTAAATATTTTATCCCTGTCAAAAATCAACTCCAGTGGCTTTTCAATTAAATAACACTATTATCAGAAAGGTCCTCAATTTCTATGTGTTTAAAGTTACGTACATCAAACAGGCCTGTATCTGTTAATTTTAGTTCCGGAATAACGGGTAAACTTAAAAAAGATAATGTTAAGAAGAAATGATAGTGTAAATCAGGATGGATTTGATGAAGGGCTTCATGAACCTCCTGAATTTTTTGTACTGCTTCTTCTGCAGGAAGAGTTGTCATTAACCCTGCAAGCGGTAATGCTAAAGAGCCGATAACCTTACCTTCATCTACAACCACCAATCCTCCTTGCATGGTTTGAAGAGCTTCTAGTGCTGTAATCATATCCTCATCATTAGTACCAACGACTATTGCATTATGGGAATCATGAGCTACAGTAGTTGCCACAGCACCTTTTCGTAGTCCAAAGCCATGAACAATTGCTAAACCCTTCGTCCCTAGAGAATGATGCCTTTCAATGACTGCAAGTTTTAACAAATCCTTCTCGACAGAAGGGACAAACAGACCATTTAGAACATCTACTTGTTGTTTTATATGTTTTGTCGTAATCTGATTTGGCATTATCTTAATGACATTTGCATAATTACTATTCCGAAAAGGAATCTCAAAGTCTTTTGGAGTTAGAGATGGGATATGAACTGAATGAAGGATTGATTTATTTATACTATTTGGTGCCTTTTCCTCATGAAGTGCTTTGCCATTTTCAGCAACCTTCACACCATCCTTCCAAACTGATGATATTTTCATACTTTGTAAATCCTCTATCGTAATAAAATCAGCAATGTATCCTTCAGCAATTGCACCTTTATCATATAATCGATAGCATTCTGCAGCATTTAAAGTCGCTAATTGGATAGCCTGAAGTGGATTCATTCCATGTTTTATAGCAAGGGAAATAGAAAAGTTAATACTGCCTTCCTTCATGAGCTCGTCCAAATGTTTATCATCAGTACAGAATGCAAACCTCCGCGCGTTTGCAGGAGTTACTGCCGGCAATAAATCAACTAAGTTTTTAGCAGCTGAGCCTTGTCGGATAAACACATACATTCCTTGTTTAATACGTTCCCGCGCTTCCTCAGCAGTTACACATTCATGGTCAGTCTGAATGCCTGCAGCACGATAGCCGCGAATTTGATCTCTACTTAGACCTGCACCATGACCGTCAATGATTTTATTTACATTTTGAATAAGGGATAATTTCTCTAACATGTCCAAATCAGCATTTAAGACTGCTGGATAATCCATGACTTCTGCAAGCCCTAAAACCTTTTCATTTTGGAGAAATGGAGATAGATCCTTTGCTTTCATAACTGCTCCTGCATGTTCAAATGAGGTGCTTGGAACACTAGAGGGAAGCATAAAATAAATATCCATTTTGGCATTATTTGCTTCGTTCAACATGAACTCTATTCCGGTAGATCCAGATACATTCACAATTTCATGTGGATCTGTAATGACTGAGGTAATTCCATGGGGCAACAAAAGTTGACTGAATTGGGATGGTGGTAACATAGATGATTCAATATGAATATGTGCATCAATTAAGCCTGGTATTACATATTTGCCATTTGCATCTTCAACGCTTTTCGCTGTAAATTCATCTTTCTCATCTAGTGCAATTATTTTGCCGTCCGCAACTACGATATTGGCCTTTCTCCAGCATAATGAAAAAACATCTGCTACAATCGCGTTTTTCAAAATAAAATCCGCTTCTGTTCTCTTTTGTGAAGTATTAATCAATCTCTCTACTGCTCTAATATCCATATTACTTTCACCCTCCTCAATTATCTATTATCTACATCGTATTTTAAAAGTAATCTTTTCATTACTTTACTATAAAATAAATCGTGGCGTTCTTCATCTCCTAGCTATTACAGTAGTTCCTTTAATGTGGGGAAAATCGAGGCCAAAAGAATTTGCTTATATTACTAATAAGAATAGGTTAATTTTTGAAAATTGATTGGTGAAGGTTCAAATGCATCAGCTCCTGTTGCTGAGTTTTCGATAAATTTATCTCTATTCTGTTAATTCTATAAAACTTTTAAATTCCAAAAATATTCCCCTAAATTTTAAATAGGTAATTCATCAGTTATTGTATAACCGCTAAATATATAAATATTATTGTCTAATCGTGAAATTCATAGTAAAGCAACTAAGAAAGAAAAAGAGAAAGAGTAAGATATCCTCTTTCCCTTAGCAATTATATTGTTTGTTTGGTTCCACTTTCTTTAGCATTGCTTTGATTTTTAAAATATCCTGCTGCAAGTATAATGACTGTTATGATTGCTAAAATTACATACGACAAAGCCCCATGTGGAAGATCAACCAGGTTATTTAGACTTTTATCTTTTAAAATCATCTCACCTGCTGTCCAAGCAAGAATCCCAGCACCTATATACGCAATCCAAGAGTACTTTTCCATAGCTTTAACAATAAATTTAGAGCCAAAAATCATAATAGGAATACTAATAAGAACACCAAGCGCGATCATCCCGATATGACCATGAGCAGCCCCAGCTACAGCTACTACATTATCTAAGCTCATAACAGCATCTGCAATAATAATGGTTTTAATGGCTTGAAACAGACCATTATGTTACTCAATATTAGCATCCTCTTCCCCTTCTACCAATACCTTATAAGCAATCCAAAGAAGTAGGGCACCACCGATAAGATTTACGTATGGGATTTGCAGTAGGTATACAATAATTGCTGCAAATGCAATTCGCAAAATAACAGCTCCTGCTGTTCCCCAAAAAATGGCTTTATTTTGTAATTCTTTTGGTAGATTTCTAGTTGCCATCGCTATAACGACCGCATTATCACCTGATAGTATAATATCTATCAATATTATTTTAAGTAGTGCTGCTAGCGCTGCAGATGAAATAGCAAAATTAAGCGCTAGAAATAAGTTTTCCATCTTTGTTCATTTCTCCTTTTTAAATAACAGATATTATATCTGTAAACCATATGAAGAATATTATAGTTTATCTTGAAACGGTAGTCTACGAGGTTAGAGGTGAGGGGTTAAAGTTTTTCGTTCACTTTCTTATAAATTTATAAATGAAGCTAGGGCATAAGTTGGAAACTTATTAATTATTATACAAATCGTGAAAATAAAACCGCATGAAATCAAGATTTTAAATTTGATTTCATGCGGTTTAATAATTTTTATAAGGTTTTGTTCCAGTCCCTTATTGATTTTATGAAACTACTTGGCCAAATTCTTCTTGAAACGCATTTATTGCGGACTCAATGTCTACTGTTCTTCCTAGATCTTGAAGGACTTCCCCTATTGATTGAATAGCTTGCTCAAGCATTTCTTTCGTCGTATTCCCCATATGGCCAATGCGAAACGCTTTGCCTGACAAATGTGCAAGAGCCCCTGCAACAATTACACCTTTACTTGCTAGACTTGTTCGAAAAGCTGCATCGTCTACACCTTTAGGATACAGCATACAACTTAATGTAGGAGCAGCCACTTGTTCATCAGCTAAAGCTTCCATACCATATGTTCGAAGGGCAGCACGCAAACCTCGACCAAAGGCAATATGGCGCATTTCACGCTTTTCAATTCCTTCATCTAGTACAATTTTCATTGCTGTATTATAGGCATAAATTAAATTGACCGGCGGGGTTGCAAAGTATTTCGATGGATCCTGCATTATTGGTAGCCAATTTTTTATATCACAATAATAGGCAGATATTTGTCCTAGTGATTCACGGGCTTGCAGTGCCGTTTGGTTAAATGCAACAATTGCAAGTCCAGGCGGGATGCCAATTGCCTTTTGGGACCCTGTTAGCACAACATCTATTTTATAATCAGGATGACCGTAACCTTTACTCATATTTTCATTCAATGCGGCTGTTGCAACAACTCCATCTAAAATAACTAGAGCCCCTGCCTTTTTAATAATTGGCACTAGTTTATCCAAATTTGAAATAACCCCTGTTGATGTATCCGCATGTGTGATAGTAACGGCTTTATAAGCTCCTTCTGCCAATTTCTTCTCAACTAGTGTTTCATCAACTTGTTGTCCCCATTCAGATTGCAGCACATCCACTTCAATTCCATAAGCGTTTGCCAATGGGGTAAATCGATCTCCAAAATAACCGTGGCTTATAACTAGCAGTTTTTCACCTTTGCCTACTGTGTTAACGATTGCCATTTCCATAGCAAGTGTACCAGAGCCTGCTACAACGAATACTTCTCCGTCTGTTTGCAGTAATTGTTTTGTCTGATTTAGCGCGTTTTTGTATATTGCGACAAATCGGGAATCTGTATGCCCCCTTGTTTCTTCCGCTAATGCCTCATAAATTTCATCAACTACTGGTGTTGGCCCCGGCACTAAAAGCATTTCAATATTTTTCATCCCATAATCCCCTTTGCTATGTATGTTTTTTCTCCTAACTAAACAATTTCTCCAAACTATAAAAATATCCTTCAAAAAAATAAAAAAGAGAAAAGAGGATGAAAATAAAGATAGTATTTTTAAAAATTTCAAGCTTAGAAAATCGTATAATAGCTTCTTAAAGTAGAGCGATATATTAAAATTCTTAACTGATATAAAAACTTTTACTAGATACTTTTAAAAGTTATATTTTTATCGAAAAAAAAGCCTTGCCAGCTTCTTAAAGCCAGTAAGGCATCCATCCCCAATTTGCATTATATTTTTACTAAACCCCTTGTTTTTTCGTGAATTATCAATTTAGGAGGCACCCTTTTGATAATGTTTCCTCTTTTTTAGCTTATTTTTTCGTAACCTGGCAAAGTTAGAAATTCTACAAACTCATCTTGCTCGATTAAAGATTTAAACAGTTCTGCCGCCTCGTCGTATCGACCACTGTTAAAGAGACGTTCCCCAACAGCCTCTTTAATTTTAGCGAGCTCATCTTGTAAAATTTCTAAAGTTAATTCCAATGTTACTTTACGGCCGTCTTCAAGAATTCCCTTTTCATGTCGAATCCATTGCCATACTTGAGTACGTGAAATTTCTGCAGTTGCTGCATCCTCCATTAAGTTATTAATCGGAGCGGCTCCATTGCCACGTAACCAAGAAGCAATATATTGAACCCCTACACTTGCATTAACGCGAAGCCCCTCTTCTGTAATTGTACCCTCTGGAACGGCCAACAAATCGTTCGCAGCTACATTTACATCCTCACGTTTCTTATCAATTTGGTTTGGAGTTTTCATAACTGCATCAAACTGCTCCATTGCAACTGGTACTAAACCTGGATGGGCAACCCACGTACCATCATGGCCATCTGTAGCTTCACGGCGTTTATCTTCTGCAACCTTTGCAAATGCGATTTTATTCGCTTCTTCGTCATTTTTAACTGGAATTTGCGCTGCCATACCACCCATTGCTGGTGCATTTCGTTTATGACAAGTTTGAATACATAGTGATGTATATGCTTTCATAAATGGAACGGTCATTGTTACTTGCCCACGATCAGGCAAAACTACATTTGGTTGATTACGTAAGCGTTTTATGAAACTGAATATATAATCCCAACGTCCACAATTTAATCCTGCTGAATGTTCTCGCAATTCATAAAGAATTTCATCCATCTCAAAGGCAGCTACAATTGTTTCAATTAGTACAGTTGCTTTAATTGTACCTTGTGGAATACCTAAATACTCTTGTGCATAAACAAATACATCATTCCATAAACGTGCTTCTAAATGGCTTTCAAGCTTTGGTAAGTAAAAATAAGGTCCTGTACCTCTTTCAAGTAATTTTTTAGCGTTATGGAAGAAGTACAATCCGAAGTCAAAGAGGCTGCCTGACATTGGTTCGCCATCTACTAGTACATTTTTTTCAAGTAAATGAAGCCCTCTTGGACGGACTATTAGTACAGCAATTTGGTCATTCAATTTATAAGTTTTTCCATTAGACTCTTGTGTATATTCAATAGTTCGCCGCACTGAATCACGCATATTGATTTGACCGGCAATCATATTTTCCCATGTCGGTGTTGATGCATCTTCAAAGCATGCCATAAACACTTTCGCTCCAGAATTCAACGCATTAATAACCATTTTTCTATCAACTGCTGGTCCAGTAATTTCTACACGACGATCTTGCAAATCTGCAGGAAGCGGTGCTATTGTCCAATCTCCTGTACGAATATGCTCTGTTTCTTGTAAGAAATTGAGTTGATCCCCAGCATCAAGTCTTTTTTGACGGTCTTTGCGTTTTTCCAACAGCTCCTTCCGTTGTTCATTGAACTTACCGTGAAGAGAAACAATGAACTCTAATGCTTCAGGAGTCAATATTTCCTTTGCTTGTTCTGTCAGTTCCCCAACAATTTTAAGCCCTTCAGTTGTTGCTTGCTTCATATTCAAGATCCCCCATCCTTATATGAATACTTAATAAATAGCCTCGATTAATTTTTTCCCTTTATTTAAAACCTTTTAGTTTGCTGCTCGTTACCGAGGCTACATAGATTTATAATAAAACTTATACAAACTGTGCTGTTTCAGTTGAACCTGCCATCGCAGTTGTAGATGAAGTACCGCCGGAAATTGTTTGTGCAACTTCGTCAAAGTAACCAGTTCCCACTTCGCGTTGGTGCTTTGTTGCAGTATAACCTTTTGACTCTAAGTCAAATTCTGCTTGTTGCAATTTAGAGTAAGCAGCCATACCATTATCTTTATAATCAACAGCAAGCTCGAACATTGATTTGTTAAGTGAATGGAAGCCTGCTAATGTTACGAATTGGAACTTATAGCCCATTTTTGCAATCTCACGCTGGAATTCCGCGATTTCATTATCCGAAAGTTTTGCTTTCCAGTTAAATGATGGAGAGCAGTTATAAGCTAACATTTTACCAGGGAATTTTGCATGAATGCCTTCAGCAAATTCACGAGCTTCTTCTAGTGATGGTTTTGACGTTTCACACCAAATTAAATCTGCATATGGTGCATAAGCTAAACCACGAGCAATTGCTTGTTTGATGCCAGCTCTTGTACGGAAGAACCCTTCTGGTGTACGTTCTCCAGTGATAAATTCAGCATCACGTGGGTCTATATCGCTTGTTACCATGTCAGCAGCGTCTGCATCTGTACGAGCAATTAAAATTGTATCGACACCCATTACATCCATTGCAAGACGTGCAGCAACTAAGTTACGTACAGCATTTTGAGTTGGAAGTAATACTTTACCACCTAAATGACCGCATTTTTTCTCTGATGCTAGTTGATCTTCTAAGTGAACACCAGCTGCACCAGCTTCTATCATGCCTTTTACAAGTTCGAATACATTCAATGGCCCCCCAAAGCCAGCTTCAGCATCCGCTACGATTGGTGCAAACCAGTCAAATCCATCATTGCGCCCTTCTGCGTAATCAATCTGATCTGCACGCTGCAATGCCTGATTAATACGTTTAACAACTTGTGGTACAGAGTTTGCCGGATATAGAGATTGGTCAGGATACATTTGTCCTGCAAGATTTGCATCAGCAGCTACTTGCCAACCTGATAAGTAAATTGCTTTCAGACCAGCCTTTACTTGTTGTACTGCTTGATTACCAGTTAATGCACCTAACGCATTAATGAAATCTTCTTCATGTAAAGATTTCCATAGGCGTGCAGCACCACGTTTTGCTAAAGTCTGCTCAACTACTACAGAGCCTTGTAATTTCACTACTTCTTCTGCTGTATAAGGTCTTTCAATCCCTTTCCATCGTGGGTTTTCAGCCCAATCTTTTTTAATAACCTCGATTTTTTCTTGTCTTGTTGACATGAACATTCCACACCTTCCCCTTATTTTAAATACAGTCTGTCAGAAAAAAATTTTTAGTATATCTGTTCCATAACAGAAGTATTTATTGTAAATTAATATATAACAGAGTGAATTTATTATCATTATTTTTTGACGAAACATTAAATATTTAGGATAAAAAGGCAATTTTGCAAGATGAAGTATTTAGATTTGTATTTCACATAGGGGGATTCTAAATATGGAGGTTAATAATTTGCATGTTTCTAAAGAGAGGCTGGAGCAATTTAAAATACTTTTAGAGGATTGGCTGCCAAAGGAAGCATCAATTGCAATCGCTTTGGATAATTCGTATGTTTATTACGCTCCAAGTAATCATCATTTACATTTAGACATTGGCAAGAACATTCATCCCGATAGTATTGCAGCTCGTGTGCTAAAATCTAAAACTAAAACTGAAGCAATAATCGATAACTCAATTTTTAACATACCTTATTATGCAATGGGTTATCCAATTTATCTTGATCAACGTGAAGCAGCTTTGGTTATTGTATTACCCTCAACTTACATCCCAGAGAAACAAGAACCTTATAAATTTTTAACAGGCAAACAGGATGAAGATTGGACGCCTATTCCGATTGAACAAATTTCACATATTGAAAGCTTGCAAAAACGAACATGGTTCTATACTCAAAATGAACAATACAAAACAAATATAACTTTAAAAGAACTGCAAACGAAGCTGCCCGAGTTCTTTTTACGTATTCACCGATCCTACATTTTAAATATTTATTTCATAAAGAGGATTTCCAGGGATCTAGCTTCAAACTTTGTTATAGAACTAAAAAATGGTGCAGAGCTTCCCGTAAGCCAATCTTATATAAATGACTTACGAAAGGTACTGGAATTTTAATTAATTAAAAGACTAATAGTGAAGCAAAAGTTTCTTATTTCGGATAATGGCTTTGATTCCCTACTGTCCGTTATTAATTTTGACAATGAAGGAATATAAAAAACCGCTGAAAATTCAGCGGTTTCATTTGCGAAGCGACGTCCTACTCTCACAGAGGTGCCCACAACTACCATCAGCGCTATCTCGAAGCACGATAACACATCGGATTCCTGCGTCACCTTCGTCTGTGCGGTGCTCACGTACTTTGTACGCTCCGCTCCTCTCTTCCTCGTTTCCTTGGACTCCTTGGTTCTCGCGCTTCTCGAATCAATTCTTATTTGTTTTTTCTTGTTATTCTTTTTTCCTTCTAATACGCGCCGAACAAACCTTCGGTTCTTGGTAGTTGAGGGCTTCCTTTTCCACATAAAAAAACCGCTGAGATTCAGCGGTTTCATTTGCGAAGCGACGTCCTACTCTCACAGGGGGAAGCCCCCAACTACCATCGGCGCTAAAGAGCTTAACTTCCGTGTTCGGTATGGGAACGGGTGTGACCTCTTTGCC
>NZ_RXNR01000091.1 GCF_003966145.1 Lysinibacillus telephonicus
TCGACACTTTAACAGTAGAGTGACTTGGGGTGGCTGGCAAGTCTATTTTTTTGCACTAAAAAAGTGCTAGACTCTGTACAAATTCGTTGCACTAGTCTGCACTTTTATTATGCAATACACAGTTGTAAAGTTACTGGTAAATTGGAGAACATATTTTTATCTATAATTCGTTTAACAATCTTAGCAGTTGGAATTACCTCGTGTAATAAATCATCAGCAAATTCAATAATACTATCATTTTGTTGCTTAGTTAATTCTTCGCCAGTTAGTATATATAAATAAAGTACATTATGTATTTCATCTTTTAATTCATTTTCGTCCATTAAGTTATAAGGAGTTAACTGCTTCTCAGAATCATTTAACGCCCTACGTTTATCTTCAATAATTAGCAAACAAATTTTAACACTATTATGAACTACTTCAATTATTTCTAAGTCTCTCATCCGTAATAAACGAATAAATCGAAACATCTAATCACCCTTACGTTTTTTTTAGTATCAAATAACGACTCATTTGATAACCAGTTTTAATTATATTTCTTCACAATATCTTTTTATTTTTAACAAAAATAATCATTTTTTCGGAAGTCGTTACTCCACAATCATGGCTCTTTTTATGGAGAAAAGCACACTTCTTGTTACAGAATCGCGTACGATTGCTGAGTATAAGATTTTACTTTTATTTGAACAAAACTATCACCTAAAATTTCTGAATAAAATAAGGACCAAGATCACTTTCATGTGTAATAATAAACGTCCATTTATAATTCCAATCCATTATATATATGTCGCAATAATCCATATCATATTTATCATATGGAAGTTCTTCTACTGTAAGTGTTTTAGCATTTTCAAGAAGATAAGCTTCATCTATAAATTGATAAAAGATAGTACATTTAAATTTTGATTGCTTATTAAAGGCTGCTATCGCTTCATCTTTCTCAAAACATTTAACTTTTTCCCAACTACATAAATGCCACAGGAATCCATCCATCCCAATCAATTTTTGTTCCGCATTTGTAAGATGTCTAGCAAAGCTTTCACGCCATTGCTCACGTAAGTAGGTTCCCCATTTCGGAATTTCCACTACCTTTAATTCTTTAAATCTCAATTAATTACCCCCTTAATTTTTCCTAAAACAGCTTTGATAATATATTTTCTCAAAATTATATACCAAATTTTAACATAAACATCTAGTTTTGTTTAAGTAGCTTTATTCAATTAAATAGCCCTATAACTGAAAAAGGCACAATTCCTCTGAAAGAATTACACCCTTTTTTGGAATAAACCATGTTGGTATTAATAATATACTATCTTTTTTTCTTTTAATTGAGGATTCCTGATTAATTTAGCTTTTGCGATTCCTCTTTTAAATCTTACATTGTTTAACCACTCAACAAGTGCATTTGCGTCATAATTAGGGTGAATTCTTTTCCCATTTTCTAAAGTCCAATATTCTGTATTCTTTTCTTCATCAAAAATCCACTCTATAAAGTCCCTCTGAATACAGTTTATCTTCCTAATTACTTTTGTTGAACAGGAAATGTATTGAATAAAATTGTCACCAAGATTGATTTTAATAATCATAAGAGTTTCTACTCCTTAAAATCGTTACCGTTTATTTCATATACACGTCCCATAATGGAATAACTAAAATAAAATTTTATTTTTCAAAGTAAATTAGTCCTTCTTTCACTAACTCACTCAATTAATAAATTCATAATCCATAAACGGTCAGTAATTTTTAATAAATCTACAACGTAGGAAGCCACTTCCTCAAAATCCTCTTCAGATTTTGCATTCTCAAAACTAAACCATATACCATCTTCATCTTTTGATTTGTCTCCTAACCTAAATCGTTCATTTATATCATGTGCAGTGACTTTGTTAGGCGGTACTAGCTCTCCCCAATATGTCGTTACTCCTTCAACTGAACAAGTCGCCAACTCAACCACAAATGAACCATCCCACCTATTGAATTGAAAAGTAATTAAATCTATATTGTCTTTATTCTTTCTTCTAAAGTGAGGTAATGAACCTTTAAACCCTTGTTGTCTTAGAAAAGGTATTACAACTTTTTTTAAAGCATTATTCATCATTTCTCTTTCATCTGATGCCACTTTTCTGCTCCTTTATGTATTCATTACTCAGATACCGGTTTAATTTTATCGTTTTTGCTTTTATTTATAAATGATTTGTTCTTCTCTAGGCGTGTTCTTCAATCTAGCCCAAAAGCTAAAAGAGCGCCAATTCCTCAGAATGGCGCCCGATTATTGAATCTATTTTAATCATTAAGATTACTTTCATAAGGATTTGCATATAAATCTACATCAAACTCGGCTTCGATGCTTGAAGCAAATTTTACTATTTCTTTATTCAAATATAACGTAGGTGTATTTCCATTTTCTATTATGATAACAATAAAGAATTTACACTCTAAAGAATAAGCATCTTTAATTTCATTAATTGTTAATGATTTATTTTGTAATTTATCTACAATTTCTTGGAGTTGCTTATTAACGTCAAGTGAATCTTGATAGTCTGTTCCCAAATCCCAACTTGACTCTTTCCTATAACGATTCGTTGAACGATTTGGAATTAAATCACCTTTTTTATAGGTTCCAGTAGGTATCACTTTTAACCTTTCCGTAACCTCATCTATTGGAAAGTCTTCTCCATATAAGCTGAAATACACCTTTACTTGTGTTTTATTCAAGGTTAATTTCACCTCCACATTAAGCGCCCTATCTGTTTATACATACAATAGTACTCTTATTTCTTCTTGTACTAACCTGTTTTTATATTGAAGTAACTTCTTCGTAATCTTCATGTAAATGCTAACATAAATATTCAATTTTTGAGTGTTATTTCAATTAAATGGCCCTCTCATAAAAAGAACAGATCCATACTCTTGAAATGTGCCCGATTGTTAAATATTATTAAGCTAATCTTATTGAAGAAAAGTACCATGTTCCCTGAACAGGACATATTTGATTATTAATTAGAAAATTCATGATAAAGGTCACTTAAACTTTGTACATCTTGTTCAATAGAATTTAGGAATGGTTCTTTCATTTTTAAAATTTCATCTTGGTCAGTTAGGAAATTAATATTTTCTACCTTAATCAACCAATTACTTTTCATCACATTATGAATAGAATTAAAAAGTTGATTAACTTCTTGAAGTAGCATTTTATCTTGGTTGTTAAGTTGATTAGTAATTATCTTATTTTCTAAAGAATCAAAATAAAAGCGAAAACCATTAGTAGTAAATAAGTTACCCAATATTTGATATTGTTTTTCGGAACCTACAATATATCCATTATACCCATATTGTTCATCCTCTTTTGGAACAATATAATCCGCTGTTAAAACTGCCTTATGTAATGTTTGTACCCATAAACTCCATTCATTGCTAGCTTTTGCTGTTAAAGTCATTGCCTCATCTTTAGACATGCTTTCAACTTCATTTAAACTTTCTAAGGTATTTTGTAAGTCATCTGCATCATATTGGTGAAGGCTTTCTATAAAATTAACATTGGATTTATTTAAATATATCTCTTTTGTCCAATCAATTTCTTTTTGATATTGATAAGTGAAGGTTATTAAAGTAAAAACTAATAGCATTAGAACAAATATTCCAATTTTTATTTTTATATTTGACATTCATTACACCTCATATATGTACTTACAACCAGTTTCCTTTTAAATTTTACCCAAATCAAATTACTGTTAAAATTCATAATGCTTTATATTCAAATTCATCACTCTTAATTATATTTAGGTGAGTTTGTCCAATTTAGTTACAAAAATCCTTATTCACGAAAATGGCTCTTAAAAGGAAAAAGCGCATCCCTTATTCCCTGAATGCGCCAGATTCTGGAATATAAAATAGTGATTACTGTCTTTGCTTGTTCTACTAAAGCATTCATTACTTTAAGTATATTTCTTCACAATCTCACTTAAACTTTAACATAAACATCCATATATCTTATTTAGTGTTATGCCATAAAATGGCCCAATTGTTGAATAGAATGAATTACATTTTTCACCGTTTTAAATACTGAAATAAAATAATTACTTCAAGTTAGATTAAATAATGTTTAAGCCGCAAAAAAGGGGTTAGATGACTAGAAAACATCATCTACCCCCTTAATTTTCAGGCACTTTTTAATTTACCCAATAATAACACGCTCTTTAGGATATCGATATGGAGGTTTATCGGCTTTACCTCCGAGTGTATATAGAAATGAAATTAACCCAACACGTCCGATAAACATTAATGCCATTACAACAAATTTTCCTTCGGTAGATAAATCACTAGTAATTCCGAGAGACATTCCTGATGTTCCGAATGCGGAAGTAATTTCAAAAATAATTTGTGTAGTTGTGGCATATGGTTCAGTTATTAATAAAATCATTGTTGCAATCATGACCATAAAGAAAGCTAATATAATGACAACGTATGAACGAAAAATATCAATTAAGTATATTTCTCGACCAAACAATTGAATTTCCGTTCTTCCATTTGCGAAATTATATAAAAATAAAATAGCTAATGCAAATGTAGTCGTTCGTATACCGCCACCAACAGAACTAGGTGAAGAACCGATAAACATAAGAAAGCTTAAAAAGATATCTGTCGCTTCACTAAAAGAAGAAACATCATAGGTCGTTAAGCCTCCAGATCGTGCAGAAACAGAATGAAACATGGCAGTAAAAAGCTTTTCATGCCAAGGCATCCCGCGAAATGATTGAAAAGATTCTATTAGCAAAATGACAACCGTTCCAACTACCATTAAAATACCATAGGTTGAAGTTGTTATTTTAGTAAATAGGCTAAATCTAAATGCTTGATCTTTTCGAAGTAGAAAATTTTTTATTTCAATTAATACTGGGAAACCAATTGCCCCAAGCATGATAAGTATCATCGTGATAAATTGAACAAAATAATCACCATGAAACGGCTTCAAGCTTTCCCCCGTTATATCAAAGCCTCCATTTGTTGTAGCAGATATGGAAGCAAATACTCCATGTTCTATCGCTTTTCCCCATGTTTCGAAATATTGATGAAAATGAATTGAAAGAATAAGTGCACCAACAGCTTCAATCATAAATAGAATTTTAACAATTTCTTTTAATAATTGTACTACTCCAGATATGCTGTATTGATTATGATCAATCATTATTAGCTGTCTTTCTCGCATACCTATTTTTTTCCCGGTAATAATCCATAAAAAAGTTCCCAGTGACATAATTCCAATAGCACCAAGCTGTAAAATAACAAGTAATACAACAATGCCAAAAGGGGTAAACGTTGCATTAATATCAAATACCGTTAATCCAGTAACACTAACAGCACTTACTGCAGTAAATAAACTATCAACTAGTGATACTTCTTTCCCTTCTTGATATACAGCGGGAATTCTTAACAATAAAAAGGATGTAGCGATTGCTATAAAATAATAAGATACAAGAAGTTGAAATGGTGTTATTACTCTTTTCCCTCTTGTCTTGGTGGTAGTCATCTTCTCGCCTCTTTTATATAAAATATTGAACTTTTATTAGTATAAGGAAAATAGACATAAAAATAAAGAGGGCCAGTTTCCTGTCCCTCTTAGTTTATCTTTATTGTTCTGTAATATGTTTTTTCTTTTTCACAACACTAAAGAAATATCCACCTAGAGCGATTGCAAGTAATACTCCCCAGAAGATAATCTCCCAAGTAGTTGAATGTGGGAAATCATGCGGAAGAACGCCAACTCTATCATGAGATAATGTTAAAACGACTAACTTCACTCCTACCCATCCAACAATTAAAAATGCTGCTGTTTCTAATTCCGGGAAGTCGTTTAGTATTTTTACAAACCATTGTGCGGCAAAACGCATTAGAATCATTCCAATAATACCACCGAAGAACATAACACCAAACTGACCTGCATTAATTCCACCTATATGGAAATTTCCAATCTCAGGTAATGTAACAGCAATTGCAACCGCCGCTAACATTGAGTCAACAGCAAAGGCAATATCTGCAAGTTCTACTTTTAACACAGTCGCCCAAAATCCTTTGCCTTTTTGGGGCTGATCTTCAAGCGATTCATCATCTTCCTCAGTCTTTTTAAATTTCTGTTCATATATATTCTTAATCGAAATAAATAATAGGTATGCGGCACCGATCGCTTGAATTTGCCAATAATTCACTAAAACTGTAATTAAGAATAATGCAACAAAACGGAAAATAAATGCACCTACTAAGCCATAAAATAGTGCTTTCTTTTGTTTTTCATGTGGTAAATGCTTTACCATTACTGCCATTACTACCGCATTATCTGCAGCTAATAGGCCTTCTAATACAACGAGCACTACTAGTACCCAAGCGTATTCTAAAATAATTCCTTCCACAAAATTTTCCTCCTTACCTTCTGTATGCCCATTATAAGGACATTTTAAAAAACTAATTTTGTACAGAAACTCTTAGCTTTTAGACAAAAGAAAAGACCTCTGCCTATTTTTAGGCAAAGGTCTTGCTAAGCAATAATAATGGTGTTCAGAACAAAATTGTCTTGAACCCTCGACACCATGCTTCCACATCCGATGGCTATAACCATGTAATGACGAATGTGAAGTAAGTATTTTACAATACTTATAGCTACTCCCCTTTGACAATTGTCAAATGGTTATTCAATTTTCTGTGTTGTAATTATAACATAGAAAATGCCAAAAAAACAGTTTTATTTATAAACGAGTATAATATCCCCTGTTTTAAAACGCCTAAAGTCCTACTTTATTATTTTACAATAAACTATATAGTTTTATATGCTCATTTTTCTCTGCGAACCAACGCATTGCAAATTCATTTTCAAATAAAAATACAAGATTGTCAAAGCGGTCTTTCACTAACATAGATCGTGCTGAAGACATTGACTCCTTAACATCTTCTTCGTTTTCAATCCATCGAGCAATTTTTGATCCGATTGGCTGCATTTGCACTTCTACATTGTACTCATTTTTCATACGGTGCTCAAAAACTTCAAACTGTAATTGACCTACAGCACCGAGAATTACTTCCTCAGTATGCAATGTTTTATAATACTGGATTGCTCCTTCTTGAACTAATTGCAAAATACCTTTATGGAACTGCTTTGATTTCATGACGTTTTTTGCTGTTACTCGAACGAAAATTTCAGGTGTAAATTGGGGTAGTTTTTCAAATTGAAACGACTTCTTGCCGCCTATAACAGTATCTCCAATTTGATAAGTACCAGTGTCATAAAGTCCAATAATATCGCCCGCCACTGCTTCATCTACAGTTTCACGATCATCTGCTAAAAACTGCGTAGATTGTGAAACTTTGAATGATTTTCCTGTACGAGCTAAAGAAATGTTCATACCTCTTTCAAATTTACCAGAAACGATTCGAACAAAGGCAATACGATCTCGGTGTGCCGGGTTCATATTTGCCTGAATTTTAAAGATAAACCCAGAAAAATCATTATGTTCAACTGGATCAATAAACTGCTCATCCTCTGTAAGTCGAGGTTGTGGAGCAGGTGCGAATTGCAAATATGTTTCCAGGAATGTTTGGACGCCAAAGTTTGTTAATGCCGAACCAAAAAATACAGGTGTTAACGCTCCACGGCGAATTTTTTCTTCTGAGAAGTCATTGCCAGCTTCATTTAGAAGCATAATATCGTCCATTGCTTGAGTATAATAAGATGTTACTTTCATTGGATGGTCAATTGCTAGTTCACCATCCTCATCAATCGGTAAAAAGCGTTCAGTTTCATCAGTACGGAATTGTTCGATTCGTTTATTATAGCGGTCATAAATTCCTAAAAACTCTTTTCCCATACCAATAGGCCAGTTCATAGGATATGCATTAATACCAAGTACTTCTTCTAGCTCTTCAATTAATTCCAGCGGCTCTTTCCCTTGACGATCCAATTTATTAATAAAGGTGAAAATTGGGATACCGCGCATACGGCAAACTTTAAATAATTTTAAAGTTTGAGCCTCAATCCCTTTGGCAGCGTCGATTACCATGACTGCACTGTCTACAGCCATTAACGTACGATACGTATCTTCTGAGAAATCTTGGTGTCCAGGTGTATCAAGAATATTTACCCGGAATCCTTGATAATCAAATTGCATAACTGATGATGTTACAGAAATACCACGTTGTTTTTCAATTTCCATCCAGTCTGAAGTAGCAAATTTACCTGTTTTTTTCCCTTTGACAGTACCTGCATCTCGAATAGCACCGCCAAATAATAATAGCTTTTCAGTAATCGTCGTTTTACCAGCATCAGGGTGAGAGATAATGGCGAAAGTACGACGAGATAATATCTCTTTTTCTAAAGTTGATGTCATTTTTTCCGTCTCCTTTTTTCATACCTTTCCTATAATAAAAGAACTTGCGCTATTCACACAACCATTTTATAGAGGTTCATCAAAAATATGAATTGATGAAAAAGTAAATTATGTGTGTCTTACCGTGTTCAACATTTTAGTTAACAGTATAAGTTGAAATAATATTTCTTCTTTTGATACGACTTTTATTTGATAAATAAAGCTTTTCTTTTTTGGCATAGCCGCTAAACTATATGATTGAAATATTTCGCAATTAGACGATCTATTTTTCAATTATCCACTTTTATGAAAATCTATTCAAATAGCAAAAAGAATCCGCTGCACTCCAGTAAAATTGAGCGGATTCTTTTTCATTACCATGTATTTTCGCTATTTAAGCGAATTTTTATTAAACGAATTTTATACGCCCTGCTTCTACAGCGATTTCAGCATCACTATGTGGAAGTTTCTTATTGCCGATAATTTGGTAATCTTCATGTCCCTTACCAGCAAAAATAATAATATCGCCTGGTTCTGCAACAGAAATTGCATGGCGCACGGCTTCTGCACGATCACCAATACATGCATAATTTTCATGCTGCATTCCTTTTGCTAAGTCACCTGTGATACTATCATATTCCTCAAATCTTGGATCGTCTGTTGTTAATATAACATAATCTGCTCGGGAAGCCTTTTCCGCCATTGCTGGACGTTTGGATTTATCTCTGTTACCGCCCGTTCCTATTAAGAAAATTAGTTTATTTTCTGGTTTTTTATATGGCAATGCTGCATTAATTGCTTTTTCAATAGCATCTGGTGTATGTGCATAATCGATGAAAATCTGTAATGGTAAATCCGTTTTCACTCTCTCCATACGTCCTCTTATTGGTGCTAAATCTTCAATAAGCTCAATAATTACGTCTATTGCTATTCCTTTAGCGTAAAATACCGCAGCTGCCGCCAATACATTGTATACATTAAACTCGCCAAGCAATTTCATGGAAATCGGAAACTTTCCTTCTGGCGTTATCATATCAAATGTTGTCAAGCCGTCTTCATAACTGCAATTTTCAGCACGGAAGATTGCATCATTTTTTAATCCATATGTCCATACTGGGTAAGAAGTCATCTTTGCATATCGTTCAGACCAAGGATCATCAGCATTTAATACAACATATTTATTTTTTGTAAAGTCCTGTCCAAGTTGAGAGAATAATAATCCTTTTGCGTTCCCGTATTCTTCCATTGTTCCATGGAAATCGAGGTGATCATGGGTTAAATTAGTGAATACCGCAACGTCATAATCCACACCAGCTAATCGACCTAATGCTAAGCCATGTGAGGAAACCTCCATGACCATTGTACGACAGCCTTCCATTTTTGCACGGAAAATCATTTGTTGCGTACTTAGCGCATCATTTGTTGTATTAGCAGACTCATATAATACACCATTTAGTTCAAATCCAATTGTTCCTGATAAAGCCGATCTTTCACCCATTCCAACAAGCATATGATGAATAATCCCAGAAACACTCGTTTTTCCGTTCGTGCCTGTTACGCCAATCATTGTAAGATCATTTGAAGGGTAGTCAAAAAATTTAGCTGCAAGAAGTCCAAGTGCACGATCTGTATCATTAACTATAACTTGTGCTACTTCTCCATCTAATTGTAATTCATGATCAGCAACAACAACTGTTGCTCCAGCATCGACCGCTTTTTGTGCAAAATCGTGTCCATCTACAGTGTAACCTTTAATACAAATGAATAAGCTCTTTGGTTGAACACTTCTTGAATCAATTGAGATATCTTTTACTGTATTAGGTAACTGCCCAATAACCGTTTTTAATGGAATAACACTTAATAACTCTTCTGTATACATACTAAATTAATCCTCCGAATCCATTGGTGAAGTTACATAAACATATAACAAATGGGCTGTTGCCCTTAATGAGTCAACATGTGTCCGCTCATAAGCGTGTGAAGATTCAATTCCAGGTCCAAATAATGCATGCTTTACATCAAAACCTGCACGAATCGCAGCAGATGCATCTGAACCATAATAAGGATAAATATCAAGCTTATAATCGATATTGTTGCTTTTTGCCAATTCAACAATTTGACGTGTTAACTCATAATGGTAAGGTCCACTTGAGTCTTTTGCACAAATTGACACAGTGTATTCATCCGAGCTTTGACCGTCACCAATTGCCCCCATATCAACAGCTATATATTCTACAACTTGATTAGGTATATTCGAATTGCCGCCATAGCCAATTTCTTCATTGTTTGAAATATAAAAATGAGTTGTATAAGGAAGTTGTATATTCTCTTCTTTTAAATACTTCATTAATTGCAATAGAAGTGCAGTACTTGCTTTATCGTCTAAATGACGTGATTTAATAAATCCTGATTCAGTTTTCTCGAATCGTGGATCGAAGGATACAAAATCTCCTACCTCTATGCCAATTTTTCGAACTCCTTCGGCATTGTTAACTTTTTCATCAATCCGCACTTCGATATGATTTTCGTCTCTCTTCAGCTCTCCAGCTCCGCGATATACATGAACAGTTGTTTCATGCATTAAAATTGTACCGCGAATTTTTTTGCCATATGCCGTATGAACGGTGCAATATTCTCCCTCTACTGCATTCCAATTGAAGCCTCCAACCATCGTCAGCTTTAATCGACCGTTCGCCTTTATTTCTTTTACCATAGCACCCAGCGTATCTGTATGGGCTGTAAGAAGTCTGTGGACGTTGTTATTTTCACCTTGAAACGTGGCTATAATTGCGCCTTTATTAGTTTTTTTATACTCAATTCCTAGGTCATGTAAATAAGTCCCAATAAATTGCATAATTGATTTTGTAAATCCAGATGGACTTGGTATATTTACTATTTGGCCTAATAGATCAACTGTATCTTTTTCATTAAATACATTTTTCATCAGAAAGCCCCCTCAACCTTCTTAATAATATCAAAATTCGTCAATTATCGACAGCCAGTAATTTTTATGTACCATAAAAAATTTCAAACTATATTATCAAATATTTATAAATAATTATATATATTCATTATTATAGCACTCCCTATTAATGGGTTGTAAAAAAATTAAATACGTAAAAAGCCCCGAGCAATTCAAAAAAGAAATACTCGGGCATCTTATTATTTTAACATTTTTCGAACTAATTTCACCTTTTGTTTATAAGGTGGGAAGAGTAGATTATTTGCTAATTTTGAGGATCGCTTCATTATTGATTTTGCATGGGTAAAGTTTTCAAAACTCGCTTTACCGTGGTATGCATTTACTCCAGATGATCCAACGCCTCCGAATGGTAAATAAGGATTTGCAACATGTGTAACTGTATCATTGATGCAACCTCCACCAAAAGGAAGTTCCTGTAAAAAGAAATCAATTGCTTTTTTATTTTCAGAGAAGAAGTAAGCAGCAAGCGGTTTTGGAAGTTTTCTAATTTGATGAATAGCCATATTTAAATCCTCATAAGAAATAATCGGTAGAATTGGTCCGAAAATTTCATCTTCCATAATAGGGCTATTCCAAGAGATGTTTTCTAAAATAGTTGGTTCAATATACAAATCCTTTTTATCTGTTCTACCGCCAAATGTGATTTGATTCTTTTCTGCTTCCAATAACTCTTGTAGTCGGTTAAATTGACGTTCGTTTATGACACGTCCATAATCCTTGCTTTTTTGGGCATCTTTCCCATAAAATTGTGTAATCGTTTTCTTCATGATTTTCATAAATTTGTTATAAACTGACGCATGTACAAGTACATAGTCAGGTGCTACACAAGTTTGGCCAGTGTTATTAAATTTCCCCCAAACAATGCGTTTTGCAGCTACTTCAAGATCAGCCGTTTGGTCAACAATCGTCGGGCTTTTTCCACCAAGCTCTAAAGTAATCGGCGTTAATTTTTCAGATGCTGCACGCATAATTACTTTCCCAACAGCGACACTACCTGTAAAGAAAATATAATCAAATGAAGCATGGATGAGTGCTGTTACCTCTTCTTTTTCACCTTCAACAACTCGCACATATGAAGTATCGAATGTCTCCTCAATAATTTTTTTGATAATTTTAGCTGTGTGAACTGCGGTTTCAGATGGTTTTACAATCGCTGTATTCCCACCAATTATGGCACCAATGAGAGGTTCCATTACTAATTGAAATGGGTAGTTAAAGGGACCAATAATTAAAGCAACACCATAAGGTTCACGCACAATAAAGCTTTTAGCAGGCTGAAAGTGAAGAGGAGTTTTTACTTCTATAGGTTTAGACCAATCCTCAATATTTTTAATCATATATTGAATGCTATCTAGTACAATACCAACTTCATTCGAATATGCCTCAAATTCACTTTTATGCAAATCCAGGTTTAATGCATGCAGTATTTCATCTTCATAATGTTTTATTTTTTGTTTTAGTTTTAATAGTTGCTTTTTTCGAAAATCAATTTCTCTCGTAAGTCCTGTAAAAAAAAATTTTTTTTGCTCTTCAATCATTGATTCTACTACTTCTACGGTAAAACTAGCCACATGATTCCCTTCTTTCTAATACATAAAATAATTTTATTTGTTAATAATAACTATGTACAATCTACTACAATTTGATCTTTTGTTCCTTCTTTTTAATTTAAAGTGTTTTACATAACACGAAATTGTATACGAAGAATGGAAGTAAGGTCAAAAATTTAAGGGGGCAATTTTTATGATTTCGACTCATACTTGGTGGGAAGCAATTTTTTCAGGACCATTGTCTATTGGATTAAATGAAGAAAAAGTGCATCAACTAGAAGACGAATCTTTTTTATTCTTAACGGAAGAAGAACAATTGCCACAAGAACTTGAAAATCAAAGTGAATAAAGAAAAGAAACTTTAGGAATTTAATATTTTCCTAATCAAAACAACACTCCTTCAAAAGGAGCGTAATGAAAAATTATTAAAAGGACTGTTTATCGAATAATTTCGAAAAACAGTCCTTCTGATTGTCAAAAAAGCAAAGGTTATTAATTTCATCTTCCTGAGATTATCACTAGTGTTGCATAAATAGTGTCATAATTTTCAGTTTACTCACCTTCCCTGTTTAGAGGCAAAAAAGTAAATACCCAATCAAAGGTGTCCCCATCCATTTGGAAATTTATTTACAAT
>NZ_RXNR01000092.1 GCF_003966145.1 Lysinibacillus telephonicus
ACACCTTTTAATCCTGGAATATTCATGTTAAAATTCATTTGCACGTATCACCTTTCATTGCTTGTTTCTAGACAATTCAAGTATATAGAAATCGGTGATTACGTGCTTTTTTATTTATGAATTTTTTCAAACCCCAACAAATATTATAGAGCCACTTTTATAATAAAAAAATCTGCTCTTCTAAAAACTATCATGAGCAGATTAGTACTAATATTTTTTACGAACAGAGCTTTAATACAGCCCCTTCACTATCTATAAAATAATTGATACATAGTTAATAATTAATTATCCAACTCTGTATTATTAAATGTAACAGTTTCTCTTATGTTAGTAATGGAGTCTTTTAAAAAATAATAACTAATATTGCCATTGATTAATTCAACAAAAAATTCGATTTCTGCATGAGTGTTGATTGGCCATTTAGCAATTGCTAGTAATCCTTCTGGAGGAGGAACTTGTTTTAAACAATCCAATATTTTTGGATCATTGAAGTTTAAATAAAAGTAACGGCCATCTCGAAACTTTGCAAAAATGCTATATCTTTTCTTCATAATTCCTCCCTATACTTTTCTATTATCATATATATACTTATTTTATTTTAATTAACAGTATGTAAATTTTCCAATAAAAAATTTCTATAATATGTAATATTATCGTTTTTTCATGATGCATCATAAAAACTCACTTAAGGATGTAGAATAAACCGAGATCGTCATTTTAGACGATCTCGGTTCCTGAACTAAAATGAATATCAAATAGGTTATGAGCTATTTGATATAATCATTTTATTAGTACATAAAATTATTTTGCAACATCAACAATACGGCCTTCAACTGTTGGTGTAATATCACCAATTGATTTTAAATGTTCTACAAGGTTTTCCCAATCGGATAAACCTAAGTCTGTTACACGACCATCTGCATAGGCAACAGCAAACATATCATAGCCGTCGCCACCCTTAGCAGTAAATGCATTAGTAGCAATTGTGTAAGTTTTATCATCTTCAATTTGAACATCATTACCGCTTGCATCTTTATAAGTAATTGATACAATACGTTCTCCAGCAGGTTTTGAAGAATCGAATTCTACTTTAGTTCCTGTAGATACGTGTAGGAAACCTCCATTCTCATCTGGATAGCTGCCAACACTAACTTCAAATGCTGCCTTTAACTCTGCACCTGTTACATCCATAATCGCTAATGTATTACCAAATGGAAGTACAGTTATCGCTTCTCCAACAGTAATTGGTCCTTCGCCAATACTTGCACGAATTCCACCACCATTTTGTACAGCCATAATAACTTCTTTATTTGTATATTGTTTTGCTTTAGAAAGCATACCGTCAGTAATAATATTACCAAGTGCAGTTTCGTTCTTGCGGACACTTAATTGATCAGTATTTCCTTCATCAGATACACGTGGGTTTTCTAATGCAGAGATTGCACTTACACCGATTTCTTCATTTTGTACTGAATCTACCTGATCTTTATATGGTTTTAAAATTTCTAATGCTTTAGGATCATCCGCATAGTTTGCTAACTCTAATAATTTACCTTCGAAATCAACAACTACACCTTTATCATCAAATGTTACATCAAGTGTACCTAAGTAATCACTATATTGGTATGCTTGTACGATTAACGTTGCATCTTTTGCTTCACCCGTTGTATTTGTATCAACAACAACTGGTTCCTCTAATTTAGTATGACTATGACCGCCTACTATAATATCGATGCCTTCAACAGATTGAGCTAAAATTAAGTCATTATCATAGTCAGCACTGTCATCGTAACCAATATGAGTTAAAGCAATAATTTTATCCACACCTAAATCTTCAAATGCCTTTACCGCTTTCTCAGCTTCTTCAATATAATTCTCAAAAACGATGCTTCCTGGAGAAGAGATATCTTTTGTTTCAGCAGTTGTTAAACCAAAAATACCTACTTTCTCTCCTTCAATTTCTTTTACAATACCACTATAAATTTTTCCATTTTCAGGTTCACTAGAAATTAAATCATTAAATAATCCAGTAAACTTGGAGTCTTTTGAAAAATCAACATTTGAAGATACAAATGGGAAATTAGCTGCTTCAATAAAATCAACTAATGCTTGGTGGCCTTCAGGGCTTGATCCTAAATCAAATTCATGGTTTCCAAAAGTCATGAAATCATATCCCATATAATTTAGGAAGGCAAGGTCGGCTTGTCCCTTAAATTCATTAGAATATAGAGTCCCGCTATTTGCATCACCTGCATCTAGCAATAAAGCATTAGGATTTTCTGCACGAACTTCTTTTACTGCAGTAGCACGTTTTGGAGCATTTTCAACACGTCCATGTGTATCATTGCTGTGCATAATTGTTAAATCGAATGTAGCAGTATCAGATGTAGTCGTATCAGGTTCAGTATCTTTAACAGAGTTTAAAGCTCGTGTAATTAAAGTTACTGCTTGTCCACGAGTAACAGGTTTATTTAATGAAAATGTAGTTTCAGAAGTGCCTGTTGTAATACCATTATCGTAAAGGGCTTTTACAAATGGCTTATAGCTATCAGTTACATCAGTAAAAGGCAATTCTTCATTATTTTTTGGTTGTAATTCAAATGCTTGAGCAATTACTTTTGCCAATTGTCCACGTGTAATAACATTGTTTACTTTGAACGTATTATCGTCGTATCCACCAATAATTTTAGATTCTGCTAATGCTGAAATTGCTTTGTAATATTGATGTGATTTTGGAACATCAGTGAATTTAGGATCTGTAGCAGTTGCCCCATCAAGTTGTAAAACTTGAGCAATAATTTTAGCTGCTTGTCCACGAGTTAGAGATTCATCTGGTCTAAATGTCCCATCCGGGTAACCAGAAATTGCTCCTAATTCTACTAGTTGATTAATAGAAGCATAGTAAGAGGAAGATGTAGATACATCTTTAAATGAAATGGACTCCGCTTGAACAGGAGTTAATAGTAAAGCAGAAGCAACAATAGAAGATGCTACAGTTGCAGTGTAAATTTTGTTTCGATTTTTGTCAAAATTCATTCAATAAGCCCTCCAATATTATGGGAATTTAGAAACAGATTCCTATTAACTATTTTACAAGAAAGAATTAAAAAATACTAACTATTATAATGTTAAAATTATGTAATTTCTGAAAATAATTCTTTTGTACTATTTATAAAAATAAAAAAACAGGTTGAACATGTCAACCTGTTTTTTTGGACGGATAATTGTAAACTGAAAGTATTTTTCAGTGTACGATTACCTTCCCTATTATTATTCAGCTGCTTTTGCACGAAGTACCATTTGAAGGATACCACCATGACGGTAGTAGTCTACTTCTACTTCTGAATCGAAACGAGCTAGAGCTTTGAATTCTTTAACTGTTCCGTCTTCAGCTTTAGCTGTAACAGTTAAAATATCACGTGGTTTTACATCGTCAGTGATGTTTACAGAGATTTCTTCTTTACCTGTTAAGCCTAAAGTTTCTGCGCTTTCACCTGGCATGAATTGAAGTGGTAATACACCCATCATTACAAGGTTAGAACGGTGAATACGTTCGTAGCTTTGTGCAATAACTGTTTTAATACCTAGTAAGAAAGTACCTTTTGCAGCCCAGTCACGAGAAGATCCCATACCATAGTCGTTACCAGCTAATACAACTAAACCAGTGCCATTAGCTTGATATTTCATAGCTGCATCGTAAATGTACTCAACTTCACCAGTTGGCCAGTAAGTAGTGAATCCACCTTCTGTACCTGGTGCTACTTGGTTACGGATACGGATGTTTGCAAATGTACCACGCATCATTACTTCATGGTTACCACGACGAGAACCATAAGAGTTGAAGTCACGGATTGCAACACCGTTTTCTTGTAAATATTTACCTGCTGGAGTGTCTTTACCAATTGCACCAGCTGGAGAAATATGGTCAGTTGTAATAGAATCACCGAACTTAGCAATTACACGTAATCCATCAAGACCTTTGATTGCTTCAGGCTCTTTAGAAAGACCAGTGAAGAATGGTGGGTTTTGAATGTATGTTGATTTTTCATCAAATGTGTAAAGAGACTCAGTTGATGTTTCAATAGCATTCCATTTTTCGTTAGCAGTAAATACAGTTTCGTATTCTTTTTGGAATAGTTCACGAGTTACTACTCTGTTTAAAACTTCGTTAACTTCTTCAGTTGAAGGCCAGATGTCAGCGAAGAATACATCGTTGCCATCTTTGTCTTTACCTAAAGAATCTTTTTGTAGGTCGATATCTACAGTACCAGCTAAAGCGTAAGCAACTACTAATGGTGGTGAAGCTAAGTAGTTAGCTTTTACTAGTGGGTGTACACGACCTTCGAAGTTACGGTTACCAGAAAGAACTGAAGTAACGAATAAATCTTTTTCTTTAATAGCTTCTTCGATTTCTGGAAGTAATGGACCAGAGTTACCGATACATGTTGTACAACCATAACCTACAGTGTTGAAACCGATTTGGTCAAGGTAAGTTTGTAAACCTGAATCTTCTAAGTAACCTGTTACTACTTTAGAACCAGGAGCTAATGAAGTTTTAACCCATGCAGGTGGTTGAATACCTTTTTCTACTGCTTTTTTCGCAACTAAACCAGCTGCTAAAAGAACGTATGGGTTTGATGTATTTGTACAAGATGTAATAGCAGCGATTGCTACAGCACCTGTAGGCATTTCTACATCGCCATCTGCAAATTTAATTGTAGATGTTTTTGAGAATTCATCTTCAGTTAAACCGAATCCTTGTACGCCCATTGGAGCAGTAACAGCTTCATGATAACGAGCTTTCATTTCTGAAAGTGGAATTAAATCTTGTGGACGTTTTGGACCAGAAAGGTTTGGTTCAATTTCATCTAATTTAACTTCTAATACGTCTGTGTATACAGGCTCTAGAGCTGGATCGAAGAATAAGCTGTTTGCTTTTAAGTAGTTTTCTACTACTGCGATGTGCTCTTCGTCACGACCTGTTAAACGCATGTAGTTTAATGATTCTTCATCGATTGCGAAGAAACCACATGTAGCACCATATTCTGGAGCCATGTTTGAGATTGTAGCACGGTCAGCAAGTGGTAATTTAGATACACCAGGACCGAAGAATTCTACGAATTTACCTACTACGCCACGTTGACGTAATACTTGTGTTACTTTTAATGCTAAGTCAGTTGCAGTAGCACCGTTTGGAAGTTCACCAGTTAATTTAACACCGATAACTTCAGGAATTGGGAAGTATGAAGGTTGTCCAAGCATACCTGCTTCAGCTTCAATACCACCAACACCCCAACCAAGAACACCGATACCGTTGATCATAGTTGTGTGTGAGTCAGTACCTACTACTGAGTCTGGGAAAGTTTCAAAAGTGCCATCTTCGTTTTCTTTAACGTGAACAACTGGCGCTAAATATTCTAAGTTTACTTGGTGTACGATACCTGTTGCTGGTGGTACAGCACGGAAGTTATCGTATGCAGTTTGAGCCCATTTTAAGAAGTTGTAGCGTTCTGCGTTACGTTCGAACTCTAAATCCATGTTAGCTTGTAATGCTGAAGCATTACCATATTTGTCAACTTGTACTGAGTGGTCAATTACAAGGTCAACTGGAATTGCTGGATTGATTTTATTTGGATCTCCACCTAATTCTTTCATAGCTGAACGTAAAGAAGCTAAGTCAACTACTACTGGAACCCCAGTGAAGTCTTGTAATACTACGCGAGAAGGTTTGAATGGTACTTCACCTTCTGGATCTGCACCGTTGCCAAATTTTGCAAGGTTGTTTACATGTTCTTCTTTAATTACATAGTTGTCATATTGACGTAATACAGATTCTAATAATACTTTAATTGAGTATGGTAGGCGTGATACGTTCGCGATACCAGCTTCTTCAATCGCAGATAAACGGTAATAGTTATATGTTTTACCATTAACTTCGAATGACGAACGGCTGTTGTGTAAGTTGCTTGCCATTTGTGTACTCCCCCTAGTTAATAATTCGAAAAGGCTAACAAAGCTTCTTTTCTCCAATGACCATCATATCGTATTTATATACATAAGTAAATTACATTAATTTTATCTTTTGTGATAAGTTATTTTTATGACCTTGTAATTCACTCAGCAAAAATCAGTATATCCGAAGTTGCTAAAAAACAAAAGAAGTTATGCTTAAACTCTATTATCGCCAAAGCTAAATTGTTAAGTCACTTAGTATATTCCCGTCGTCATCCAGAACTTTAATGTTAAAGTGATTGTTTTCCTCTAATTTTGATCGTTCGATAAACCAAATATAGTATCCTTCAACCTTATACAGTTTTAATACATCCTCTGAAAGTGTAGATAAGTCGATCATGTCAGCATATTTTTCATTGACTTTTATTTTGACTTCTCCATTTGGTTTAATGAGTCCAAACAATATTTTACTGTCTGAATAGGCAGCCGTAATTTTATTTTCATCTAGTGGATCAGGTAAAGGAGAATATGAACCATCTCCTTCACTCCACCCTTTTAAATTTTTTATAACAACACCTGTACCAAAGTAATTGCCATTCGACAAAAAGAAGTATCGCTGTTCTTTTTCTGTTTTTGGTCCCTCAATCCACTCATAATCAGCGTCTGTTGGCAATGCTTCTTGGGGTGAATCCTTTCCATCACCCGAAAAGTGAACAAAATATAAATTGAATAAGTAACCTAATAATAGAATAGCAGCAACAAAATATATAATTCTTGTAAAACGACTTCGCATCTAATTAACCCTCTTTCGTTTTTACTGTTTCATCCATTTAGCAATAAATAATGAAACTACACCATTTAGCTGCGGCATTTTATTAGAGAATTTCAATGTGAAATATAATGTTTTCATAAAATGAAGTGTGTTTGTACGTGCTCTAAAGTATTGTGGAGTATAACCCACTTCCATTAAATAAAATTGCAACTTATCAAATACTTGTTCTACCCATTCAACTAAAATTTCTTCTGGAAAGTCATGAATCATTAATTTTTCAAAAATAGCTACTAACCGTTCTTCTTCATCATCAACAAAAACAGCTTCCTTCCAGAGACTATCCTTAATGCCTTGCAGAAGTTTTGGAGCAAGTCTTACATCGAATGATGGATGGCTTACTACCGCATTCGCTAAGTCCGCACCGTGTGCGATTGCATGTGCCCACCCCTGTTCTTCTCCAACAAAACCGCGCACATCCATTTCACTTATTAAATATGGCGTACAAGCTTCTAAGATATGGCAAGCTTCTTCGTTTGACAAAAAGTGCAGCTGACTATCAACACGGAGTAAAACAGAAAGCCATAAAGCAGAAAATGATCTAGTAAATACCGTATCCGTATGTCGTTCTCCAATTGAACAATATAAATAGTCTTTTCCATAAAGTGTGAGGGAAAGCTGCTTCATCTGTTCCATTGTCATTAATTGTTCCGATAATAATTCAATAAATAAACGATAATTTAATTTATCTCTAAGTTCATCATCTGGATGTCCAATATGTAAAAGCATGTTTTGCAGCAATTCATTGCCATTATTAACCATATATTGCTGACGTTCATTAATATTCATATTTAGTATTTCTAGTAATGTGTTTTTCAATTAAAAATCCTCCTAAAAATCAAACATATCGTTTCAATTGTAAACTTCGAATCACTATTTTACTAGGAAAGTATTCCACCCTCCTCTTTTTGTAAAGATTAAAAGTTAATCCTTATAAAAAAGGCACCTAATCCTACTTAAAAAGTATTCAGTATTCGTGGGTTCTTTTTTTGCAAGGTGTCTTTTTCTAATAATAACGATTAAGATTTTGATTTTTTAGTGAAAATAGGAATATTCACAAAGATTTAGGAGGGGCCCATTGATGGTAATATTAAAAGTTTTTTCAAAAATTTTTTCAAATAATAAAACAATACAACGGATGGTGCAAGGTTCAAAATCAGGAAAATTAATTCAGTTAAAACCAAAGAGATACAAGGAATCAATACGTTTTGAAAAAAATATGGTTCTTGCAGGCGATCAAAATGAAGAAACAGTTATTGAAGGATTAATTATTGTTCCCAAAAATGTATCAGTAACAATTCAAAATATAACAATTGCAGCAACAGCACAAATGTATATTGAAGGAGACGCGGTTCTAAATAATTGTCGTTTTATTGGAAAAAAAGCTGATGTACTCGTTACTGTAGATGGTGGTAAGTTAAATGCATATGCTTGTGTATTTGAGCAGGCAAAGGAAATGGCAGTATCAGTCATTAATAATAGTAAAGCGATATTTGAACATTGTACCTTCTCCAAAAACGGCAAGGTCCAAATTTTATCAGAGTCTTCTCAAATTTGCGTTGAGAAATGTACATTTTCTGAAGCAAAGCATGCATTTTGGATAAAAAACTACTCGCTTTTACAATCGAAAAACATCCATGTACATCATCATTTGAGTACCCAAATAATAGTTGAGGAATCCAAGTACTTTGATTATGAAAGTACAATCGAGCACGGAAAAGGCATTGGTCTACAAATATTACAAGCTGGAGAAGCATCGTTGCAATCGACACTTTTCCGCTCTAATGCCCTTTCCCAAATTTGCGCACACGGCGGCTATTTAACTGCAAGAAAATGTACGATTCAGAATGGAAATGATGTAGGAATATCCGTTCGAGACAATGGCGATGCACAGATTTCTTATTGTGATGTAGCAGATCATAAAAAAGCCAATGTTCAAGCTACAAAAAAATCACGAATGAATATAGAATTTTGTCATATAAATGGAGGCGAAGGATTCGGGATTCAAATTAGCAAAGAATCAATTATCAATATTCTAGAAACAGTAATTACCGGTCATCGCTCCACACAGTTAACAATTTCTGATCAATCAATCTGCTCCATTAAAAAAAGTAAAATAAAAGAAGGGTATCATGTAGGTATTTGCATCGAAGATTTCGGCAACTGTGCTATCGTAGAAAGTGAAATTACAAATAATGCAAACTCTGCTATTACAGTTTTCAAATCAGAATTAATAGTCTTTAAATCGGTATTAACTCAAAATGTCGGCAATGGCATACTAGCGATGTCAGATTCAAAAGTTGATGTAGATTCTTGTAAATTCTACGATAATGAAATGCCCCATATTGCATGTAAATCCAATGTTCATCTTTTAATTGCACAAAGTGAATTATTTAATGGAAAAAGTCTGTTTATAGTAAATGATTGCGAAGTGGTTGCGATAAATAGTCAATTTTATGATAGTCATAATGTACAAGTTGAAATTTGCGACCAGTCAACAGCAAGATTTGAGCATTGTCAAATATATAATGGCAATTCATATGGAGTAAAAGTGCTGCGAAACTCCAGCTTCTATTTATTTGATAGCCAAATTTTTAATCATGAGCTTTCACAAATAGTAGTAAATGACAGCTCTGTAATTTTGAAAAATAGCGAACTGTTTGATGGCTGTCGTAATGCCCTCTTTATACAAAATCATAGCGAAGTATATATTCAGGATTGTTTTATATCAAAACATATCCAGCATCAAATATGGGTTGATTTTGAGTCTATTGTCGATTTAAAAAGCGTACAATTAACAGATGGAAATCATTCAGATATTTTTGCGCAAAATCAATCATCTGTTTTTGTTTCGGATAGTATGATTCGGAACAATAAGTCTAGATATAATATTCAAGCTGTTAACTTTTCAAAAATCGAATTATCAAGAACGATAGTTGAAAATAAAGTTGGAGACGTCTATTACAGTGAAAATCATAGTTTTATAAAACAGTTAGATTTTTGATTATTCCGCTAGAAATTTGTTTCATTTACCCCGTTCACGGTAAAATGTTCTAAATGAAGCAAAAGTAGTTTTCGAAAAGATGTTTGTATGAGAAAATGAATTTCTGGAAAGGAAGATCGAAAACTATGACGACTTTAGAAAAAATTACACCGAAGTTTGACCCATGGGAAGCTTACTTAGATATAGAACAACACGGAAAATTAACTCTTAGTAATATAGAATTCACAACAACTACTTTATGTAATATGCGTTGTGCCCATTGTGCTGTAGGCTATACATTACAACCGAAGGATCCAGTAGGTTTGCCTATAGAGTTAATCTTAAAAAGATTAGATGAGATTCCTCATTTAAAAACATTAAGCATTACTGGCGGCGAACCGATGTTAAGCAAAAAATCTGTTGCTAATTATGTGAAACCCATTTTACAATATGCACATGAACGTGGCATCCGAACTCAGATGAATTCAAACTTAACAATTGACGGGGAACGTTATTTAGAAATTGCACCATATCTGGACGTGCTGCATATTTCTCATAACTGGGGTACGATTGAGGAATTCGTTGAAACAGGTTTTGCGATGATGGAACGGAAACCCACATTCAACCAACGTGCTGCCCTTTTTGATCGTATGATTGAAAATTCTCGCATGTTATCTGAACAAGGTGTTATGGTATCAGCTGAAACAATGTTAAATAAAAAAACTATTCCATACATCGAACATATACATCATCAAATTGTACACGAAATGAAATGTGCACGTCATGAAGTTCATCCAATGTATCCATCTGATTTTGCTTCTAGTCTTACTTCACTTTCATTAGAAGAAACGCGTGATGCAATTCATCATTTACTAGACATACGAGATGAATCTGTATGGATGCTCTTTGGCACGCTCCCATTTTACCCTTGTAGTCAAAGTGAAGAGGATTTAGCTTTATTAAAACGTTTACGTGATGCTAAAAATGTTACATTACGTAACGATCCAGATGGCCGTTCAAGATTAAATGTAAATATTTTCACAGGAGATGTTATTGTAACAGATTTTGGTGATACACCTGCTTTAGGGAATATTAAAACAGAATCGCTGACTGATGCATTTGATAAATGGCTTGACACTGATTTAGCAAAGTCGTTAAACTGCCATTGTCCTGCCGTAAAATGCTTAGGTCCAAATGTATTAGTTAAAAATATGTATTATCAAGATTCAAAGTTTAAAAGTGGTTCGGTAAAATAACTTTAATTTTTGAATAGATAAGATATTCTAATATATCTTATCTATTCTTCTTTTCTGTACTCTTTTACTAAACTATGAAAAGCTATAAATTATTCTAATAAAATAATTTAAATTAATTGTAACTTTTTTGTAATATAATCGTCATATTTACATCAGGAAAAAGTAAGGAGAATTATTATAATGTGTGGATTTACAGGATTTATAGGCGAAGTAGAAAATGCTTCTACTGTTTTAGAAAACATGATGAATCAAATTATACATAGAGGTCCTGACAGTGGTGGCAGTTTCATTGAAGGGAAAGCAGCTCTAGGTTTTCGCCGACTGAGTATTATCGATTTACACAACGGTTCGCAACCTTTGTATAATGAAGACCAATCGTTAGTATTAATTTTTAACGGTGAAATTTATAATTTTCAATTAATACGAGAAGACCTTATTTCAAAGGGACATATTTTTAAAACAAATACTGATAGTGAAATATTACTACATGGCTATGAAGAGTATGGAACGGATTTAGTAAAGAAACTTCGTGGTATGTTTGCATTTGTCATTTGGGATCGAAATAATCAAACACTATTTGCTGCTAGAGACCATTTTGGCATTAAACCTTTTTACTATGGTCAAATGAATGGAACTTTATTTTTCGGTTCAGAAATTAAAAGTTTTCTTCCCCATCCACATTTCGTGAAGGAACTTAATGAGCAGGCATTAAAACCATATTTAACATTCCAATATCCAGTGTTAAAAGAAACGTTCTTTAAAGGAATTTTTAAACTTCCAGCTGCTCACTACTTAACATATCAAAAAGGAAAATTAACTGTAAGTCGTTACTGGGAGCCACAGTTTAACCCTGAAGAAAAAGAGTTAGATTCCTTTGTTGAAGAGATAGATGATGTAGTTCGAGAGTCTGTAAAAGCACATACAATTGCAGATGTTAAAGTAGGTTCGTTTTTATCAAGTGGAGTCGATTCAAGCTATGTGGCATCAATTTTGCGTCCAGATCAAACATTTACAGTTGGGTTTAGTACAGAGAATTTTTCTGAAATAGACAATGCTAAACAATTATCCAATGAGCTTGGCATTGAAAATGTAAGTAAAGTATTAGATCCAATAGAATGTTTTAATGATCTAAATAAAATTCAATACATGATGGATGAGCCACACTCAAATCCATCGATTATTCCATTGTATTATTTAGCTCGCTTAGCTAGTGAGCATGTAACAGTTGTACTTTCCGGTGAAGGTGCAGATGAACTTTTTGGTGGTTATGATTTATATTCAGATACTCCAAATATGAAAAAATATAAAAATTTACCTGCTTTTGTGAAAGCATTTGGTTCACTCATCCCATCTATACTGCCAAATAGTAGAATTGCTCATTTTATTAAACGTGCCAATTCCACTGTTGAAGAAACGTTTATTGGACAAGCACGTATTTTTGAAGAAGATGAAGCGGCTGAAATTTTAAAATCAGATTTCTTGCAAGCACCTTCTGTAAAGGATATTGTGATGCCAATCTACGAAAAAGCTAAAGGATATGATGACGTAACAAAAAAACAATACCTTGATTTACATTTATGGTTAGTAGACGATATTTTATTAAAAGCAGATAAAATGTCGATGGCACATTCCATAGAACTACGCGTTCCTCTATTGGACCGCGAAGTGATGGATGTTGCATCAACACTTCCTACTCGCTTCCGTGTAAATGAACAAAATTCAAAATTTGCTTTTAGGAAGGCTGCGAACAGTACATTACCTAAGGCTTGGGCGAATCGTAAAAAAATCGGATTCCCTGTTCCAATTCGCCATTGGCTTCGTGATGAACAATTTGTTTCTCAAGTTCGTACAGCTTTTCTAAGCCAAACAGCAAATTCTTTCTTTAATCAAGATAAAATATTGCAATTACTTGATGAACATGTAGCTGGAGAACATAATCACCAACGTAAGATATGGACAATTTACATGTTCTTAGTTTGGTATGATGAATACTTTGTTAAATCAAATGAACAAGCTAACAAGGAATTACCTAAACCATTATCAGTGTAATAATAATGAACAAGCCGAAAAATCCTTCAAGTGGATTTTTCGGCTTGTTTTGTTGTATAAATGAAAACCCCCTGCTATGCAGGGGGTTCCGGAAAGCTTATAGCTATGGACATAAAAAAAACTCCAGTCGTACAATAAAGTCAGGTCTGGTCAACCGACTTCGTACGAAAGGA
>NZ_RXNR01000093.1 GCF_003966145.1 Lysinibacillus telephonicus
GCGAACAGTTTTGTGGACGGGATCAAGTCCCACGGGCCAGAACGTTCTACCCCGGCTACTATCAATCTATAAATTGAATAAAAAATAGTCAACCAGATTTCTCTGGCTGACCTTATAATACAAACGGGCCATATTGTTGCATAACGAGTGTGAGGAAAAATGCATATTGCGAAGATTTTCACTTAAACTAACGAGGCAGGCTAAATAAGAAGCATTGCATCATCAAACGTGGAGGCAATGAACAATGAATGAAAAGATTACTGAAAAGGCTCTTGTATACGAGAAAAATACCCGAATCTCGGTTCCCACATATGATGGGTTATTTATGATGGTCCGATCTTATTTTAGAGCTCAATTGGGTGAAAAAAAGGCATCATTGCTTGTAGTCGGAGCAGGTGGAGGAAATGAGCTTTCTGCTTGGGGACCGTCTAACCCGAAATGGACGTTCACTGGAGTTGATCCTTCTGAAGAGATGCTTCATATTGCTAAAAATAAAGCAGTTCAGCTAGGCTTGGAAAATCGCGTTGAACTTATACAGGGAACAATAGATGACATTCCCCTTTCAAAACCGAAATTCGACGCGGCAAGTTGCATCTTGGTTCTTCATTTTATTGATGATGAACAAGAGAAATTGAAGCTGCTTCGAACCATTAAGGATAATTTAAAATCGGGAGCTCCATTTGTACTTGTTAGTGCATACGGAGACAGAGATAGTTCCGAACTTTATGACAGAATAAACGTATGGAAAAGCTTTTTCCTGGATGCTGGATACGAGAAATCCAAAGCGGACGATATGGGCAAAGTCATTATGAATATTTCTTTCATTCCTGAAAGTCAAATCGCACAGTTATTGAAAGATGCTGGATTTACGAATATAACGAGGTTTTATTCTACTGGACTTTTTGCGGGATGGATTTGCCAAGCAGAATAAATTATTGCAGATAACATGAGTTAAGACTGATTGTTTTGTTAATGGGGGCTAGAGTTAAACAAGTTAAGGTTGCTACGGCAACCTTTTTATTATGCTAAATCAGCTAATAGAAGCTGGCCGTTATTCCAGAATAGGGCGCGATTGTTGAACAACTTAGATAGGAAATGATTAAACTTTTTTATAAAAATTGAACAATACTTCACAAAGAAAGAGCCCATTTTGATTAATCTTTTTTTCAAAATAGGTTCTTCTTATTTATCATAAAATACGGGTTTGTGAGGCGTTTTTGATCAAACTTCTCTTTCAAATCAACATGTGATGTAGTTTTATAAAAAAGTTTGATTATTTGAAACAAAATTCGATTATTTAAAATAAAGATTGATAAAAAATCCTGTGTTGAAAAAAATGCAGGATTTTTTCTTATTTCACAATTAGGCCATTTTATGGAGTAAAGATTGCATAAATCCCGCACTTTTATGCATCTGTAAAGATTCTGAAAAAATCCGAAACATTGATAAATCAATATGTATAAAATTATGCTTAATCCAAATCAACAAGAGCCAAACCCTTGAAATAATAGGTTTGGCTCAATAGCGTATTTTTAAAAGAAACATTGTGTATAACATAAAATGAATTTTTATATAGCCCTTAAAATTACTCCATAAAAGTTTTTTCTACTATGTCCTTATCTGCCATATCATTTCATTGAACCACCTGATCAATTACTTTTTGCAATTTCTTTTCTATTAGGAGCAAGAGGTGGTTGCTCTAACCAATTATTTTTCACCATAACATTAAACCATTTTTTAGTAATCATAAGATTTTGTAAAATGGTACTTTCATAAGTTGCAACAAGGTCTGTTCGCATGGCTGATGCTAGACCTGCACCGTGATATGCTTGTGCAGCTTGGAATAAGAAGCCAGTATGATACATAATTAACTTATCGGAAAAAGGAGAGTCTGTTGAAGTCGTAACTTCAGTCTCCCATGACTTAGGAACTGGTAAATTATCCGTTTGCATAATTTTGGAAAAGGCTTTTATTTGTTGATCAGCCGTTTTTTCGGCATCCTCTAAAAACTTTCTTACTTCTTTTGTTTGTGTTATTTGACTGAATGCGATTGAAAGAGTTTTTGCCATAATACTTTTTTTAAGGTTGAAAGAAATGTTTATGATTTCTGGAGCTGATAACATCCTATCCTTTCCGAAAAATCCAGCTATGAAATCTTGGCTGGAAACATATTCAGGGCTATTAACTGGATAGAATAAAGGGTCTCTCTGGAAACTTCCTTTCTCAAGCAATAAATCAATGGTTTGATGATACATCCTTTTCCCATCATTATCACAGGAATCGAAGAAATACCTTAAGTCCTCTCTAACAGAAACCCCCAACGAAGTTGAGTGTCCAAGCAAACCATGTAAAGTCATGACATGTAAATAATTTAAGCAAAATATATCTGTGAACAATCTTGGTTTACCTTCAAAAAGGTCAAATTCAGTAAATCCAATTGGAACTGGAAAACCTTCGTTCTCTATAAAAGTTGCGATTTGTTGTTTTTGCTTTTCAAATGTCTTGATAGCATCCTCAAAAATAGCTTTAATTTTCTCATCCTCAATAATAGAAACCATATATCTATTTATAATATCAACGGCTGTTCCATTTACATATTCTATCCATAGTGACCCTATTTCAGAAGATGTTAGTTTTAATTTATTCTCATCCATTTTATCACCTCTTGGATATTATTCTTCGATTTAGCGATAATTATGAATTTAAAATTAAGATAAATTATTGATTTTAATAAGAAGACAAAGTAAATTGTTTTAAAAGGTAGGTAAAGTAAACTTGACATTTTGTTAACCAAACTTTACTCTTATAGTAGAATTTAGCTTACTTGAAAGGAGACTCAATCTTTGTGGATGTAAATAAAACCTTGTTGTCAAGCCGAATTCATATATTTTAAGTTGTTTGTTTGTTGGAAAACTGTTTATCTATTACTTTTTGTATTCTGTACTAAGAAAAATAGCGAATTCACTTCGAGGTGCAAAAATCAGAATAAAGGAAAAAGAGGTTTTAATCATGAAGTCGTACTCATTAAATTATTACATTATTATATGTTCTGTACTTTTTATTATTTCTATTAGCACCATAATAAAAGTATTTGTCGATAACCACCCACTGAAATTTATTTTTGTTTTATTATTTATTGTTGGTTTGTTTGTTGGATACTTCCGATACCTTATGCGCAAAAAGAGAGATGCAGTAAAACAAAGAAGCAAATATCAACGGTTTGGAATACTTTTATTATTTATTCTAATCTATATGGGGATAAAAACAGGAGTAAGAGAGTTTGTAAGCAGTGAAGTATCAAGTCAAGATTACGGTATTGTTTTAGCTTTCTTTATATTGGGGCTTTTCATATCTTATTATGCACTTTACTCATTTTATCTTTGGAATTTAAGAAAAATGGAGAAAATCGAGTAAAATAAAAAACAAAAAAATTTCACTCCTTGATAAAAGACTTGATTTACTATGTCTTTTTGAGCTCAATTATGTTTGTTAAGAGTATTTTAGGTAATCCCTGATTACTAACTTTAGTATAAGTTCTAATGATAAAATTGCTAAAATCCTTTCATAATAAGGTTTTTTGGTTACCAATATTAATGTAGCCTTGGTACAGCGGGTAAGTTGCTGTATCAAGGTGTTTTTTATTTTTCTAAATGTTGCTTAATTATATAGTTGAATAATAAACCGAATAATATTTCACAATCTTCCTTAATTATTAAGGAACGCTTCCACCTATTCGTGGATAGTTAATAATAAAGAATAGAAGGTTTACATCTAAATTAACGGGCAGAATATTTAAAGAAGTTTTAGTAAAGAATAATACAAAAGAGGAGTTTATTTCTTATTATGTTCGGACTTATTATTTCGGTTATTCTGTTTAATACAGCTGCTATTATTACCGTCAAACGATTCACAAAAAGTCAAATAGTACATATATGGACATTTACAATGATATTACAATTTTTCGTTGATCTTTATTTAGGCTATAAATATCAAGCATATTGGTATTTTAACAAGGAAATTGAATGGTCATCATTGCCGGCACCCACTCTATTAGGCCCACCTGTTATTTTATTGTTTTTAAATAGATTCCCATTTCAAACCTCTTTATTAAAGCGTTTTCTATATATAATTTTATGGTCCATCGTGTTAATAATCTATGAAGCCCTTGCTTCACTTCCAGAACCATGGGGCTTTTTTAATTACGGATGGTGGAAATTAGCATATTCAGCCCCTATTTACCCGTTTCTGCTTATCATAGCATTATCTTATTATAAGTGGATTTGCAGCTTGGAGAAAACAAACTAAGAAGAGGCATTTTAACAGTAATTGAAGCAATCTTAATAAACAAAATTGCTTCTGGAAAGACTTTGAATAATTTCTGGGGGTAGCAGTAATGAACAATTATACTAATGATAATACAACCAGACGTTATAAAGCTCATGTAAGTACGGTTGGAACTACCCAACTACATTTACGAAGCCCTTATATTATTGCTTGGTGGTCAGCTGCGTTCCCTGGTTTTGGTCATCTCCTCTTATCCAAATATCTTAGAGGATACTCTCTCATTATATGGGAGGTTCTCGTGAATAATATGTCCCATTTAAACCAAGCAATTATATATTCTTTTACCGGGGAATTTGATATGGCGAAAGAGATTCTTGAACCGAGATGGCTGCTTTTATATCTTCCGGTTTATATATTTGGCATTTGGGATAGTTACCGGACTACTGTGGATATGAACAAAGTTTTTATATTGGCCGAAAGAGAAAATGCCAATTTTAATTCTTACGTTATTGGGGCTTTGGAAATAAACTATTTAGATAAAAGAAGGCCGGTAATGGCAATAATTTGGTCCTTTTTTACGCCAGGATTGGGTCAATTATATATCCATCGAGTGGTCACAGCCATTTTTATAATGATTCTCATGATTGTTTTTGTATACTTTTCCAATGTGCTTATTGCAGTTCATTATCTTTTCTTGGGGGAAATTAGCCAAGCGACAGCAGCTATTAACCCACAGTGGTTTTTGTATATGCCTTCACAAATAGGCTTTGCAGTATACGATGCTTACGTGAATACAGTGGAAAACAATAATTTGTTTGAAAGTGAGCAACGGAAATTTCTACAGGAGAACTATCAACAATATCGTGTGAAAATACCAGCATCTGATGAGGTGAATTAAATTGCAAATTTTTTCTACCTTTGAGCATTCATCATATCTTGAGTTAGCGATTACGGCAATAGAGAAAGCAGGGATACAAAAAGATAATATTCTTGCAGTGCCGCTTATGAATCGGGTTCAAGAAAGAAAGTTATTTGATACACTTCATCGAGCTGACGGCATTAGTTTGTTTGATAAGGGGGCAGCAATTGGAACAGCATTTTCTGTTATTGGAGCATGTGTTGGTTTTGTATTAGAATGGGGTCCAATTATTTGGGGGTTAATAGGTGGCGCAATAGGATTTATAGTTGGATTTATGATTGATTATATTTTCTATAAAGTCATTCATAAAAGAAAAAGGGTGTTAAAGGGAAAACGTTCTGAAGTAGTGTTAGTAATCAATTGCCCTAATGAACTAGTAGAGAAAGTGGAGCAGCTGCTTTGGGATAATCTTGCATTAGGGGTAGCCAAATTAGAAGGATCTGAATAACCAAAATATAGCATATGTATCGATGAATTAATTTGAGGATGTATCTCCTGTAGAAGCCTATGATCAGCATATAAACTGTATCATTATTGGAATTTATTAACATGTTAAATTGAGTTAATTTAAGGGGATAGTCGAAATTAGATTTTATCAGCAGCTAAAAACCAAACCTACCTTATTTGGTCAATCCTTTCCAAATAAGTGGGTTTCTTATTTTTTCACTAAATATACAATCTCATTCCATTTTAATCAAATATTATCCAAGTTAAAAACTAAAGTGGATGGATCATTCCAAAACTAAAATCAATTTTCAGGAAGCACTAGGTTTATCAAGACAATGATTAATATACAAGTGGCAAATATAGTGACATAGAAATTGTGCTTTTAGGTCTTTTCTGAACAATAGCTAATACATAAAATGGATAATTGTGTTAAAGTTTAATTGAGCTAACTTTTAAATTAAATCCCTGAAACTGAAAAAGACATGCCCTAGTTCACTAACGAATTTTTTTAGACGATGATTCATCATTACATTAAAGCTGTAAATAGCTAAAACACTGAAAAATAGTATAATACCAGAAAATTGGGAATAGATGAAGTATTATAGTCTATAAAACGAATTTGTAATAACGCAAATCGGTTAAAAATAGGGTGTTAGTATAATCTTGAAAGGAGGTTGTTTGATGAATAAAACTACGTCTCTATTAATAATTTTTGCTATTTTAGTATCTGGTTATTCTATTGTTCAATATTTTATTATGGACGCACATCAAGCTGGATTTGTTCAATTGAAACTTTTATTTTCTTCTACATTAAGTTCCCTTTGGTACATTATGCTTTCTATACATATTATTTTTGGTATAGCAGCTTTAATCATTGGCCCCTTCACACTATTTGCCAAGTTTAGAGAAAGAAATATAAATCGTCATAAAATACTTGGCAGGATTTATATTATAGGCGTTTTCTTTGCGGGTATATCGGGAATCTATTTAGCAATTTATGCAACAGGTGGATTTATAGCACAATTAGGTTTTGGTTTTTTATCTGTATTTTGGTTGCTAACAGCATTCCAAGCACTTGTTAATGTAAAAAATAAAAATATTCAAGAACATCAAAAGTGGATGATTAGAAATTATTCATTAACTTTTGCAGCAGTGACTTTAAGAATGTGGTTACCATTGTTTACATTAATGTTTGGTTTTGAGAACTTTAATTACAGTTATGCTATTATTGCGTGGTTATGTTGGGTGCCAAATTTAATTGTTGCACAAATGATTATACAAAGAAACGTTTTAGTGAGTAGGTAACCCCCGATCTCTAGTTTGTTTGAATTCTTACTTGAATTTCAGTTAGGAATTCTTCACTACGTATAGTATCTCGATTATCAACTTCATATATCTCGAAAGGGTTACTTAATAATTGATAACCTTTTTCTTTTGCATAGTTAATTATATCAAGTATTCGATCATAGCTTTGACCGTAATCGCCTCGGTAGTAGAGAGAAAGGTAATCTCCTTCTAGGAGGACAAAATCACACTCAATGTTCTCATAATCCAAGATGAAAAAAACAGAATTAAATACATTCTTAATCCCTTTATTAACATCTCCAACTGATACGGATGCTCCAAATAATTATTAAACATTGCTATGAATTAATACATATCTACTACCGATATATGCAAAGTAAACAGGCTTCAATGAGGATGGAAAAGTAATGTTTTAGACTAAATTAAATAATAAGGAGGACACGATATGAACAAAAAAGTGATAGGGGTGTTATTTCTTTTAATGGCACTTTGTATTGGTGTGCTTCTATATGGAAATGTAGGACAAGCTGTTCAGCCAAATGAAATATATGTGTCTCCAGTCGGAAATGACAAAAACGAAGGTAGTAAGAGTGAGCCTTTAAAAACCATACAACATGCAGTCAATCTAGCGAAACCAGGCACAACGGTTTTTATTAGAGGTGGAAATTATAATGAACAGATTGTTTTAAAGAATTCGGGACAAAAAGACGCTCCTATCGTCATCAAGGCCTATCCGAATGAAAAAGTAACTATTGATGGAAAAGGTGTTAATGTTTCATGGGATTATCAAGGATTGATATCCATTCATGACAAAAGCTATGTCACGATTGATGGATTAGAAATCAAAAATTACACAACGAGACAACAAGATCTTGTACCAATCGGCATTTCTGTCAGCGGAAGTGGAAAAGGGATTCATATTTTGCACAACCATATTCATCATATCGAAACTCAACATCATGAAGGGAATGCTCATGGAATAGCTGTATACGGAACAAAAGCACCCGAGGCAATTGAGGATATTGTCATTTCAGGAAACACACTTGAAGATATGAAGCTAGGTGTAAGTGAAGCACTAGTTTTAAATGGGAATGTTTCGAATTTTAAGGTTACAAACAACATAGTAAGGCGAAACAATAACATAGGTATCGATGCCATTGGATTTGAGGGCGTATCACCTAATGAAGCCTATGATCAGGCGAGAAACGGTATCATTAGCGGCAACACAGTCTATCAAATTTCCTCTTTCGGAAATCCAGCCTATGGGAACGAATATTCAGCAGGCGGTATTTATGTAGATGGTGGAAAAAGGATTATCATTGAAAACAATAAAGTATTTCAAAGTGATATAGGAATCGAAGCGGCAAGCGAACATTCGGGCAAATCTACTAGTGAGATTACGATACAGAATAATTGGATTTATGAAAATAGAAGTGCCGGAATTGCAATAGGAGGGTATGATGCGGAACGAGGCAATACTATTAACAGTATCATTACCGATAATATCCTATATAAAAATGATACAAAGTTTCAAGATGCCGGACAGTTGCTAATCCAATATAATACAAAAGATAATAGAATCGAAAATAATATCATGGTTGCAGGCGATTCGAACCTCCTTATTAGCAACCCCTTTAAAAAAAATGATGGTAACAAAATAAATCACAATGTCTATTATCTAGATAAGGGAGAGAAGGAGACGCGTTGGATATGGGAAACGGAAGAAATAACAGGATTCACGAATTATAAACTGAGAAGTCTTCAAGATAGAAACAGTGTTTTTAAAAAGCCAACATTTGCAGATGAAAGTAAATACGACTTCCGATAAGACGTGAAAAGCTTCGACACTAGTAGTAGTTAAAAAGCTTAGACTTAATAATCAAATATAGTTTATGGGGAAAATGTGCGTTTCTACAGGATGTAGAGACGCATATAATCGTCTCCTATCGAAAAAACAAAGGTTAGCGATATATTCAATTTTCTTGCTTTCTAAACCATATTAGATTATAACTTTGGCTATGAATATAATTTTGATGCTACAACTATCGGGTTGTGAATTCAGGGAGGAAATTGTGTCTTTTAATACACTTAGGTCATGTTCCAGTTATTCATTAATTTACTTATATTATTAACATACAAAAAGAATCCACAAGAACAATTCTCATGGATTACTGTAGTTAATTGTATTATGGAGTTATCTTTGCTGTATCACTTGAAGTAGTATCATTTTCAACAATTTTTTCTACATCTATTACCCACTGACCAGTAGTATCTTTTGAAGCTACTATTTTCACATTGATATCTCTGAATAAAATTTCGCCTTCTTTACGCATATCTGCGGCTAAAGTAATTGTATCTAAATATCTTGTATCACCATAGGAAGCAATATAGTTCAACACATCATTATTTTTTAACGATTTAATTTTTTCAGTAGCAATGTCACTTTGTATGCCTAATTTTACAAATTCATTAACAATAGCAGATTGGTTAAAAAAATGTAGATTTCCAGATTCTACTTTATAAAGCATATTAGCGAACTGTGAACGATTAATAGGTGTATTCGGTTTATAATTCCCATCATTATATCCACTTAAAATTCCAAGTGTTTCAAGTGTGGCGATTTCTTGACCCCATGGATAAGTAAATTTTTGCCCATCAAAAATATCAGATTTAACTGCCCCATTTTCTTTATAGCTTTGGAGTTTAATTAACGGAATATGATAAGCTTTTACTATAATCCCTGCAAACTGGCCACGTGTTAAAGGTTGGTTTATACCGAATGCTCTGATAGGGGAATCATCTCTTAAATAGTACCCACGCATAATACCATTCCACTCTAACTTATTAATATATGGATAGAATTGATTTGTTTTAGGTACATCAATAAAATCTACACCACTATACACATCTGAATACTCTACTTCTCTTAATCTATCATCTAACACTTTTGCCAGAATACTAGCGACTTGTCCACGAGTAACATTATCATAAGGTCTAAAGGTAGGTAATGTTCTGCTAATAGCTTTTTGGCCTAATAAGTACTGAACGGAATTATAAAAGTTATCTGTTTTCTTAACGTCTTTGTAATGTACATCTGCTGCGTTTACTCCAACACTAGTCGAAAAGAGTAAGCCTGCTGCGATGCAAATAGATGTTAATGTTTTTTTCACTTTTTTCAACTCCCTAAATTCATAGTAATCTATTAATTTGGAAAATAACATTTATAGGGAATTATTTCAATAAGTCATCAGTGTTGATAAATTGTATGATTTTGTAAATTTCTATATATATTAATTGCCACAGAATAAGAATTGGTCAATTAGAAATCTAGTAAATTATTCTAAGGGGATATTTTTAGCTTGAGCAATAATATTATGAATCAATGTTTCAACGGTTTGATTTTTCGCTAGTCTTGGACTTTGGCCAGACCAAAGAGACATGTAATCTTGATTGTTTTGTGTTGCTGACGCTTTTCTAATATCTTGAGTTAATATATTCTGAACGGGAAAATCGGGTAAAACTTCTTCATGCTTTTTCATTTCTGAGATAAATTTATTTTTAATACCTCTTGCCCATTTCCCTGAAAATGAACGAGTTAATACAGTCTGGTCTTCATGTGCATTCAGAACGGCTTCTTTATATACTTTATGTGCTCCACTTTCAACACAAGTTAAAAATGCAGTTCCCATCTGAACACCTTTTGCTCCAAGGCAAAGGGAAGCCATTAAGCCTCTTCCATCCATAATTCCTCCAGCAGCAATTATAGGAATTCTCACATTATCAACAACCTGAGGGATAAGCGACATTAAGCCGATCATACTTTCCTGATCATTATCTAAAAAGCTTCCTCGATGCCCGCCTGCTTCACTTCCTTGAAGAACTATGATATCCATTCCTGCTTTTTCATTCTCCACAGCTTCTTTAACCGTTGTAGCTGTCCCTACTAGAATAATATTATGTTGTTTTAATTCATTAATTACTTTTTTAGAAGGAATGCCGAATGTAAAAGAGCAAATGGAAACCTTTTCTTCTATAACAATTTTAACTTGATCATGAAATGTTTCTTGTGCATTATGAATTGTAGAAATGTCAACGCTATCTTTTGGAGATACATTTAATTGCTCACGTATCGGGTTTAAGAACTGATTAGCTGATTTAGATTTAATCTCATTCTCGAAAACATTCACTTCGTTCGGAACGAATAGATTAACGCCAAAAGGTTTTGTTGTTAATTGTTTTATTTCTTTAATTTGTTCTCGCATTTGAACAGGTGTCATGTAACCGGCACCAATCATGCCAAGACCCCCAGAGTTTGAAACTTCAGATACTAATGGTGAAGTTGTTATCCCTCCAGCCATTGGAGCTTGTATGATTGGATACTCAATTTGTAAAAGTTTTGTTATTTCATTAGTTAACATAATGATCCCCCTCATGTTTTCATCCCTTATACTCAAATCGATTTAAAAGCTATAATGAACCTGTTAGAAACTGTGCTTCTCCGAGTCCGAAGCTCCAATCAGCATCAGTATTCTCTGTTATTGAAACAATCAAATCTTGTGGAGAAATTCCACATTCGGCCTCAAGTTTATGTGCTAAAAGGGAGTATAGTTTTTCTTTTTGTGTTACAGTTCTTTTTTTACTAACAATACTAATTATGACAAGGTCTTTACTTCTCTTAAACCCAAGTCCAGTATCCTCGATTATTAGCTCATGTAAAGGGTGCTGATGAACTATTTGATAACGATCGCTCTCAGGTACTTGGAAAGCTTCAACCATCGCACTGTGAGCTGAATCCAACAATTTTTTTAAAGTTTTTTCGTCTCTTCCTTCTACTAAATCAAAACGCAATAATGGCATTTTGTATGTCTCCCCTTAAATTTGTATTTAGAGTCTTTTTTAAGAAATGAGTACTTTTGCTTCTACTCACCTCCAGTTAAAATTTGGATGCTTTAAGTATAGCGCTTTTTTGATATATGGTATAATACTGAAAAATGATAATTGGTATCAGTATTATCGATAGGTGAGGTTTATACCATATAAGGAGAGATTGTTATGGATCTTCAATCATTAAAGATTTTCCAGACCGTTGCAAAGTTGGGGAGTATTTCACAGGCAGCAAGAGAACTTCAATATGCCCAATCTAATATTACTATGAAAATTCAACAGCTAGAATCGGATCTCCAAACTACCCTATTTTATAGACATAATCGAGGCACTGCATTAACGGCTAAAGGAATTATGTTACTAGCATACACTCAAAAAATATTTAATCTTATTGAAGAAACAAAGAGCGTAATGAATGATGATCAAACACCAAAAGGCCAGTTAACGATTGGATCAATGGAAACAACCGCTGCAGTACGCTTACCGGCTCTACTTTCCAGGTACCATAAAGACTTTCCAGATGTTGATCTAACTATAAAAACAGGACCTACTAAGCAAAATATTCAAGGTATTCTGCAGTACGAACTTGATGGAGCATTTGTAGCTGGGCCTATTGGACACCCTGAACTCATCGAAAAAGAGGTATTCGAAGAAGAGTTGGTACTCATAACAGATTCTATTGACCCTCCTATTTCTTCTTTTGAAGACTTCCAAACAAGGACGCTGCTTGTATTTCATAATGGATGTTCCTATCGTGAGAAAGTTGAACAATGGTTACAAAAAGAGGGGTTAATTCCTAATAAAGTTATGGAATTTGGAACAATAGATGCAATCATTGGCTGTGTTGAGGGGGGGCTTGGTATAAGTATGCTTCCACAAAGTGTTGTTGCCAAGAATGTACAAAATGGTACCCTAAGACAATATTCACTTCCAAATGAATATGGAAAAGTTAAAACAGTATTTATTTATCGAAAAGATAAGTATTTACCAGCGTCTTTAAAAGAATTTATTAACATGTTAGATGAGGTAAAGAGCCTGATTTAAGGGGAAAGCGAAAAATTTTAATAAATATTCTCATACTAAAAGAAACCCACTCTATTAAATAAGTGGGTTTCAGACTGTAGACAAACTCGAAAATTCGAGTTTGCCTACAGTCTTTTTTCTTTTAAAATAAAATTAATAACCCTTTTTGAATAAGTTAGTTGATTTCCGTTTCGGCGGACGCTTTCCGC
>NZ_RXNR01000094.1 GCF_003966145.1 Lysinibacillus telephonicus
CTATGAACACTTTAAAGCGAAAATTTTATTAAATAATTTATATAAGAAAATTGGGGTTCATTTAGGATAATCGGGGTGCCGTGTAATATCACTTCACCCCAACATTTGACATAGAACCTTTTATATTATATAATGAAAAATTCACAAGACTCCTACGGAAAAAGCGTGACTGCCGAAACCCCACAGACTTGCGAGCTCAGGCCATCCCCGGTTGAAAACATACAGATCATTTTTTTATAAATCTTTATGAAGGCGACTTTTGGGTCATCCCTCATATGAATTAAATTACTGTTTTTATATTAGCCAGCTTTTCAGCCATATATTTCGGTGAATATGGCATTCCTCTTTTAATCCATTGTATTACGACCCCGAAGTAAGCTCCTAAAATATAGCTATTTAAAATATCCTGTGGGATGCTGTCATCGGAATCGGAAAATTCCGTACTTCGACTTGTAGCATTGCGAAAAATTGCATATAGCTTTTTCCAAAAACCTGGGAAGCGATTCGAACTTAACATGATTGTATAGAATTCAGAATGTTCACTTAGATGTTCAAAAATTTGAACGAGTAAGTCGTAGGAGCGCAACCCGTCAGATTTTTTCATAAGTATTGCATTCAATTCGTTTAAAATTTCCTCAGCTATTTTCTGTATAAGGTCGATTTTGTCATGATAATGCGAATAAAATGTAGCACGATTTACGTCTGCTACTCTTGTAATATCCTGAACTGTGATATTACTAAAATCTTTTTCAGCCATTAATGAGATAAGTGCATCTTTTAAAACTTGTCGTGTTTTTTTAACTCTACGATCAATATTAACCTCTCTATCCAACATAATCCCTCTTTTTGTAGAAAATCCTGATCTAATCAAACAATTATACTACTAATTGTTTAAAAAACAACAGATAATAAAATTTTATTGGTTGCCTAAAAAAATCACTATAGCTAAAGTAATCTATGAGTCTTATTCCATAAAGATTAGTTAAATTGGTTATTTTATGAATCAATTTATCTCATAAATGAACGTTAGAGGTGAGGATATGAAAAAAAAGTACGTCTTAATAATTTTACTGGTACTTTTCGTAATTAGCGGAGGCGGGATTGGTTACTATTTTTATTACCAAAGTACACATTTTTTAAAAACAGAAGATGCACGAATTGCTGGTGATCAATATAAAGTAATGCCACAAATTTCCGCTGAAATTACAAATATTGATGTTAAAGAGGGAGATACGCTATTAAAAAACGAAGCAATAGCAGAGCAAGATACAACAAATCTTGATCCAGGCCTAATAAGAAAATCAATTATTCGTGCTCCTATTGATGGTACAGTCATTAAACTTCTATCAAAGGAACATGAAATTGCAGCCGCAGGTCAACCTGTTGCTCTAATGGTTGATATGAATAAATTATATGTTTCTGCAAATATAGAAGAAACTGATATTAAGAAAGTTAAAATTGGACAAGATGTCGATGTTTCCATTGATATTTTAGATGGCCAAACAATTCCTGGAAAAGTACGTGATATTGGAAAAGCAACAAATTCTGCGCTTTCACTAGTTCCAGCAGTAAATACTAGTGGTAATTTCAATAAAGTAACACAAAGAATCCCAATTGAAATTGCCATTGTAAAACCTGAAAGTATTGATCTTATACCTGGATCAAATGTGGAAGTAAATATACACATTAAATAAAGGAGGGGCTCTTTTTGTCATCATCATCAGTTGCTCCTTCAAAAGCATCTTCCAGAGAAAGATGGCTTGCACTAATTGCAATTATTACCGGAGCGTTTGTAGCTGTATTAAATAATAGTTTAATTAATGTTGCAATTCCGAGTTTAACTACAGATTTAGGATCCACACAGGATACCATTCAATGGGTTCTTACAGGCTACATGCTAGCATCCGGTGTAATTGTTCCAATTGTTGGATTTATGGAAGAACGAATTGGTTATAAAAAGTTTTTACTCGTTGCCTTAGCTGTTTTCACTATTGGAACCTTTTTTTGTGCGATTGCTTGGAATGATATGTCTTTAATCGCCTTTCGAATTATTACAGGACTAGGTGGCGGCATTATTGGTCCACTAAGCATGACTGTTATTTATAAAATAATGCCCCGAGAACAAATTTCTGTTGCTCTAAGTTTGTGGGGCGTTTCTGCCATGGTTGCCCCTGCAATTGGTCCTACATTAAGTGGTTATTTGATTGAATGGTTCAATTGGCGATTTTTATTTATCGTTTGTATCCCATTTGGAATTTTAGCTTTTATCGCTGTATCGTTTTTATTAAAAGCGCCAGAAAAAGCGGCCCCAAAACCATTTGATGCTTTAGGTTTTTTCCTTGCAGCTACATTCGCGGGAACACTATTGTATGCATTGAGTAGTGGTCAAAAAGCAGGATGGGGTTCATTTGAAATTATCGGACTATTTTTCATCTCTTTTTGGGCACTAGTATTTTTAATTTATGTGGAAGCAAATACAGAACATCCTGTTATCGAACTTTCACTCTTTAAAAATTTTACTTTTATGGTAAGTACTATAATCTCTTCGCTTGTAATGGTTGGAATGATGGGGGCAATGTTCATTATGCCGCTGTTTTTACAAAACATTCAACGCATGGGACCCATTGATACAGGGCTTTTAATGATGCCGCAAGCAATCTGTATGGCAGTTATGATGCCAATTGCAGGTAAGTTATTCAATAAAACAGGTCCTATTCCATTAGGCATGATTGGACTTACATTGATGGCCTTCACTACGTATAAACTCGCTTTTATGACACCTGATACTATGCACAACTGGATGATTCCAGTTCTGATGTTACGCGGTATTGGAACTGGACTTTGTATGATGCCTATCTCAACTGCTGGAATGAACGCGGTTGCACCACATCTAGTGGGTAAGGCATCAAGTATATCAAACTTAATTCGTGCAGTAGCGTCATCTATGTCAATTGCCGTATTTACGCTAATTATGCAAAAACGGACAACTTTACATTTAGGTGAAATTACTGATTCAATCTCGATTGAATCGACTCAATTAGCACAAAGTCAGTATGGTACAAACTGGTCAAGCTCTTTATCAAGTGTCGTTCAACTTGAAGCAGCTTATAGAGGAATGACAGACGTCTTCTATGTTGCAGCTATGACATTATTTATCTGTATCCCGCTCGTATTAATATTTAAGAAGAAAAAGAAGCCTCAAGCTCAGGAAACATCAGATGTTTAATATAGGAAGGAGATTGTAATGAACAAATTAAGAAATGTTAGAATTTATGCTCTTTCATTAATCACTCTTTTAATTATTTCTGGCTGTAATAGTACTAGTTCAGCTAAACAGCAAGGCAATGATTCAGTAATTCCAGTTGAAGTAGCTAAAGTACAAAATGAGCTAATTGCAACAGGGAATGTCTATTCAGGTGTAATCAGACCAAATGAAGAAATAAAACTTATTCCTAAATTATCAGGAACAGTTGTTGAGCTTCCTGTTGAAGTTGGGGATCGTGTAGAAAAAGGGCAAGTTTTATTAAAGCTTGATGATAAGGATCTTGTTAATTCAGTAAAAAAAGCTGAGGCTGCTGAAGCTGCTGCATATGCAAGTATTGGTTCTGCTGAAGCAGGTCATCAATCAAGTGTTGTCCAATCAGAGAGCGGTGTAGTTCAAGCAAAAAACAGCATGGTTCAAGCCCAAAATGGTATGGTTCAAGCAAAAGATGCCGTAGCGAAGGCTGAAAATGCAGTTTCTATGGCGCAAAATTCGGTAGAAGATGCTAAGTTGTCTTTAGAAAAAGCACAAGTCGTTTTAAATGATGCTCAAGTTAACTTCGATCGTATGGAAAAATTATATGAGGGTTCACTAATCTCTAAAGCTGATTTAGAAAAAAGTGAATCGGCACTAAAAACTGCAAAGGCAAACGTGAACAGTCTTAAAATAGCTAATAAAAATGCAGAAACAAGTTTAGCAACTGCTAAGAAAGCTCTAAGTGCAGCAAAACAAACATACGAAAATACAACAAAAAGTTATCAAAACGCTTCTGAAGGCTATTCAAAAGCAAAAGAACAAGCGGAAATCGCTCAAAACACTGCAACAATTCAAGCCAGTGAAGAAGCATGGAAGCAAAGACAAGTAGATGTTGAAGTAGCGAAAGATCAGTTAGATAATGCAACTATAACTTCTCCGATAGATGGAATAATTGGTTTTAAGTATACGGATGTGGGTGAACAGGTTTCTCCACAAAGTCCAGCCTTAGTAGTCGTTAATCTTGATAAAGTAAATGTTTTAACTTATATTCCTGCAGAAGAAATTAATAACATAAAGCAAGGAGATAAAGTACAAGTAAAAGCCATTTCTATTGAGGAAGTTACTTACGGTACCGTTAAAACAATTAGCCCTTTAGATGAGAATGGAAAGGGCTATCCTGTAGAAATTGAAATTGACAATCCCAATCTTATATTAAAATCTGGTATGATTGTGGATCTTCAATTTATTACCGACGAAGCAACTGAGGGGAAACTAATTCCTTCATCCGCAGTGATGGATAAAGACGGAAAATCCTATGTATATGTGGTTGAAGATAATCACCCTAAACGGCAGGAAATTGAAATAAAAGAAAAGAAAGGCTCTATGGTTATGGTAACAAACGGCCTTAAGGATAAAGACCTTGTTATTACAGACAATCTGGAGTTCCTTTCCCCAGAAGTTGAAATTTCTTACGAATAATTTCATTTTCAAATGAAACAGGTGGAGAAAAACAAATCGTTTTTCTTCACCTATTTTTTATTCTTTTATTTGTGCAGTATATTTTATGAACACACTTAAATTTCGAGCTCTTTATAACTAAAAAGTGAGAACTCAAACTTCAAATTTTCCCATTAATTGAGAAATATAGATCATAATTGATAATGTTTGATCTTCCCACAATGCTAATTTGTGTCCGAAATTTGTAATTTTTAAGTGTAGATTTAGACAATTACTCCCAAAGTATTGCAACACCCACTAAAAGCAAAGATAATTATTATATAGACAAAATAATATAACCAATAAAATAATAAATTTTCATTTATAATTGTTCTAATCACAATTAATTTGATTAACAATAATTATTATTGGTTATGATTTAAATGTCTTAAAAACATAACATTTTAGGAGGAATTATTTATGTCTTTAATCGGAAAAGAAGTATTACCATTTAAAGCATCCGCTTATCATAACGGTGAATTTATTAATGTTACAGAAGAAAACTTTAAAGGTAAATGGAGTGTTGTTTGTTTTTACCCAGCAGATTTTACATTCGTATGTCCTACAGAATTAGAAGACTTACAAAATGAATACGCAACATTAAAAGAGCTTGGAGTAGAAGTATATTCAGTTTCTACTGATACACATTTCACACATAAAGCTTGGCACGATCATTCAGAAGCTATTAGTAAAATTGAATACATTATGATCGGCGACCCTTCACAACAAATTTCTCGCAACTTTGATGTACTGGATGAAGAAGCAGGTCTTGCACAACGTGGTACATTCATCATCGATCCAGACGGTATTGTTCAAGCTATGGAAATCAATGCAGACGGAATCGGCCGTGATGCAAGCACTCTTGTAAACAAAATTAAAGCTGCACAATATGTTCGCAACAATCCAGGTGAAGTTTGCCCAGCTAAATGGAAAGAAGGTTCTGAAACACTTAAGCCTAGCCTTGACCTTGTAGGTAAAATTTAAGGAGTACGACCACATGATTTTAGATGCAGATATAAAAGCACAATTAGCCCAATATCTTCAATTGATGGAGGGCGATATTCTACTAAAAGTGAGTGCAGGAACTGATGACGTATCTCGTGAAATGCTTGCCTTAGTAGATGAGTTAGCTACTATGTCTTCTCAAATTAAAGTAGAGAAAACGACATTACATAGGACACCAAGTTTCAGTGTAAATCGTATCGGTGAAGAAACTGGCGTAACTTTTGCCGGTGTTCCTTTAGGACACGAATTTACCTCATTAGTGCTTGCGCTGCTTCAAGTTAGTGGAAGAGCTCCAAAGGTTGATCAGAAGGTCATTGATCAAGTGAAGAAGATTAAGGGCGAATATCATTTCGAAACTTATATTAGTCTAAGCTGCCACAACTGTCCTGATGTTGTACAGGCATTGAACTTAATGAGTATTCTTAACCCAGGCATCTCTCATACAATGATTGATGGCGCCGCTTTTAAAGAGGAAGTAGAAAGCAAAAACATTATGGCAGTGCCGACCGTATTTCTAAATGGCGAATCGTTCGGCAGCGGTCGTATGACACTTGAAGAAATTCTTGCGAAAATGGGTAGTACAACTGATGCGTCAGAATTGGCCAACAAAGATCCTTTCGATGTACTTGTTGTTGGAGGTGGACCAGCTGGCGCAAGTGCAGCTATTTATGCAGCCCGTAAAGGCATTCGTACAGGTATCGTGGCCGAACGTTTCGGCGGCCAGGTTATGGATACAATGGGCATTGAGAACTTTATAAGTGTGAAATATACGGAGGGTCCTAAACTTGCGGCAAGCCTGGAAGAACATGTCAAAGAGTATGACATTGATATAATGAATTTACAGCGCGCCAAACGTTTAGAAAAGAAAGACCTTATTGAAATTGAACTTGAAAATGGTGCAGTATTAAAAAGTAAAACTGTTATCCTTTCAACTGGGGCTCGTTGGCGAAATATTGGTGTACCTGGCGAAGAAGAGTTCAAAAATAAGGGAGTAGCATACTGTCCTCATTGCGACGGACCATTATTTGCAGGAAAACATGTTGCAGTAATCGGAGGCGGTAATTCTGGTATTGAGGCGGCAATCGATCTCGCAGGTATAGTGAAACATGTAACTGTTCTTGAGTATAAGCCAGAACTAAAAGCCGATGAAGTACTTCAAAAACGCCTTTACAGTCTACCAAATGTAACTGTTCTAACAAATGCACAAACTAAAGAAATTACAGGAACTGATAAAGTGAATGGTATTTCTTACATCGACCTCGAGTCCGGAGAAGTACGTCATATTGAGTTACAAGGTGTATTTGTTCAAATTGGTCTTGTACCTAACACGGACTGGTTAAGCGATACAGTTGAACTTTCTCGCTTTGGAGAAATTGTAGTAGATAAACATGGTGAAACAAACATCCCTGGTGTATTTGCTGCAGGAGACTGTACGGATAGTGCATATAAACAAATCATTATTTCTATGGGATCAGGTGCCACAGCAGCATTAGGTGCTTTCGATTATCTAATACGAAATAGTTAAACGTTTATGATTATTACATAACGTTATATAAGTTTTACTGCGTTATTTTTTATGCTGAACAAAACATAATCATCCTATATCTTTAAACAAAAGAAGTCATTTTGCAGTCAATGCAAAGTGACTTCTTTTTAATTAGTTATGTAATTCTCAGAAGATGAAATAATTGTTTTTTAACTCTTCTTTGCAATTTTTTCTTTCCACACTCGAAAAAATAGGGCTGTTTAGGATTTTTACTTTCTAGACAGCCCTCAAAATATATTCACTCACTCGAGGTAAACTATCTAAATCTACTTAAAAATGCCCCTAGTTGTCTCATCATATCAACCCCATTTCTTATTGTTCCCATATGTCCATAAATGGTATTTAAATGATCTGGAAATCTTCTAAGTCGAGAAACTTGAGGTTGATTATTTGGAGGAAGGAAAGGTTCATCCTGTCTTCTTACCTGATTTAGGTAATAGAGTGAATCGTCCTGTCTTTGAATTTGACTAGGAGGTGCAACCCTTTGCCTATATACTGGAGGAATTGGCCTCCTTCTAGGATTTGGCGGATAAAATTGCATATAATTCACCACCTATCAGTGCTAATTTTCAAAATAGTATATGTTTGTAATTTCCAATAGATTAGACTTTTAGAGGAGTTAACTAAAATTATTATACTAGAAATATAAAAATCCTCTTTAAACTCACCTGTTTCTTCCAATTTTATATCTATAGCAGCTTGAAAATTTAGCATTATTTTTGATTAAACTCTCTTTCTTACCATTATAGATTTCTACTTAATGCTGTAGACACTCATTTTCCACAAGCATATATATCGCATTTTTCGACAAAGCTTGAAATAATTATTGCGAGTAAGCGAATAACAGCATTGATAGTAGAGCACTTTATTTTATATGTTCATTTGAACTTTATACCGTTTTATCATGAACGGGCATTATAATGCGGCGATGTCTATGCTGTCAATTTTGCGCTTTTGGAAGGAGGTTCAAGAAATTGAATCGAAAAAAAGAAAAACAGGAAGTAAAATTAATTCCATTAATGGTGGTTGTCCTAATAGGTGCAATCATTTGGTTTATTCCCCCTCCAGAAGGCTTACAAGTTCAGGCATGGCATTTATTTGCCATTTTTGTTGCAACCATTATTGGGCTTATTATAAAACCTATCCCAATGGGGAGTATGGCCATTTTGGCTTTAACAGTCATTATGATTACAAACACTTTAACACTTGAAGAAGCGTTAAGTGGATTTCAAAACTCTACTATTTGGTTAATCGTTATAGCATTTTTCATTTCTAGAGGCTTTATTAAAACAGGGCTTGGTACACGAGTTGCTTATATTTTTGTTCGATTATTTGGGAAAAAAACTTTAGGATTATCTTATTCTCTTATTGCTAGTGATTTAATCCTTTCTCCAGCAATGCCATCAAATACAGCGCGTGCCGGAGGGATTTTATTACCTATTATTCGTTCATTGTCTGAAACTTATGGTTCGAGAACTGGTGATGGTACGGAAAGAAAAATAGGAGCTTTTTTAACTACAACTTCTTTTCAGGCAAATATGATTACTTCTGCTATGTTTTTAACTGCTATGGCTGCTAACCCCTTGGCTGCAAAGATAGCAGAAGATATTACAGGCACTACAATTTCTTGGGTAGGCTGGATGGTAGCTGCTATAGTACCAGGGCTAATTAGTTTAATAGTAATTCCATTTGTCATTTATAAACTCTACCCACCAGAGATAAAAGAGACCCCATCTGCTACTGTAGAGGCGAAGAAAAAGCTTGATGAGATGGGACCTTTAAAAAGAGAAGAATGGTTTATGATTGGCATTTTCCTCCTTTTAATTGTTTTATGGATTTTTGGCTCAAGTTTTAATCTTGATACAACTGTTACAGCTTTTATAGGATTAGTGTTATTACTGCTTACCCAAGTGTTAACATGGTCTGATATAAAGCAAGAGCAAGGTGCATGGGATACTTTAATTTGGTTTTCAGTCTTAGTCATGATGGCCATGTTTTTAAATAGCACAGGTATGATCCCTTGGTTCAGCCAAATGGTACAAGGTATGATTGGCCAAACATCCTGGATTATTGCGTTAGTCGTACTTGCAATTTTATATTTCTATTCTCATTACTTTTTCGCAAGTAATACCGCGCATGTAAGTGCAATGTACGGTGCTTTTCTATCAGTCATCGTTGCTGCTGGTGCACCACCGTTAGTTTCAGCATTGGTTCTTGCATTTTTCAGTAATTTATTCGGATGTTTAACGAATTATGGCAGCGGACCAGCTCCTGTATTCTTTGGAGCAGGTTATGTTACACAAGAAAAATGGTGGGGAATTGGGCTTGTTATTTCACTGATTCACCTCGTGATTTGGTTGCTCATTGGTGGATTATGGTGGAAAGTACTTGGCCTTTGGTAAAGAGTAGTATTGTCTTAAGGCATGCAGGCATAGCTTATTTTTCATGAGGTCAGGCTTTTAATAGGCATACTATTTAACACTCGAACTATATATTCCATATTTATTAAAATCATGCTAGAACATCATCTAGCATGATTTTTCAACTTCTTTATAAAGAACGAGTTAGCTGACTCCACATTAAAATATAACTGAAAAACAGTAGTATTGTAAAAGTTAAAAAAATGCATTGTTATTTTAATAAAACGTACAAGTCTAACAACTTCCGGCCTAATTTCCTACATTTTCATGTATACTAAACTATAAATAAAATTTCACAAGTAGATGGAGCGTCGATTTATATATGTCTTTGAATACTATTAACTTTTCTGGCAATTCCGGTTTTGGAGAGCCGTTATCATTGCAAATTTATAAGCATATTTTAAAGAAAATTATTGAAGGTGAATTTAAAGCTGGAGATAAAATTGTAGAAGAAGACATTTCCAAGGAATTAAATACAAGTCGGGCACCTGTTCGAGAAGCACTTTACTTATTACAGGTAGATGGAATTGTGGAAAGGATGCCAAGACGTGGTACGGTTGTAAAGTCCTTTACTAAAAGTGAGATTGAAGAATACAACGATGTAATAATCGAATTGATTCGAGTGGCAGTAAATTATTTAAGTAATAAGTGGAATGAAGAGCATAAACTAAAATTCAAGGAGTACTTTAATGAAGTATCTACTGAATATGAAAAGAAAAATGTAATAGAATATCAAATAAAACTTGAACAACTTTTAAGATACATTTTATCTATTGCAAATAATAAAGCTCTTATAAGATTTTATGAAGAGGCAAATAGCATCCTAAAAGTGTTTGCCCAAGTTCAATGGACCATAAAAACAATGGAAAACTTTCATTGTAAATTAAAAGATTTTGGAGCAGCAATGCTTGAGTCAGACTTTGCTAAAGCGAATAAAGCTATATATGAGACAATTAAGTTAGGGGTTAAGTAAATAAAAACCCTTAAGCTTTTTTGTCGACAATCGACAAATTTAGAGCTATGATTAATTTGTACTAAATTCACTGACCTTTTTCTATTACCCTTTATTTTTGCACAATTTAACTCAAATAATCTTTATATTTGTCGGGTAAGCAATAGGTACTGTTTGTAGTATAAAAAGAAGAAAATACTAAACAATATATTAGATTGTTTTCTAATTACTTTAAGGAGGAATTCTATTATGACAGATTTAAATGGCAAAGTTGTAATCGTTACTGGTGGTGCTTCTGGTATTGGACTAGCTACTGCGAAAGCTTTTTTAGATAAAGGTTCCAAAGTTGTGATTGGTGATTACAACCAAGAAGCAGGAGAAAAAGTAGAAAAAGAATTAAAAGAAAAATATTCTGATGTTTTATTTGTAGCAGTAAATGTTGCTGATGAAAAATCCGTAGAAAATCTTGTTTCACAAGCTGTAAACCAATTTGGCCAACTAGATGTAATCTTTAACAATGCAGGCGTTGGAGTTCAAAAACCTACTCACGAATTAACTGATGAAGAGTACAAACGTGTTATTGCCGTTAACCAAGATGGCGTATTTTATGGCATCAAATATGCTATTCGTGAGATGCTTAAATCTGGAGGCGGCTCTATCATTAACACTTCCTCTATTTTAGGAAGCGTTGGTGAACCAACTTCTACTCCATATGCAGCAAGTAAGGGAGCCGTTAACTTAATTACAAAATCAGTTGCGTTGGAATATGCCGATCGTAATATTCGAGTAAATGCAGTTGCACCTGGTTTTATTGAATCTGGCATGGTTAATAAAGAAGCTCTTGGTGATTTTTATGATGGCTTAGTTGCTAAACATCCAATCGGCCGACTAGGTAATCCAGAAGAAATCGCACATGCAGTAGTTTTCTTAGCTGAAAATGATTTTGTAACAGGTACTACAGTCTTCGTTGATGGTGGATACACTGCTAAATAAGTAGGAACTTTTAAAGGGATTAATCCGGAAAGTAAGATTTCTGGGTTAGTCCCTTTTTCGTTAGAACAAAAATAGCAAATACATTACTTAATGGTTAACCATTAAGTAGTGATTTTTATTGTTAAATTTCCCATGCCGCAAAAGAATTTTCTTAATATCTGGTTGTAATAATAATCATTGTTTAGGAAAACCTAGATAAAAAAGTGAAGATAGGGTGGCTAAGAAATGGAAGAACGTGAAAAGACTAATCACAAGACCTTTTGTATGAGTGAATACGATACATTAAAGCGAGTAATTCTTTGTCAGCCACAGTATATGACAATCCGCGAAGTAATTAATGAAACACAGGAGCACTTTAAGGATGAAGGTATTCATATTGAACGTGCCCTTGAGCAGCACGATGAATTTGTTAACACGCTTAAAAATAATGATATTGATGTTATCCTATTACCTTATCATAAAAAATATCCTGAACAGGTGTTTACACGAGATATAGGGTTTACACTAGGACAAACAATCTTTGTTGCCAACATGGCTACAGATGTTCGTGCAGGAGAGGAAAACGTTTTAAAACAATGGCTAGAGGATGAAGAAATCTCTTATTATAATTTGGTCGAGGAACGGATTGAAGGTGGAGACGTTATAATAGACCGAGATACAATATACGTAGGCCTTAGTAATCGGACAGATCAAAAGGCAGCTGATCAATTACAGCATCTTTTAAATAAATTTAATGTAATTACCATTGATTTTAAAGAAAAATATTTGCATCTGGATTGTGTATTTAATGTCGTGTCACCTGATGTGGCTTTAGTTTATCCAAAAGCCTTGTCGAAAAAAGACATCGAGCTTTTTGCTTCCCGCTATGATTTAATTGAAGTTTCGGAAGAAGAACAATTCCAACTAGGTACAAATGTATTAAGCATCGGCAACAAAAGACTACTAAGTTTGCCAGTCAATGAAAGAGTAAACAAACAACTTCGTAGCCGGGGCTTTGAGGTTATTGAAGTCGATATTACAGAAATTATTAAATCCGGCGGCTCATTTCGTTGTTGCACACTTCCTATCTTACGAGAAGGATAAATTATAGTTGGATAAATCTGAAGTTTATTTAATTTCAAAAGCTAAAGCAAGCCTAGGGGCTGGGACAAAACCCTCCTATAAATCAAAAAGCCGGTGAAATTTTACGACGAGTAAAATTTCACCGGCTTTGAATTTTTTACAATAAAATAAGGACCTCTTCTGATAAAATTAAGTTA
>NZ_RXNR01000095.1 GCF_003966145.1 Lysinibacillus telephonicus
CCACGGAAAGCGTCCGCCGAAACGGAAATCAACTAACTTATTCAAAAAGGGTTATTAATTTTATTTTAAAAGAAAAAAGACTGTAGGCAAACTCGAATTTTCGAGTTTGTCTACAGTCTGAGTTCATTTTGAAAAAATCAAAATGAACTCTTTCGTTGCTAATTGGTATTTTTAAAAATCTTAATGCTAGGTTTAAGAAATTGTTTAATCTCTATTTTTTAAATAGTCTTTCAAACTGAATTATTATTAATGGTACAATTGCCAAACCATAAATCGTTAATAATTGTGAACGACTTAATATTGCCACATCGAATAATCCTACTATTAGCACTACATTTAATAGTATAAATCCAATAAGAAAAGCTATCCAAACTGATAAATTCGAGAAAACTCCTATTTTAAAAATAGATTCATTTGAACGACAGTTAAAGCCATGGAACAATCTTGATAGACATAATGTTGCAAATGCCATCGTACTAGCAACTGTCGTATCCCCTGTTGCCAGACCTCTTTGAAAGGCAATAATAGTTACGGCAGCGATGAGAAGCCCTTCCAACCCTATTTGAGAGACAAACCTTTTATTTAATAAAGGCTCATGGATATTTCGGGGTTTTTTATCCATAACCTTTTTATTATGTGGTTCTAAACCAATTGCTATAGCTGGTAAACTATCTGTTAGTAGGTTGATAAATAATAAATGAACCGGTGTAAATGGAGCAGGTAATGCAAAAAGTGTTGCATAAAGAACGACCAAAATCGCTCCCGTATTTCCAGATAATAAAAACTTAATCGAGTTTTTAATATTTTCGTAAAGGCTTCTACCATTAGATATAGCTTTAACAATTGTTGAGAAATTGTCATCTGTTAAAATCATTGATGAGGCATCTTTGGCAACTTCTGTACCCATAATTCCCATTGCCACCCCTATGTCGGCTTGTTTTAACGCTGGACCATCATTGACACCATCTCCAGTCATTGCCACAACGTTCCCTTTTTCTTGCCAAGCTTTTACAATACGAATTTTATGTTCTGGTGACACACGTGCATAAACAGAGAAGTTCTCAACTTTATCCCTTAATTCTTTATCTGATAAATTTTCAATTTCTTTTCCTTCAATTGCTTCGGACGGATCTTTTAATATGCCAATTTGTTTTGCAATAGCGGCGGCTGTAATTTTATGATCCCCTGTTATCATCACAGGTTTAATCCCTGCCTTGATGCAATCTGCTACTGCTTGTTTTGATTCTTCTCGAGGTGGATCCATCATCGCTACTAATCCAACAAAGATGAAATTATTCTCATCTTTTGCGCTTACTTCAGTTGAATTAACTTCTTTATATACTAATGCTAGTACTCGCAACCCTTCATTTGAAAAATTACTGTTTATTTGTTTAATGTCCTCTAGTTGTTGCTTAGTAATGAGTGATACCCCTTGTGAAGTTTCAATTTTTACAATACGAGAAAGCAGTACGTCGACAGCCCCCTTCGTAATCATAATATATCGATTGCCAACTCGATTAACGGTACTCATTAATTTACGATTCGAGTCAAAAGGTACTTCACCAAATCGTTTATACTGTTTGCGTATATTGAGCTCATCAATGTTATATTTATTTCCTAGATGGACAAGGGCTACTTCTGTTGGATCTCCTATTTCTCTATCGCTAAAAGTAACTGAGTTATTACATAATAAAGCCATGTGCAAAAATGTATGATGAAGTTCATCACCTATTTGCAATTGATCTTGTTGAATAACTTTTTCGTTTATATATACCTTTTGGACAGTCATTTTATTTTTAGTTAGTGTCCCTGTTTTATCTGAACAGATGACTGAAATGCTGCCAAGACTTTCTACTGCATGCAGCTTGCGAACAATTGCGTTTTCCTTTGCCATTTTCTGTGTTCCAAATGCCAAGACAATTGTAACGATGGAACTTAATGCCTCGGGAATTGCCGCAACTGCTAAAGACACTGCAAACATAAATGAATCTACTAGCTCGCGGCCACGTAAAATATCCAAGCCAAAAATAATAAGACAAATTATAATAATCCCAATTGCGAGTCGCTTTCCAAAGTGTTCAAGACTTACTTGAAGGGGCGTTTTCTTCTCTTTGGCATTATCTAGTAAGTTTGCAATCTTACCAATTTCAGTATTCATACCAATAGATGTTACAATAGCTTTTCCACGTCCATTTGTAACAAAGCTGCCCGAGAATACCATATTTGTCTTATCACCGAGTGCGACTTCCTCTTCATTAATAACCTTTGTCACTTTTACGATCGGAAGTGATTCACCTGTTAAAGAACTCTCGTTAATTTGCAAACTATGACTTTCAATAATTCGGCCATCTGCACTAATATAATCACCGGCATCTAAAATAAGAATATCTCCAACGACAACCTCTTTTGAGGGGATTTCAGTGACTTGTCCATTTCGAAGTACCCTTGCAATTGGGGCTGCCATTTCTTTTAAGCTTTCTAAAGACTTTTCAGCTTTAATCTGTTGAACTGTGCCAAGTATAGCATTTAAAATGACAACGACTAAAATAACGATTGAACTTTGTACTTCTCCTAAAAATACAGAAATTAAAGCAGCTACCATTAAAATAATGACTAAAAAGTCTTTAAACTGTTCAAGGAAAATTTGACTTGCACTTTTCCGTTTCCCCTCTTGTAATTCATTATAGCCATACTGCCTTTGTCTCGTCCGAACTTCATAATCCGTTAATCCTTGATGGGTTACTTCTAGTTCATTCATTACTTTTTGTACAGGTTCTCGGTAATATTCTGTCACGTTCATTAGATAATCCCCCATATTCTAGTAATTTGTTTTATCTTATTGGCAAAAGAAACTCTACTGTTAACATCTAATTGTTTCTAGTAAGGATAAGGATGCTATACTTTTACTCAATCGTTTTCCCCGAAAAAAATACATTCTGAACCTTTCTTTTTCCCCTAACCTATTATCCACTTTTATACTTATATTCCTTTTTTTGAAACAAACTTTGTGTAACACACAGTAAATTATATGTATGAGGCGGGTAAATATGAGAGAATATTTTTAAATATAACTAAGACAACGATTATTAAAATAGACAAATTTTTATATACAAAATAGCAGTTGAAGCTGTTTTTTTCTAATTAATCCAAACTGAATACATAGTAAAAGACCCTCCTACAAGCTAATGTTGTCATATCTTTTAGCAATTTTTTGATACACTATACTAGCCTAATCGGTTTGTAGAATAGTTACAAAAAAGTAAAAATCGAAAATAATAAAGAGCTTAAACATAAGAAAGCTGCTCTAGAAGTTTGACATATACTTCTAGAACAGACTCTTATATTGACATATGAGATCTCTATTCACATTTTAAATAGCCCAATTAATATTAGGGCAATTCCCGGTAAGAACGTAAGTTTTTTAACCCAATTCATATTTCTAAATATTGAACCTATGTTGATGCCTGCTATTACAAAAAAGACACTTGAAACCGTCACAACGATTGAAAATAAAATTGGAGGCAAATCAATCAACGCTGCACCAATTCCAGCTCCGAATGAATCTAATGACAATGCTAATCCTAGAAACAAAGCTTCTATACTGCCAATACTTCCAGAACGGTCAAAATCTGCTTCCGTTGGCTTTTTTAATATCTTAATAATAATTCCCAATCGTTTAATTTCAAACTCAACAATTTTGATATCACTTTGATGTTGTTGTGAATCACTTTGAGACGTTAAGAATTGATAAAGAACCCAAATACCAATAACTATTAGTATAATGCCACCAACTCTTTCAGCAGCTTCATAAGATATGAACAACTCGATAATTGAACCGATTCCCATTGCCAATAATAAAACAAAGAAAGTGCAGGAAAAGATGATAATAAATGATTTAATTGGTATAGTTACTTTTCGCATTCCATAGGTTAGCCCAACTGTAAAACTATCAAGACTAACTGCAATTCCTAATAGCAGCAAAGAAAGTAAATCACTCATTTTTTGCTCCTTCCATACGATACTATCCTCTTATCGTATGTGTTGACTTTGCAAAGTGACAATATTCCAGTGTTTATGTTGAGGATGTCTTCTTCGATTTTTATTGTTATTACTAAAAAAACGAACAACCCAGTTAAAGGTGTTCGCTTAAAAACTTATCCCCAAATCTCTTTTGAAATATCCACAATATATTTCAACTTCGCCCATTGTTCATCCTCAGTCAAAATATTCCCATGATGAGTGGAAGCAAATCCACATTGAGGGCTGATACATAATTGTTCTAACGTCACATATTTTGTTGCTTCCTCTATACGTGCCTTAATATTTTCTTTATCTTCTAGCTCCCCATGTTTTGATGTGAATACCCCTAGTACCACTTGTGGTCCACCATTTGGTATATATTCCAATGGTCCGAAATCTCCAGAACGATCATCATCATATTCTAAGAAAAATCCGTTTACTTTTTCTTTTGCAAACAATGTTGGAGCAATTTTGGCATAACTTCCTTCAAAGGCCCATTTAGAACGGTAATTTCCGCGGCAAAGGTGAGTGGTTACAATTAAATCTTCCGGTTTATCTTCTAGTACTCCATTTACTACACGCAGTGCTAAGTCTATTAATTCTTCGCGAGAATAGGCGCTATCATTAAATGGAATTTCCGGAGCATTCAGACCCGCAATATATACATCGTCTAATTGTAAGTAACGGCAACCTGCATCATAAAAGGCCTTGATAGCATCCCGATATGTTTGGATAATATCTTTTGTATATTCTTCAATATCTGGGTAAATTTCAAGATTACGAATACCCGCATTAAATAATTGGTTAGGACTTGGGATTGTTTGTTTTGCAACAGCACGGTCCCCGACAATTTCTTTAAATTCGAGAAAATCTTTAATATGCGGGTGATCCGGGTTAAATGAGATTTTCCCTACAACACGCACATCGTATCTTTCTGTTTCTTCCCCTTTAAAGGCGAAACCATGATTTGGAACGTATCCTTCTACTCCATTTAAATGCTCGAGAAAATCTGTATGCCAAAATCTTCTACGAAATTCTCCATCTGTAACAGCTTGAAGCCCAACTTCAATTTGTTTATCAACAATTTTTTTAATCTCTTCTGTTTCAATTGCATGTAGCTCTTGTTTAGTTATATTGCCTTCTTGAAAATCCTTTCTTGCCTTATGAATTCTCTCTGGTCGTAATAAACTTCCTACATGATCTGCTCTAAATGGAGCTTTTATAAGTGTTTTTGTCATATACGATCTCCCTCTTTCCATTTTATTAATAACCACTTCCTTTAATGTAAGGTAAGTGTAGCATAGGGAAATCATTATAACGTAACACAAAAAATCTATTCCTCGCTATAGCTTTTAACTATAACTGATGTAATTCTTCCTCAATAGATTCTTTTAAATATTGAATATAAGTATTAGCCAACGTACTATTTGTGACATTTTTATGAGTAATATAGCCAACATGAATTTCCTCGTCTACCTTTAAAGGAATAGCTATAATATCTTTACTATTTAATTTATGACTAATGACACCTGTTGAAATGGTATAACCATTTAATCCGATTAGTAAGTTAAATAAAGTTGCACGATCCGTAACCCGGATATTTTTCGGTCTAGAAAGCGTACTTAGAATCTCCTCCGAAAAGTAGAATGAGTTATAATCCCCTTGCTCATATGAAAGATATGGATAAGGATCTAAATCGGATAATGTTACAAAACTCTTTCTAGACAGTGGATTTGCTGAGCTAATAAAAACATGTGGCTTTGCTGTAAATAGCTTATGGAATTGTAAATTTCCTTCTCTTAAAAACTTGTGAATTACCTTTTTATTAAATTCATTGACATATAAAATACCAATTTCACTTCGCAAATTCTTTACGTCATCTATGATTTCGTATGTCTTTGTTTCTCGTAAACTAAATTCGTATTCCTCTGGGTTATATTCCTTTAATAGACGTACAAAGGCACTTACCGCAAATGCATAGTGCTGAGCAGATACTGAAAAATGTTGCTGCGGAGATCTTGTATTTGTATACCGATTCTCAAGAAGTTCTGCCTGTTCTACTACTTGCCTGGCGTAGCCTAAAAACTCCGATCCTTCAGGAGTAATTAAAATTCCCTTATTAGATCGTAGAAAAATCGTAATCCCCACTTCCTCCTCCAGTTCTTTTAATGCATTGGAAAGGCTTGGTTGACTAATAAACAGCCTCTGTGCCGCCTTGTTAATTGAACGACTTTTAGCTACTTCTATCACATATTTTAATTGTTGTAATGTCATCTTCTATCCCTTTTCTTTAAGTAAACATTTTACTCTCTTCAATAGTTCTTTTAATCTTAAAAAACAATTTTTTATTTCCTCCAAAAGGTTGTACAGTCTGCTTTATCTTGAATATTAAATTCAATCATTTTTTCAAGCAATTCGTAATTTACTAGCTCATTCCACGGAATTCTGAACAAGCCTTTTGTAGAACTGTAGCCTGCTTTTGCAATATCATCGACAAAGTGTGCAATACCTGCTTCTTCAGGTGAGACGCTTAAATGATGCTTCGCTGTAGAAAATCCAATAATAAATGTGCCATGATCTGAAAACATCGGCGTATTCCACTTGATTTCTGGATTTAAATTTGGAAATTTATTAGCGATCCATGTCAAAATTTCTTCTGTCCGATCGCGATGATCAGGGTTATCGATACTAGCTAGATATTTCGAAAAAACCTCCATGTTGTTCTCTCCTTAAAAAATTTTTTGAAACAGTAACATTATTTAATTTCGTAAAGTGTTGCTAAAAATTATTACTTATTTCTCTCAGCGATTAAGCTTCTATGCTTTCGTATACCTAAACCAATGGTCCACGTTGCAATAAACATCAAAACTAATGCTATTATAAATTGGTAATTAGGAAATGCATCAGTCATAGTAGACAGAATTAAACCAGTACATCCCAAACAAATAACTAGGAAAGTACCGATAAAAAGTACTAGATAAATCAATATATCTTTAATAGTCAATGCACTTCCCCCTAATCATTGTTAAATAAACTTAGATAGTAATTCTTAATTGCCTCATAATCCTCAAGCAACTATCTACCAACCATAAGTATAAAACAAAGTATTTAAATATGTATGAACCTAAAAATGGATTTTTGATTTTCCTAACTAATCTTCATTCTATAAGTAAATTTCAATAGATTAGTTATATAATCCTTCTTCTACTGAAATATATGAAGTGAAACAAAAAAGAGCCGTGGATACGACTCTTTTTTTAGTTCTATTTACAAGTTAGCTGAATAAGAGTATTGGCTTAACTGCTTATCAAAATAAGATTCAGCTTGCTTTAAAATTGTTTATTAAATCTCTTAATCAACCGTTTCAGTAAGTTCAATATTACTCAGAAAACACAATATGCCATTCAGCACGTTTCTCTAAAAATTCTTTTGCAAGAGCTTGAGCACCCTCTAAGCTATGACTTGCAGCCCAACCGCATTGTACTTCATTACAAGCAGGTACTGAAGTTGCCTCTAACACATCGTTTAACGTTTTCTCAAGAATATCTAATACGTCCTCATAATCATTATGATTAATAAAAGATAAATAAAAACCTGTTTGGCAGCCCATAGGAGAAAAATCAATTACTTTTGTTGAGTGGTTACGAATACGATCTGCCATTAAGTGTTCTAAAGAGTGGAGTGATGGCATTTCCATATGGCCTTTGTTAGGTTGTTTAAAACGAACATCGTACTTCGTTACAACATCACCTTTTTCCCCCTCTTTGACGCCTGCAAGTCGTACATATGGTGCAACTACTTTTGTATGATCTAAATCAAAACTTTCAACATTTGTTTTTTCTTTTGCCATCTTATTCTCCTCCTAAATAAATTGCATTGACTGAATAAATGATACGATACGATCATTAACTGTATTGTTAAAGAATTCTTCTGTATCTCCATCGAAAGCTATTTCACCGTTTTCGAGGAATAAAATCCGATCTGCAGCTACACGAGCAAAATTTAAATTATGAGTCACAAGAATCATCGACTTTTGTTCTTCTGCTAAAGCCTTTAATACCTTTAACACTTCGCCCTCTAACTCTGGATCAAGTGCACTAGTAGGTTCGTCAAACAGGAGAAACTTAGGCTCCATTGCAAGTGCACGTGCAATCGCGACCCGCTGCTGTTGACCTCCAGATAATTGAGATGGATAACTTTCCTTTTTATGTAGCAACCCTACTTTATCAAGTAATTGTTCGCCAATCTGAACCATGTTTGATTTATCTTTTTTTAACACAGTAATTGGACCTTCAATCACATTTTCTAGTACTGTCATATGTGGAAACAAATTAAAGGATTGAAACACCATTGCGGTATTTTGGCGAATTGCTAATTTATCCTTTTGAGTTAATTTTCCTGAAAAATCTACTTTTAATGAATCTATTTCCAAAGTGCCAGATTGAGGGATTTCCAGCAAATTAATACATCTTAAAAGTGTTGATTTACCAGATCCTGAAGGTCCCAGAATAACTGTCGTTTCACCCTTTTTAAATTGTACATTTATATTTTTTAAAACGTGATGATTATTAAATGATTTATTTATCTCTTTTAAAGTAACGATGGTGTCCACCTCTCTCTAAATATACTTGGAAGCATATTTTTCTAGTTTACCTTGAATAATCGTTAAAATTGATACGAAGATTAAGTAAAAAACAGCAACAAGTGAATAGATTGCTAAAGGTTCATATGTAAATGCCACAATTTGTTGTCCAATCATAAACATTTCTGCAATTGTAATACTCGCCGCAAGAGAAGTTCCCTTTACAAGATCAATAAAATCATTCGTAACTGGGGGTAAAGAAATTCGGATAGTTTGAGGAGCAATTACTCTCCTTAATACTTGCCAATAAGTCATTCCTAGTGATTCTGCAGCCTCCCATTGACCTTTTGGAATCGACAAAATAGAAGCTCGAATTGATTCAGAAGCATAGGCTCCCGTATTTAATGAAAATGTAATAATTGCTGCAACCCAAGGGTCTAATGTAATTCCCGCCTTTGGCAATCCATAAAAGACAAGAAATAATTGTACAAGTAAAGGCGTCCCTCTAAATATCCATACATATGTACTGAAAATAAATTTTAAAAATTTAAAGTTAGATAACTTTAAAAGGGCGGTTATAACGGCAATTACTAATGCAATTGCAAATGAAATTAGTGATAATGGGATGGTTACAGATAGCCCTGCCTTTAAAAGTGGCCATATAGAATTTAATACAATTTCGAGTTCACGACTCATCTTTTACCTTCCTTTCTAAAACAACTACGCCCTAACTAATCTAAAGCTTAAAATCGAACTTAGGTTTACATGAGTCAATTCCATTCAAAAATCGTATGACTCGCTGGAGTCTTTTATCTTTGAGCGTTACTCCTTTACTTTTTGAAGGCAGAGTAAAATACTTAATTCAACTCATTATCAACTGGAAGTCTCGTACCTGTCGCAACGCTTTCAGTGCATAAACACCTGTTAGACAAAGATAAAAATCAATCGGCCAATTAAGCCGATTGATCCGGCAAGTATTATTGATACATTACATCCTCACCAAAGTATTTTTCTGAGATTGCTGCAAATGTACCATCTTCAAGACGTTTTTTAATAATTTCATTCAGCGCTTCACGGAATTCTTCATTACCTTGATTTAAAATTAATGCGATTTCTGAGGAGCTTGTCTTACCGTCGATTAGCTTAATTGGTGCATCAGGTTGTTCTTGTAAATATGTTAGGAAAGTAACACGATCATGAATTGTTCCATCAGCGCGTTTTTGTAATACTAATTCAATTGAATTTGTTAGATTTTCAGTAGGAACAATTTCAGCTCCTAAGTCACGTGCATCTTGTGCAAAGTTGCTAGTTACTGTTTGAGCAGCCTTTTTCCCCGCAAACTCTTCTAAACTATTAATATCAGAATCAGCATGAACTGCTAATGTTGCGACTGACTCCATATAAGGTATTGTGAAATCATATTTTTCTTTACGCTCATCTGTAATAGAGATATTGTTAATTACAAAATCATATTTATCAGTATCAAGACCTGCGATTAATGAATCCCATTTCGTTTCAACATACTTTGCTTCTACACCAAGATCTTTTGCAATTTGGTCTGCAATTTCATACTCAAATCCTGTTAAAGTACCAGTTTCATCATGATAACTGAATGGAGGGAAAGTTCCTTCTAGCCCGATAGTGATGACACCTGATTCTATAATTTGTTCTAGTTTGTTTGTGCTGTCTTCTTCTGCTGCATTTGAAGCATTAGTTGCTTCATTACTTCCGCATGCTGCTAGTGCTCCGATTAAAGCTGTTAATAGCAGTGCTGATAACCATTTTTTCAAATTATGTTTCCTCCTCAAAAATAAAACCAAGTTTTCATATTTGTTTTATCATATTATAATTAATATTATAATTCAATATTTTTAGACAATTTTTAATAAAAAAATATTTATATAAGTTTTTTATTTCAAATCCGTATCTTATGAAAAACAAAAATATCATTAACTCTAGTTTATATTCTCAACATAAACGTAAAGGAGGAGTAAAGATGCCAATTGAAGGCAAAGTAGTTATAATCACTGGAACTTTATTCTTCTATCGTATAGCTATTATAAATAATTCACCTTTTTCTAAATTTAAAGTTACTATTAACTAAAAATATACCGACTATTATTAGAAGACCACCACCAATAAATGCAAAAGTAATAGGTTCATCTAATAAAACAACGCCTGTTAAAACACCAAAGAAAGGAGCTAAAAATAGATAAGAACTTGTTTTCCCTGGTTCCCCTTTTTGTAAGAGAAAATACCAAACTGCAAATTGGACAATAGAAGACATAATACTTAACCACAATAATAATAAAACTGATTTTGTATTTATATCAAAGAAAGGTTTTTCTAGTAATATACTTAAAATAATAAGTATTGACCCTCCAAACAGCATTTGATATGCCGAAAGTACCCACGTATCAAAATAGGTTCCCCATTTATTGACTAATAGTGTAGAAATAGCCCAAAAAATAGAAGATAGAGCACCGAATATAATGCCCACTTTAATGTCCTTTATGCCTCCTAATGTTATTCCTACACCAATAAACCCCAAAATGACTCCACTCCATTGGTACCATTTATATCGAATATGCATAAAAATAGTACCAAAAATAATGACTAACAATGGATTCATAAATGTTAAAATAGATGACTCACTTGCTGTTATTGTTCTTAGGCTAATAAAAATACACCCCATTACAGCTGCCGTTTGCAAGGAACCAATAACTAATACTTTTCCCCATTGTTCCTTACCAGCTGGATGCGTTCTATTTAATATTTTTACGATAATCGCCATTATTACGCCCGCTATTAAAAAACGCAATCCTGCCAAGAATAATGGAGAAGAATATTGCAGCCCTATTTTACCAATTGCAAAGGAAGACCCCATTAGAGCAGTTGTTAAGATAATTAAAAGAAAATATATATATAATTTCATTTACAAACACTCCAGTTCCAAAAAGTAATAGTTAATTGTTTATAAACTTGTTTAAATGAGAATAATTTTACCCCTCTCTTGAGAATAGATAATTACTTCTTTAGAATTAGTATAGATTCATAATTGTACGATGATTATCGAAGTGTGGATTACAAGGAGGGTGTTTAACAATGACTATAAATCCAAATATTTCTGCCCTTACTTCTTTACTGAGTGAAAAGTCAAGAGCAACTATTTTAGCAGGATTAATGGATGGAAAATTCCATACAGCTAGTGAATTAGCCTATATGGCGGGAATTAAACCTCAAACTGCGAGTTTTCATCTTGCAAAGTTAGTAGAAAATAATATTGTTATTAGTGAGAACAATGGAAGATTTCGTTATTTCCAATTAGCCAATCAAGAGGTTGCGAATACACTTGAAATATTAATGGCAATTTCTCCACCGCCTGAAATTAGGTCACTAAAACAATCCAGCCAATTAAAAAAACTAGAAAATGCAAGAACTTGCTATGATCATTTAGCCGGTCGAATTAGTGTTAAATTAACAAATGCGATGCATAATTTAGAATATATTGAGAGAAAAGATAAAAATTTTATTGTTACACCTAAAGGAGAGATTTTCTTTAAGAACTTGGGTGTTGACCTATTAGCTTTATCTAAAAAACGCCGCTCCTTTTCGCATGCATGTCTGGATTGGAGTGAACGTACCCATCATATAGGTGGTGCTTTAGGAAATGGTTTATTTGAAAGGTATATGGAATTGAAGTGGATTGAGTCTAAAGCAAATTCACGTGAAATTACAATTACTCCTTTAGGAAAAGAAGGGTTTAAAAACTATTTCGGCATAGATGCTACTAATTAACCTTTACCATATACTACTTTTATAAATTAAAAACACCATATTCAAATGGTGTTTAGAGTAGTATCAAGTTTGACTTTGATTACACTTTTTTCATTTTTAATATTTAAAAGCTACTAACCAGATTGTCATGAAAACACTTATCAGATAGTTTATTCTTCATCGAAGGCTTAACGGCACATATGCAATATATTTATATATATAAAAGAAACCCACTTATTTAATAGAGTGGGTTTCAGGTTGTTGACAAAAGACCTTCAGAATGGGCTTATTCTGAAGGTCTTTTGTAATTTTAATAGATTATTGGGTATTTAACCGACTTATTTGGGGTAAAAACACTCTTCGAGTATTATA
>NZ_RXNR01000096.1 GCF_003966145.1 Lysinibacillus telephonicus
TTGCCTCCAGCTTCCTTCAGATTCCGCGTCGCCACGGACACCCTTGCTCTTAGCTAACCTCTACTTCTGTCTTCGGGGTTCGGGACTTGCACCCTATAGTTCATACGCATGCCGGGCGCACACAAAAAGGCAAAATCCAAAATTGGATTTTGCCTTTTTTAACTAATTTTACGACTGCTGTTTCGCTTTTGTCGTAGAAATAATTCATTTGTTTACTCAGCTGAATTATTTAGCAGCTTGATATTTAGATTCTACAACGTCCCAATTCACTACATTCCAGAATGCAGCGATGTAGTCAGGGCGACGGTTTTGATAGTTTAAGTAGTATGCGTGTTCCCAAACGTCTAAGCCTAGGATTGGTGTTTTACCTTCCATTACAGGAGAATCTTGGTTTGGAGTTGAAGTGATAGCAAGTTCTCCACCATCTACTACTAACCAAGCCCAACCAGAACCGAAACGTCCAGCTGCAGCTTTTGCAAATTCATCTTTGAAAGCATCGAAGCTACCGAATTTAGCATCAATTGCAGAAGCTAATTCGCCAGTTGGAGTTGTAGCACCACCAGGAGTTAGGATTTCCCAGAATAAAGAGTGGTTAGCATGTCCACCACCATTGTTACGTACAGCTGTTTGTTTGTCAGCTGGTAGAGCGTCAATGTTTGAAATTAATTCTAGTAAATCTTTACCTGCAAATTCAGTGCCTTCAACAGCTGCGTTTAAGTTTGTTACATAAGTATTGTGATGTTTAGTATGATGAATCTCCATTGTTTTTGCATCGATGTTTGGTTCTAATGCATCGTATGCATAAGTTAATTTTGGTAATTCAAAAGCCATTGAAATTTCCTCCCTCAAAATAAGTAATCTTGATTACATTTCTAGGTTATCAAAATTAAGTAAACCATTCAATCAATTAATCCAAAACAATTACAATTCAGCCTTTAGACGGAAAAACTAGCTGCAAATTACTTTCAATTAATAGAATGGTACATATCCCACGATTATACTTTACACATTTAGTATGATAATTAAACATTTTTTCATTACAATTTAAATAGCTATTATAAAAATAATTATCATAATAACTTGTATAATTCCTTTTGTTACTACTGAAGTTAAAAAACCTACAAGAGAACCAAGCCCAGATTGAACAGCTTGGCGAAAATCTGTTTTCGTTACTAGTAGTTCTCCAATAACCGCCCCTAAAAATGGACCTACTAAAATACCTACAACCGGAATAATAAAGGGTCCAACAATTAACCCAATTGTACTTCCCCACATGCCTGCCTTAGTTCCGCCGAACTTTTTAACACCTATTAAATTTGAAACCGAATCTGCAGCAAACAAAAGTACGACAAATAAAATTTCAATTACCCAGAACAACCATCCTAAGTCTGCAAATGAGTAAAATAGACCATACATGATGAACCCGAGCAAAATAAACAATACAGATGGGATTATTGGATAAACCAGACCAATAAACGCAATTACAAAACTAGCTATAATTAGTATCCAAGCAATTATTTCCAAAAACAACATCTCCTAATTCATTATTACAAGTTTATACGTAAATATTTAATAAAACGTTTCACTCATTTCTATAATTTCCTATAAATAAAACCTTTTAAAATACAACTAGTCTCTTTTTCGCTGTGTATATTTCATGATACACTTTCCTTTGGAGGAGAAAATATGGTCAAACACTCGCAACTTTTTATTGATAGTCTAATACATCCAAAAAAATTAGCAGCATACCGTTTATTATCAATCGGCAAAATTATTCAATATGTTTTTCTATTAATTGCTGTTATTACAATTTTTTCATTTATTCAATTTATAACAGGTGTCTCAGAGAATTCCGTAGAATTAGTAGGATTAACAGAGTACGTAAAAGATATACAATGGCTCCTATACCCATTTGCGCTTCTTCTATTAACTATAACATCAACCTTTTTACTTTTTATAAGAATAAGTCTCTATGCGCTAGTAGGAATTGTTCTATTAAAAATATTGAAGCGTCGTGGAGAATATAGACATATGTGGCGAACTGCTTCTCTTGCCATCACCTGGTCCACTCTTTTAACAGTAATATTTTCTATTGTTAATGTCCCTTCATCCATTTCTACTATAATAGGAATATTAACTACCATTGCTATATTAAGTTTAGCAGTAACAAAATATCCTAAAATACCAATGAAATAATATGCATGAATCCCTCTTCTCTTCATATAGTGAGAGAAAGGAGGGATTTTTTTGAGATTTCTAATTTTTACGGTTGTCTTTTTTCTTATAGCAGCTGTTATTAAAATAGATTTAACGGAAGGTACTGTTCCATTAGCAGCCTTTAATGGTGAAGAGGAATTAGAATGTAATCAGCAAATAGCAGTAAGAACAGTTTCAGTCATTACAACTGATGGAGATTCTGTACAAAGTTTATTTGCAGCATATCCATCAAAAATCAACATTTCACTCCCTGAAAGAATGGCACATTTTTACGAGCTCAACCCTCACCTAATAAAACAAGCAATGATACCAGGTGAACTAGTAAAAATACCAATCTATGACGAAGCAGAAAGTAACTGCTCATAACGATAAGGTTAAAATATTAATATTAATCCCAAATGGTTCCATCCATTTGATTAAACTATATAAAGAAGGCGCAGCCTCCTCTTTTTATCAATAAGCTGCGCAATACAAGAAGAACTAGAAGCATATCCTTTTTGTGAGCGAGTCTTACACAAAGTCGGTGACAAAAACTCTGCATCGTATGTCTTGTCATCTTAACGAACTTCCTATTAATCCCTTTGCCCGCTCACCACACATACTTTTTCAGAATTCTTAAAAATACTTATAGTAATAACTTGTAGAAATAAAAAAATAGAGTTTCTTCCTTGTCCTTACTTTCCTACACTGATAAAATAACTATGTGATGGTACGATTCGAATTTATTACGTACCTTTTTAAAGGAGAGAATCTTCATGAGTGAACTTATTCACCGTTCAAAAACACGTCCAGTTCGTGTAGGTAATTTAACGATAGGTGGTAGTAATGAACTATTCATCCAAAGTATGTGTACAACAAAAACACATGATGTAGAAGCAACAGTAGCTGAAATTTTACGATTAGAAGAAGCTGGTTGTCAAATTGTTCGCGTAGCCGTTCCAGATGAACGAGCAGCAAATGCAATTGCTGATATTAAAAAACGCATTCATATTCCGTTAGTAGCGGATATTCATTTTGATTATAAGTTAGCACTAAAGGCGATAGAAAATGGGATTGATAAAGTACGTATCAACCCAGGGAATATTGGTCGCCGTGAAAAAGTAGAAGCAGTAGTCAATGCCGCTAAAGCGAAAGGGATTCCAATTCGTATTGGAGTAAATGCAGGATCCTTAGAACGCCACATTTTAGAAAAATATGGCTACCCTACTGCAGATGGTATGGTTGAATCTGCACTACACCATATTAAAATATTAGAAGACCTAGATTTCCATGATATTATCGTATCAATGAAGGCTTCTGATGTAAATTTAGCAATCGAAGCTTATGAAAAAGCTGCAAAAGCTTTTGATTACCCACTTCACTTAGGTATTACAGAATCTGGTACATTATTTGCTGGTACTGTAAAATCTGCGGCTGGTCTTGGTGCAATCCTATCAAAAGGAATTGGCAACACGTTGCGCATTTCATTATCCGCAGACCCAGTAGAAGAAGTAAAAGTTGCTCGTGAATTATTAAAATCATTTGGTCTTGCATCAAATATGGCAACTTTAATCTCTTGTCCAACTTGCGGTCGTATTGAAATTGACTTAATTTCAATTGCAAATGAAGTTGAAGAATATATTTCAAAATTAAATGTACCTTTAAAAGTTGCGGTTTTAGGTTGTGCTGTTAACGGTCCTGGAGAAGCGCGTGAAGCTGATATCGGTATTGCTGGTGCACGCGGTGAAGGCCTTTTATTCATGAAAGGTAAAACAGTACGAAAAGTACCTGAGGAAACAATGGTAGAAGAATTGAAAAAAGAAATCGACAAATTAGCCGCTGAAATGGCTGAAGAACGGGCAAAACAAGAAACTAATCTCTAAGCTAGGAGGTTTTTAAAATGACATCGTCTAAAAATAAGCCTCGCTTTGGGATAGATATTGACGGAACAGTCACTACACCCGATACACTCATTCCGCATATTAACAAACGCTATAACACGAATATTGTATTAGATGATGTGATTGAGTATGATTTTTTATGTGCTTTTCCCCAACCAGTCGACCGCAATGAATTTTCACGCTGGTTTAAGGAAAATGAAGCACATATGTATTCGGTAAGCGACATTGCGAAGGACGCTCAATTCATATTAAATACGTGGCAGCATGATTATGAGCTTTACTATATATCTGCCCGTGACGCAGATGTATATCATATAACTCAAAAATGGTTTGAAGAAAATAAAGTCCCCTTCCACCATATTGAGTTAATTGGAAACCACGACAAACTTAGTGCTGCAAAAAAATATAATGTAGATGTTTTCTTTGAGGATAAACATGATAATGCTGTCATGTTGGCAGAAGAATTAAAAATTCCAGTTCTTTTGTTTGATACTCCATATAATAGAAAACCTATACCATCCAATGTTGTAAGAATAAACAATTGGTTGGAAGCAAATCAATGGATTAAAAACAATTTTTAACTTTATACTTTTTTATCTAATAGTAAAGGGGCCGTTCCGAATAGTATTTGGGACGGTCCCTTGCTTGTCCATATAATCAAATTTCTAATATTCCCCTGCTCCATCGGTCAACAAATATTTCAAATGATATTCCATAACGTTCATAAATTTCATGATAAACAAAATAGACTCCTAATCGCTCTAAAATGTCATCATCAATTTTCATTCCATCTTCCCTTCACCGTAAAAATTTACTACTCATTGCCTTAAAACCGTTAACTTGTACATTTTTAAAGAAAACGAAGTAGTTTTTACAAAATATTCATAAACACTGTGAAAAATATCATATTTCATATGTGAATTTTTCTTTAAGATGAAATGTGAAGAATGTTGTTGAATTGGAGGCTTTTATAATGCGACTATTAACTATTTTCGTAATGCTTGTATTTTTACAAATTGCAAGTGGCTGCTCGGATAAGCTAAACGAAATTAAAGAAGCTGCTTTAGAGATTGATGCGACAGCAGAAAAGGCTGCAAAAGCAATTTCCTTAGATGCACATACGATTCGAGCAGTTGAACTTGACCACAATAATAAGACTTTTACAATTAATGATCTTTTTATAACCATTTTACGCGATGTACAATGGGAATATGATGAAATAGACACTATACAAAGTTTAAAAGTTAATGGTAAATGGCAGGAATCCCTTTTTGAAGGCTATATAAATTCGGATATACAAAAATCTGGGCTTGATGAGAATGGAAACGTAACAATTGAGCTTGAATTTATTAATGGACAAATTAATCCTGAATCTACTTCCTTTAGTATGACTCTTAATAACAAAACGATTGTTGAAGAAAATGGTGAAAAAGCATATATTTATTTACTTGACTATTATACATCACTTTAAATTACAGACTTTCGTTAAATAGCATCAACATTTCAATTAATTGTTCACGGTAAAAAGTCAATTATTTTCAAATAGTTACCTGTGAATAAAATTTCCTCCTAAAAAAACAATACTCTCCATAAATACATAATTCTGATATACTTACTAGTAGATAAAGAACTGACAATTATAAGGTGGAAACGAGAATGTTCGATAAAATAAAGTCCCTAACAAAGGAAAAATTATTTCGATTTCTCTGTAGTATAAGTGATCAGTATCAGACAGGCGTCGCCATGATTAATTTGGAACATCCTGACTATCCAATTGTTTATACGAATAAAGCTTTTTCAATACTAACTGGATATGAAGAACATGAATTAATCGGCAAAACTATAAGCTCATTCAACGGCATCAAAACAGACGCTGAAATTGATATGGAAATAAGATACCACTTTTCTACTAAATCCCCATTTGAACTGAACATTTTACATTATCAAAAGGATGGTAGTGCTTTTTGGAATAGTATTACATGTCAGCCGATTCAAGGGGATGATGGGGAGCGTACATTTGCTATAGTTCATTGTAAAGATATTACAGAGCAAATGTTAAGTAAAATGCTCTCTAAATTGGAGCATGAAGTATATCTTGAACTCGAAAAAAGTGGAGAGTTAAATACGATTTTACAACTTATCACAGAAAAAGTTGAAAAATATTATATACGGGACATCTATTGTGCAATTCACGTTCTTCAACCCGATTATCAACTAAAAGCTCTTGCAAGTGGTTCCCTACCATTAGCCGTAATCGATTCGATAAATGATATCGAAATAAGTACCGTTACCGCCTATAACCAAAGTGCAGTGTATATTAAAAATTTAGCATTAAGTGATTCTTTTAAAAAATATAACCTTACTTCCTGCTGGTCGAAGCCGATTTTTAATAAAGAAAAGCAATTGCTAGGCTACTTTTCAATTTATATAAAAGATTATTTTGAATTGAAAAGTGCAGATCTTGAATTTTTAAAAAAACTATCACCCATTATTGCATTGTCAATGAAGTATGTTGAACAGCAACAGGAACTAAAGCAGCTTGCATATATTGATATGAGTACAGGAATTCCAAATTTCAACTATTTTCATAATACTTTAACCCAGTGGGTGGAGAAAAATATTGAGGGGTCAATATTACTAATTCAACCAAGTGAATATTCAAGCATTGTAGATTTATATGGCAGGAAAATTGGAGATGAATTAATACGCCAACTAATCAATCGAATAGAACCGTTCATAAATAATAAAAATCAAGTAATATACGGGAGATTTTCTAACTCTTCCTTTATATTAGCTGTGACACTGCCAGAGTATGAACTGGATCAATTTATAAGTCAATTGCTGCAAGTTACAGCAGCACCTATCCCTATTGCAAACCGTGAAATATTTATTACATTGAAAATTGGCATCTCCCCTTTTGACAATACAATGTCTATTGATGAAAGCGTTCGCCGCGCAGATACTGCTCTAACGAAAGCACGTTATCAAAAAGGGGCAGTTGTTTCCTTTTTCGAAGCTGAAACAGATGGAGAAATTCAACGGGAGCTCGACATATTGAATCAGCTACGATTTGGTATTCAGAATGAAGAATTTACCGTACATTTACAACCTAAAGTTAATTTAATGACAGCTGAAATTGAAGGATTTGAAGCCCTTGCAAGATGGTATTCTCCTGTTTTAGGCAACGTTTCTCCTGCAGAATTTATTAAAGTTGCTGAACAAGCAGGTAAAATACGTGAATTAGACAATATAATTTTAAAGAAGGTACTGCAATTCCAAAACGAGAGACAGATGAAGGGGTTAAAAATGGTACCAATTGCAGTGAACATTTCCCCTGTACATTTTTATCACGAATCATTTGTAAATGATTTTATTACGCTGGTAAATCAATATAATGTCAGCTCACAATTTATCAAAATTGAAGTGACAGAAAGTGTTGAGTTATTTGATTTTCAAAAGGCAAAGGAAATACTACTTGAGTTAAAACAGTTTGGATACGAAAGCTCAATTGATGATTTTGGCGTTGGCTTCTCAAGCTTAAGTTATTTGCAGCAACTTCCATTCTCAGAAATAAAAATCGATCGCAGCTTTATTAACGATATTAACGACTCAGGAATGTATGCAGTTGTACAAACAATCGTTCAACTCGCTTCAAATCTAAATATGCATGCAGTTGCAGAAGGAATTGAAACTTTAGAACAATTTGTTTTGCTGCAAAAGATGGGCTGTCGTACTGGGCAAGGATATTATTTCCATAAGCCCATGTCCTTTGAAGATACTAAAAAGCTATTAAATTCTATAAAATAAGGTAAACAAGCTCCCCTCTTCCCCCTCTTTCGATAGCAAGACGACAGGCGACGATGAAAACTGGGTGGTGTAGTTTTATAAAAGAGATTGATCATTTAAAATAAAATTTGATAGTTTAAAATAAAGACTAATAATTTAATAAAGTTTGATTAAAAATCCTGTGTTGAAATACAGGATTTTTATTTATTCACTCGGGCCATTTAATTGAATAACATAGGTATTTAAAAAAGTACATTTATGTTAAAATTTAACTGAGCTTTTGTATTAATGCACTTAAATTATCGAACAGAAGAGTTATAGGAAAAAAACGCTGTTATTAAACCTATTAGAAGGGACAAAAAATGAAGAATAAAGTCATTTTTATTATCGTTCCTATTTTTTCTATTATTGTTGGTCTTGTATTGAACTTTCAAGAATCTCTAATGGGTAGTCCAGCAACCGTTAAGAACTTGATTGTCACGTTTGTATATTTCACAATTTGGATTTTTATTTTAATAATTACTTTAAAGAGTAAGAATCGTAGGGTTATGAAGTACTATTCAACGTTTTGGTTACTAACACTACTTTTCACTATTTTAACGGGTTTTGTTAATGTGACAGGGGTTAATGTTGACTGGGCAACACCTTTTGTAGCACTGTTATTAACTCAATTTTATGGAATTGAACTATTGGTAGATAATTTCATAATAACATCGATTATTATATCATCGTTATCTTTGATGATGTTTATTGCCGCTGTATTTTCACTTAAGAAACCCAATTTAGTATGATTAACACTGGGAATATCCTTTATGAATAAATGTTATTATTTCTTATTTAACAATAGGGATGATTCTTGAATAACATAGGTGGAAAATGATCAAAGTTTTTTATAAAAATCTCATACTTATTAAAAAAGACTATTTCCATTTTGAACTATTTTTTCAAAATAGAGTTTTTGAAGTTACTGTTAGATAAGTATTGAGGGATATTTTTAATCAATCTATACTCCAAAGCTATAGGTGGCTCGCACTGAACACTCTCTTATTCATTAAAAAAACTCCACATGGATAACAAATTTCTTATCCATGCGGAGTTTTTTAATTTATTTTGTCAATTAAATCCTCTGCGATAAAGTTTACTAAATCTCTTAGATTATCTTGGGTAACACCGTGGCCATCCGGATATGTTTTATATGTAACAGTTGCACCATAGTCAGTAAAAACTTTTTGACTCTTTTGTCCCCATTGAATTGGATAGACATAATCATACTCGCCATGAGAAATGAATATCTTCAAGCGATCCATGGGCATTTTTTTATACTCGTCTATAACAAAATCGGGTAAAAAGCCGCTCAATGCAACAGTTCCTCGAATCATTTGCCCCATTACTAGAGATAAAGTTTCAGCAACAACTGCTCCTTGATTAAATCCAATTAAATATATTTTTTCATTATCTAAATTGAATGTTTTAATCGCTTCCATAATAAAACTTTGAGTAAACACAATCACTTTGTCGAATACTTCTCTTGTCGGTTTTCCCTCTTCTTCAAATGTATAGAAAGCATATCCTGGTGGATGTGTAATGGGACCTCTTAAGCTAAATATATGACATTGGTCTTTAAATTCTTCAACAAGCTGCAGTAAATCATCCTCATTACTTCCTAATCCATGAAATAAAAAAATAGCGGGACGACTTTTCCCATTATTCATAGAAGGAGTAAGGTGTTTAAATGTATAAGGTGAGTTCATATTTTTGTTCCTTTCTAAATGAAAATCATCATACAGAACATTGTATCAAAATTTTAGTCTATATGTATCTTAAAATGTCTCCTCAATTGTATGAATAAAAACATATTAATTCCTCAACATAAGGAAAATAGTTTTATCATTTAAATTACTACTGAAACACAAACATTCATGGTTTTCTTAGGAGGAATACTATATATGGCGTTCTATACAGTAATAAATGTTGCTGTTTTACTATTGTTGGCAGTATTTTTGTATTACCTCAATAAAAAACATATCAAATTTTCAAGTAGAGTTTTTATCGGCTTAGCTTTAGGAATACTTTTAGGACTGGTACTGCAACTTTTTTATGGTGCAACTTCAGACGAAATTACAAACACTGTGCTTTGGTATAATATTATCGGGACAGGCTATGTGAAGCTTTTACAAATGGTTGCCATGCCTCTTGTTTTTATTTCTATATTATCAGCCTTCACGAAGATGAAGCTAGGCAATAATTTAGGAAAAATCGCAGGTCTGATATTGTTAATTTTAGTTGGAACAACTGCTATTGCTGGAGCTGTTGGTATTTTTTCAGCTTCACTCTTTAATCTAGATGCTTCTGAGCTTGTTCAGGGGGTAGCGGAAAAAGAACGTGGCGCTTCTTTAGAGGAAAGTTCTGCAGAAGTTGTTTCGTTGCCTGAGCAAATTATCGAGCTATTCCCAGCTAATCCTTTCCTTGATTTAACAGGGGCTCGCTCTACATCAACAATTGCTGTCGTTATTTTTGCTGCATTTTTAGGATTTTCCTATTTACGAGTTGTTCGTAAAGATGAAGAAACATCCAAAACGATAAAAAAAGCAATCGATGCAATTTATTCTTTAGTAATGGGCGTAGTTACAATTGTGATACGGTTAACCCCGTATGGAATATTAGCAATTATGGCACGCACTGTAGCAACAAGTGATTTTGATGCAATTTATAATTTAGGGAAGTTTGTAATTGCCTCATACTTGGCATTAATAATCGTATTCATTATCCATCTACTCATTATTACATTATCTGGTTTAAATCCAATTACTTATATTAAAAAAACAGCTGAAACATTATTGTTTGCATTCACTTCTCGTTCTAGTGCAGGGACATTGCCATTAAATTTAAAAACACAAGTTAATCGATTAGGCGTTCCAGACGGCATAGCAAACTTTGCAGGCTCATTTGGTCTGTCAATCGGTCAAAACGGATGTGCTGGCGTGTACCCAGCAATGCTTGCGATGATGATTGCACCAACTGTTGGCATCTATCCATTTGAACCTAGTTTTATTTTAACAGTTATTGTTGTTGTTGCAATCAGCTCATTTGGTGTAGCTGGTGTAGGTGGTGGCGCAACCTTTGCAGCAATTATCGTGTTATCAGCACTTGATTTGCCAGTCGCACTAGCTGGTGTTTTAATTTCCGTAGAACCTCTAATTGATATGGGACGCACTGCTTTAAATGTTAGTGGATCAATGGTTGCTGGCGTTGCAACTTCAAGAATAACAGGTGATTTAAATAAAAGTGTATATAGCAATCCTGCTTTAAAAGAACTAGGTGAATCGTAAAAAATGTCAATCAATTTGAAATGGACGATTTTGTATAGGAGTATTTGTTATTTGTATTTATTTCCCTATCTTGCAAGGAGGGATCGAAGAATCAAAAAGGCATTCCTCTAAGACAAAGCTCGGTATGTATAAATCGAGCTATTATTTTTAAGAATATAACCTTCTATGAAATATAGAGGCTGTACAGAAGTTTTACTCTCTGTACAGTCTCATTTTAAATATGTTTATATACTTAAGTCACAAAATGATTCCATTTCTTTTTTACTAAATTTATCTATTTTGGACTTTTTCAAATATTTCGATTGTAAATGTTGAATATTTCGATAAACTAATTATAAGATCCAAATATAATATTTAAAGATACTATTCTATTATTATGGTTCTAAAGGAGTGTTGAAGTGATGTATAAAGAAATTACAGTTGACCGGAGCTTATTATACATCGAACAGCATCATGTTGACACTTTCCAATCAATAGCAAAAAAATTGGATGAGTATAGTTACCTCGTTAAAGAAGGCGCCATTAGTAAAGAGGATGCATGGATTATCGCTTTTAATGCCTGGCTTATGCTGCTGCCAGATGAATATCATATTATTCAATCTGTTGATAAAATGATATATTATTCAGCAAACTTTCTCATTTATAATGCTGTAAAAAAGGATGTTCACTTTCAAAACTTAAAATATAGAAAAGATGCTACTCCCGAGTTATTTTATCTATCTTCTATATATATAGCAACAGGGATCAATGAATGGATATTGTTAGTTTTAAAAAAATATAATCTAATAGAAATGTTAAATAGATTGAAAAAAAGTAAATATTTTGATGCTCATAAGCGAACTGAAAAAGAAATCGAAATGTTTATCGTTGATCAAGCAAAGTTTGTTAAAGCAGCAGTAATGGAATTATCAACGAATTCATTGTCAGAGACTATTAAAAAATGCTGTGACGACGCCTATTTTTTATATAAGGAAAAGTTTTTAAAGTCAAAAAGTTAACAAATAAGAATCGAGTAGGAGGGAGTGATTAACTCCCGACCTCTCACACCACCGTACGTACGGTTCCGTATACGGCGGTTCAATTAAGATGAATAACGCAAAGTTTCGTAACGAACTTTCAGACTTTTC
>NZ_RXNR01000097.1 GCF_003966145.1 Lysinibacillus telephonicus
CTAGCGTTGTCACAATCGTCGGCGAATCATACCGATTAAAGCATTATTTAGCCCCGGAAAACGAGTAATTTTGTACATCCTTAAACGAGCAAAAATGTACATATTGGTGTTGACATTTATAACATTGTTTAAAATTGTACCTAAATGTAATCAATGTGATAAAGAAATTAAAGGTAATGATGTGGTATTTGTAAAAATGCGTTATCCAGAAGGAAAGGGTATGACTGAAATTAAAGCCTATTTGCAAAATGAAGGAAAATTAATTTGCGAAGATTGCTTTAATAGTAAGGCTAACTAATTATTATTGAATTATCGGACGCTTTCTTAGTATAAGAAAAGTGCTGTTTTGATTAAAGTGCCAAAATAAAAAGATTTTTTGTAGTGATGTAGAGTGGATTGGTAAAGGGGGATATACAGATGAAAAATATTTTTAATCAATTGCATTTAGAGGAAATTTTAAACCGTATCGACAAACTAAGCCCTAATTCAAAATATCAATGGGGTAAAATGGATGTTGCCCAAATGCTAGCACATTGTTCATCCTTTCAAGACATTGCAATGGGATACTCTTTTCCAGAGAGAGGTTGGTTAGGAATATTAATAGGAAACTTTGTGAAACCGATTTTTTATAATGACAAGCCACTAGCCAAAAATATGTCCACAATTCCGACCATTTTGATTGTAGATGAAAAAGAATTTGAAACAGAGAAGGAAAAACTGAAACAAAAAATTATAACCTTCCAAAATAATGGTCCAGAGAAGTGTACGACTCATCCCCATCCTTTTTTCGGTAAACTTACTTCCGCGCAATGGGGAAAAGGAATATACAAGCACCTTGACCATCATTTAAAACAGTTTGGAGTTTAGTTTGTTTTTAGAAATATAAATAAAAGTTGACCAAAGAGAAAAGTAACGAAATACCTTAACTTAGAAATAAATAATTACTTTATTGTTAAAAAAAATTCTTTCCTCAACTTAAGAATCCTTTATCTTACATAATGATCTGCTATAATAGGGCGCTATCTTTGACTAAGAGAAGCGTTTATTTCCATTTAATGGCCACTTTTTGAACGAAAGCTTTAAAGTTGGCTGGATAATTATGTTAAAGTGTAGATGGGTTTATGAAGTATTGTATTAGAGGTGAATAAATGATCAATTTTGAAGATATTTTGCATAAAAGACTTGTTCTTTCTAGGCCGTTAAGTAAAAATGAAGCAGAAAAATTGAACCTGACAAATACATATTTCGGAGATGAAGAAGAAAACTCCCTTCCAAAACAATGGTTTTGTAGTATTGATATAGAGGATTGGAAAGATGTAGAAATATTTGTACAAGGAAATATGGAAAAGCCAAATGAAAAATTTATTGAAATGGCGGGTAAAATACTCGACAATTTCCAGCAACATCTTAGCCGTGCATTAAAGTATTTAAAGGAATTCTTTCCTACTCAAGAAGTAGAGAATTATGATTTATCTGCAATATCATTTGGAAAGTTGATTAATTTTGATGACTATTTATTTAAAGGCTTTACGATTGCTTTTATTTATGGAGATTATCCTTACGCATTTCAGTTTAAAGTAAAATTCAAAGAAAATGGATGGCCTATTGGTTTTGAGGGTGGACCGCTTTAAGAAGGACAGAATAGATTGTTTCGCTTTATTATTCCACGATCGAGCGCAATGGTTAAGGGCTATTGATTCCCCCTTAATTCCAAAGTAATAATAAAATAGATTTTTTAACCGATTTAAAAATTCACATTATAAAGTTAAAACCTATTTATGGGATAATATATCGAAATTTCCAAAGTAAATCATCTAAAATGGATGCTTTTTTTAGCGGATGAGAAAGATAAGTTAATTGGAATTATAAGAAAAGATATTAACTCGGCCTAATTTGGTCGAGTTGTGTTTATGAAATTCTTATTAAACTATTTACCGTTGAATTTAGTTTTTGAGGTGTTTTTAGTCAAACTTTATTCCAAGGCTACAAATCCTAATCAATTCTGCAAACAGATGCCGGACAATTTTCGCAGCATATTTCATTTTTTAAATAAGGTAAATCTAATACTGTAATGTATCCTTTATCAAAAGAAATAATTTTTTGCTTTTTTAAATCATTTAACATACGATTAATCATTTCTCGACTAGTTGAGCAGAGATTTGCTATATCTGTATTTGTCAAACTGTAATTAATAAACACCTTTTTTTCATCAATTACTTCACCATAAGTATTTGATAATCGAATTAGTGTTGAGTATAATGCACCCTTTTTTCCGTGTAAAATTAAGTCGCGCAATAAGCTTTGATTTTTAAGATTTTCATTTTGTAGCCATCTTAAATAATCAATCATTAGTGAAGGCTGTTGAGTCAACATCATTTCAAGGGAATCCTTGCTAATTGTAAGAAGTTCAGTTTGAACGATTGCTTTTGCAGATGTTGAATGCATTGTTAATGGACTAAATAAAGTACATTCTCCAATAATATTTTTTTTTCCACAAATTCGAAAAGTTAGTTCTTTTCCACTTTCAGTTTCTTTACTAATTTGTACTGAGCCGTTTTTAATTAAAAAAATATCGCCGGCACTTTCACCCTCTTGAAAGATACGACTGCCTTTATCAACTTTCAGTAATAAGCCATGTTCCTCAAATAACCGATAAAAATCTACAGGTAATGAATTTATCAATGTCATCGTCTCATCACATCCTTTAAATAGTGAAAACTAATGCAATTTTTAAGGATAATTAAATAAAATTCAAAAATATGTATCCAAATATAGAATAGCATAACTCTTTAAAATAACGAAAAAACTTTATAGTGATAATTTTTGCATTTACTTTTTAAACAGCTTATAATCAAAATAGTCAAAAAAGGTCAAAGTGTAATTTCCATTTTGAAAGGGTGTTAAAGGATGCAATTTCAGCAGCAAGATAATCGTAGTCCATTAGAGCAATTTGGTCGCAATTTAATTGAACAAGTAAAAAATGGCAAAATGGATCCTGTTATTGGTCGTGATGAAGAAATTCGAAATGTAATTCGTATCCTATCAAGAAAAACGAAAAACAACCCTATTTTAATTGGTGAGCCTGGTGTAGGTAAGACTGCAATTGTTGAAGGGTTAGCACAAAGAATTGTTCGAAAAGATGTACCAGAAGGGTTGAAGGATTGTATCCTATATGAGCTTGATATGAGTGCTTTAATTGCAGGAGCAAGCTATCGTGGACAATTTGAAGAACGTTTAAAAGGTGTATTAAAAGAAGTAAAGGACTCGGACGGTCGTATAATATTGTTTATCGATGAAATTCATACGATTGTTGGGGCGGGAAAAACTGACGGAGCAATGGATGCAGGAAATATGCTAAAACCAATGCTTGCCCGTGGTGAATTGCACTGTATTGGTGCTACTACTTTAGATGAATATCGTATGTATATTGAAAAGGATCCGGCTCTTGAACGACGCTTCCAACAGGTCATGGTACGGGAACCTTCTATAGAAGATACGGTATCCATTTTACGAGGATTGAAAGAGCGCTTTGAATTGCATCATGGAGTTCGTATTCATGACCGCGCAAATTTGGCGGCAGCAGAGCTTTCAAATCGTTACATTACGGACAGATTTTTACCTGATAAAGCAATTGATTTGATCGATGAAGCATGTGCTATGATTCGTACAGAAATTGATTCAATGCCGCAAGAACTAGATGCGGTTACTCGTCGTGTTATGCAATTAGAAATTGAAGAACAGGCTTTAACTAAAGAAAAGGATGAAGCTAGCAAGAAACGTTTAGATGTGCTACGTTCAGAATTAGCAACTTTAAAGCAAGCTGCTGAAGATATGCGCAAAAAATGGGAGCAAGAAAAACAAAGCTTGCAGACAATCCAGAAAAAACGAGAACAGTTGGATCGCTACCGTCGAGACTTAGAAGAAGCTGAAAGTAAATATGACCTAAATAAAGCGGCGGAGCTTCGTCATGGTAAAATTCCTGCATTGGAGAAAGAATTGGCAAGTCTTGAAGAAGAATTAAAGAAAGAATCAGAAGCAAGAATTTTACGAGAAGAAGTAACTGCTGAGGAAATTGCAGCGATTGTTTCAAGATGGACAGGAATCCCTGTTACAAAGCTTGTTGAAGGTGAACGTGAAAAATTGCTGCGTTTAAAGGATACTCTTCATGAAAGGGTCGTTGGACAAGACATGGCAGTAAATCTTGTAACAGAAGCTGTTTGGCGTGCACGTTCTGGAATAAACGATCCAAATCGGCCAATCGGTTCATTTATATTCCTAGGTCCAACCGGTGTAGGTAAAACAGAGCTTGCAAAAGCGCTTGCTGCACAACTTTTTGATTCGGAGGAACATTTTATTCGCATCGATATGAGCGAATATATGGAAAAGCATAGTGTTTCACGCCTTGTAGGAGCCCCACCAGGATATATCGGTTATGAAGAGGGTGGACAATTAACAGAGGCTGTTCGCAGAAATCCATATTCAGTCGTATTATTGGATGAAATTGAAAAAGCACATCCAGATGTCGCAAATATATTATTGCAAATTTTAGATGATGGTCGAATTACGGACAGTCAAGGTCGTTTAGTGAACTTTACGAATACGGTTATTATTATGACATCAAATATTGGTTCGCATTACTTATTAGAGGCAAATGAGAATGAATCTGTAGAACAATTAGTGATGGCTGAGCTAAGAGGGCATTTTAAACCAGAATTGTTAAACCGAGTTGATGATATTATTATATTCCATGCATTAACTTCCGAACACTTTAATGCAATTGCTTGGAAATATGTACAACAATTGCAACAGCGTCTTGCTGAACAAGAGATTGAGTTAAAGGTAAAAGATAATGTTATTTCATGGATAGTAGAAAATGGGATTGATCCACAGTTTGGTGCAAGGCCTTTAAAACGCTTTATTCAACGCTATGTTGAAACAGCAGTTGCAAAAGAGCTGTTAAAAGGTCAAGTGCTACCAGGTGATTCATTGCAAGTAATTATGGAAGATGGAGAATTAGTTGTTTCGAAATAGAGTTTTTATAGCAGCGGAAAGATTTATATAAAATGATCTAGATTTATTTAAGAAAAGTATAATTAATTGTCATTCTCGAATGAGCCTGTTGTACATAGTTTGTACAGCTACAAGAAAGCGAGATTGACAAAATTATTATAATCTTCATACTACGATTCCAGCTTCATTGGAGGCTGGAATTTTTGTTTTAATCATTCATCTATTATAAAAATAAAAAAGCACTTCGCCTATTCTGAAGTGCTTTGGTAGTTAAATATTAATGATGCTCTGCGTCTGGTGTAGGCTCGTTTGGAATAATTGCACTAATAATAAATACTAAGACAGTAAAAATCACTGAAATAATAGCGCCAGTTGCAAAGTTAAAATCAGCATCTAAAACTGAGCTAACTACATAGTTTAACATTGTAACTAATAGGAAAGACCATACTAAAGTCATTAAATATTGCATTAATTTCACCTCTACTGAACGTTTTTCAATAGTATACCTATATTCATCTTACTTATCATAACATAGGACTATAAAAAAGGACAATAAACTTTTAGAACAATTCATGAATTAAAGGTTGAGGAAAGAAAATTTATGAGCTATAATTATGACCAAGTACTAAATGTTAGTCTTAAAGATTGGGGGATTCAAAATGAATGCAGGGATTATTGGGTTAGGGAAATACGTTCCCGAAAAAATAGTTACGAATTTTGATTTAGAACAAATTTTAGATACAAATGATGAATGGATTAGAACAAGAACAGGAATCCAAGAAAGAAGAATTGCTGGAGATGATGAAAATACATCTAAACTTGCTTTAGAAGCTGCCAAGAAAGCTCTTGAAGATGCGAATATTACAGCTGATCAAATCGGCTTAATATTAGTTGCAACTGTAACTCCAGATCAATCATTTCCTAGTGTTGCATGTCAGCTGCAAGAATATTTAGGTGCAGTTAATGCTTCAGCAATGGACGTTTCAGCAGCTTGTTCTGGCTTTATTTATGGATTAGCAACGGCTAAACAATTTGTTGAAAGTAAAAGCTATCAATATGTATTAGTAGTAGGCGCAGAAAAATTATCAAAAATTACTGATTGGACAGACAGAAATACGGCAGTATTATTTGGTGATGGTGCTTGTGCAGCTGTGGTCGGAGAAGTAAGTGATGGTCGAGGCATTTTAGCATTTGAATTAGGTGCTGATGGTACAGGTGGGAAACATCTATTTTTAAATGAACGTGATGCGATATCAATGAATGGCCGAGAAGTATTTAAATTTGCAGTAAGACAAATGGGAGAATCTGCAGTATCTGTATTAGAAAAAGCAGGGTTATCCAAGGAAGATGTTGACTTTTTAATCCCACATCAAGCGAATATCCGCATTATGGAAGCATCCAGAGAACGTTTAGAACTGCCAGAAGAAAAACTATCTAAAAGAATCCATAAATATGGAAATACATCATCGGCATCAATTGGAATTGCATTAAAAGATGAATTAGACGATGGTAATATTAAAGATGATGATATAATAGTATTAGTTGGTTTTGGCGGTGGTTTAACATGGGGAGCAGCTGTCATTAAATGGGGTAAATAATGGAATTGTAAAATCATTTATAGTAACTTAAAAATAGTTTATAACCTAAGGGGGATAAAGAATACTATGAAGAGAAGAGTAGTGATTACAGGTATTGGAGCTGTTACACCTCTAGGGAATACAGCAGAAGAAACGTGGCAAGCGTTAATCGCTGGTAAATCAGGTGTAGGCCCATTAACAAGATTAGACACTGAAAAATTCCCTGCAAAAGTAGCAGCGGAAGTTAAAGATTTTGATATTGAACAATACGTTGAAAAAAAAGAAGCAAGAAAAATGGACCGTTTCACTCATTATGCACTTGCTTCATCAATTATGGCAGTAAAAGATGCTAATTTAACAATTACAGACGATATTGCACATAAAGTTGGTGTTTGGATTGGATCTGGTATTGGTGGTATGGAAACGTTTGAAAATCAATTTGAAATGTTCCAGCAACGAGGTGTACGTCGAGTAAGCCCATTCTTCGTACCAATGATGATTCCAAATATGGCTTCTGGTCAAGTTTCAATACACTTAGGTGCAAAGGGCATTAATTCTTGTTCAGTAACTGCTTGTGCATCAGGTACAAACTCGATTGGTGATGCATTTAAAGTTATTCAACGCGGTGATGCAGACGTGATGATAACTGGCGGTGCTGAGGCTCCTATTGTTAACATGGCAGTTGCTGGTTTCTGCTCAAGTACAGCATTATCACTAAACCCTGATCCAGAAACTGCTTCTCGTCCGTTTGATGCAAATCGCGATGGATTCGTTATCGCAGAAGGAGCAGGAGTTCTAGTACTTGAAGACTATGAATTTGCGAAAGCTCGCGGTGCCAAAATTTATGCAGAAATTGTTGGCTATGGTTCAACAGGGGATGCTCATCATATTACAGCGCCTGCTCCAAATGGAGAGGGAGCTGCCCGCGCAATTCAACAAGCAATAGATGATGGTGGAATTGATCCAACACAAGTTGGATATATTAACGCACACGGAACAAGTACGCCATATAACGATTTATTCGAGACAATGGCTGTTAAATCAGTATTTGGTGAGCATGCTTATAAATTAGCAATGAGCTCAACAAAATCAATGACAGGACATTTATTGGGGGCAGCTGGCGGTGTAGAGGCAATCTTTACTGCTCTTGCCTTAAAAGAAGGTATTTTACCTCCAACAATTAACTTAACAACTCCAGATCCTGAATGTGATTTAGATTATGTTCCAAACAAAGCGCGACAACAATATGTTGAATATGCAATGAGTAATTCATTAGGCTTTGGTGGACATAATGCAAGTTTATTATTAAGAAAAATAGATTAAGTTCAATAATAGAAAATAGAACTTTGTCGATAACAAAAATGCCTTTAGCGAAAAGCTAAAGGCATTTTTATATGGCAAAATGAATATTAACTTAATAAAGGAAGGTGGACATGTTTCGTTTTATTCTTTTTTTATTTAACTATGGCATTTGTGTTATGTCTTTTGGCAATCTTTTACTATATTTAAATTATAGAACACTCGGTTATTCATGGTCTGCTGTTTGGGCATTCATACTTGGAACTTATGAATTATACTTAGGGATCGGGTCGTTAATTGTATTATTTATTTTAATTTTCGACCTAATCCCATCGCGCTCTCCATTCTGCTAATCGTTTTAGAAGCGATTGCATTTGCTTTTTGGGCGCCTTCATCTAAAATTTTGTCTAGTTCATCTGAGTTAATTAATTCATTGAATCTTTCCTGTATAGGGGATAGGTGCTCGATTAGACTTGTTGCTACACCCTCTTTAAATGCACCATAGCCCAAGCCTTCATATTTTTTAACAAGTGTTTCGATATCGATGCCTGTTACAGCGGACTCGATTGTTAATAAGTTTGAAACACCTGGCTTATTTTCTTCATCAAAAGCTACATAACCATCAGAATCCGTAACAGCGGATTTAATTTTCTTTTCAATTTGTTTTGGTGTATCTAAGAATCGAATTGTTGCCTTAGTATTTGGATCAGATTTACTCATTTTCTTAGTTGGTTCTTGTAATGATTTAATACGTGCGCCTGCTTTTGGCAATTGAATTTCAGGAATAACAAATACTTCTCCATAACGTTTATTAAATCGTTCTGCAAGATCACGTGTTAATTCGATATGCTGCTTTTGATCATCACCAACTGGTACAATGTTTGTATTATATAAAAGGATATCGCCAGCCATTAATGGTGGGTACGTTAAAAGACCTGCTGTTACAGATTCTTTTCCTTCAGATTTGTCTTTAAATTGTGTCATACGTTCTAATTCACCAATTGTTGCAACACATTGTAACATCCATCCTGCTTGTGCGTGCGCCGGTACTTCAGATTGAATGAATAGAGTTGCTTTATTTGGATCAATTCCTGTAGCTAAATATGTTGCAGCGAGTGTACGAATGTTTTGCTGTAATTCTTTCGGATCTTGTGGAACAGTAATTGCGTGTTGGTCAACAATACAATATATTGCATTGCCTTCATCTTGAAGTAAAGGAAATTGCATAAATGCTCCGATATAATTTCCCAATGTAATAACTCCTGTTGGTTGAACTCCTGAAAAGATAGTTTTCATAAAAAATCCTCCTATATGAAAAATCAATTTAGTTTGGCAAAGCAGGCGAGTGCTTTTTACCACCAAATAAAAAACATCATGCGTCCATACGATTAACGTATAGGGACGAATGATGTTGAATCCGCGGTACCACCCAGCTTGTCGAAAAAAGTTCGACCACTTGATCTTCGTAACGTGAAGTGTACGAGCTTTACTACTAAGGTTCATAAAGCCAACTCGAAAGTCCATTCCATTTGTTCCGTCTTCTGTTTGCACCAACCACAGATTCTCTATACACGGAAATCAAATGTACTACTCTTTGTCATAGTTTTTCCAATTTGTTTAAAAATTATATAAAAAAACAGGTATAAAAGCAAATGATATTTTCTTTCTAAAATTGGAATGAAAAAGTATGAGTTTGGCTAACATTGTATTAATAAAAAATATTTTAACAAAATAATTTTCTGTAAAAAAGCGTTGCAATTAACAGAAAGTTATGATTATTTCTCGATTAATGTCGACTAATTGAGAATGGGATAAGTAGTGTAAGAATTTTTTTAGGATATGTTTGAACTTGGAATATAGAGGGAATATAAATTATAGCTATAGCCATTGATAATGAAAATGTCTGTATTATAGAGAATATTTGTTCACAAAAAATATTATCTGTTGCATCTTTTTTATTGGTAGACTATATCCAAATGGGAAAGAATGATGTATAATAAAAACATAATCTTAAATTAAATTAATTCTAAATTAATAAGAGCTTGAAAATAGATTAAACCACTAAGAAAGGAAGTGTAATAATGATTGTAACATTATTTACCTCTCCAAGCTGTACATCATGTAGAAAAGCTAAAGCATGGTTAGAAGAACATGACATTCCATATAGAGAACGCAATATTTTTTCAGAGCCTTTAACAATTAGTGAAATTAAAGAAATATTGCGAATGACTGAAGATGGTACGGATGAAATTATCTCAACACGTTCTAAAATTTTCCAAAAATTAAATGTAGATGTTGAAAGCCTTCCTTTACAACAACTATATGAATTAATTCAAGAATATCCTGGCTTGTTGCGTCGCCCTATTATTTTAGACGAAAAACGATTACAAGTTGGATATAATGAAGATGAGATTCGTCGATTCTTGCCAAGAAAAGTAAGAGCATTCCAATTGCTTGAAGCTCAACGAATGGTAAATTAGGAATTAGAGAAACGTCGATAAAATCCATTTTAGTTGGATTTTATCGATTTTTGTTTTATTTTATTAGTACAGATAAGATAATTTGCAGGGAATACATTCGAATAAAAATCACATATAATTATTAAATCTTTTCAAAATTTTACACTTGATTTCGAATGTATAGTCTACTACAATTTCAATATTCAAATTATTTTGTTTGGATGATGTTTTTCCCTTTTCATTTTATTTAGGTAATCATACAATAGAATTATAGAATAAAGCATATTAATATAAATAAATACTGTTTTGTTCTATATCGTTGTAATAATTTGAATTGCAAGACTAAAACTATGCAATCAAAACATACTAAGAACGCTTTCTTTGTTTTTCAACGAATGACTGTGAAGGGAGTTGAAGTCTAATGGACATCGAACGCGTAAACGAAAACACAATTAAGCTCTTTATTACTTATCGTGATATAGAGGATCGTGGCTATAGTCGCGAAGAAATTTGGTATAACAGAGCAAAAGGGGAAGAACTTTTCTGGGATATGATTGGCGAAATAAACACTGAAGATTACTTTGATTTAGATGGCCCAATTTGGATTCACGTGAACGCTTCTGAACATGGTCTAGAAGTCATTGTGACTCGTGCAAACCTTAATGCTGATGGAGAGTCCAACTCTTTGCTTTCGAGTTTTGAGGAACATCGAGAAGCTGCTCATAATAAATTAGACGAATCTATTTTTGATTCATTTGATGAAGAAGCAAATCAAGAACATCAAGGAATCACAAATATTTCAATTTATAAATTTAAAGACATTGATGAAATTATTCCTGTGGCAAATCGACTTGTTTCATACGGACTACACTCATCATTGTATAAATACGAAAAATATTATTATGCAGCGATAGATTTCTCGGATGTTGAAAAAGAAGAACGCTTAAATATTCGATCTATTATTAATGAATACTTAAACAGTTCTAAAATTACAATTTATCGTCTTCAAGAATATGGTGAAACAATCATGGCTGAAAATTGTTTCGAAACTGTTATCGAATACTTCGCATAATTTTGAGAGATGTCTTGTCCAAAGATGAGGCGTCTCTTTTTTTAATTAAAAAATCAAGTTTTTCGCTGATATCTTTTTTTAAAGGCAGTTGCTACAATATAAAAATTTTGGCTCTATAATATTTGTTGGGGTTTGAAAAAATTTCATAAATAAAAAAGCACGTAATCACCGATTTCTATATACTTGAATTGTCGAGAAACAAGCAATGAAAGGTGATACGTGCAAATGA
>NZ_RXNR01000098.1 GCF_003966145.1 Lysinibacillus telephonicus
AACACTTTAAAGCGAAAATTTTATTAAATAATTTATCTAAGAAAATTGGGATTCATTTAGGATAATCGGGGTGCCGTGTAATATCACTTCACCCCAACATTTGACATAGAACCATATTTAGTAGCACCAGTCAAATTATTTTAAAATGCTTATCAGAAAGTAAACTCTGTTTCGAAAACGAAAGGCTAAGCATCAGGTATGGTCAATTTGACAGAAAATACCGATCGAGCTAAGTTAAGAATAAAATTGTCACCTAAAGGAGTTACTAGGTTGGCATGTACTTTTGGAGGGCAAGTAGATGCCATGGGTACAAAGTAGTGTGAAGAACTTTGTAAATATGTGATGAATTTTGAGGAGTTTGTTTAGAAAATAGATTTTCTGAACAACTTCTCTATTTTCTTTTTAATATATTCTTAAAACTATAACTCCTGCAGTAATTAAATTTTGAAGTTCAAATTATTCTTGTCACAAAAGAGTTGTTCAAAGTTTAAGGGGACGATCTAATTCTATACAATCTATAATTCTCATCCATTTACAATAGAAAACAACTATTTACAATCTCTTTACAATTCGTTTATATGACGTCAACAAACTACTATTATAGTTTTACATGTAAGACAAACTTACTATGAAAGTGATGGAGGAAATAAGAGATGAAAAAGTGGAAGTACTTAACTATGACAGCGGCTCTAGGCTCAGCTTTACTATTAGGAGCTTGTGGTTCAGAAACAGAGACAGAGACAGAACAAGGCACAACAACTGGTAGCGAAGCAAATGAGCCAGCAGATACTGGCGAAGCACAATTAACTGGTTCCGTTTCAGGTGATGGTTCATCAACTGTAGCACCTATCACAGAAGCTCTTGTTGAGGAATACGGAGCTGTTCAATCAGGAGTACAAGTATCAGTTGGTGTATCAGGTACAGGCGGTGGTTTCGAGAAATTTATCGCTGGAGAAACTGACTTCTCAAATGCTTCACGTCCAATTAAAGAAGAAGAAAAAGCTAAATTAGAAGAAGCTGGAATTGATTATACAGAATTTCAAGTTGCATTCGACGGTTTAACAGTAGTTGTTAACCCAGAAAATGACTGGGCTACTGAATTAACAGTAGATCAATTAAAACAAATTTGGATTGAAGATGGCAGCACTAAAAAATGGTCTGATATCGACCCATCTTGGCCAGATGAAGAAATCGTATTCTACTCACCAGGTACTGACTCAGGTACTTACGATTACTTCGATGAAGTTATTTTAGAAGGCGAAGCATTAGTTAAATCTGCAACATTATCAGAAGATGACAATGTGTTAGTTCAAGGTGTTGCTGCTGATAAAAATGCTATTGGTTTCTTCGGTTATGCATACTACTTAGAAAACCAAGATAAATTAACTGCTGTATCAGTAGACGGTGTTGCCCCAACTAACGAAACTATTGAGTCTGGAGAGTATACTCCACTTTCTCGCCCATTATTCGTATATGCAAAAAATAGTGCGTTAAAAGAAAATGAAGCATTCTATGATTTCATGAAATACACATTAGAAAACGCAGGTGCAATGGCTGAAGCTGTTGGTTATGTAAAATTACCAGATGAAAAGTATCAAGAAGGTTTAACAACTTTAGAAGGATTAAAATAATTCATAACATCAAGTAGTTACATCAAGTAAATATATGTGTGGGGCCCATACCTCATAAAATTGGTGGGTGCTTCACACATTTTCTAAAATGTCTAGACTAAAGCGCTCGTCCCCTCGAGGTTGTTTCGGGATATCCATAGTGTGTCAATGTCAACTGTACACATTAAGATTCACCGAAAAACAAGGATGTGCTAATGCGGTATTGCCACAGGGAGTGGTACTATTGCCGTTCAGCGCTTAACGGGGCTAACCTAGCACTTTAGTCTTTTCTCACGTATATTGAAGGGAGTTTGTATTATGGCTTCTCATGGTTTAGAGAAGGGTCAATCAGTACAACAATTGATTGCACAATCTCGCAATAAAAAAGGAAAAAAAATTATAGAAAAATCTATGCCGATATTGTTAATTATTACTGCTTTAATTTCAGTTTTCACAACAATTGGCATTGTTTTCACGCTAATTTTTGAAACGTTTGAATTTTTTCAGAGGGTATCAATTACCGATTACATTTTCGGAACCGAATGGATGCCTTTCTCAGGTAATGAACCAACATATGGTATTTTACCTTTAGTACTAGGTACATTAAAAGTTTCGGTAATCGCAGCACTTGTTGCAGTACCATTAGGGATTGCTGCGGCAATTTACTTAAGTGAATATGCATCAGATAAAGCACGTCGTATCATTAAACCAATATTGGAAGTTTTAGCAGGTGTGCCAACAATCGTTTATGGATTTTTCGCTTTAACTTTCATTACACCAATATTACAACAATTGATACCGTCGCTGAAAATATTCAATGCACTGAGCCCAGGGATTGTAGTTGGTATTATGATTTTACCAATGGTTGCATCTTTATCAGAAGATGCGATGAGTTCAGTTCCGAATTCAATTCGTGAAGGGGCGTTAGCTTTAGGTGCGACAAAATTAGAAGTATCTTTAAAAGTCGTGTTGCCTGCAGCTTTATCAGGGATTATTTCATCTGTTGTTTTAGCAGTTTCACGTGCAATTGGTGAAACAATGATTGTATCCCTAGCTGGAGGAGCTACACCAAGATTTGACTTTAATGTAACTGATTCGATTCAAACGATGACTGCATATATCGTTCAAGTATCATCAGGAGATGCAGGTTACGGTACAACAATTTATTATTCTATTTATGCAGTAGGTTTTACATTATTTATTTTCACATTATTAATGAATCTATTAGCACAATACATTTCGAAGCGCTTCAGGGAGGAGTATTAAGATGAAATATATAAATAATACTGTAGTAATGAAGCGTATGAAGACAAGATTAAATCTAAATAAAATCTGGAAAATGATTTTCTTATTTGCAACATCATTGGCATTGCTTGCTTTAGTACTGTTATTAATTCGTATCATTTCACAAGGTACTGGCTATTTAAACTGGGACTTCTTAAATAATTTTGGTTCCCGTTTCCCTGAAAAAGCAGGAATAAAAGCTGCATTAGTTGGTTCGTTCTATCTAATGCTTGTTATCGCTCCGGTATCCATGTTTATTGGTGTTGGAACTGCGATTTATTTAGAAGAATATGCAAAGAAAAATAAAATTACAGATTTTATTCAAATGAATATTTCGAATTTAGCAGGTGTACCATCGATAGCTTTTGGATTACTAGGGTTAACGATTTTCGTTCGTATGTTTGCACTAGGAAAAAGTATTTTAGCTGCTGGCTTTACGATGAGCTTATTAATTTTGCCAGTTATTATTGTTGCTGCTCAAGAAGCTATTCGTGCAGTCCCAAAAGAGCAAAGAGAAGCTTCTTATGGTATGGGTGCTACAAAATGGCAAACTATCACAAGAGTTGTATTACCGTCTGCAATACCAGGGATTTTAACAGGAAGTATTTTGGCTCTATCCCGTGCAGTAGGTGAAACAGCACCACTCGTTGTATTAGGTATTCCAGTAATATTACAATTCTTGCCTGATGGTTTGTTAAGTCAATTTACAACACTGCCATTGCAAATTTTTGATTGGGCGAAACGACCACAAGAAGAATTTCAGTATGTTGCAGCTGCAGGTATTATTGTACTGATGATTTTCCTTGTGATTATGAACTCTATTGCGATAACTATTCGCAATAAATTCCAAAAACGATATTAAGGGTGTGTAAAACGTGGTAGATCTAAAGACTAAAAATGAAAATGAAAAATTAATTATAAAATCTCCTTCACAAGTTGATCGTGAGGCTTCACCTTCAATAGAAAAAAGCACTGTATTCGAAACGAAAAATTTCGATCTATGGTATGGAGACCATCATGCATTAAAAGATATTAATTTAAGTATTAAAGAAAATGAGGTTTCTGCTATTATCGGACCTTCTGGATGTGGTAAATCTACTTACATTAAAGCATTAAATCGTATGGTAGAGCTTGTACCTTCTGCAAGAACAACAGGTGAAATTATTTATCGTGGACGCAATATTTTTGATGCATCATATGAGGTTGAAGAATTGCGTACACGTGTTGGGATGGTGTTCCAAAAACCAAATCCATTCCCAAAATCAATTTACGATAATATTGCATACGGTCCGAGAATTCATGGGATTAAAAATAAAAAAATCCTTGATGAGATTGTAGAAAAATCGTTACGTGGAGCAGCAATTTGGGATGAGGTAAAAGACCGTTTAAACCAAAATGCATACGGTTTATCTGGTGGTCAACAACAACGTATCTGTATAGCACGCTGTCTTGCAATCGAACCTGATGTTATTTTAATGGATGAACCAACATCTGCTCTAGATCCAATTTCTACTTTAAAAGTGGAAGAACTTGTTCAAGAGTTAAAAGATAATTATTCAATTGTAATTGTTACACATAACATGCAGCAAGCAGCTCGTATTTCTGATAAAACTGCCTTTTTCTTGAATGGTGAAGTTGTAGAATTTGATAATACGGATAAAATTTTCTCAACCCCAACTGACCAACGTACAGAAGATTATATATCTGGCCGCTTCGGATAAGAAGGGATGGAAGCATATGGGAATTCGTGACCGTTTTGATCATGAAATTGATGAACTGCAAAAAGATTTTCTTATTCTTTGTGATTGTAGTATCCAAAATCTAGAAGACTCATTTGCTGCATTAATTGAAAAAGATATCGAAAAGGCGCAAGAAATTATTAATCGAGATGTCGAAATAAATCGTATGGAAGAATCCATTAATGATCGTGTTATAAAGCTAATGACTAGACAACAGCCGGTTGCTACTGATTTGCGTCGGCTTGTTGTACTATTAAAGGCTGCAGCAGATATGGAACGTGTAGGAGATTACGCAGTAAATATCTCAAAGGAAACCATTCATATTGGAAAAGAACGATTTATTACTTCAGTTGAACTACTCGAAGATATGTTTTTTAAAACTACAACAATGTTAAGACAAATTGTAGAAGCTTTTCTAGAGGAAAATATAGCAAAGGCAAAAGAAGTTGCAGAGCTTGATGATCAAATAGATGAGATGTACGGTAGTATGATTACTCATTTAATGCGATTAAGCTCAGTTGTGCCTGAAAGCATTTCACAAATTACTTATTTATCCTTCGTAAGTCGACACATTGAACGCTGTGCAGACCATGCGACAAATATAGCAGAGTATCTTTTATATTTAAAAAAGGGTCAACGTTATGATTTAAATAATTAATTCAGTGATGAGATATGCTTTGGAGTAATTGAATATAATTTGAATAGACATTATGTTAATTAGTTAGCCTTTGTCACATATATGTGGCGAAGGCTAGCTTTTTAAATAGATTATAAATAAGTTTTTTGCGAAATTGTTTGAATAGCAGAAAAATTTATAATAAAATGATTGTAATCGAATACGAAGCGATGATGAAAAAGAGTAGTATTATGAAGTGGCAAAGAGAACTGGCGGTTGGTGTAAGCTAGTGCATGACATAATATGAATGGGTTTTCTAGCTCTAGTATTGAAAGATTAGTAGGTACTAGCGTTTGTTTACGTTACAACAGTTGAGTGGACTAAATCGTATGTTCTTATGTTAGCTAACAACAGAAGAGCAATTGTATTTTGAGATTTAGTCAATGAAGGTGGCACCACGGCTTTTCCGTCCTTTTGTGATGGAAGGCCTTTTTTATATTTCTAGATTACGCTATCAAAGTCCCTCGAAGTGGATTTGCGTCCAATGGAATGCTGGAAGTCTTATCGATTCGGGTATTACTTTTAGGGCTTAAATAATGTGAGTTATGTCGAGAGTACGAAGCGGTATTTTCAACGATGAGCAGTTATGGGGGGGGGTTAGCGTATTCTTAGGTGCATAGAAGAGTTGAGATGAGAAGGAGAGAGTTGAGATGACTGTTGAAGTGAAAAAATTCGTCATTCATGAGTTGCAAGGAGACATGATGACCCCAATATCTATTTTTGGGAGTTTAAAAGGGAAACATAAGGTACTATTTGAATCGTCCGCAAAACACGAAGAAAGTGGTAGATACTCATTTATTGCGGTAAATCCAATTGCAGAGTTAAAAGGGGACAATAATCAATTCTACTATCAGTATGAGAATAGTGAGCTCAAATTTGAACAAGGTTCTGTATTAAAAAAATTACGTGATATGATACAGATTCAAAATGGGCAATACCCATTTTCGTTTTTTGGAGGAGCAATAGGTTATTTTGGTTATGATACAGCTTTTTACAATGAAAAAATAGGAGATTCATTGCAAGATGAACTAAATATGCCAGATGTGCATGTTTATTTTTATGATACGTTTATTGTATTTGACCATCTACTACAAAAAGTATTTATAGCAGCAATTGATTTATTTCAAACAGGCCGTACTGAAGATGAAATGAAAAATGCAGTTAGCAAACTTGAGAAGGAAATAAAAACGGGCATAACCTTTACAGAGGATCAGCCAATTTCTATACAATTTGAACCATCAATAGAGAAAGAACAGTTTATCCAAATGGTTGAAAGGGCAAAGCAGCACATTGAAAGAGGAGATATTTTTCAAGTAGTACTGTCACAGCGCTTTAAAGCGAATTTTACTGGTAATCCATTTGCGCTGTATAGAAAATTGCGTACTTCAAATCCATCACCATATATGTTTTATGTTGAATTTGATGATTACACAATTTTAGGAACTTCTCCGGAGAGCTTAGTGAAGGTTAAAGATCGAATGGTTACAACAAATCCTATTGCAGGAACAAAGCCTCGAGGCAATTCCATAGAAGAGGATTTACAGCTTGAAGCGCAGCTTTTAAAAGATGAAAAAGAAGTGGCAGAACATCGTATGCTTGTAGATCTAGGACGAAATGATATCGGTCGCGTGAGTAAAATAGGGTCTGTAAATGTAAGCAAATACATGATAATCGAGCGATATAAGCATGTAATGCATATTGTTTCAGAAGTAATCGGTGAATTGCGTGAAGATGTTCATGTAATTGATGTGCTAACTTCTTGCTTACCTGCAGGAACTGTGTCAGGTGCACCAAAAATACGTGCGATGCAAATTATTAATGATCTCGAACAATCAAAACGTGGAGTTTATGCCGGCGCAATCGGCTATATTTCTATCAATGGCAATATGGACCTTGCCTTAGCAATACGGACAATGATTGTAAAAGATTCGAAAGCGTATGTTCAAGCTGGTGCTGGAATTGTTTATGATTCCGTTGCACAATCAGAATATGAAGAAACGCTAAATAAAGCAAAAGCACTATTGGAGGTACAAAGATGATTTTACTTATCGATAATTACGATTCATTCACATACAATTTATATCAACAAATTTCAGGTTTAGGAAAAGAAGTTAGTGTAGTAAGAAATGATGCATTAACAATTCATGATATACGCAATTTAAATCCTGAAGCTATTGTTCTTTCACCTGGGCCGGGCACCCCTTCTGAAGCGGGTATTACGGTGTCTGTAGTTAAAGAATTATATAAAGAATTTCCGATTCTTGGAATTTGCTTGGGCCATCAATCGATTGGCGAAGCATTTGGAGGCAAAATTGTCCGTGCGGAAAACATCATGCATGGTAAACTTTCAAACTTGGACTATAAACAAAAAAGTTTATTTAAACATTTGAATGAGGATCTTTCAGTAATGCGTTATCATTCACTTGTAATAGATCCTTTAACATTGCATGAGGATTTAGAAGTTATCGCAACTTCAAGTGATGATGGGGAAATTATGGCTGTTCAGCATAAACAGTATCCAACTTATGGGTTGCAATTTCACCCTGAATCAATTGGTACGAAAACTGGTACGAAAATGATTGAAACATTTTTAGATGAAATATATCTTACGAAAGCAGTTTGAGGAGAAACATATGATCGAGGCTGAAAAAATATTGAATCATTTAACATTAACAAGCGACAACGCTGAACCTCATCTTTTACAGCTTTTTCAATTGTTAAAGGATGGAAAAATTTCATTAACAAATCAAATTGCTGAAGTAATGCTTCGATTCCCAACAGAAATAACACCATTCCTTTTTGATGTTTTTGGAAATCTTGAAGAGTCTGTGGATTTAAAGGCAGCATGTTTACAGCTCTTAGTTCCTAACGTGCCGTTCTTTGTGAAAATAGCGTTGGAAGATGAACTACAGCGCATCGCAAACAATCCTACAGAGGAAGAAAAGGGCATTAACCTAGATAAAAAAGCGCATGAAGTTTTGAATGGTTTTATTTAAAGCAAGGGAAAATGCTCAGTACTGATGAAACATAGCTTATACAAATTTATTGTTTAATGATTATTTATTAAAAAAACCCCAATTGTTAGGCTTTGTATCTAACAATTGGGGTACATTACTTATTGCGTCTTTTTTATAGATATTTTTGAATTTCATCTTCAAATTTAAAAGGCTTGTCGGCGGGGGCAAACCGTTTAACTGCGTTTCCATCTCTGTCTACTAAAAACTTCGTAAAGTTCCATTTCACTTTTTTCCCGAATAGACCCTTTGTTTCTTCTGTTAAGTAATTGAATAAAGGGTGGGCATTTTCTCCATTTACTTTGATGATTTCATGCATTGGGAAAGTAACACCGTAAGTGAGTCGACAAGCTTCAGCTGCTTCAACGCCAGAACTTAACTCTTGTTTAAATTGATCTGAAGGAAAACCAAGAATAACAAGTCCTTGCTCTTTATACTTTTTATAGAGCTTCTCTAATTCATCAAATTGGTTTGTAAAACCGCATTTTGAAGCAGTATTTACAATTAGGAGCACTTTCCCTTCATAACGCTTTAAGGAATAGCTCTCACCATTTTCTGTAAGTACATCAAAGTCATAAACTTTCATCTAATCCCTCTTTTCCAACTAATATTGTAAGTGGTTTTCGAGTGTTTCAGTTTTCCGATTTAATACTATAAGTGTAACAGCTAGTGTAAAGGAAGTAATCAAAAAAGCACTAATAAAAGCGATTACACCGTTCCAACCCCAGCTTGACCAGAAAAAACCAGCAGTTGTACCGCCGACACTAGAGCCAAAATAGTAGGCAAATAAGTAGAGGGAGGAGGCTTGCGCTTTATCTTTTTTAGCGCGGAAGCTTACCCATCCGCTTGCAATTGAATGTGAACCGAAAAAACCGAATGTAAAAATTACTATGCCGATAATCTTAATAAATAGGTTTACTGGTAAAGTGAGCAAAGCACCTGTAAACATAATGCAGATGCCGGTAAGCAGTACCTTTTGTCGACCAAATTTATCTGAAAGACTACCGAACCAAGTAGAGCTGAATGTTCCTACTAAATAGACGATAAAGATCCAACCAACTACACCAGGACTTAAATTATACGGTGAACCTAATAGCTTATAGCCGATATAATTGTAGAGTGCGACAAATCCTCCCATAAGTGTAAAAGCTACACCAAATAAACAAATTAAACCTGGATCCTTTAAATGGAAAAATAGCGATTTCGTTAATGCTTTAAGATTAAGCTGTCTTGCTATGAAATTTTTTGATGAAGGCAATGCCCAAACAAAGTAAGCACTAACTGCCAAACTTAGTAATCCGATCGTGATCATGCCAACTTGCCAGCCAAAAAAATCTGTCATTGTTCCCATAATAATTCGACCAGCTAGACCTCCAACAGAGTTGCCGCTAATGTAAAGCCCCATCGCTACACCTAAACTAGAGGGCTCGACTTCTTCACCTAAATATGCCATTGCAATTGCTGGAACGCCGGCAAATACAAACCCTTGGGCAATACGCAACAATAATAGCATTTCAAAGGATGGAGAAAAGGCAAGTGCAACGGTTAAAATGGATGCTGCAAAAATAGAAAACGTCATTAACCGTTTTCGGCCCCATGCCTCGGATAAGGAACCAAACAATATTAGACTAATAGACAAAGCTACTGTTGATAAAGAAAGCGAAAGACTCGCGACTGCGGGGGATACATTATACTGTTCGGAAAACTGTGGGAATAATGGCTGTGTTATATAAAGATTAGCAAATGTAATAAACCCGGCTGCAAATAAAGCAAGGTTAGCTAATTTAAATTGCTTCGTACCTCTTTGTAAATAGCTCATGATGATTTCGCCTCTTTAAATTTTTACATCTTTTTGAACTTCATTAGTAACTTTATTATAATAAAAAGACCTATATAATGATAATTCATTGTTTTTATCTGTCTTATAAATAAAAGTAATAAGGGAGAACGTTAAATGGATTTTAATTCATTGCAATATTTTAAGGTAGTAGCAAAGTATGAGAATATGTCACGTGCTGCTGAAGAATTGCATATAACACAACCTGCATTAAGCAAATCGATTTCATTATTAGAGCAGTCTCTTGGTGTCGATTTATTTGATCGGCAAGGACGTGCTATAAAATTAAACAGATATGGTAAATTTTTTTTAGAGAGAGCAGATTTTATTTTAAAAGAATATGAACGTGCAAGGGAAGATCTTGCAAATTTAGTGTCTCCGGGTCATGGTGAAGTGTCAATTGGCTTTATGCATACATTGGGGCTTGAAGTAATTCCATCCCTCATGACAAATGTCAAGAAAGTATACCCACATATGAAGTTTCAACTAACTCAAAGCAATTCTAGCTCCATTTTAAAAAAACTCGAACTGGGGGAGCTAGATTTATGTTTAATCTCCTCATTAGATACTAATGGTGACGTTATTTGGGAAAAGCTTTGGGATGACAAATTATTTTTAATTGTGCCAGAAGGCCATCCATTAAGTAAGAGAAAAAATGCAAAGGTAGTAGACTTTGCAAATGATCCATTTATTTCAATTAAAAAAGGCAATTCATTACGTAAAACTGTAGATGAATTGTTTAAAAGAGAAGGATTTAAATTGAATGTTGCATTTGAGGGGGAAGAGGTTCATACAGTTGCAGGGTTGGTTGAAAGTGGTTTAGGGGTTTCTTTAATACCACATATTAAAGGACTTGATCAATATAAAGTTCATATTATTAATGTTGATGGGGAGGATTGTAAGCGGGAAATAGGTTTAGCTTATTTAGAAAATCGATTCAAAAGCGCAGCGACGGAACAATTTGCGAATTTTATTCGAAGTTATTTTAGTGAAGGGTACGACCGACAAGATATTTTGCGACTGAATCATCACCTTAACCCTTTTAATGCTAAATAAATAAAAGGACTGTTCAGATATTTGAACTGCTCCCCGTCAAGTAGACAGTATAAATAATAAAAAGATTTTAAGCGGCTTGAGCTCGGAATTCTAAAGGGCTTAAGCCGTTTAATTTTTTTGTGTAACGATAATGATTATAAA
>NZ_RXNR01000099.1 GCF_003966145.1 Lysinibacillus telephonicus
TTGAGGTTATTCATATGAACAACGAAAGTCACCGATTAAAACATCAACAAAAGATTTTCAACTAATCAAAAGTGTTCATCGTAAATGAGCAAAAAATGTTCATTTGGGGTTGACGTTTACAATTATTAATTATTGTATTATCGCCCATTCTTGGCCTTTTATCTAATAGTTTATTTGCTTTAGAGTTATGGTTAATTGGAAAATTATTTAAAGGTATAGGTGAATATAAAGATATTTTCAAAGCAATCTCTTTATTTAACATTCCTTATGTTTTTATGATTCCTTTTTATCTTATATGGCTGTTTATCGAACCAATTAGTTTATTTTATGACTATGAAAATGGCATGTTCTTTCTTCCAACGATTGACCTAGTGCTTAATTTTATTATCACTATTTGGTGTCTTGTTATTACTATTCCAATCGTTTCAGAAGTACATAATATACCTTATTGGAAATCCTTTTTTATCCTCCTCATCTCAAGTTTAATATTGTTATTACTGATTATTGTTCCAATTTTAATTATCATTATTTTTACTTCTGTTTTGCTATAGATTTGTTAATTGTACTCAGAGGGTTCGTCCAAAATAACTTTTAGGATTGGACCTTTCCCTTTCTCAAAAGTTAGAATTTTCAATCAACAACTATAATACTATGTAAAACTATGGTACAATTTATTTCGACCACCGGAATAAGAAAAGAGACTGATCATTAAAACTTTATTATTCCGTAAAGAAAGGGGTTTAACATGATTAAAAGAAATGAAGTGAAGATTGAAGAAACATGGGACTTAACGCATCTTTTTGCAACTGAGCAATTATTTGAGGAAGCTATTAAAACCGTTATTGAGGAAGCTAACCTTATTGAACTAAATTTTAAAAACAAAATTACCGACGCGAAAAAGGTTCTATTAGTTTTAGCTGCTTATAAAAATTTAAATGAGAAGATGATTCCTATTAGAACATACGCAAGCTTAGCATATAGCGTCGACCAAACAGATGATGCAGCACAAATGCGTTCAGCTAAGGTCGGACAGGTTTTTGCTAAAATCAATGCTGACCTTTCCTTTATAACAAGCGAATTATTACAATTAGAAGAAGCAATTCTTATAGAAGCTAAAAATCTTTCACCTGATTTTGCTCACTACATTGAAAAGCTAATTCGTAAAAAGTCTTATCTACTCCATCCAGACGCTGAAAAAGCATTGGCAGCTTTTGGCGCTACTTTTGATGCTCCTTATGAACTATATAACACAACAAAATTAGTAGATATCCAATTCGAACAATTTGAAGTAAATGGAAAAACCTATCCATTAAGTTATAATCTGTTCGAAGGGGATTGGGAACTGGAATCCGATACAGAAATACGTCGAGCTGCTTTTGAAGCATTTTCGACTAAATTACGCCAATATCAACATACAACAGCCAAAACATATGATATGCATTTAAAAATTGAAAAAACTGAATCAGACTTACGTGGTTATAAGTCTATTTTTGATTTCTTACTTTATAACCAAGAAGTTGATAGAGAGCTTTATAATCGCCAAATTGATTTAATTACTGCAGAATTAGCTCCTCATATGCGCCGTTACGCAAAACTTCTGCAAAAGGTTCACGGCTTAGAAATTATGACATTTGCTGATTTAAAAATATCATTAGATCCAACCTATGAACCAAGGATTTCTATCGAAGAATCACGGGCATACATGAAAAAAGGGCTTGCCGTAATGGGTGAAAACTATCAGAAAATGCTTGACCGCGCATTTGACGAACGTTGGATCGATTTTGCCCAGAATCATGGGAAATCAACCGGAGCCTTTTGTTCAAGCCCATATGGTTATCACCCTTTTATATTGATTTCGTGGACTTCTCGGATGAACGAAGTATTTGTTCTTGCTCACGAATTAGGTCATGCAGGACATTTTTACTTAGCAAATGCTGAACAAAATGTCTTTAATGCACGCCCTTCTCTTTATTTTATCGAAGCACCTTCTACAATGAATGAAATGCTGATGGCAAACTACTTATTAGAAAATTCGAACGATGCCCGTTTTAAACGATGGGTTATATCTACTATTGTGGCTCGTACGTACTATCACAATTTTGTAACCCACCTTTTAGAAGCAGCATACCAACGCAAAGTGTATGAAATAATAGATGAAGGCGGCAGTGTAAATGCATCGATTTTAAATAAATTAAAACGTTCTGTTTTACAAGACTTCTGGGGCGATGACGTGGAGATTATTGAAGGGGCAGAACTTACTTGGATGCGCCAGCCACACTACTATATGGGCTTATATCCTTATACGTATTCTGCAGGACTTACAATTGCTACTCAGGTTTCTCAACGCATTCTTCGGGAAGGCAATAGAGCTGTTGAAGATTGGGTTAACGTGTTAAAAGCAGGAGGTACAAAAACACCTATTGAGCTTGCACAAATGGCAGGGGTTGATATTACTACAGATAAACCATTGCGTGATACCATTGCATTTATCGGTTCTTTAATAGACCAATTAGAACAATTAACAGAAGAGATAGATCATATTTAATTAATATATATTTGTTTTCGCAGCTGTTCATTAAAAGCATAAACCCCAATTGTTAGATTTTAACTAGAATTGGGGTTTACTTTATTTTATCGATTTAAGCCCACTTCCGAACAAAAACGAAATGCCCTGCTTAAAGTTGTAGGCACAACCGAAGCATGATTTTCATCATCTGCAACAAATAGCTGCTTATTCATGCTTGGAATCTCTTCATAAAAATGTTTTGCATCCTCAACCATAAATCCCTCTCTTTCCCCTACAATGATAAATAGAGGAGCAAGTTCATCGAGCGAAGTGTCTTTTAGCATACGAAATAACTCCCTGTTATTCCACCAAATTGACGGACTTACTGCAATATATGTTTGGAAGGATTGGGGCTTCGTTAAAAAATTCCAAAGTACATAATAACCTGACAAAGAATGCCCATAAATGGTTTGCTTATTTTTATTTACCGGGTATTTAGTTTCGATTAACGGCTTTAATTCATCCATTAAAAAACGAGAGAAGTTTTCTGCTCCACCAAACTCATTTAAGTCATCTAATTTCCCTTTTGTACGCTCTGGAAATTGATACTTTTCACTCGGGGCAGTAAAATCGTAAAATCGTCGCTTACGCATTGTTTCCTCTTGGTGGCATATACCAACTACTATTGAATCTTCCACCCTTGTTTTTAAAGTATTTCGTGACTGTAATTTAACAACTTGTTTAGCTAATGGAAAATAAGAAAGTCCATCAAGTATATAAATAATTGAAAAACCTTCTTTTGGCTGTTCAATATCTGGAACATGAACATAAATTGTATATTGATAGTTTGTAAATTTAGAGCTTATTAAAAAATCACCCATAATTCCCCTCCTAAAGAGCTGAAACTTCATTTTTTAATATGTCGTATGTAAAGCAAACTGGCTTATTAGTTTCTTCATCATGCAGGATTTTCGCATTTATATGAAATACATTTTGTAATACTTCTTTAGTAATGACTTCATCTGCTGAGCCATGTTCGATAATTTCTCCTTGCCGCATTGCAATGAGTTCATGTGAGTAACGCGCTGCGTGGTTAATGTCATGTAGAACCATCACAATCGTACATCCGTGCAGCTCATTTAACTCCTGTACAATATTTAATACCTCAATTTGATGAGCCATGTCTAAATAAGTTGTTGGTTCATCAAGCAATAAAATATCCGTTTCTTGAGCTAATGCCATTGCTAGCCATACTCTTTGTCTTTGTCCACCTGAAAGTTGTGCCAATTCTCGATTCCGGTACTCTGTCGTTTTCGTAACGTCCATTGCCCATTCAATCATTTCTATGTCTTTCTTTGTTAGGCGATTGACGTTTTTTCTGTGTGGATATCTTCCGTAAGATATAAGCTCCTCAACCTTTAATTGAGAAGGTGCGGATGGGGATTGTGATAATATCGCCATTTTTTTTGCGATTTCTTTCGTAGAAAGATTTTGCATATTTTGTTCCAGCAGATAAATCTCCCCCCTCTCCTTTTTTAGAATACGTCCAATGGTTTTTAATAGCGTTGATTTTCCACAGCCATTAGGACCAATAATTGTCGTTATTTTTCCCTCTGGAATGACCGCATTTAATCCTTCAAAAATAATTGATTTCTCATAGCCCGCTATTAAATCCTCTATACGAAAAGCGATAGCCATAATATCCCTCCTAGTCTTTTACCTTTACGAGTAAATACATGAAATATGGAATTCCTATAATTGACACAACAATTCCTACCGCTAACTCGCCAGGGGCAAAAATAGTTCTCGCGATAAAATCACTTAGTATAAGCAGTCCTGCTCCTATTAAAGCGCTGATTGGCATAACATATTTATGTTGGATGCCAACAAGTTGTCTAGCAATATGCGGAGCCATAAGCCCAATAAAACCAATGCTTCCTGATACAGAAACACACGCACTTACTAATCCAACAGATGCTAGTAGCAAGGTTATCTTTTCTTTCTCAACATGAATTCCTAAACTCGTCATATTTACTTCATCGAGTTGAAAATAATCCAGCAAATAGGCTTTTTTGTATATGTAAAATCCTAGAATCAACAGCCATGGCAACATTGCGATAACGAAAATCCAATTCGCATTATAAATTGTTCCAGCCATCCAAACTGCAGCGGATTCAAAGTCCTTTTCGTTCATCTTTAAAGATAAATACATTGATAGGGCACCAAACCCGCTATTAATTGAAATACCAGTTAAAATTAATCGCTGCATATCTAAGTGTCCATGTCTTAATGCAAAAGCAAAAATAAGAGCTGCTGCAATTGTCCCCCCTATAAATCCGAAAATTGGCATCATCATAATTAATAGCCAGCTGCTCATATCCGAATCAATCAGTCTTACTTGGAAGAAGAACATAAAGATGACAACTGCTGCTCCAGCCCCGGCATTGATTCCCAGAATCCCGGGATCTGCAAGACCATTTCGAGTAATCCCTTGCAAAACAACGCCTGCTATTCCAAGCCCTACCCCAACCAACACTGCAATGACAATACGAGGCAATCGAAATTCAAAAATAACTAGATCAAATTCTTTATTTGAATTAATCCGAAGTAATGTTTTTGCTACATCTATTACTGACATATCAAAAACACCGTTAGTAATATGTAAATAACTAGCTGCTAAAATTAATAAACCCAGTGAAACAGAGCTCCACACAAATAGATGAAATGATCTCCTAGCCACGCTTCTCACCTCCAAATTTTCGAATTAAATATAAGAAGAATGGCACACCAATAAGAGCTGTAACTACCCCTATAGGCGTTTCAAAAGGATAATTAATAAATCGACTAAAACAATCACATAATGATAAGAAAAATGCTCCGAACACTGCTGCGCACGGAATAATGTTACGGTAATCTACGCCTACAATAAATCTCGTAATATGCGGAATAACCAACCCTACGAAAGCTATTTTCCCGACTAGTGCCACTGCAGTACCCGTTAAACAAACGACACTTAACATGCTGATTATTTTTATTATTTTTGTTTTTTGCCCTAAGCCGATAGCAATGTCTTCGCCTAGAGATGTGATTGTAATCGCCCGTGCTGAAACAATGGCTAACAAAAGTCCAAATATTCCAAATGGGATAGATAGTGTAAGCATATTCAAATCTACTGTATGTATTTTTGTGTTATACCAGGCACTGATAGTTTGTGAAACTTGGAAATACATTGCTATCGCTGTCGCAATACTACTTAAAAATGATCCAATCACCGTCCCTATAATCGCTAGTCGAACAGGAGATAAACCATTTCGAATGAGCGAACCGAACCCAAAGACGAGTCCAGCCCCTAATGCTGAACCAAGCATCGATATTAAAATCATTTGATAATTAGGGAGTCCAGGAAGAAACACGATAGCCAATGTAATAGCGAATGCTGAGCCATCATTAACACCCATTAATGAAGGAGATGCTAAAAAATTTCGAGTTATTCCCTGCATCACAGCCCCGGCAACCGCTAAAAATGAACCGACTAATAGTACAGCAATTGCTCGTGGAATTCTGTTTGTGCGAATAATTTGATGATCAATATTTGCTTTATCAAAATTCGTTATTGCTTCCCATACGGTTATAGCACTAATATCTTTTGTACCGTATAAAATAGATATCAATGTGATGATTCCAATAAAAATTGGAGAAGATATAATGATAAGTATTGGTAAATGAATTGTCTTTTTCAACGTTCACACCTTTTTCTAAAAATGATAAAATAAGCGCATTATATTTGTGTGCTCCCCATTAACGCTACACCTTACTACTCTAGAGACTCTGTGCTGCTTACCCCTTGATAATATGAAGTCCCACTGCTTTTCTAACTACATAAAAACTGGCAGTAGAGATGGCCTAAACCAGCTCAAACTGCCAGCTCTGTCATTGTAGAAGTTTTTCAGCAGCTGCGTCTAAAAATTTAACTTTTGACCATGCAGTACCACCTTGTGCCATTGGGTCGATTACATTAACAAATACTTGATTATTTTGAGCTGCTTTTATACTTGAAAAGATTGGATTGCTTTGTAGTTCTTCTAATGCCTGTGATGCTTCGGCATTTTCAGTTGTTTCAAACTGTAAAAAGATTGCATCAGGATTTACTTCTGCCAATGTTTCTAATGTAATTTCTGCTTGTGCTTTAGCAGCCTTAATCACTTCTGGCACTGGCGCACCTAAATCCTCATATAATACTGGGTTTAAATATACTCCTTCTGGGTAAATGTACATTAATCCACCACGAATACGGATAATTAAAATATTTTTATCAACTAATTGTTCACTTGCTTTCGTTTTTAAATCCGTCGCCTTTTCTTCATAATCAGCAATAATTTGCTTTGCTTCTTCATCTTTTCCCGCTAAACCAGCTAATAAAGTTAAATTATCTTTCCAGTTTGTTGAGATATGAGAATAAGGAATGGCAGTTTGGATTTTATTCATTTTTTGAAATACATCCTCACCCCATTTTGATGAACCAATAATAACGTCCGGTTTTAGTGCCAAAATAGCTTCTGCATTCGGCTCCATTTTATCTCCTATTAATTGTGCTCCAGCCAACTCTTGTTCTAAGTAGGTTGGAATAGCACCACCTACCTGCAACACACCCACAGGTTTAATACCTAACATTGCTGCATCTTCCATTGATTCTAAACTTGCTGCTGCGATATTGTTAATTTCTGCAGGAACAGAATATTCCTTATCTAAATATGTAATTGTCTGTGTAGCAGCTGATGTTGCTTCTTTTGACGTGTTTTCTGTTTTAACTTCAGTACTTGAAGAAGTGCTGCTGCCGTCTTCTGACGATCCACACCCTGCTATAGCTAATGTTAATAGTGCTGCTGCACCAAATGCCCAATATTTTTTCATGTTTACACCTCTAATTATTTTTCTTCAATGGGAATGATAATCACACTTAATTGATTATCATTCTCATTAACGTAATTATTACAAATATTTTACATAATAGAAATAGACAAAACGTCAAAAATATATGGACTTTTGCCGTTTTACGAATAAAAGAGAGATTGTTTCAAGTAATTTTGAAACAATCTCTCTTTTTTATTTATTGAGTATCTGTCCAGGAAAATTTTTTCTTTTCAATATCAAAACTATGTTTTTTTAATTCACTTTTATTGGTGATGGAAATAGATTTGATACTCCTGAATGAATTGCTGCATCTCCAACAGCTTTAGCAACTGCAACTGGCACCCGTTCATCCAATGCTTTCGGAATAATAAACTCTTCATGAAGTTCTTCATCGGATACGAGTGATGCGATGGCTTCTACCGCTGCAAGCTTCATTTCTTCGTTTATATCTGTTGCTCGGACATCTAATGCACCTCTAAATATACCAGGGAATGCCAGCATATTATTCACTTGATTTGGATAATCAGAACGGCCAGTCCCTATAATACGTACACCCCATGCTTTAGCATTTTCATAAGTAATTTCTGGATTTGGGTTTGCTATTGCGAAAACAATCGGGTCTTGGTTCATGGACTGAATATGTTGTTCAGTCAACAAGTTTGCAACCGATACACCAACAAAAACATCAGCCCCCACAAGTGCATCACTTAAACTTCCTTGTAAATTTTCCGGGTTTGTTAGGTGAGCAATTTTATCTTTTACAGGGTTCATGCCTGTTGGCCTGCCACTATATATGATTCCTGTCGAATCACACATTATGATATTTTTAAAGCCAATCTGTAGTAATAAACGTAAAATTGCAATTCCTGCTGCTCCTGCTCCATTAATGACAATTTTAGTTAGCTCTTTTTCTTTCCCTACAATCTTCATTGCATTTTTTAATCCAGCAGCTACTACAATTGCTGTACCATGTTGATCATCATGAAAAACAGGAATATTACACTCTTTGCGAAGGCGATTTTCAATTTCAAAACAACGTGGTGCGGAAATATCTTCTAAATTAATTGCACCAAATGTAGGGGAAATTGCTTTTACCGTTCTTACAATTTCATCAACGTTCTTCGTATCTAAACAAATAGGTACTGCATCAACATTGCTAATTTTCTTTAACAATAACGCTTTCCCTTCCATTACAGGTAGCGCCGCTTCTGGACCGATATCGCCCAATCCTAAAACTGCAGAACCATCTGTAACAATCGCTACAAAATTCCCCTTCATTGTATAGTCATAAACAGATGACCTATTTTTATCAATTTCAATACATGGAGCTGCGACACCCGGTGAATACGCTAAACTTAGGTCATATGTATCCATTACCGGAACTTTTGAAATAACCTCCATTTTCCCTTTGTACTGTGCGTGCATTTCAATCGATTTTTTCATTAAATCCACAAAGCCCACCCTTTCCAAACAAATTCTGTAATTTTCTCTATATTTTTGTATAATATTACTTCACTTAAATAAAGTCAATATTAAATAACGAGATTTTCTAAATTAAATGAATATTTTTTACTTAATGTATCTTTTTCTGTTAATTGTGTATATTTTCACATAGTACCAATTCCTATTTATTTCCTTTTATGAAGGCGTTTTCAAAACTTCTTTATTATTTTAGAAAAATAAAAGACTACATACAAAAAGATGTATGTAGTCATTTTGGTTGGTAGCCAATTAATTTATTCTTCACTAATTTCGATTAATTTTTCTAAAAACTCATAAGGTACATATGTTTTATTTTCTTCCAATAAAGCTGGTGCTTCTTTAAAATATCCTAAAGCTTTATTGTAGCCATAAGCAGTTGAACCTCGTGTAATTGTAAAAGATAGATTTCCTTTGGAAATAATTGCACCGTTTCCATTAGATTCTACCTTAAATCCTAGTTGTTCTGATACAAGTCGAAGTGGAATCATTTTTTCACCGTTCACTTCATAAAAGTCATTTTCTGCAATGGCGATTGCATTCTCAATTTCTTGAGAATATTCGGTTAATATAACAATCTTTTTTGGTGTTGTTTGACCAGGGTAACTTTCTAAGACAATATCATAAAAAATAAGTACGTCTCTCTTTATGATGTCTTCTTTTGATTTTTTTACCCCAGCTAAATTTTCAATAATCGTTTGATCATTAACAAAGATTTTTAAATCTTTCTTTTTGTTTAAAAGATTTTCATCAAATTGTTGCAGTTCAGCCGTTCCTTGTTGTTCTGTTTGAACAATTACTACATCTGGTGAATAGCGAGGTGGATAAATCATAAGCATGATATTATTCGCATCAACGAATGCAGTAATGTTCATTCCTTCCTTTAACTCCACTTGTTTTCCAGTGTTGTCAAATACTTTCACTGTGTCATTGAAGTAAAATCCAAATTGTTGTTCACCATTTTCAACTGCTGCAAAATAATTTCCAGATGGTTCCTCTGTTATTTTTTTAATTTCCCCTGCAACAGTAAAGTAATTTTCAACTTCTTGTTCTGCAATTGGTATGCTCTCATTATTCTCAGCATATACAGCTGGAGAAAGCATAAAACCACTTACCATTGCTGAAGTTAGAAGAAAAGGTATAGCCTTTTTCATTTCTCTTTCGCTCCTCTCAAAAACTATTCGTTTAATTAGTCGTACCAGCCTTGTAAAAGTTTCATAAAAAATTGGTTTATTTGAAAATATTGTTTTAAATTAGTTGTTTTATATCTTTTAGTATTGAAGTAATAATATGTATTGAATCCCACTCACCAAAAGATAAATTTGTAATCGGGTATTTTCTCTTAAATAGCTGGCCTTGAATTTGTTGAACACTATTCCCTTCCTTATAAAGTGTAAGTACTTTATGTTGAAGTTCTAGTAAATACTCTAGTTTGTTCTCTAACATTCCTCGACCATCTTTAACAAAACCAGCATGACTACAGTAAAGTTCTTCAAAATTATAAGTAAGTAACCTTTTTATCGATTGTATAATTGTCGGAATACTTTCATCTCTTAAAATGACTTTAGTCTTTTGTTGAACGAATAGGTCTCCTGAAAATAATTGTCCTGTTTGTTGATTTAAGAAAGCAAGATGATCTTTTGCATGACCTGGTGTCTCGATTACTTCCCAAACAGAATTTCTCGATGAAAAGGATTTGCCAATCGGTTTTGCTTGAAACGGCTTCCTTTTACCCCAAAATACTTTTCTATACAGCGGATAATCTGGATTTGTTTCACACTCTTTTACTGACATTTCATGAATATAAATTGGAACATTACGATGTTCCTTAATAACGGATGCGCCCCCACTATGATCTTCATGGATGTGTGTAATTACTACTTGATCAATATCTGACTCGAGTAAAAATGGCTGGAATTGTTTCTTTAAGGATCTTGAACCTGTATCGATTAATACTCCGTCAACTGCAAAACAATAAACATTTAGCGAAATATTTTTAAAGGTTACTAACCAATTCGCGTACGATATTCCATTCACACTTCCTAATTCAATTGATTTTTTTAAAAGCATTGTCCCATTGATCTGACCCAAGAAAGTTAGACATATATAATTAGGCTACTCCAAGGACCTGAGTTCGGTATTCCACCGGGCTTAGGTCTTTTAATTTTGACTTCATTCGTTTGTTATTATAATAGTAAA
>NZ_RXNR01000009.1 GCF_003966145.1 Lysinibacillus telephonicus
ATGGACTCATGTCCATTTACATATCGTTCAACCGCTTGAATTCTTTGTTTAACTGTTAATTTTGCCATAAAAAAACCCCCGTAAAAATTAGATTAGTGTCTAACTTTTACGGGGCAGTTCAAAGAGCCTGTGTTTTTTATTTTGTTTTAGATGGAAGGGATTATAAATAAGAAAGTATAAAATGACAAAAAATGCATAGATTAGAATTCTAAATGAGAGGATGTTTAATGATGATAAATATTAAAAATAATCGTGTGTGGTTTATTACTGGTGCAAGTAGTGGGCTGGGGTATGAGTTTACAAAGGCTGCATTGGAAACAGGTGATCAAGTTGTAGCAGTTGCTAGAAATATTGATAAGCTTAATGAGTTGATGAATCAGTATCAGGAAGCTCTTCTTCCATTGAAATTGGATGTTACAGATCGAAGTGCGGTTTTCGATACAGTTACTAAGGCATTCGAACATTTCGGGAGGCTTGATATAGTAATCAATAATGCAGGAAACATGGTGTTAGGGATGATAGAGGAACAAAGTGAGGAGGAGGCTAGAAGTCAGCTTGAAACAAATTTCTTTGGTGCTCTTTGGGTGTGTCAGGCGGCTATGCCCTACTTACGAAAACAACGCTCTGGACATATTATTCAAATCTCTAGTATTGGTGGAGTACTTTCAGGGCCAATGAGTGGCGTATACAGTGCAAGTAAATTTGCTTTAGAGGGGATGAGTGAGGCTTTAGCGCAAGAAGCTGCTCACTTTGGAGTGAAACTGACCATTGTTGAACCAGGGGGATACTGGACAAATCTTTATGTGAAAATGAAAACTAGCCAACCGTTAGATGCTTATAACCCGGTGAAAGAAGAACTGGCGAAACAACATTCAGAAGGCTCAGTTGATAGTGATCCTCGCCTAGCAGCCGAAGCTATTTTAAAGTTGGTGAATAGTGAAAATCCACCACTTCGTCTGATTCTCGGAAGTTTTGTCTATGACATAGCAATCAAAACGATAAAAAATCGCATTGCTGTTTGGGAACAGTGGGAAGAAGTTAGCCGTAAAGCAGAAAAGGCAATTCCTGCACCTGAAGGGTTGTTTGGGGATTAGTGTGTGATAGGCTTTTTATGGACTTTTTGTTACTGAACACTAGGAATAAATTAATAGAAAAAGTAATACAAACAAAACAGATTTATAAAATTCTTTAAAGTAGTGGACTCTATTCTTTAATATTAGAATAATAGAAGGACTTCCACTTAAAAATTAATTAGTGTACAAACTTTAGGCATTAGTAGTAAAGTTAAAAATTTTGATTATGTCACTAATCAGTCTATTATTTCTATGGTAAAGCTAAATATTCAATAGATATCCTTTGGCATTTAGTTTTATTTTAACTAAATGCCATTTCATAGGGAAAGAGTTTTACGGGAGGATTGTATATGGCAAAAGATAAAGATCCGAAGCTTATTCCAATATGGGTAGGGTTAATTAGCATATATGCTTTTATTATATTTATCTATCAAAAGCGTTTTAGCAATAAGACGACTATCTTATTTACTATGATGTATGCTATTTTCACAATCCTTGCTTTTCTCTTTTTAAAGGGTATGGTTATGAAAAACTTTCATTATTTATATACAGTCGTCATAGTATCTCTCTGTTTGCTTTTTATTGTTGTAATAGGTTCGGCGGTATATTTTAATAGCCAAAAACATGCGGATTTTCATCAGAAGCAATTGTTACTTACTGGTGCCTCCAGTGCATATAAAACGTTAAATCTTGATGGCGAAAATATACTTTCAGTGGAAGTAGGAGAGTATACAAAGGGTGATGGATTTCCATATCGATACAAGGTGAAAATTACTACTAAAGAATCGGAACAACCCTATTATTTTGAATGTAGCGATTATAAGTGCAGTTCAATGATTAGATATAATGATTTGATAGAAGAATAATAAGTTTAATATTGTCATAAAGCTTACTTACTGAAGCAGAAACGTTGATTTAACAGCATTTCTGCTTTATATGTAAATGAAAACCCCCTGTATCCGGGGGGGGGCGGAAAGCAATAGTTATGGACATAAAAAACTCCAGTTGTACAAGGTCTGGTCAACCGACTTCGTACGAAAGGGGATCCAAAAATGGATAAGAAAAGTTTAGCGCATACAAACATGGAATTCTAAGTATCACATCGTGTTTGCAACGAAATAAAGAAAACTAGTGATTTATGGTCAAATAAAAGGCTGATAAAGAATCCTGCGACAATTGTGTGAAAGAAAAGGCGTGGAAATCATAGAAGCAAGTGCATGTCCGATCATATTCATATGTTAGTAAGTATTCCACCGAAGTTAAGTGTATCAGGATTTGTAGGTTATTTAAAAGGAAAGAGTAGTTTAATGATTTTCGATCGACACGCCAATCTAAAATATCGATTTGGAAACAGGAAATTTTGGTGCAGTTTATGTGGATACAGTAGGAAGAAATAAAAAAACAATTCAGTAATATATCAAAAATCAATTACAAGAGGATATACCGGAAGATCAAATGACAATAAAAGAATTCATTGAACTACCAATTATACTGGTGGTTTTAACTTTGAGATTAAATAATAAAAAGGTAAATTGTGGGTCGTTCATGTTATAATATTCTTAAAAAGGGTAGGGGCAATTAATGAAAAAGTTATTATCAACACTACTTATATTTGTTTTTGTGCTATTTTTACCGTCTTTATTGTCTGAGAATCATTCAGTTGAAGCTGCAAATAAAACAATGTATGTGAATGCAAAAAATGATATTATTTTGCGCGCAGAACCATCAAAAGATGCAAAAAGATTAGGAACTATTAAAAATCATTCTGCCGTAACAGTATTATCATCTGCAAAAGGATGGTCGTATGTGCAGTCTAGTAAAACAAAAGGCTACGTTTATACGAGTGCTTTATCAAATAAAAAACCAGCACCAACAACAATTACCGAGGGATTAGCTCCTAAGGATGGATTAAAACTTACGTATTCGCCATCAATTTTATCTAATGAAAAAGAGACATTTATAGTTGAAAAAGATGAATATTGCATTTATTTATTAAATACTTCGGAAGATGGTGATAATTTCTGTTACCCCGAAAAAGACTCCAAGTTAACTTTAGGATTAGCTAATACGGATTGGAGTTTCTTTAATTTCACATACCCAATGAAACAAGGCGGATATATAAAAGATATCTACTATGATGATGAAGCCAATTCAGAGGGACCTGTAGAAAAATATACAAAAGTTCTTGTTGAAAGCACAACTAAAACTATAAAGGTTAAAGCTGGTTCTTTTAAAAATGTTGTAATTCTTCGACTTCCATCAGGTGAAAGATATTATTTTGCAAAAGGTATTGGTTTAATTAAAGCAACTAATAGAAGCGGAAATACCGTTATAGAGCTATACTCAGTAAAATAGAAAATGAAGCTGTCTAAATCAAACGATTTGATAAGGGCAGCTTCATTTTTATTAGAAAATAATTATTTAATAAATGGATCCGTAGTAATAGATTGAATCTACTAATGTAAGGTTTACTTGTTAAAGTTTATTTAAAAGTTGGGAAATTAAGTTTAATACTAATCTTTTCGGACGATAAAAAAGTAGTATATTTATACTAATAAAGGAGAGTCAGAGATGAATAGCTTAGATCAAGCTTTGTCCATTGCACCAATACTTACAAAAATTCTTAAAGATGAAGATTTCATAGTAGCAATCACTGATACAGAAAAATTCATCTATGCATCACCAGGTAAAAATTTAGATCCCGGGATAGAATATGGCCAGCCTTTTTTAGATGATGATTTATTCGGTAAAATAAAAAAAACATTAAAAAGAGTGGAGCTCCTTACTCCTCCTGGATATGGTTCTATACCGTTTAAGGGAATTGGCTATCCTTTATTTGACGAAAATAATAATTGGATTGGATCGCTTGGTTTTGGCATTAGTTTACAAAAGGAATATATACTTAATGATATTATAACTAACTTAAATAAAATTTCAGGTACGATTGGAGAGCAAACTCAAAATATTACAGCTCATGCAGAGGAACTTTCAGCTATGATAGAAGAAATTTCATCATCTTCTGAAACGACTATGCATCATACTGAAGAAATGAGTAATGTTATTTCCTTTATAGAGAGTGTTACTCAACAATCTAATTTACTTGGACTTAATGCTTCAATCGAAGCGGCAAGAGCAGGAGAATACGGTAAGACTTTTTCAGTTGTTGCAACAGAAATAAGAAAGCTATCTAGTAATACAGGAGAAGCTTCGCAAAAAATAAGCGCCTTCTTAGGCGAAATGAAAGAACAGATAATGGCAGTAACACAAAGTATCCGGGATATTGAGAAGTCATCTGCTGAATTAAACTCAAACGCTGAAACTTTTTCTAAAGTTACAGAGGAACTGAACCAACTAAGTGAAACTCTTAATAGTTTTATGAGTGGCTTGTTAAAACAAAATTAAAAAATATAATAAGTACTCGGCTTATAATAAAAAATACCTTGCGAAAAAATTAGAGCGTTTCTACAAAATGTAGAGACGCTTTTTACTTGGTAGTAGATTAATAAAAAAGCAAAAAACAGTATAAAATTAATCCCTTTTTTGCTTCACTTTTGAACATCAAATGGAAAGTTATCTACTTAAGAATTATAAGGAGCTAGTTAATGTATTCTCAAATTAATAAAAAGTATGATTCGAACAAAATTATGCTTTTTTGAATGTTTCATATAAAGGCTATAGTGTTAACAATTTTAAGCATCAATTGATATTTACAGGTAGTACAAGCTCTGCTCTAAAACCTTTTCCTATATCACTTGATAAAATCAAATGTCCTTGATGAGCCTTTGCAATTCTTTCAACCATTGGTAGTCCCAACCCATGTCCATTGTTACGTGGATGTTTTCTTTTAGATGAATAAGGTAAATCTAATAAACTTGGAATTTCACTTTGGGAAATGCCTTTGCCATTATCAGCAATAATGAAACTACAAGAATTATTGCTTTCATCAAAGGTTGTCTGTAGGCGTATCAAACAACCATCAGGATTATGATTAATGCTGTTTTGTATTAGGTTATTAATAGCACGTGTCAGCAGTCGTTCATCTCCATTGACTTTAACATTTTCGTCTAAATTGTCTACTTCTAATATAAAGCGTTCATCTAAACCGTTATTTAGAAATTCAGTTGCAATTTGTCTTATTAAAACTGAGGTGCGGATTAGCTTTTTGTTAAGCGGCTGCATTTCATATTCAAGCATTGAAACTAGGTTTAAATCACTGACAAGAGATCGTAAATATTCTCCTTGCTGCCGAATAATTCCCGCCTGGCGTCTTTGTTGAGCTGGGATATCGCAATTCTCCTCAAGATTACTGGAATAGCCTAGCACCATTGAAAGAGGGGTTCTGATGTCGTGTGAAATACCTGCAATCCAGTTTGAACGGGCTTCATCCCTGCTTTTCAAACTTTCATTCTTTTTCCGTAATAAAGTAGATGCTCGGTTCACACTTTGTGCAAGATCAGCCAAAATTCCTTTTGGTTCTATAAAAGTTTCTCTATCTTCAGCAAGTGCCTGTATACCTTGTGTTAACGGTCGGATAGAGTGAACGAGTCTATAGCCGATAAGAAGCGATAAAAGTAGCGCTACTACAATATTTATAAGCAGCAAAACGGCCATCCTTAACGGTAAAGAAGAAACCCAAGCTACTGGAAGTATATATTCATATTTTGCCAAGCTTTTTTTAGGATAGCCAACAACTACCAATCCATCATTGTGTTCCCATACAAAAACAGGGTAATCTTCTAAATAGTTTTTTGTAAATTTAGCTATGTCTGTCAAAGAATATTGGTCAGGAAGTTCTTTGGGGATCATATAATCCCATGCTATATAACCGGTATTATCGTCGATGAGCATTGCCCATGCATGATTCTGATCAAGTAATTTTATAACTGAAGAATCTAATGAATAAGGAGTATTATTTGATGGGCGATTTAAATTTTCTGCAACATCCTGAACAATAGAAGCAGGAGATTGCACACCAGTCATACCTTTAACTAACCAAAAGCCTAAAAGTATAAAGTTGAAAACTACTAGAAAAGCAGAGATTAACATTGTTGCACCAATAAATCGCTTTAAAATACGTACTGTACCTTTCATGTTAACCCTTCCTTTACCATTAGCTTGTATCCTAACCCCCGAATGGTAAGCAAAAATTCCGGATTGGAAGGATCCGCCTCAATCTTTTCTCGGATTCGGCGTATATGGACCATCAAAGTGTTTTCAAAACCGTAGTAATCATCTCCCCATACTGCTTGGCAAAGTGCATCACTTGTTACGATACGGTTCCGGTTTTCATAAAGTTTGAAAAGTAATGCAAATTCCTTTGCTGTTAAAGAAAATTCATTTTCTTTGTACTGAACAGTGCCGCTTCCAAGATCGATGATGCGGTTACCCAAATTAAAGATAGGTGGCTCATCCCTCATAGGCTGTGAATATACCCTTCGCAAAACTGCTGTTAGTCGAAGGAATAGCTCACGGGGTAAGAAAGGTTTTACTATATAATCATCAGCACCGAGTCCAAGTCCTAATAAACGATCTTCATCTTCTCCTCTTGCAGATAAAAAAAGAACCGGAAAATTTGATATTTGTCGTATAGAAGTCAAAAGGGAAAAGCCATCTCCGTCAGGCAGCATAACATCTAAAATTGCAATATCTGGTTTTACCGTCTGACAAACCTGTAATGCTTCTTCACAAGTAGCAGCGTGGAAAATACGATTAAATCCTTCTTTTCTTAAAAATTCATCTAATATGTTTCTGATTTCTTTTTCATCGTCTACAATTAGTAGTTTCTTATTTTTTATATCATCCATATAACATCACCAATAATAATTATATATTTCTTTTTCTTTTTTCCACATGATAATCCTGGTTATTTATTTGATTTAAGGTTGACGTAAGGTTGTTGTCAGTTTATAGAAATGTTGTCTTGTTAATCTTTGACAAAAGAGAAATTGGAGGAAGCGAATATGAAACAAATTGTTTCAACCCACAATCTTTCTAAAAGGTACCAAGGCAAATATTGTGTGGAAGATTTAAATATCTCTGTTGAAGAAGGGGAAATCTATGGATTTCTTGGTCCTAATGGGGCAGGGAAGTCTACTACATTGAAAATGATTTTAGGGTTGACTCGCCCTAATAATGGCATCGTATCGGTTTTTGGAAAGGAATTTAATAAAAACAGGCGTCTAATTTTAAGTCAAACAGGCTCACTTATTGAATCACCATCCTATTACGGACATCTTACAGGACTTGAGAATATGCGCATTGTACAAAGGTTACGAGAAGTTCCTGAAAAAAATGTAATGGAAGCCTTGAAAATTGTTCGTTTGGATAAACAAATTGATAAAAAGGTGAACCAGTATTCCCTTGGGATGAAACAGCGTTTAGGGATTGCCATGGCGTTGATGTCATTTCCGAAGCTTTTAATACTGGATGAACCAACAAATGGTCTTGATCCGGCAGGTATTGGCGAAATACGCGAGTTAATTAAATCTTTACCCGAACGTTATGGAATAACAGTACTTATTTCTAGCCACTTACTTACAGAAATTGAGCAAATTGCAACATCAGTAGGCATCATCAACAATGGAAGGATGATGTTCCAAGGAAGCATGGCTGAATTGAAAGATAAAAGCCATTCAACAATTATGATCAAAACGAGAAACAATAAGCTTGCTCAGGAGCTTCTTTATTCAAAGGGTTTTTATTCGATGCAACGAGGAGATAGTTTAGTATTTGAAAACTTAATGGATGAAGAGATAATACAGGCGAATAGAAGCTTAGTTACTGCCAACATCGATGTATTACGTATTGAAGAAAATAAGAAAAGCTTAGAGGATATTTTCCTTGATTTAACTGGAAAGGAGAAGAGCCTATAGTGAAAGCGATTAGTCTTGAATTCTATAAGTTTCGGCATAGACGCTTGTTCTTGATGGTGACATTATTCCTGTTGGTAGAAGTTGCTTTTTTATTCATGGGGATAAGTAGGTCGATCTCAATAAATCCTCATAATGCGAATTGGGAGGCACTGATTGTAATGTTTGCTTCTATGAATGGACTTATATTCCCCATTCTTGTATCAGTTTGTGTTTCTCGGATTTGTGATACGGAACATAAAGGCAATACATTGAAATTATTGTTGACCCTTTCTGTAAATCCGGGACAAATTTATGCAGCAAAGTATATTTGCGCATGTATTTTGATGTTATGGGCTTGTACATTACAAGTACTTGCCATCGCTGTGTTTGGCATAGTAAATGGGTTTGAAAATTCGGTTCCAACATCCTTGCTTATTTGGTTTTTTGCAGGAATATATTTGACAAGTATGGCAGTAATAGCACTGCAGCTATGGATATCAATGATGTGGAAAAACCAAGCATTTGCAATATCTCTTGGTATGATTGGTGGCTTTATTGGCATGACAGCTGATCTAATGCCTACTGGAATACGCGGGATGTTTATATGGTCCTACTTTTCAAAACTAAGCCCAGTTGCACAAAGCTATGAAAGCGAGAAACTAGATTTTATAGTTCGAGATATACATGCATTACTTCCTATGATGCTTATTGTGATTGTTGCTGGTAGTATTTTATATCTAGTTGGAAACTTCCATTTATCAAGGAAAGAGGTATAAGGAGGGTGAATAATGTTAAAACGTTGTGTTTCTGCTGAATGGATTAAACTACGCCATTCCCGTATGTGGATGATCATAATAATTTTACCGATTATAAGTGTATTAATAGGAAGCTTCAACTTTACTATGAATCAAGGTGTATTAAAAAAAGAATGGTATAGTTTATGGTCTCAAGTATCTTTGTTTTATGGTGAATTTTTCTTTCCTATTCTTATTGCTATTTGCTGTGCATACTTGTGGAGACTAGAACATTTTAATAAGAACTGGAATATGATCATGACCGCACCTGTATCTGCAGCCAGTATTTTTTTCTCTAAACTGATTGTAGTTGGTGTACTGCTAATGTTCGTTCAAGTATTATTTTTTCTATTGTATTTCTTAGGAGGGAGACTAATAGGATTACCCTCTGAGTTGCCTCAGGAACTACTTGGATGGCTTGTTAGAGGCTGGATATCAGCTTTATCGATTAGTGTACTGCAATTAGCACTGTCCATGTGTATTCGCAGCTTTGCCGTTCCTATTGGCATCGGCTTTTGCGCAGCTATTATTGGCCTGGGCATGTACGTTATTGATTTGGGTATGTTTTTTCCCCATTCCTTACTAACTATTGGAATGGGAGTACTCAGTCAAACAGGCATTTTATCCATAAGCAACCATCTATTGTTTTTCATTATGAATCTGTTTTTCATTGCCATAATTAGTATGGCAGCCATTTACCGGCTGAGAAAGTCGGATGTAGTGGCTTAACAAGTGAATGATATAGAAGACGATAGATATTTTATATTAAACACGCATAACCTCGTCCCGATTTTAGGACGAGGTAAATTTAAGGTGTTTAGTTTATCATAAAAAACATTTCATGAGTACCGATCGTTTGCTGAATTCGATACAGGGTTAAATTCACGATGTTGAATAATAAGCTTGGGTTCCATCTTTTAGAAATATTTTAGTATCTGAAAATGGAAGTAGCTTATTACCATACTTCGGAGGGAATACTTTTTAAATAGGAATTACTTATGGAATCTTCCATAATAAATTTCATTTTTTATTCTGAATATATTTCACTTATTATCTAATAATAAAATTATCTGATTTTTGGGGGGATTATATGCAGGGAGATTTAAATTCAAGATTAACATCTTCCGAAATTTCGGTAATTTGGAGTAGTTGTCAGAACAACAGTTTGTCAATATGTGTTCTGCAATATTTCCTAGCAAATGTTGACGATGATGATGTTAAGTACGTTTTAGAATTCGCACTCGATATATCACAAAATAACTTAAATATAAGCAAATCAATTCTAGAAAAAGACCACCGGCAAATTCCAGTTGCTTTTACTAATGAAGATGTAAATCCAACAGCTCCTCGTCTATATTCTGATGCGTTTTATCTATATTATCTTAAAAATATGGCTAAGGTTGGTTTATCGGTTTATGGTGTGGCTTTGGCGACTGCCGCACAGTCCGATGTCCGTAATTTTTTAAGTCAAGCTATACAAACTTCCACAGACCTTTATAATAAAGTAACTGATGTTTTGTTATCAAAGGGGTTATTTGTAAAACCACCTTATGTTTCAGCCTCAAATGAGATTGATTTTATCGACAAAAAAAGTTATTTAGGTGGAGTATTAAATATAAATAATAGACCTTTAAATGTCATAGAGATTACACATATTCAAATAAATATTGAAACAAATACAGTGGGGGAAATACTTATAGCAGGTCTTTCTCAAGTAGCAAAGTCAAAGAAGGTTCGTGAATATTGTCTCAGAGGTTCAGAGATAGCAAAAAAACATATTCAAGTTTTTGCATCACTGTTAACGAATAATTCCCTTCCTGCTCCAATGCCTTGGGATCTAGAAGTAACAGAGTCGACTATCTCACCCTTTTCGGATAAATTAATAATGTTTCATGCATCATTGTTAATACAATCAAGCATTTCTAACTACTCAACAGCTTCAGCAGCAAGTTTACGAAATGACATATCGACATCATATGTTCGTTTAACAGCAGAAAGTGCTCAATATGCGAAAGATGGTTTGAATCTTATGATTAAACACGAATGGATGGAACAGCCTCCACAGGTTCCAAATCATAAAGGATTAGCAAGGGGATAGTGTTTTTAAGAATTAGGGAGTAGGTTAATAGTATGAGTAAAAATTCGATTGAAACATTACTCTGGTCTATAGCCTTACCAGGGTTTGGACAACTTTTGAATCAAAAATATATAAAAGGTATAACCTTAATCTTATTAGAACTTTTGATAAATATACAGGCTAACTTAAACATAGCAATCCTTTTAAGTTTCCAAGGGGATATTTTTTCTTCCATTAAAGAAACCAACTATCAGTGGCTAATGTTTTATCCATGCTTATACTTTTTTTCGATGTGGGATGCCTTTAAAGATGCTGGCGGAGGAAAAAGCCCATTTTCTTTTCTTCCATTTGTATTTGCAGCGTATTTAGTAACTATTGGTATAATTTATTCTGCAAAAATTACAATTTTTGGGGTTTTGTTTGGGCCAGTTTTTTTACCAATGGTATTGGTCCTCCCGGGTGTTTTTATAGGATTAATTGTAAAAAGAGCCCTTATATTCTTAATCAAATAAGAACACAAAATGTTCTCAGCTATTTAAAATAAGATGAGAGCTATTGTGTTCTTTTTAATGCCTATTAAACAATCGGTTCTCTTGCTGAATAGGACTAATGGACGTTTTAAATACTTTATTGTTAATGTAGCAATTTAATTGAAAATCCTAATTTCTTAAATTATTTTGTTTCTCGGGTCTTGCAATCAAGTAAATGGCTATTAATATTAAACATATTCCTATCAGGTGGGTAAAAGTCATTTTTTCCCCTAAAATAACTATTGAAAGTATGACACTGCTTATTGGTAAAACACATGTTAATACGCCTACAGTACTTGCAGGAATTTTTGAAACCCCCTGGTACATAAGAATAAAGGCAATGACGGTTACAACGATACCTGAATAGAATACTAATCCCCATTCTAAAACGGATACTTCTCCAAAGTTAAACTGACTGCCTTCATAGAGGGAAAATGGTAAAAATAAGACAGCCCCAAAAATACTCACGATTGTAGAAATAGCAAGGGGGCTAACTCGCTCTGCAACAAACTTCCCAAATATAATAAACAAAGATTCACATATAACCGAGCAGAAAATAAGTAAGTTTCCTATTAATGAGGAATTTCCAACCGTTGAAATAGATTCGGTAAAATTAATTATTAATGTGCCGAAAATGGCAAGTGAAATTGCTAATATTACATTTTTGCCCAATTTTTCCTTTAGGAAAAGGAAGGCAATTGCCCCTGTGATTGCAGGAGCTGTACTTGTAATAATTCCACCCTCCATTGCCGTAGTTATTGTCAGTCCATATAACATAAAGATATTAAATAAAAATACACCAAAAAATGCTTGTAAAAATAGAATCAATAAATCCTGTTTACTAATAGAAGGGAATCCTTCAAGTATTATCATTAAAGGGACTAAAATAATCGTTGCGATAAGGAATCTTAATTCAGCTCCTAAGAATACTGGGAAACTCTGCACAATCAATTTTCCTACTATTACTGAACTTCCTACAATAATCATTGCTAACATAATTTTCAAACTTGGGACTAAATTTTCGTTCAATAGGTTTACTCCTTTCTATTTGTATTTACCTTATCATGGTAAAATGGTTTATATTAGTGCCACTTTTTATATCTTTTGATGGTGCCAATTTTGTGAAGGGGGGATATACATATGCTATGGATAACTATTGATCGGTCATTGGATATACCTTTAATTAGACAAGTTTATGAGCAAATACGAGTGCTAATTTTAAATGGGGACCTACAATCAGGGGAAAAACTACCTTCAACACGGGAGCTAGCTTCAGAGTTAAAAGTATCAAGGAATGTAATTTTAGAAGCTTATGATCAATTATTGGCTGAAGGTTTCTTAGTTTCACAAATGGGTTCAGGAACATTTGTCGCTGATGGAGCTTTTTTAAAGGAACATGGTGGAATTCCTTCATTTCATTCTACAGATTGGGGTGAAGACAAAAATAAAGGTCATAACATGATCAACTTTCGCTCTGGAATACCAGCATTGGACTTATTTCCACGTAAGATTTGGGCAAGGTTGTCACTAGCCATATGGAATGAAGCAGCACCTTCAACATTTGGATATGATGTTCCGGAAGGGCGTTATGAACTGAGGCAAGTTTTATCCCGTTATTTACTAAAAACACGAGGGGTTGTTTGTCATCCAGAACAAATTGTCGTTACTTCTGGCGCAACGCAAGCCTTAACACTTGTTTCGAAATTACTTTTATCCACAGAGGATTCAGTAATTATTGAGGATCCTATAACAAGTGATATACAAACAATTTTTAAAGCTTTAGGTTCTAGCCTTTATCCAATACCGGTTGATGAATATGGGATAAAGACGTCGCTGCTTCCATCACATATTAGTCCGAAATTAGTCTTTGTTACCCCTTCCCATCAGTATCCTTTGGGCGGAGTATTACCGATTCAACGACGTATCCAGTTGATAAACTATTCACGAAAAACGAGTTGCTATCTTGTTGAAGATGATTATGACAGTGAGTTTCGATACGAAGGCCCACCTGTAAGTTCGTTGCAGGGGTTGGATCCAGAACGTGTGTTATATATCGGTTCTTTTAGTAAAATCCTATCACCAGCTCTTAGAATGGGGTATGTAATTCTTCCATCACATCTTATTGAAAAGTGCCGTAAATTAAAATGGTTTTCAGATTTACATACACCCTCTATGGATCAGCTTATCCTTGCTCGTTTTATTGAAGAAGGGCATTTGGAAAGACATATTATGAAAATGAAGAAGATTTATAAAAAAAGAAGAGACTTCCTAATTCATTGTTTAAAAACGACCTTTTCTAATAATATAAAAATTTGCGGTTATTCAACTGGTTTGCATCTAATAGTTGAATGGAAAGAATGTCATTTTTCAAAAGACTTACTCGATGAAATTGAAGTGTTTGGCGTTAAAATATATCCGGTAGAAGACCATGCTATAGAAAAAGGGAAACATAAGAATCGGATTATTTTAGGGTTTGGCCATCTGACAAATGGAGAAATAGAAGAAGGTATAACAAGACTTAACCAAGCAATGTATAGTATTAAAAGCCGAACTTCTGCAACATGAATCTAGAAAAAGGGACAATTTAAAACTCCTATTAATGTATTGATTTCATTAAGTCCTTATAATTGAATGCATAGAAATACCCCTGCTTTAAACTTAGAGGTGAGCAGGGATTTTTTGTTGTAATAGTAATTATAAAGAATAGGGAGCTTATGGATGAAAATGCACATACAATAACCTCAAGCATTTGAGATGTTATTCACAGGTTCCTCTTTCTTTAAGTCCACCTATATTTCACGAATGCTAAAATCTCCGTACATATTTTATTTTGATTTGATAAACTAAACCGCTTATATCCACTTTTTTACCACTTATTAAGCAAAGAGAAAAACTTACAAAATCATATGTTACAGTAACAATGAAGGAAGGAGGCAGTTATGAAAATTCAATTAATGATTGACGAGAAATATCAAGAAACTGAAGTTCATATATGTGCAAAACAATATAATGAACAAATCGAGGAACTGATGAAACAATTACAAGAAGTACAGACAACGAAGGTCATTGATGGCTATTTACAGCAAGAAATTCATATGCTCAAAGTCAAAGACATTTATTTTATCTATGCAGAAGGAGCGAAGGTTTATTTGCAAACGATAGGGCATGAATTTGAATCGAAGAGAAAGCTTTACGAGCTGGAAACGATGCTGTCACATGATTTTGTTCGAGTAAGCAAATCTATGCTCGTCAATATGGATAAAATCGCCTCAATTCAAATGGGTCGCATTGGTTCGACGGAAATAATTTTAGATGATGAATCATCAGTTCATGTAAGCCGCAAATATTTTAAAGGCTTGAAAAAACGATTAGGTATAGGGAGAGATTAAAATGATAAAGATTATACGGTTTGCCATAATTGGATTGTTAATTGGATTAAGTTCATCATACACAATAGTGACATTTAATCTTTTAGCTGATTCAAACGCTCCGATAACAGGGAAAGAATTGTTTGAACAAGTTATTATTGCTGCCATTCTTGGTATTGTCATCGGTTTGATTTCACTCATTTTTAAAACAGAACGCTTTAGTTTTACATTACAACTATTTATTCACTTTATTGTCGTAACCATTTGTGTGTTTGCTGCTGGGAATATTGGGGAATGGTATGACGTTACGAGTATTGCCACTATCATAAGTCTTTTGATTTCAATTGTTGTTATTTACATTATTAGTTGGGGGATTGCTTTACTTCTTCAAAAACGTGATATAGAAGAAATGAATCTCTTTATTCAAAAAAGAAGAGAGAATTTATGATTTGCAAATAGTGTAATTAAAGTGTTGTAAAGGAATTTCTCACCCCCTTAAAGAATAATTAATAAAACAGTGAAAAATCCTATATTGATGCGGGGAATTATCTGTTACCCAAAACATTCTTTTATCAAGTAATTGACATAAGATATGAACAACTTTGATAAAGGGGAAGGTTTGGCATTAATACTAATATAAGGGGTGGGGAAGTTTATGATTAGTAAGGTCGGTCAAATTATGTTGTACGTTAATAACCAGGATGAGGCAGTAAGTTTTTGGACGGAAAAGGTGGGGTTTTTAGTCATCTCTGAAGAAGATAATGGACAAGGTATGAGATGGATTGAAATTGCTCCAGCAAGGGATGCAGAAACAAGCATTATCCTGCATAATAAGGAACTTGTTGCAAAAATGGAGCCTGAATTAAATCTTGGTACACCTTCTTTAATGTTTTTCACGGAAAACCTGGAGCTGCTATACAGTAATCTATCAAATAAAAATGTAACAGTTGGAGAAATTGTAAATATGCCTTCCGGAAGAGTATTTAATTTTGCAGATACTGAAGATAATTACTTTGCAGTAATGGAAAAGGTAAATAATTAAAACTGCATCAAACCAAGATATACATTTGAGACGAAAGCCATGCTTACAGTATTTTGTAGGCATGGCTTAATTTGAATTTCAATATTTTTAGTCTTAAATAGGTATGGGATTTCTATATTAATTTTTGTTAATATCTACGAACCCTTTACCAAATACATCTCTAACATCATGTATAGTGACAAATGCCGTTTGGTCAATTGATTTTATAATATTCTTCAGTTCCACTAATTGTTGTTTGTTGATAATAACATAAAGAATTTCTTTTGAATTTTTTGTGTAAAAACCATATCCATTAAATACAGTAACGCCTCTGTTTATTTGTTCATTGACTTGTTTTGCTATTTCGTCTGGATTTTTAGTAATGATAGTTACGGCCTTTTTTGTATTTAAACCTTCGATGATAAAGTCCATAACTTTCGTAGCTATGTATAACATTAAAATGGTGAACATTAACTTTTCCATTCCAATAATAAAATAAGAACAAAACACCACAACTAAATCAAAAAATAAAAGTCCGTAACTTACACTCCATCCTAAATATTTTTGAGTAATTTTTGCCAGTATCGTTGAACCCGCAATAGTTCCTCCTGAACGTAAAATAAGACCAAGTCCAACTCCTACAATAACTCCACCAAATAAAGCGTTAAGTATATCTTGGTTTGATTGAATTGTCCAGTTCTCAGTGAAATGCAAAAATAAAGATATTGCTATAACTGCAATAATTGTATAAATAGTTGTTTTTTTATCTAAAAACTTATATCCAACCGCTATTAATAGTCCATTTAAAATGAAACTAACTAGACCAGGGGACCATTCGTATAAGTAGTACAAAATAATGGTAGTGCCCGTTATTCCTCCTTCTCCGAAATTATTTGGAATTACAAATATATTGATAGCTACCGAAAAAATAAAAGAGCCTACTATAATCATTAAAAGCTCTAATCTAATTTTTTTGTTCATGATTTTACCCCTCAATTAAAATTATATGTTTAAGAAATACATAGATAAGCTTCCTTTAATCCTCATAGAGGGGATGCTAATTTAGTAACAAGGATAACATGAATTTATAGAGAGTCAACCTAGTAGTGTAAGAACAAGTAAATTTTTACATTAAGTTGTTTATTCTTTGATTCCATACTGTATTTAATAGTTTTAAAGTATGCTATTAGTTTCAATATGATATTTTATTAGACCGAGGGAAGGGGAAAGCGATTTTTATGGCGGTTGGGTAGGGGTGGAAATTTTATTATTTAACTTCTCCTTTAAAATATTATCAGATTATTGATTGATTTATAAAATATTTAAAATAATTACCTTATTAATAGTAAAAACTTATTGAATTTTAAGATAATATAAAATACAATTTGTATCAAAAGACCTACCTTTATATGATTTTTTGTATGGTTTGAAATACTGATTTAATACTATTAAATTAAAGTGAGGCAGCATAGATGAACTCTATTTTTGATGATCCAAATACCTTATTCGCAATTTATAAATCCCTTTTCAAATTTAATCCAGATCCATGTTACGCAATAGACAGAAACGGAAAATTTATTCTAATTAATCAAATGGCAAAGGACTTGACGGGGTATTCGAAGGAGGAGTTTTCTAAACTTTCTTTTCTTGATTTAATAGTTGATGAATTCAAAGAGTCTATGAACGAGTTATTTATAGATGTACTAACAAATGAAAAAGTAAAAAGCTTCGAAGTTTCAATTAAACATAAAACAGGTACTGTTATCGAATTATACGGAACTTCAGTACCTATAATTGTGGGGAATCAGGTTTTAGGTGTTGCGGGTATTGTTAAAGATATAACAGAAAAAAACTTTATGCAAGGTGAGCTTGAAAGGACAAAAATAGACTTAGAAAGTATTTTTAATAATATCGACGTATGTGTGTGGTCAACAGATTTTGAACATGAAGTGGTTTATCAAATTTCTTCTGCTTGTAAGAAAATTTATGGATATTCTCAAGAAGAGTTTACGGAAAATCCTAATTTATGGAAAGAGGTTATCCATCCTGATGATGTTGCTTACGTTGAAAACATGCAGCCTAAATTAGCAGCTGACAGGCAGACATTAAAGTTGGAATATCGAATTATTGATGCTAATCAAAATATAAAATGGGTATCTAATTATACAACACCAATATTTAATGAATCAGGAGATTTAGTTAAACTTAATGGGGTTGTTGTAGACATTCATCAACGACGATTGGCAGAAGAAAAATTAGAATTTATGGCGTTTCATGATGAACTAACCGATTTACCAAATCGCAGACTATTTGAACAGCTTTTAGATAAAGCAATTTTAAATGCAAAGAAGGAAAACAAAAAAATTGCTATTCTTTTCTTTGATCTTGACGAATTCAAGTGGATAAACGACACACTTGGCCATACTGTAGGAGACAAAGTATTGACGATTGTGGCAAAACGTTTAAAAGATATTTTAAAAAAGGGAGATATTGTTTCAAGGCTAGGTGGAGATGAGTTTATTATCTTATTGCAAAATATAGACGATATTAAAGAAGTTGAAACAGAAGCTCGAAAGCTTATTGATGCGATACTAAATCCAATCTATTTAGGAGAAAGGTGTTATGTCCTTACAGCGAGTATTGGAATTAGCATTTTTCCAGATCATACCACTGTGACGGAACGGCTCATTATTTACGCAGATCAAGCGCTAAATGCAGCTAAAAGAGATAGTAAAAACACATATAAATTCTATAAAGCTGACTTTTCAGAAGAATTATGTAGGAAATTAGATGTATTACAAGCTTTGCGTCAAGCTTTATACAAAGATTCCATGACATTACACTATCAACCTATTATAGATATTAGAGATAAAAGTATTGTAGGGTTTGAAGCTCTTTTAAGATGGAATGATCCAACATTAGGAATGATTTCCCCATCTGAGTTTATTCCAATAGCAGAGGAATCGGGGCTTATCATCCCATTAGGTGAGTGGGTTTTTCATAAGGCTTGTATAGAGTTTAATGAATTATATAGGAACTGTGATGTTTCGGCTTATTTATCAGTGAATGTATCAACAAAGCAATTTGAAGATGAACTGTTTCTTAGTAAACTTATAAAAATATTAAATGAGACTAACTTTGACCCAAAATTACTCAAAATAGAATTAACTGAAAGTATTATGATGAAGAATATAGAGAGAACTATTGCAAAGCTTCATCAATTGAAGGAACTGGGGATTGAAGTCTTTCTTGATGACTTTGGTACAGGCTATTCATCACTAAATTATTTAGGGTTGCTTCCTATTAATACACTCAAAATTGACCGATCATTTATACAAAATATAAATGCTTCAGGTCAGGAAGCGATTGTACATACTATTATTTCAATGGCAAATAGTTTAGATAAAGGGATAATTGCTGAAGGAGTAGAGGAAGAATATCAGTTATTATATCTAGAAAAACTTGGCTGTTATAATATTCAAGGTTATCTTTTCAGTAAGCCGATACCTTTTAAGGAAATCCCGAATTTTATAGATAAAGGATTTATAAGAAAATAGCAAGCAAAAAGTGGCCCTCTCATAAAAGGATGAGAGGGCCACTTTTCTGTACCGAAAGCGAAGCGACAGGTACAAATTTTCTATACAGAAAAATAATTTAGCTTAATCTAATTTCAGACCTTTTAATGCTTCTGCTAATGCGTTATTCACAGGCTCTTCTTGATTTTGCTGTTTTAAATACTTTTGTACAGTGCGTTTATCTACTTTTCCTTTCGATTCTTTGTTGCGGCGTTGTTGGAAAGTGGATAACTTTTCGCGATATCCACATTTACACACAAAAATTTGTCCTTCGCCTTCACCACGCAACTCCAGCTTTTTATGACATTGTGGACAACGAGCGTTTGTAACGCGGGATACATTTTTGCGATGTCCACACTCTCGATCCTGGCAAACAAGCATTTTGCCTTTTTTACCGTTTACTTCAAGCATCGGTTTTCCACAGTCAGGGCAAGATTTTGTGGAAATGTTATCATGTTTATATTTTTTATCGCATGCCTTTATTTCCGAAACGATTTCTTTTGTATAATTTTTCATTTCAGAAATAAATACTTCTTTTTTCAATTTTCCATTTGCAATTTGCTCAAGTTTCATTTCCCATTCTGCGGTAAGGGCAGGGGATTTTAATTCTTCCGGAACTAAATCAAGTAATTGACGACCTTTAGAAGTAATGTAAATTTCTTTGCCGCCGCGTTTTTCAATTAAAAATGAATTAAATAATTTATCAATAATATCAGCACGTGTCGCAACTGTTCCGAGACCACCAGTTGACTTCAATGTTTCAGCTAATTGTTTATTTTGAGTACCCATATATTTCACTGGGTTTTCCATTGCTGAAAGTAAGGTTGCCTCGGTAAAACGCGCTGGTGGCTTTGTCTGGCCAGAAGTCTGGGCAATCAATTTCACATTTAAGGTTTGACCTTTTTCAATGCGAGGCAAAATTTGTTCTTTTACATCATCGGTATTTTCTTCATCATCGAAACGATTCTCATATACCTCTTTCCAACCACTCGAAAGAATCGTTTTTCCATGAGCAATAAAACTTTCATCCCCAATTTTTGCACGAAGAGTCAGCTGTTCATATTCAAATGCAGGGAATAATACTGCCAAGAAACGCTTTACGACTAAATCATAAATTTTTCGCTCTTTATCATTAAATGCAGAGAAGTTAACGTATCCTTCAGTCGGAATGATTGCATGGTGGTCACTTACTTTACTGTCATCGACAAAGGATTTATTTGATTTTATAGGTTTAGAAAGCACCTTATTTGTCAGTTGACGATATTCTCCAACACCACATGCTTTTAATCTTTCAGGAAGTGTCGCCACTATGTCACTTGATAAATAGCGTGAATCAGTTCGGGGGTATGTCAACACCTTATGCTGCTCATACAATTTCTGCATAATATTTAATGTTTCTTTTGCTGAATATCCAAAAATTTTGTTGGCATCACGTTGAAGCTCTGTTAAATCATAAAGACCAGGTGCAAATGATTTTTTCGATTTGCTTTCAATGTCTGACACAACTGCATTTTGACGGCCAAGCTTTTTAACCAGCCCATCTATTTTTTCTTTATCAAAGCTACGGATATTTCCGTTTTTATCTTGCCACGTTAGTTTTAAATCGTCTGTTGTTTGAGCTTCAATTCCATAATAGGTTTGCGGCTTAAAGTTTTTAATTTCCTCTTCACGCTGGGCAATAATTGCGACAGTAGGAGTTTGCACGCGGCCACAGTTCAGTTGCGCATTAAAACGGGTAGTGAGTGCGCGGGTTGCATTTAAACCGATATACCAATCTGCTTCTGATCGAGCAACAGCGGAAGCATATAAGTTTTCATATGCTTTCCCTGGTTTTAAATTTTTGAAGCCATCTTTAATCGCTTTGTCGGTAACAGATGAAATCCATAAACGTTTAATCGGTTTCTTTACTTTTGCTTTTTCAATGATCCAACGGGCAACTAATTCACCCTCACGACCAGCATCCGTTGCAATAATAATATCCGATACGTCGTTGCGTAATAATTGTGATTTTACTGCATTAAATTGTTTGCCGGATTGCTTAATAACCGTTAATTTTAAACGGTCTGGCAGCATCGGCAAATCCTCTAAATTCCACGTTTTATATTTCACATCGTAGCTTTCGGGATCGGCTAATGTAACTAAATGCCCCAAAGCCCAAGTAACAATATATTGATCACCTTCAAGATAACCGTTGCCTTTTTTACTGCATTTTAATACTCTAGCGATATCACGCGCTACAGATGGTTTTTCAGCTAGCACTAAGCTTTTTGCCATGATAAACATCCTTTCTAATTTCCATACGATTATAGCATATGCTCCTTGCAGTTTCAGTTAGGGAGGAAATTATTCATATAGAAAAAAGGTTTTAAAAATTCAATTTGAGTTATTTAAGCTGATTCGGGAATACTTTTTAAAAGAAAATATAAATGAAAAATTTCCATAACCTTCTATTATAAAGGTGAATTATTATGTAAACATCAAAATTATGAACATTTTATTAACCAATTGTAAAGGGATTGTAAATGTTATATTTCAAATTTGTAAAAACATTTACATTGCTGCGTAAATTATAAATAATAGGTGTCGAAACAATCGAAAGGGTGAAAATATAAAAAAATGGATTGGCAGACGATGATTTTCCAGTTCCTGGGCGGTTTAGGTTTATTTTTATTTGCAATTAAGTTTATGGGAGACGGTCTGCAAAAAGCAGCAGGAGATCGGCTTCGAGAAATATTAGATAGATTTACAACAAATCCTTTAATGGGCGTTTTAGTCGGGATTGTTGTTACCGTATTAATTCAGTCTAGTTCAGGGACAACGGTTATTACTGTTGGACTTGTTAGTGCAGGATTTATGACATTGCGTCAGGCAATTGGCGTTATTATGGGTGCCAATATTGGTACGACGGTTACGGCATTTATTATCGGTTTTGATGTCGGGGCTTATTCATACCCAATTATGGCACTTGGTGCTGTCCTTTTATTCTTCTTTAAAAAGAATACAATTCAGAATATCGGACAAATTTTATTCGGTTTTGCAGGTTTATTTATCGGGTTAGAAATGATGGGGGATGGCATGAAGCCCCTGCGAGACTGGGATGCATTTATTGATTTAACAGTTAACTTTAGTGACCATCCTATCTTAGGGGTTATTGCAGGAACATTGTTTACAGTAGTTGTACAATCATCCTCTGCAACAGTAGGTATTTTACAAGGACTATATTCGGAAGGGCTAATTCCTTTAGGTGGAGCTCTACCAGTTCTATTTGGTGACAATATAGGAACAACGATTACAGCTGTACTAGCTTCTTTAGGTGCTTCTATTACAGCTCGTCGTGCAGCGGCTTCACACGTATTATTTAACATCATTGGATCAATTATATTCTTATTAATACTACCATTATTCACTAATTATGTTGAGTGGATTTCTGGTGCACTAAATCTTGAAGAGAAAATGCAAATTGCTTTTGCTCATGGTACGTTTAATGTAGTTAATACAATCATTCAGCTACCGTTCGTAGGTGTTTTAGCATATATTGTGACTAAAATTGTCCCTGGTGAGGACGAATCGATTGAGTATGCACCGAAGCACTTAGACTTATCGCTAATTGAGCAATCCCCATCAATTGCATTGGGACAAGCAAAACAGGAAGTAGTAAGAATGGGTGAATTTGCAGTAAAAGGTCTTCAAGAATCGATGGATTTCTTATTTACTGGTGACAAGAAACATGTAACAATGACAGTACAATTAGAGGATGCGATTAATAATTTAGATCGAGTAACGACAGATTATTTAGTAGAGCTATCAAAAGAATCACTTTCTGAAACAGATTCTAAATTGCATCACTCGCTATTCCAAAATATTCGTGATATTGAGCGGGTAGGGGATCATTTCGAAAACCTTGTCGAATTAATTCAATCTAAAGAAATGAATCGTGTTAAATTCAGCGAAGAAGCTTATGAAGAGCTAAAGGAAATGTACGAATTCGTTTTAGATACAGTAAGCCTATCAGTCCTTGCTTTAGATAAACAAAGCAAAGAATTTGCAAGAGAAGTTATTAGCAAGGAAGATCGAATTGATGAATTGGAACGTGTATTGCGCAAACGCCATATTTATCGCTTAAATAATGGAGAATGTTCAGGCTCAGCAGGCATTATTTACGCTGATATTATAAGTAACTTAGAGCGTATCGGTGATCATGCAGTAAATATTGCTGAGACAATATTAGAAGAAAATCATCCGTTTGGAGCAATTTAATTAAAGGCTGTGCGAAGATTATTTCTTTGCACAGCTTTTTAATTTTCCGTATAAATAATGTGTTGCTTTTTTCGTTATTTAAATCAAAATATTTGTAAATTTAGTTTAAGAAAATTACTATATTATGTAAAATATATGAAAATTTATGTTAAAAAAAGGTGATGCGGATGAGAATTGCGAGTCTTTTAAATGAAGGCAACATTAATATGGATGAGCGCAAACGTTTAATGCAGCGCAAAGAAATGAATGATGCCTATAAAAAGAATGCCAGTTACACTCAAAAGAATACTAGCACAATGCTAGAAATTCTTGAGAATCTAATTACCGGTAAAACCGAAAAAGAACTCTTCGAAAATGATAATGTTACTTTAAATAAAGATTTGGAAAGTGTCCAAGAAGATACAATTGAAAATTATTTATCACCTGTCAAAAATGAGATTGCCAGTAGTGGAGATGATGGCTTTGAATCATTTTCAGACGAGCAATTCGAATTCGTAATCCCTGAACGTTTTATGCAAAGCTTCAATCGAAATTTTGAGCAAGTGGGAGGAAAGCAGTTAGAAAATATAATATTTGAAAGAACTTACAACAAGGCTGTTTCAACATACACTTATCATATGCAACTAGCACAGAACGGATATAACATTGATCAACCACAATATTTTTTAACTGCATAAAACAATAAAGAATACTTAAAGACTTGGCAAACATAATGACAGTTGTTCCAAGAGTAGAAAAAACATTCGGAAAGGTAAAAGAAGAGGATCTGACAAAAACTGCTCCAAGTTATAATCCAAACTTTGACGGTAAGCCATTGTCCTTCTTAATTGATCACTTAATTGTTCAACATGTTGTAGGGCATTATGATCAATTGGTTCGACATTTACAAAAAGTTCTATAATGATTAAAAAATGTCTATTTCAAGCTTCGAAAGCTAAAATGGGCATTTTTGTTTTTTTATAATAAAACAAAATATCAATGAAATCTTTACAAATTTGATATGATTTAGGTATGGAATTTTTCTATATATAGGAGTAGTGTTATAGATGGCAAAACAAAAACTGGCAAAGACAAATGCGGTTCGTTTATTAGATCAAAAAAAAATCGCCTACAACTTAATGGAGTATACAATTGAGGACAATCGACTTGATGGGGTGACAGTTGCACAAAAGGTGGGGCATCCGGCTTCTCATGTATTTAAAACACTAGTGACAACAGCAGGTGCAGGTAAATTTTTTGTTTTTGTTATTCCTGTAGCAGAGGAATTAAATTTGAAGGCATGTGCAAAAGCAGCTGGTGAAAAGAAAATTGAAATGCTCCATGTAAAAGATTTATTGGCTACTACAGGGTATATCCGTGGTGGATGTTCGCCAGTAGGAATGAAGAAGCTGTTTCCAACCTTTATTGACGAATCAGCTAAAAATCTTGAGTATATTCTAGTAAGTGCGGGTAAGATTGGGATGCAAATTCAATTAAATCCCAGTGATTTAATTAAAGTAACCCAAGGGAAGTTTGCAAGTTTAACAATATAGTTGTGGGTGTCAACTTCTAAAGAAAGTTTAAAAGAATGTCTAGCGTAAGCTATCCGATTCCTTTAGGTCGCTGTCTGCCCTTGATTGAGAGTGGGTAGGCTTATCGAATTAGGGCTACCCACATCCAGCAGTTAAAGGGAGCTTACGCTTTTCTATAAAGAGAAAGAAGGCTTTATAATGCGAAGAGAGTTAAAGTGGAAATGGCTATTCTTTTTTGGGGGAATTGCTATTATGTCACTTGGCATTTCGATGATAATTAAGGGGAAAGTGTTAGGAGTGAGCCCGTGGGATGTGCTGCATATCGGTTTATTTAAGCAAATCGGCTTTTCAATCGGTTCATGGTCGATTATTACCGGTTTAGTTATTGTTACAGGCGCATCTATCTATTTAAAACAATGGCCGAAAGTAGCAACATGGTTGAATATGATTCTTTGTGGTGTATTCATTGATGGTTTTAGCTGGCTGCTACCTAATACGGATATTTTTATTTTTGAAGTCCTATATTTTATTTTTGGTCTAGTCGTTATGTGTTTAGGATGTGCTATGTATATTTCGCCTAATTTAGGCGCAGGGCCGCGTGATACACTTATGATTTTAATTGTGGAGAAATTTGGTGGTTCAATCCGTAGAGCACGTTTCATAATGGAGTTATCGGCAGTAGTTTTAGGATGGCTGCTTGGAGGACCTGTTGGAATTGGAACGATTATTATCGTGTTATCTACAGGTTCCATCATTCAACCGGCCTTGTCATTTTTTAGAAAGCTGCTGGAGAAGCAAATTTCAGAACCAGAGGCCGAAAAACTTGTTTCCAAACATCAATCTAAAACACTCGCAAAAGAATCATAGCTTTTGCGAGTGTTTTAAATTTTCCTTTAAGCTATAAAAGTACAAACTAAATAAAATAATTTTGCCAATTATTGTTTTCACATAGTGAGTGTATGAAATAGAGGGGATTCTTTGATAGTTGTTATGCTAAAATGAACATAGAATTTTTTGAATGGGAGATGTTGAAGGTATGGCTAAAATTTTAGATACATTTTTAAATGAAAACTTACAGATTCTGCGAGATCAAGGTTTATACAATGAAATCGATGCTGTAGAAGGCGCTAATGGTCCGATTATTCAAGTGAACGGAAAGCAACTAATTAACCTATCTTCAAACAACTATTTAGGATTGGCAACCAATGGGGAACTAAAGCAAGTTGCCAAGGAAGCAATTGATAAGTATGGTGTTGGTTCAGGGGCAGTCCGTACAATTAATGGAACACTAGACCTTCATGTGAAATTAGAGGAAAAGCTTGCAGAATTTAAAGGTACAGAAGCGGCGATTTCTTATCAATCTGGCTTTAACTGTAATATGGCTGCCATCTCTGCAGTCATGGATAAAAATGATGCGATTCTGTCAGATCAATTAAACCATGCTTCTATTATTGACGGCTGTCGTTTATCAAAGGCTAAAATTATTGCATACAATCATTCTGATATGGAAGATTTACGTGCAAAAGCAAAAGAAGCAAAAGAGTCAGGCTTATACAATAAAATTATGGTTATTACAGACGGAGTTTTCTCGATGGATGGCGATATTGCAAAGCTTCCTGAAATTGTGGGAATTGCAAAAGAGTTTGACTTAATCACTTATGTAGATGATGCTCATGGTTCAGGTGTAACAGGTAAAGGAAAAGGAACTGTAAAACATTTTGGACTAGAAAAAGAAATCGACTTCCAAATCGGTACCCTATCGAAAGCGATTGGGGTAGTAGGTGGTTATGTGGCAGGGAAGAAAAATTTAATCGATTGGTTAAAAGTTCGCTCTCGTCCATTTTTATTCTCAACAGCTGTAACTCCGGGAGATGTTGCTGCCATTACACGTGCAGTACAATTGATTATGGACTCAACCGAATTGCACGACAAACTTTGGGAAAATGGCGACTACTTAAAAGCAGGTTTGAAAAAGTTAGGATTTAACATTGGTGCGTCAGAAACGCCAATCACTCCATGTATAATTGGGGATGAAAAGCTAACGCAACAGTTTTCTAAACGCCTTGTAGAAGAAGGGGTTTACGCAAAAGCGATCGTCTTCCCTACAGTACCAAAAGGAACAGGGCGTGTGCGCAATATGCCAACAGCAGCCCACACAAAAGAAATGCTCGATAACGCTCTTGCAATCTATGAAAAAGTAGGTCGTGAATTAGGAGTAATCTAAAGATGAGGTACCTAGTGAACTAAAACTAGGTACCTTTTTTAGGCTGTTGACATAAAAATAAGTTAACGAATCTATGGAAGGATGAAATTTTGACTGGGACAATAACATACTTTTTCGGGCAAGCAATGACTGGGCAAGGCATGAAACATTTATATAAAGAATTAATGAGCACGGAAGCAAACACAGTATATCTTTTAAAAGGAGCACATAGTTTTAAAATATCTGATCTGCTTGGAAAACTTGCAAATCACTACAGCAATAAAGGAGTAGACGTTGAATACTTCCTTGACCCGCTTTTTGAAAATACCCTCGAAGCTATATTCGTAAAAAATCCTTACAACATTCTTTACCTCCAAGCTACCAATCCATCTGTTGAACCTATCGTATTAGGAAAAAGAGATAAAGTCATTTCATTATATGATTGTCTAGATGAGCAAAAGCTTACTTTACATGGTGAGCAACTTGAACAATTATATGAAACAAAAGCAGAATACTATCAAAATTGCTTTTCTGCTTTAGCTAATGCGATTAAAATTCATGATGATTGGGAAGTTGAAACAAGAAGATATATGAACTGGCAAGGACTAGATGAACAATTTGATGAACTAAAGAGCGATCTTTTTGGGGACGCAAAACTAGCTAAAATTGCAAAAAGAACACACCGTCTGCTTGGAACATTAACTCCAAAAGGGGCGCGGGATACGGTTAAAAGCATCACAGAAAATCTTGAAAGAAGGCTGTTTATAAAAGGTTACCCAGGCACTGGAAAGTCATCTATGATGAAAAAACTTGCCGACGAAGCTGCTTCAAGAGGATATGATGTGCAAATGGTATGGTGTGGTCTTGATTCAAATTCAGTAGATATGGTTATTTTACCAGAGCTAAAGTTTTGTATTTTTGACAGCACTGAACCACATGTTTACTTCCCGGATGAAAGTCGAGCTGGAGATGAAATCTTTGACATTGCTCAGCATTGCCATCCAACAAAGGTTGAAGAGAGCAATATACAAAAGATTGTTGCAGAATATAAATCTGCTATTTATGATGCGACAATCAATGCCAATTTGTATGCTCAGGAAGAGAGAAAGGTACGCGAAATAATAGATCAAGCAGTCAATTCAGAAGAATTTGATAAACGGACAGAGGGATTATTTATATAAGAAAGTAATTTGTTTTCTACTTAAATAATATGGGGATTAATGATATCTAAAGCAGGGGCGTCCAAAAAATAAAAGTTACTGGACGGCCCAGCCTCCTTTTTTTTTTACTCCTGCAGTACTACGCAACTTCATCGCAAGAAAAGAAATTCAAAATTCCTTTTAGAATAACCACTTTGCTGCTTTTTTACTATATGGGTAGCAATTTTTTTATTTTGAGTTAAAATTATAAAAATAGTTTATTATTTTATTAGTCAAACAATTTCTCTGTATTTATTGACATAACAGAGATTTCAATGTATTTTGATAAAATATAGATGTTTAGTTGGTATTAACTAATACTGACCAGTGAGGAGAAGTACATGCTAGAGTTTCAAAATATTACGAAAATCTATGAATCTAAAAAGAAACAAATAGTCGGTGTAGATAACGTCTCTCTAACGATTAACAAAGGCGACATTTTTGGAATCGTTGGCTACTCTGGTGCAGGGAAAAGTTCATTACTTCGTTGTGTAAATTTACTAGAAAGGCCGACAAGTGGGAAAGTTCTTGTTGATGGTGTAGATTTAACACAACTTTCTAGTAGTGAATTGCGTATCGCTCGTTTAAAAATCGGGATGATATTCCAGCATTTTTATCTTATTAGCCAAAAGACAGTTGGTGAAAATATTGCCTTTGCATTACGGGCTGCAAAAACACCAAAAAACAGAATTGAACAACGTGTTAATGAACTGCTTGAAATGGTAGGTCTAACCGATAAGCGGGATGTTTATCCTGGACAGCTCAGTGGCGGGCAAAAACAACGTGTTGGGATTGCAAGAGCACTAGCAAACAATCCTTCTATTCTACTTTGTGACGAAGCAACATCAGCACTCGATCCAAAAACAACACTTTCCATCTTGAGATTATTGAAAGAAATTAATGAAAAGCTAGGAATTACAATTGTTCTAATTACACATGAAATGGATGTTGTAAAAGAAATTTGTAATCGAATGGCGATTATGCAAGATGGCCGTGTAGTTGAAACGGGCGAAGTTTATGATATATTCGCTGAGCCGAAAGAGCCTCTAACACAAGAGTTTATTAAAAGTGTCGTATCTTTTGATATTCCAAATGAAATTTTAAAGGATGTAAAAGGACAAATTATTAAAATTTTATTTAAAGGCGAAGTGGCAGGCGAAGGTGTTATTTCTGATACAATGCAACGCTTTAATGTAAAAGGAAACTTTCTACATGGCACGATTGAATACATACAAGAACGTCCACTTGGGATTTTCATCATGGAATTACAAGGTGAAATTGCCGCAGTAAATGAGGCCAAGCATTATATGGAACAACGTGGCGCAATAGTGGAGGTGGTCTAGGTGTTCGATTTTCCGTATTTTATAAGTATGCTGCCAGATATTTGGAAAGCCTTCAAAGAAACAATCATTATGATTGCGATTTCGGTTTCAATCTCACTAGTTATTGGGTTGCCGCTAGGTATTTTATTATTCGTATCAGATAAAGGAATGTTTTGGGAAAATCGATTTATTAAAAATGTATTTGGATTTGCGGTGAACTTAGTACGTTCCATCCCTTACATTATTTTGTTAGTTGCATTATTCCCGCTAACGAATTTACTCATTGGTTCAACGATTGGACCAGTTGCAGCAAGTGTTTCTCTTTCTGTGGCAGCTATCCCATATTTTGCAAGACTCGTAGAATCATCGATGAGAGAAATTGATAAAGGTGTTGTTGAAGCTACAATTGCTGTTGGCGCTACACCATGGATGATTATAAAGGATGTCCTAATTCCAGAAGCAAGATCAAGTATTATTCGAGGGGTCACATTAACGATTATTAGTTTGGTTGCTTACTCTGCGATGGCAGGGGTAGTAGGCGGCGGAGGTATCGGGGATTTAGCGATACGATTCGGCTATTATCGTTATGACGATACAATTATGATCGCAACAGTAGCTATCTTAGTTATTTTAGTACAACTAATTCAATTAACTGGAGAACTAGTTGCAAAATCAATCGATAAAAGATAAAAGGAGAATAAAAAATGAAGAAGTATTTACTAGTATTCCTTACACTTGCATTAGCTGTAGTTTTAGCGGCATGTGGCGGTAAGGATGAAGCTGCTACAACAACTAATGGCAGCAACAGCACAGCTGACACTACTGAAGACAAAGAGATTATTTTAGGAGCTACTGCAGGCCCATATAGTGATATGTTAAAGAAAGCAATCATCCCTCAATTAGAGGAAAAAGGGTATACAGTAGAACTTAAAGAATTTGGTGACTACATTCAACCCAACATTGCATTAAACAATGGCGACATTGATGCAAACTTGTTCCAACATACAATTTATTTAGAAACTTTCGAACAGCAAAACAATATGGATTTAGAGCCGTTAATTATCGTACCAACTGCTCCAATGGGCTTTTTCTCAGATAAATTTACTTCTGTAGAAGAAATTGCTGACGGTGCAACAGTTGCACTTCCAAACGACCCATCAAATGCAGCACGTGCGCTTTCATCTTTACAAGAACAAGGTTTAATTGAAATCGACCCTAACGTTGATACTTTAACTGCATCAGAAAAAGATGTTGTGAAAAACGATAAAAACTTAGTGTTCCAGCCAGTTGAAGCTGCTTCACTACCACGCCAAATCCAAAGCGTTGACATCGCAGCAGTGCCAGGTAACTTCGCTTTAGCAGCTGGCTTAGATCTAATGGATGCAATGTTCTTAGAAAACATGCCAGACAAATACCGCAATGTTGTAGCAGTAAAAGCTAAAAATAAAGATAGCCAACTTGCAAAAGACATTATTGAAATCGTAGAATCAGCTAAATTTGAAGAAGTAATTGACGCTGAATTCCAAGGTTTCGGTAAACCGGAATGGATGACAAATCGTTAATTTAATAACTTTAGTAAAAAGAGCTTAAGGTGTTTGTTAATAGCGAATACCTTAAGCTTTTTATTTGGTTTTTTATATGACTTTGAGGAAGATATCCACGACTTGAAAGTTACAGGTAATACAAGATGCCTCGTGCTAGTAATAAATTTCACCTTCGAACTTAGGTACTTTTATTATGGAAAATAATTTAAAGTGAAGTAGATATTTATGCTAATATGGGTGGGAACTTAGCTGCTAGGGGAGAGAAATATTATTGGGAGTTCTATCCCTTTTTTATGCTAGTTGGTTGTAATGAATTATCAGAGGAAGAGAGATCAGGCTGGACTTAATTGAATCCTAAAAATTAAGGAGGAAAATATATTGTTAGAGATTGATAAAGTAAAGGAAAGAATACAACAGCTAGAAGAATTAGAAGCCAAAAGTCTTTTGCTAATAATGTATGCAAGGCTCGATACAGCAATAAATGGAACAGGTAGCGATGAAGTTATTAAATAAACTATCAGTGATTTATTTGATATTTATTCGACAATTCCATTTCGGAATAAGGATAGCCAATGATATTCCAGGAGGAAATAAACTATGACTTTTGAAAGAGGAATTTATATTATAACGGGGATAATGGCCTCCGGTAAATCTACAATTGCACAAATGTTAGCAGAGCAATTTGAAAAAGGTGTTCACGTGCGTGGAGATATTTTCCGAAAAATGATCGTAAAAGGGAATATTGATATGACTCCAGATTATTCTCAAAGTGCCGTCGAGCAATTGAAACTACGTTATAAGATGGCTGCAAAGGTGGCTGAAATGTATTACAATGCAGGGTTTTCTGTAGTTATACAAGATACGTATTTAGGAAAAGAAGTAATTTCTTTTCTAAATGAATTCGAATCTAAGCCAGTTTACTTTATTACGTTAAATCCGAGTGTTGAATCAATAATTAATAGAGAGCAAAAACGAAATAAGACAGGGTATACTACTTGGCAAGTTGAACCTCTTTATGAAGTACTAATCAATGAAAATCCTAAAATCGGATTGTGGATTGATTCCTAAACAATGTCTCCTGAAGAAACGGTATCTTGGATTATGAAATGTTTAAAAACTGAAGCACGAATTAAATAAATGCTATAGTACATTAAGCTGATTGATCATAAATATTTCTAAGAAAGAGAGTATTTCGATCAGGATAAAAACTAAACCCCGAATAATGAACACTTAAAAAGTGCTCTATTCGAGGCCTTTACTATGGAGAACAATACTTTGGTTTAATTTTTTGCTTTTCCTTCCAACGCCAACCAGGCACCAAGACCGAGCAATGTTACTCCACTTATAGTCTGTTGCCACCAAAGTGCTATTTTACTTTTTGCTAGGAAATTACCAAATAAACTTGCTATTAAAGCTACTGTAATATCAACAATTAAACCTAATATACCTAAAATTAAACCTAAAATTATAAATTGAATCGCTGTATTCGATAAACTAGGGTCAATAAATTGAGGAATAAATGTTAAGAAGAATAAAGCTACTTTTGGATTGAATATATCTGTAAGTGCACCTTCCCAAAACGCTTTACGAATGCTAACTTTCTTCTTATCTGTTGAAATGCTAAAACTATTTCTATTTTTGAGTGTTTGTATTCCTAAATATATTAAATATGCTGCACCTATATATTTTAATATAAGAAAGGCCCACACAGATGTCATTAGGATTGCAGATAAACCTAATACAGCTAATAAAATATGAATGATTGTCCCTATCTGGATGCCAATGGCTGTTGCAATTCCATGCTTTCTTCCTTGAGAAATACTTCGACTTATTACAAACGCCATATCTGGTCCAGGTGCCACACATATAATAAATGCAGCTAGAATAAATGCAGGTAAGAGCGAATAATCAATTAAATGAAAATCGAACATTTGTGATCCTCCTTAAAATTTATAAAATTATAATAATCTTTAATGCACAATAAAACAATAAGGATTCTGAATATTGCGTAACTTATTTGTAAGTTTTTTCTAAAAACATTTTCTGATAAATACTTGATAGGTTAATATAAGGACATCCCTTTAATGAAGGACTTTCTAAAAGGGTCTTTTTTATTTAGATAACTAATAAACTTCTGATGTTCTACTTTAGAGGCAATTTGTAGGGCTGTAGAGTATCTTCATGGCGATATTTAAGAATACTGAAGTGATGAAGTAAGTGAAGATAATAAAGTAGAGACAGAAGACGTTACCGTATGCCATTTACCATTTTCCTTTGTCCGCATTTTTTATATGGGTTGCTGTAAAAGAATATCCAAACCAAACCAATACATGGAGTCTCGTTTGTGGATTTTATTATTAATTGTTAGCTTTTTTATACAGCAAAGGAAAAACTGAATTTTGAAGAATAAAGTAAAAATGGACGCCCATTAATTTTTGGGGACGTCCATTTTCAATGAAAGATTCGAGTTAATTTGATATTAAAACGTTTTTCACTTTAAAAATATTTAACTTTTCAATTCTGCTAATTGCTTCTGTCAAACGATCCTCACTTACCAATAGGCCAACTCGAATATAACCTTCACCGTACTCCCCAAAGCCGTTTCCTGCTGCAACCGCAACATCTGCTTTGTCTAATAATAAATCAGCAAATTGTTCGCTTGTATATCCATCAGGGACGGGGAGCCATGCAAAGAATGAACCTTTTGGAGCTTTTACATCCCAGCCAATTCGTTTTGCTTCTCTTATGAGTGCATTTCGTCGATTTTCATAAATTACGCATTGTTCGTCTACACAATCTTGTTCTCCATCAAGTGCTGCTATTGCGGCATATTGGATTCCAGGGAAGATGCTGCAAAACAGATGGTCTTGAATCAAGTTGATAGCCTCAATAATATCTGCATTTCCAACTGCGAAGCCAACACGCCATCCCGCCATATTGTACGTTTTAGATAACGTATAAAGTTCCACACCGACTTCTTTTGCTCCATCAGCTTGAAGGAAGCTTACAGGACGCTGCCCATCGAACCCGATTGCACCGTAAGCGAAATCATGTACAACTGCTATTTCACTTTCCTTAGAAAATTCAACTGTTTTATTGAAGAATTCAAGATCCGCTGTACCACCAGTTGGGTTGTTTGGATAGTTTAAATACATTAATTTAGCTCGTTGCTTAACTTCATCTGATAATGCATTGTAATCTGGCAAAAATTCATTTTCTTCACGTAGAGGCATCGTATCAAAGTGAACATCGCCAAGCGCTACACCTGATAAGTAATCAGGATAACCCGGATCAGGCAAAAGCATATAATCACCAGGATTTAAAATGGCCATTGGCAGCTCAACTAAGCCAATTTTTGAACCGCCTAGAATCGCCACTTCCGTATTTGGATCAATGTCCACATTATATTCTCTTTTATAAAAGTTTGCTGCTGCTTCTTTTAACTCCTGAATACCACGAAACGGGGAATATTTATGTGTTTGTGGGTTTTCCGACGCTTGCTGAAGAGCTTTTATAATATGAGCAGGCGTTGGTCTATCGGGGTTCCCTTGGCCGAGATTAATGACATCTCGTCCTTCTGCAATCGCTGCATTTACTTTTTGCACAAGCGCAGCAAAAAACTGCGTTGGGAGCTTTTGAAGTTTATTTGAAAATTCCATGTCAGTTCCTCTTTTTCAATAAATTTATTTGCATAGGTATACGGGAAATTCCAAACCTATGAAAAATCAAATAGTTATAACCGAAATATTCGGAAAATAAATTCCGGAAATTCTTTCTTTAATAATATAATTGTTTGAGTGCTTCGTAAACCATGGATTTCAAGTGGAAAATCAATTTATTAATATAGTAATTACTATAAAAATCTTTTTCGATTTAACTGTTGCAGCTATCGTTTCTTTTCCTGTTAGTGTTTAGAAGCATTATAGAGGTATGGAAAAATAATAGAATCCTTAGACAATTATTAAAAGTAGTTTGATATAATTATATAATAAATGGTAAATAAGGTGCGTTTTGGGCACCTGCTTGAATGGAGATTGAAAGATGAAGAAGTTTTTATATTTACTTACTTTAATAATTCTAATGGTTGGGTGTTCAAATGAGGATGCCAACACAAAAAACGGTAGTGGTGAAGTAGCAAATAAAAATACGCAAGAATCACAAAAAGAAGTGCAACAAATAGAAAAGAAAACGCCAGAGGAGTATTTAGAAGAATTTAAGAAAACTACTGAATATCAAGAAATTAAAAGTGAAGATATAGCATTTAACGAGGTAGTAGATTTTGAGGGTGATGAACTTCCTGAGATCGTATTAGGTGTTAATAGTGATGTAATACAATCAGAAGTTTTGATTTTCAAATTACAAAATGAAGTTTGGGAAAAGGCTTCAAGTTTTACATACGATACTAGTTTAGCGATTCGGCTGGAACAAAATGTGAAATTCACATACGATGATTCGGTAAAAGAGGCATTTGCCTTTGAAACTGTAGAAGCATATGCCAATACGATGAGTTCAAGTGTAGTCATCCTAAACTACAATAACGAAACTGCAGCCTTTGAAGAACTAGCCAATATCAAATTACAATCTACTGATACTTTAAATTTAAGTTTGGGTAATAATAAATTTAATGTTATAGGAGAAAGTGATACATTAAAATATAATTTTAAAAATGGTGAATTAGTAGATGATGAAGGTAAACGAATTGGCTTAATTATCGATGATGAATTAGCGAAATTAATAGGTACGACTATTAATAATTATTTTATTACATATGGCGACTCGTATTACACGGCACAAGAGAAAATTACGGAGCCGTTAGAACAGGAAACCTACTATGAAGGTGGGCTTTGTTCATTTTATTCCTCGTTCTTTATTTGTAATTCTGATCATCAAGGTTTAATTTATGCTTATTATATTACACCTACTAATATGGTAACTGTGGAGGATTTATCTAGGTTCTTTAATCAATCAATAGATATTATTGAGACAGAAAATATGATTGATGATAGTGGTACTTTTTATTCGAGTGAAATAGTAACAGATATAGGGACATATCAATTAGAATTTAACGGGAACTCACCTCAAGCAGAGCTTGAAATGATCATATTTATTCCTAGTTAATTTCTATTGTGTCATAAACCACTCTTGAAATAAATTCCAGTTGTTTACGGAATATAATTTAATTGTATTTAAATGGGGTATCTACCTAATCTTTGCACTTTGTAAATTCCACGTATCTTCCCATTTTAATATTGGGGAAGATACTATGGTGAAATATTAGTTACCCCATTTGAAAAGGAGTGTTGTACATGTTAGTAAAAAACCTAATTCAAGCACTACAAGAACTAGATCAAGAGAAAGAAATTAGAATCTCCCTTCGTAATGGTTGGAGACCAACTGGAACGAAACCAGTTGAAATGATTGATTATGCTGTAGACATGGATACAAATAAAGTTTCTTATTTCATTGATGTAGATATTCATTTCGAATATGAATCTTCTAAGGGGGATGAAAAATTCGTGGATCCAAAATCAGACTAACTTCTTTCTTAATTATAGATACAAAGATACTTTAACCTGTTTAACCGGCTATTTCTGCTGAATCAAATTTTCCATCTATATTTCCGCATACAATGATGGAATGTCCCCAGAACATATCTCCATCAGAATAGAAGATTTCAAAATCACCTTCTGGATAAACGCATATCGTGCTTAATTTCATTAACCCCATAAACATTTCCTTAGTGATTTCTTGGATTTCTGTTTCCTCATCATCCTGTAGCCAATCATTTGCCAACTCAGTTAGTTCTTCTGCAGCATATTCTTTTACTCTCTGGCTCCATTCATCCTGTTGCTCGAAAAGTACATAGGCGGTTTTCAATGCTGATTTCATCTTATCATTGTCTTCAAACCAATCAAAAGACAACAGCCCTTCATCATTTGCCCATATTATCTTTTTTTCAAAAGTATTAACGCTTTTAATCAATTCAAACTGACCTAGTATTTCATCATTGTAAAAAACAGGTTTTAAAGATTCTTGAAGTACCACTTCCAAATCATCGTCTTGATAGGAAGTTTCTAAAACCTTAACAAGCATCATAGAACCTTCTCCCTTTCGAATTTGTAACCTTACGATGGAGTTCATGTCCAATAAATCTCTTGATTCCTCAAATTCCTTATCATTAGCGAGCCATTGCAAACGCAAATTTTCCTTGATGACAGGATCATTGCTATTTAACTTTTTCCACCCAATTAAAGGGATGGATGCTTGCCATAATGTATTTCCTGCTGCTCTCCCTGCGCCAACACCTGATGCACCTGTAACTGCTGCTATTTCGATTACATCGTCTGTAAATCTCTTTTCAAAATTGCTGACTTCATTCGATATGCTCATTTTAAACACTCTCCTCGTTCGTTTTTACGATTACTAACGTTACTAAGTTTCATTTTTTCCTTTTTAAAGATCGTTCATTAAAGTTGTCATAGTAGTGAGGGTTGTTGAAAACATTGCTATATATGGCATGTTCAAATGTTTTTTGATATGGTTTACTTAGTAGTTTGATAGTTAAGAATAATAGAATTTTTAATTCTAGGGGGTTATTGAATGAAAATCGGGTGTATTCAAATGAATGTAGGATTTGGGAAAGTCGATGAGAATTTTGAGCGTGCAGAGCATTTAATTCGAGAGGCGGCAGGCAAGGGAGCAGAAATTGTTGTCTTACCTGAAATGTGGAATACTGGCTATGCACTTGAGAAATTAGAAGAACTAGCTGATTCAGAAGGGGCACGAACTAAGGCATTTTTAAAGGGCTTGGCAGAGGAGCTTTCGCTACATATTGTAGGCGGCTCAGTTGCAACAGAACGTGATGGCAAATTTTATAACACAATGTATGTTTATAACCGTGATGGCGAGTTGGTTAGCGAGTATAGTAAAGTACATTTATTCCGCTTAATGAACGAAGAAAAATATTTAGAAGCTGGCAACGAAATGAATCGTTTTACGTTAGGAGACATTGAGGCCGGTGGTGTCATTTGCTACGACATTCGCTTCCCAGAGTGGCTGCGTGCACATGCATTAGCTGGCGCAAATGTGTTATTCGTTTCTGCACAATGGCCAACTCCTCGCATCGATCATTGGAAAACATTGCTACAAGCCCGTGCTATTGAAAATCAATGCTTCGTTATTGCAGTAAACCGCATCTCCCGTAAAGTCGAAAACTTTAATGGCCAATCAATGGTAATCGAACCATGGGGTGAAGTGCTATGGACAGGTGGAGAAGATGAGGAACTCGCAATTGTCGACGTTGACTTTTCAAAAGTAGAAGAAGTGCGCGGCCGAATTCCAGTATACGATGACCGTCGTCCAGGACTTTATGCTGGGGTAGTGGAGGAATAATATTACCTTATATAAGTCTTAATAGAGAATGGTCACGTTTTTGTAAGCCGGGGATTTCGGTATTTCTTACGCCAATCTTCAACTCTATATTAAATTTACAAATTTTTAACTTTTCTTACAGCAACAAATTCAATATTTCACATAGACTAAAAATAAGACTCCTTGGGGCTATCAGCTTTGGGGGGTCTTTTCCATATTTCCGAATGTTTACATGTTCATTAATACTATCTATTTTTAAGAACGATTGCATATAGCAATCAAAAGCAATTAGACAACTTGAATGTTCGTACTATTTAAAATCCTCAACCTCTTTGGATCGTATTTAATATATAGGAATTTATAGTAGGTGTGTCGAAATTAAAATACTATAGAATTACTAGAAGGAGGATATTCAATTATGGCAAAAGAAGCTTTAATTATTGTCGATATGAGCAACGATTTTGTTGCAGATGATGGAAGTTTAACGGCTGGTAAAGCAGCACAAGAAATTGTGCCATATATTATTGAGAAAGCAAACGAGTTTTTAAATGGTGACCAGATTGTAGTCGTTGCAATGGATGCTCATCAAGAAAATGATCCACATTTTGATTTATGGTCAGTACATAATGTAATTGGTACTAAAGGACAGCAGCTTTACGGTGATTTAGCGGTTTGGTTTAAAGAAAATGAATCAAATCCGAATGTCATTATGCAGCCTAAAACTAATTACAATGCGTTTTTTAAAACGGATTTAGCAGAAAAATTAAGAGCTCTCAATGTAGAAAAGGTTCATGTTGTAGGTGTATGTACAGATATATGTGATTTTCTAACAGTTGCAGGAGCTGATGCGGAAGGATTTAAAACAGCGATTCACCAAAAAGGTGTGGCCACATTTACCGATTTAGGTGACACCTTTATCCAACATATGAAAACATGTTTCTTTACGGAAGTTATTTAATTAGAAAAGGGATGCCTTCGATATTTTGGGGCATCCCTAAACAAATTTTATTGATTAATCATACCGCCATCAACTGTATAAATTGAGCCTGTTACGTATGATGATTCATCAGATAGCAGGAATGCCGCAACATTTGCTACTTCTTCAGGTTGTCCGAAGCGTTTCATTGGGACGGAAGCTGTATATGCTTCATGCATTTGTTCTGCATTGCCTGGTGCCACATTCTCTTCAATACGCGTCATCATTCCCGTTGCAATAACGCCAGGGTGTACAGAGTTGAAACGGACGCCAATTTCAGCAGCTTCGAGGGCAGCACATCTAGTTAGCCCTAATACGGCATGCTTCGAAGTGTTGTAAACAGTCGTACCTGGTGAACCCATTAAACCGGCTAAGCTGCTTGTGTTGACGACTGAGCCATAGCCCTGTTTCTTCATTACTTTATAAACTTCTTGCATGCCATAAAGCACGCCATATACGTTTATGCCAAATACAAAATCAAAGTCCTCTTTTGTATACTCTTCAAAAGGTTTAGAAGGACCTTCGACACCTGCATTATTGAAAAATCCGTCAATTTTACCGAATCGGTCCACTGTCGCTTGAACATAGGCTCTGACGTCTTCCTTTTTCGAAACATCGCCTGTCAATGAGAGGATGCGCTCTCTTGAAAATTGATTTTCTGCAATTAACTTATCCAGCCCCTCTTGTTTTAAATCAACTAAAACTAATGAAGCACCTTCACTATATAGTTTTTTTGCTGTAGCTGACCCGATTCCTCCACTTGCCCCGGTGATAATGATTACTTTATTGTCAAATCTGCTCAATATCAACACTCCTTCAAGTCTCTTGAAAATTATTTATCAGTGTCATTATTCAGTTGTTTCTAGATTTTTATGCGATAGATAAAAAATTAGTGGGGTGCATGTTCCAATTACTCATTAGAACCCCCAACTATTACCACTTGCCGTCTCAATTGTCTCATTGTTAAAATGAATGAAGGAACAAGCGTTCGCATATACTAAATGTGAAATTGGAGGTGTAGTGATGCATGCATTAAAATACAGTGAGGCAGATTCAGCAAATTTATTTGAAGTATATACCCACGCGCCAAATCGATCGATTATGTGCATTGATATGCGATGTTTTTATGCGAGCTGTATGGCTATGATTGAAAACCTTAATCCTTTTAAGGTGCCTATTGCAGTTGTTGGAAACTTCAAGCAAAAGGGCAGTGTAGTGCTTGCTGCATCACCGCCAATGAAGAAACGATTTGGTATCAAAACAGGCTCAAGACTTTATGAGATTCCGAAACATCCTGACATTAAATTATACGAACCAAAAATGGAATTTTTCGTTCAAATGTCGATGGAAATTACGAATTTGATCAATCAATTTGTCCCAAAAGAAGCAATTCATGTCTATAGTGTTGATGAAAGCTTTGTAGACTTAACGGGTACTGAGAAGCTTTGGGGACCGCCAGAAGAAACGGCAAAATATATTCAACAAAGCATTTATAGTCAATTTCAAATTCCAAGTGCAGTAGGAATGGGGCCAAACATGCTTATGGCAAAGCTCGCACTTGATTTAGAGGCGAAAAAGACTGAATTCGCAAAATGGACCTATGCTGATATCCCGGAAAAACTTTGGCCTGTATCGACACTTTCTGAAATGTGGGGAATTGGACGTCGAACAGAGCGCACGTTAAACAATATGGGGATTTTTAAAATTGGCGATTTAGCACATGCCGACCTAAGTATGCTGGAAGATCACTTTGGTATTATGGGTAATCAACTTTATTATCATGCATGGGGAATCGATTTGTCGCCGCTTGGAGCACCGCTTGCAGAAGGACAAATTAGTTTTGGCAAAGGTCAAATGCTTATGCGAGATTATCGAAATCGCAGTGAGATTCTCACGGTGATACTTGAAATGTGTGAAGACGTTGCAAGAAGAGCAAGAGAGGCCTATCAAGTTGGAAGGACGATTTCACTTGGTGTCAGCTACAGTAAAGACGCATTTGGAGGTGGTTTTCAACGAACTCACACAATCGATGAACCGACTAATGACACAATGAAAGTTTACAAAGTGTGCGAGCAATTACTAGACCAATACTATGCAGAGCGCCCTGTAAGAAAGATTACAATCAGTCTTTCAAAGTTAGAATCAGAACGCTCCATACAACTCAGTTTATTCGATTGTAAAAAATGGAAAAGGCGAAAGCTTGGTGCGACGATGGATTATTTGCGCTCAAAGCATGGTTCTACTGCTATTTTGCGCGCTGTTTCCTATACAGAGGCAGGGACGGCAATTGCTCGAGCTCAGCTAGTAGGGGGACATAAAAAGTAGCTTCTACCATATAAATGAGCCAAACTACTTTTTAAATGGATTAAGACCATCTTTGAGCGAAAAGGTAAACTCCATTGAAAAGACGGTACTCCATTTTTGGAGAAGAGGTGATGAATATGATTCGAGACCGTGGAAATATTAAATGGAACACGATGATGCTTCCAGAGCACGTGAAGCTGCTGCGTGAATGGCATGAAAAAGATCAATATGTTGCAAAGCCGCAGTTGGATGAATGGACATTACAGGAACTTAGCGAGCAATTGCAAAGGGCCTTTACGAATAAACTAGAAGTAGAATTAAACATTTGGGAGGAAAAACGACTTTTCAAAGCCACCGGAAAAATCGCAAAATTAAATATAAACAATGAAACACTTTATTTGGAAGATGGTCGGAAGTTTCCTTTTCAGTCCATCTTTGGTGTGTCACTAATTGAATAAACTGACTAAAACAAAACAGGTGAGAGAAACGATTCCGTTTTCTCCATCTGTTTTATTTTGTTAAGGAACCCTTTTTACCTCAAAAAACAGATTGCATATGATAGTAAGAGGAACAGGCAAAGTGAATTTTATATTGTCTTTTTATGGTGAACGAGTTATAATGAAATCCACTTGAAACGTTGATTTGATAATGTTTTAATGTACTTTTCAGATGTACATTTGTTTTTCATCAGAGGAGGGAGCAAAATGAAAAGGATACTTGTAACGGGTGCGTTAGGCCAAATTGGTTCGGAATTAGTCGGAAAATTACGAGATATATATGGAGAAGACAATGTGTTAGCTACAGATATTAGAGAAGAATATTCCTATGGACCATTTGAAGTGCTCGATGTAACAGATGGGAAGCGCATGTATGAGCTTGCCAATCAATTTGGTGCAGATACGATGATTCATATGGCTGCCTTGCTTTCTGCAACAGCTGAGAAGAATCCACTGTTTGCCTGGAATTTAAATATGGGGGGCTTAATGAATGCACTTGAGGTTGCAAAAGAATTAAAGATGCAATTTTTTACCCCAAGTTCAATCGGTGCCTTTGGTCCATCTACACCCAAGGACAATACACCTCAAGATACGTTGCAGAGACCTACAACGATGTATGGAGTAAATAAAGTAGCGGGGGAACTTTTATGTGATTATTATTTCACAAGATTTGGGGTAGATACGCGCGGTGTTCGATTCCCGGGTTTAATTTCGTATGCAACGCCTCCTGGTGGGGGTACAACTGATTATGCAGTGGATATATATTACAAAGCGATAGAACAGGGTCATTATACTTCATATATTGCAGAAGGTACGTATATGGATATGATGTATATGCCAGATGCACTGCAAGCGATTGTTGATTTAATGGAGGCGGACGGTTCAAAATTAAAACACCGTAATGCCTTTAATATTTCTGCAATGAGTTTTGAGCCGTCACAAGTCGCGGCTGAAATTAAAAAGCATATTCCATCATTTAAAATAAATTACAATGTAGACCCAGTGCGCCAAGCGATTGCGGATAGCTGGCCAAATTCCATTGATTCGTCTGAAGCAGCAGAGCAATGGGGATTTAAGGCGCAATATGATTTAGAGAAAATGACAGTGGATATGTTAAATAAATTAAGAAGAAAATTAGAGAGAAAGTCAATTTCATAATAGCAGTGAAGGAGCTCCAGAAGTATTAGAGCTCCTTTTTTGAAATTTCCATTATTAAAGGGGTTCCACAATAAAAAGGGAACATCGATAAGAAATTTAACGATGTTCCGGAAACAATTCAACTATTCAACTTACTTTACAGCAGAAGCCTTTGAAGCCTTCACGAGCTCCTCAATGATATCCCAATCACCATTTGCTAAGCTATCGACGATTTTACTGCCAACAATAACGCCGCTGCAGAACGAGCCGAAATTTTTAACATGCTCTGGTGCAGAAATTCCGAACCCAGCTAGAACAGGTGTGTCTGTATAAGTTTGAATTCGTTTAAAATGGTCATCAAGCGAGCCTGCAAAACTAGAACGAGCACCTGTAATACCGTTAACAGTAACTGCATAAATAAAACCTTCACTAGCTTTAGTCAAACGTTCAATTCGCTCGGGAGTACTTGTTAATGAAACGAGCTGTATCAAGGCGATTTCGGCATTCTTTAAGGCTGGGTGGACGATGCCACTTTCTTCAAGCGGCATATCAGGAATGATGACACCGCGAATGCCTGCCTGCTTTGCATCATGAGCAAATTTCTCCACACCATAAGCTAAAATTGGATTTAGATATGTCATTGCAACAAGTGGAATGGTAATTTGATCAGCAAAACCGGTTAATGTTTCAAGCACTTTACGTAAAGTCGTACCATTTGCTAATGCTCGCTCTCCAGCTCTTTCAATCGTTGGGCCATCTGCAACAGGATCAGTAAATGGGATGCCGACTTCAATGGCCGTTACGCCGAGTTCTTGAAGCTTTAAAATTGTAGGCTGTAATTTGTCTAAGCCGCCATCACCGGCCATGATATAAGGAACGAACGCTTTATCACCAGCAGCAGTAACTGATAAAATGGCTTGTTTTAATTGACTCATGCTAGGTCACCTCCAAGTGCAGCTGAAATTGTATGCACGTCTTTATCCCCACGTCCAGATAAACAAATTACTAGAATATCATCAGACGCCATTGTTTTGGCAAGGTTTGCCGCGAAATGGATGGCATGTGCACTTTCGAGGGCAGGAAGAATACCCTCTGTACGACTAAGTAATTTTACACCTTCCAACGCTTCATCATCTGTGACAGTGCCATAGGTTGCACGGCCACTTTCATGAAGGAGGCAATGCTCTGGACCTACACCTGGATAATCAAGGCCAGCTGATATCGAATGTGCTTCTTGAACAAAGCCGTTTTCATCCTGTAATAGGTACATAAATGCACCGTGTAAAACACCAGTTTGCCCTCCTTGAATAGCTGCGGCATGCTGACCAGTTTCGATTCCTTTACCAGCTGCTTCTACACCGTATAGTGCAACCTCTTTATCTTTTATGAATGGATAGAACATTCCAATGGAGTTGCTTCCTCCTCCAACACATGCAACTACTGCATTTGGCAGACGATTTTCAATCTCTAATATTTGGGATCTCGTTTCATCTCCAATGACGCGTTGGAAATCTCGAACAATTGTAGGGAATGGATGGGGCCCCATTGCAGAACCTAAAATATAATGTGTATCTTCAATATTTGTTACCCAGTGGCGCAATGCTTCATTCACTGCATCCTTTAACGTTGCAGAGCCTTTATCTACTGCAACAACCTTTGTTCCAAGCAGCTCCATACGGAATACGTTTAATGCTTGGCGTTTTACATCTTCCGCTCCCATGTAAACGATACATTCAAGGTTAAGTAACGCACATGCGGTAGCCGTTGCTACTCCATGCTGACCTGCACCTGTTTCGGCAACAATTTTTTTCTTACCCATGCGTTTTGCAAGAAGTGCTTGCCCAAGAGCATTATTAATTTTGTGAGCCCCTGTATGGTTTAAATCCTCACGCTTTAAATAAATCTTTGCGCCGCCGATAGTATTAGTTAAACGTTCTGCGAAATAAAGGGGAGTTTCGCGCCCAACATAATTTTTTAAATAGTAACGAAGCTCTTTCTGGAACGATTCATCATTTTTAACTTTGTCATACACTTCATCTAGTTCTTGCAGCGCGGTCATTAATGTTTCCGGTACGAATTGTCCACCAAAACGTCCAAACCTGCCTTTTATTTCTACTGAGCTTTGGTCGGTGTAATTATTTGTTGTCATTTTCATTCACTCCTTTACGACTTTCGTGTAGATTGTCGTAGATTTCATTGGTTATGTTTAAGGCAACAGCTGAACATTTGTTGCCAATTCGATAAATTGTTTTATTAACTCGCTATCTTTAGAGCCATTTCGTTCAACACCGCTTGATACATCGACACCAAAGGGCTCTACTTGAGCGATGGCCCGTTCAACGTTATCAGACTTAAGTCCACCAGCTAGAATGAGGCGGTCTTTCGGGATAGAAAGCTGATCAAGCAATGACCAATCAAAAACATGGCCGCTGCCACCAGAAAAGTCTGTGCCTGGTGCATCAAATAGATAGTAGTCAACGTCATATTTACTTGCTCTTTCAACATCTTCATAGCTTCTAACAGAGAACGCCTTAATAGAAGGGTAGCCTAAGTATTTTATAAACTGAGCATCTTCCGTGCCATGGTATTGGACATAATCAAGACCAACTTCTTCTACCGCTTCTCGAACTTGTAGTTCAGTTGGGTTAACGAAAACACCAACTTTTTTGATATGGGAAGGGACTAACTTTGCAAGTTGTGCAGCACGTTCAATGGAAATTTTGCGTTTACTAGGAGCAAACATAAAGCCAATCCAAGTGGCACCAGCATCAACAGCAGCTTGAACATGTTCTTCTTCCATAAGTCCACATATTTTTACTTTTACCATTACTACACGTCCTTCACATTTACAGGTAAGGGAATTTGCAATGATTTTAAAGCTTTTTCTACATCCCCACTGCGCATTAGTGATTCACCAACTAGTACACCACGTGCCCCGACATTGACAACTCTCTTTGCATCCTCTACATTCCAAATGCCACTTTCACTAATGAATGCTATATCTTCATAAGCGGTAATTTTTTGTGCTAATTTTTCGGTTTGAGCTAAATCAACATTAAATGTTTTTAAGTCGCGATTGTTTACACCAATAATTTTAGGATGAATAGCTAATGCGCGATCCAGCTCCTCTTCGTTATGAACTTCTACTAAAACATCAAGCCCTAAATTATTCGCATAATCATAAAAAGTTTTTAATTTTTTGTCTGAAAGTGCAGCAACAATAAGTAAGATGACAGATGCACCAGCGGCTTTTGCGTAATCTATTTGCACCTCATGAATGATGAAATCTTTATTTAAAATTGGAATTTCAACATAGTTTCCAATATCCACTAAATCTTGAAAAGATCCTTTGAAAAATTTTTCTTCCGTTAAAACAGAAATGCAGGCAGCACCTGCATCTGCATACTTCCTTGCTTGCTCTACAGGGTTGGCGCCTTCTGCAATCAAGCCTTTAGAAGGGGAAGCCCGTTTCATTTCTGAAATAATTTGCAGCGTATCGGATTTTCGCAGCACATCATATAGGGATGGACGTGACTTTTGTATAACGTTAAACATAGGTTCATTTGCCATTAAAGTAGGGAGTAGAGTTTCCTTATGATCTAAAATCGTTTGTAAAATGGTCATTATCGTATGCGCTCCTTTAAAATGGATTGGCTGTATTCCACCACTGCGTCTAGTTTTGATAATGCACGGCCAGACATAATGCTGTCACGGGCCATATCAATACCTTCATTGATAGATGCAGCTGAACCGTAGGCAAAGAAACCAATTGCAGCATTTAATAAAACAGCATCAAAGTAAGGACTTTGTTTTCCTTTTAGTAAATCACGCAAGATAACAGCATTTTCTTCTGGAGTTCCACCAATAAGTGCGCTAACAGAGACAGCAGATAATCCGTAGTCCTCAGCATTTAAGGTGAAAGCTTTAATCTCTCCATTTTCAAGGAGAGCAAGCTTGTTTTCGCCATCGAGTGATGCTTCATCCATACCTTGTGTGCCAGAAACAACAACTGCACGTTCACGACCTAAAATACGAAGAACTTCGGCATATTCGCTGACAAACTCAGGGCGATTAATGCCGACAAGCTGAGTTGTTAAATTAACTGGATTTGTAAGAGGACCAACCATATTAAAAATAGTTGGTTTTCCAATCGCCCTGCGAACTTCACCGATGCGTTTTAATTTCGGATGAACATTTAGAGCATACAGGAAGGTAATACCTTCTTGTTTTAACAAATCAACAGAATCATTAATAGTAAAGTTTGTATGGATGCCCAATGCTTGCAACACGTCTGCACTGCCTGAAGCACTTGAAATTTTGCGGTTGCCATGTTTTGCAACGGAAACATTATTTGCAGCAAGAACGAATGCTGCTGTTGTACTAATGTTGAAGCTTTTTAGTCCGTCGCCGCCAGTTCCGCAATTGTCAATATAAGCACCATTAGGGACGGGTACTGAAGTGGCATTAGCTTTCATAACAGTTGCAAGGGCTGCAATCTCCTCAGTTGTTTCGCCTTTTTCACTTAAGGCAACTAAAAAAGCTGCAATATCTTCTTGTGGTGTTTCCTCATTAAATACGAGCTCGGCAGCTTGAATCATGTCATCATACGATAAACTTTCATTTTGCTTCACAGTTTTTGTAAATAATTGAATACTCATCTAAACTCATCCTCCCAAAATCATAAATTAGCAGGTTAGATAAATGAAACTTTAGGTGAGGGGGGCTTTTGCGGAAAATAAAAAAGTCCTCTACAAAAGGAAATCCCTTTTGTAGAGGACGATAATAGACCGCGTTGCCACCTCTGTTGAAGCATTGTTTACTTCCACCTTGGTGTGTTTTTCTTTACGAATAGGTGAATTAACACCCGAATTTAAGTAAACGAAAAACACTTCCTTATAACGTAGGAAAGACGTCAACTAACTGCCGCTAGTTGCTCTCATAAGGCCCATTCACAATATGTGTGCACTAGTTCACACCAACCACTAGCTCTCTTAAGAACACTATATTGCTACTATTCTTATTCATCAATTTTTCTCAGCTATACTCATCTAATTTCTAAACTCTGCTTTGCTCAAACGGTGGTCGCGCTCCCGCAACCTGCTACCGTATACGAACAATTTTTGTTAACTAGAATTGTAGACTTAATTTTTCTTGTTGTCAATGTTTTCTGAAAAATTGTAGTGGGATTTGGTTTCAACGTCTTATAAAGCTCTAAAATAAAAAGCCGAGAACATAAAGCTCCCGGCAAAATACAAATTAAACTAAATCTTTGAAGTTTAAACGTTTATTTAAAAGATGCATAATTGGCACCCCAACAGCTAATACAACGAATTCGCCTACTGCACATGTAAACCATGTCAATAAGAATGGCAATTCTAGTGCTAAGTTTAATTCGAAGGCAATGATGAACATTGTAACAGTAAATAAAAACGTATTAATGATCATGCGCAATAATGTGTTTTTCACAAACTTACAAATCAAAATAAAGATTGTAAGAGTGATAATAGAGTGGCTAACACCAAACACTAAATCGTATACGCCCAATGGTGAAAATAAATTTGAAATAAATACACCAATAACAATGCCTAGCATAAAGCGTGGATTAAATGCCACTAAGTGATTAAACATCTCCGAAACCCGAAATTGGATCTCTGTAAAACCAAATGGTGCAACTAAAAGGGTAACCGCTATATAAAGCGCAGCAATAATCCCGGTAGTCGCTAAAAACTTCACTTTCATATTCATTTCTCCTTAGTTTTTTTTCGTGGGATGGTTTCGAACCACGGTGACTGAACACAAAATAATATACTATAATAATTCTTTTACTATGTCAAATTGTTATTAAAAGGTAAGAGGTATAGGCTAGAAGTTTTACAAAGATGCGAAAAATGTCGAAAAATAGACAAAATTTTAAAATTTTATTAACATAATAATTTCTTTACAGGAATTCAATGTTTTAACGGTTTAAAGCGCCAAATTAATATTTTTAATGTAGTAATTTGAATTTACTATATTCAGAACATTCTTAATGTTGTTGACTATCATGTTGCAGCAATGTAATATATCGATAAACTCAAACTTTTTTGAATTATTAAATAGGTAAAGAAATTTATTCAAAAACGAGTCTATAAATCTTATTTGAGAGAAATAAGGGGGAAGTTTACATGAAAAATAGTATGGCAAAGCTTTCGTTCTTACTATTTGGTTTAGTACTTTTACTAGCTGCATGTGGCGGCGGTAATGAAACATCTACTGAATCAACAGAAGGCAACTCAGGTACAAACACAGATACAGAACAGCCAACTGATGCAAAGTCATTTAAAGTCGGGATTACACAAATTGTTGAGCATCCATCGTTAGATGCTGCAACAGAAGGTTTTAAAGCAGCTCTTGAAGAATCTGGTTTAAACATAGAGTTCGTTGATAAAAACGCTCAAAATGATCAAAGTATGAATACGACAATTGCACAAGACTTAGTAAATCAAGGTGTTGATTTAATTTTTGCTAACTCAACTCCATCCGCTCAAGCAGTTAAAGGTGCAACATCTGATATTCCAATCATTTTCACATCTGTAACAGATGCTGTAGGAGCAGAATTAGTAGAATCAATGGAAGCTCCTGGAGGCAACGTAACAGGGACTGTAGACTTACATCCTGATACAATTGCAAATACTGTAGCATTCCTTAAAGATGAATTAGGCGCGAAAAAAGTTGGTACTGTTTACAACACTGGTGAGCAAAACTCTGTTGCACAAATTGAACAAGTAAAAGCCTTATTAGAAGAATCTGGCCTAGAACTAGTTGAAGCACCAGTTTCAACTTCAGCAGAAGTAAAACAAGCGACTGAATCTTTAATTGGTCAAGTAGATTCTTTATATATCATTACGGATAACACGGTAGTATCTGCATTAGAGTCAGTAATTGACGTTGCAAATGCAAACCAACTTCCTTTAATGGTTGGAGAACTTGATTCAGTAAAACGCGGTGGATTAGGTGCTTACGGTTTTGAATATTATGATATCGGTTATGAAGCGGGACAAATGGCTGTGAAAATTTTAAATGGTGAAGCAACACCTGCAGAAATTCCAGCAGCTTACCCAGCAAACTTAAAATTACTTATTAATAAATCAGCTGCAGATAACCTAGGTCTTGAAATTAAAGATACTTGGAATGCAGAAGTTTACGAATAATATTGAAGTTAGTTAGGAGATGATTCATTATGTTTGCAGCATTGTTCGGTTCGGTCGAGCAAGGAATCATCTATGCAATTATGGCGCTCGGAGTGTATTTAACATTCCGAGTGTTAGATTTTCCGGATTTAACGGTTGACGGCAGCTTTGTAACAGGGGCAGCTACTGCGGCAACAATGATTGCACTTGGCTACAACCCAATACTAGCTACGTTATTAGCAATTGTTGCTGGATTTATTGCAGGATGTATGACAGGACTATTACACACAAAAGGAAAAATAAATCCACTTCTTTCAGGGATTTTAATGATGATTGCATTGTATTCAATCAATCTTCGAATCATGGGGTTATCTGCAGAAAATGCAATTGTTCGCCCAAATATTCCACTTATGAATTCAGAGACAATCTTTTCGCAATTCAATGCTTTTTGGAGTACTTTAGGCATTGATGACGTAATGACAAACTTCGTGAAAAATACATTAGGCTTCCAATCAGCTCCATCTACATGGGGAATAGCATTAGTAGTATTAATTATCACTCTAATTATTAAATTAATTGCCGATTGGTTCTTAAAAACAGAAGTTGGGCTTGCGATCCGTGCAACAGGTGATAATAAACGAATGATTCGAAGCTTCTCAGCAAACACGGATTCTTTAATTGTATTAGGACTTGGGCTTTCAAACGCCTTAGTTGCATTTTCTGGAGCTTTAATCGCTCAATATTCGAAATTTGCAGATGTAAATATGGGGATTGGGATGATTGTGATTGGTCTTGCTTCTGTTATTATCGGGGAAGCGATTTTTGGAACAAAGACAATCTTCCGTACAACAATTGCTGTAGTAGCAGGTGCAATTATTTATCGTATCATATATGCGGTTGCGCTTCGTATCGAATGGTTGGATACTTCTGATATGAAGTTAATTACGGCAGTTATTGTTATTTTAGCTTTAGTTATTCCACAAATGATTGAAAAACGCCGCGAGAAAAAGCGTAAAGAAAAACGGCGTGCTGAACGTCTTAGTCAACAAAACGTAGCGCAAGGGGGGAATCACCTTGCTTAGATTAGAAGGCATTAACAAAATTTTTAATGAAGGTACACCAGATGAAAAAATTGCCTTAGATAATATTAATCTTCACTTGGCACCTGGTGATTTCGTTACAATTATCGGAAGTAACGGTGCCGGTAAGTCTACAATGATGAACATGATTTCAGGAGCACTTACTCCTGACTTCGGTGCAGTAACAATTGATGACAAAGAAGTGACAAAGCTACCAGAGTATAAGCGTTCTCAATTTATTGGTCGTGTGTTCCAGGATCCAATGGCAGGAACGGCACCATCTATGACGATTGAGGAAAATTTGGCGATAGCTTACTCAAGAAATGCAAAGCGCCGCTTCCGTGGTGGAGTGAATCGCGAACGCCGTGACTTTTTCAGAACGTCATTGGAAAAGCTACATTTAAACTTAGAAAATCGTTTAAATGCAAAAGTAGGGATGCTCTCAGGTGGGGAACGACAAGCGTTGTCGTTACTAATGGCAACATTTACAAAACCCGCAATATTGCTGTTGGATGAACATACAGCAGCACTTGACCCATCTCGAGCAGAACTCATTACGAATTTAACGAAGCAGCTTGTTGAAGAGGGGAACTTAACGACATTGATGGTTACCCATAACATGCAACAAGCAATTGACTTAGGAAACCGCCTTATCATGATGGATAAAGGCCAAATCATTTTATCGATTGATGAAGACAAAAAACCAAACCTAACTATCCCAGACTTAATGTCAGAATTCGAAAAAATCCGCGGAGAAAAAATGAACTCTGATAGAGCGTTGTTGGGATAATAAAAGTAAACAAATATAAAATTGACTCCAATTTAACAATTGGGGTCAATTTTTTTTGTAGGTTATGAAATTTGATTTTCATAAACAAGTAGGAACTGCAAGTAAATTGTGTTCTTACTTGTTTTTTATAAGAAAGAAGATAATTTGAAGTTGTTGAAAATTTAATTTTCATCTTAGTAAATGAAGGTGAAATTAATATTTATGAGATTTGTCTCAAATAGTTTTAGGGTAATAAAATAGGGGGGCAAGGAGGGGGATAGATGATAGTTTTAGAGCGAGAGAGTTCCAATAAAATGATTATGTTAGAAATATTAATGCGTCGGTTGGATGAAGAGGATATGGATTATGAATATTTCAGAAATCAGTATAAAACCATAAAGTATGGCTATGAAGGTGAGATGCATGTAGACCGCGAATGGGAAGAAATTATAATCCCATCAAAATATTATTTGTTCCATAATTTTGAAACTGAGAATGAAGTGAAACATTCACATCAAATTGATACGATCTTTGCTAGTCAGAATTTTATTTTATTATTGGAAATAAAAAATATTGGTGGAAGAATTGATTTTGATCAAAAAAAGCATCAGTTTATGAGAACTCGGTTAGATGGTACAAAAGATGGGTATTCGAATCCGGTTGATCAAATCGAGCGTCATGTTAGATTTTTCAAACGTATTTTCATGAAATGGGAAATAGCATTACCAATTGAGTACGCAATTATTCTAACACAGCCTTCTACGGTTATAGGAGATACCCCTAATAATGCAGCTATATTTCATGTGAGTGGATTGCAAACGTATGTATATAATTTATTTGCAAAGTATCAAAAGAATCAAATCTCGCCACATAAATTGGAGATATTAAAAAACCATTTGCTGGCAATTAGAAAGCGGAAAATATGGGACCCGAAGATTGATAAAAATAAGCTGCGCAAGGGAGTTTTATGTAAAGCTTGTAATTATAAATCAGTTATGAGATTTGAGCACGGCAATTTTATTTGCCCTATGTGTAAAGCGAAAAATAAAGACGCATTATATGAGGCGTTATATGACTACAGGCATCTACATAGTGAATGGATAACGAATTATGATCTTAGAAATTACTTAAATATTGGATCGCGATTTGCTGTTAAGCGTTTAGTTTCTAATTTAAATCTAGAATATGAAGGTATAAGAAAAGACCGAAAGTACCGGATACCGGACAATATTCTAACGTTTATAGAAAAACGCACATAAATAATGAGGAACCGCACATAAATTCTCTAAAACCGCTCATAAATCTCGAAAAATCGCACATAAAGTTCGAGAATTCGCACATAAAGTCCAGGAACTCGCACATAAACCTAATGCCAAAACAAAAACACGCACCCGATCCAAAAATCGAGTGCGTAACTAAATTCATTTTACACTAGCAATCCGAATAATGTGCTATCCTTATTTACTTCTTTAAACTCGAAGCCATTGATTCTCATGCGATCGACTAGGGCTTGGTAGTCTTCTGGTTTGCTTACTTCGATTCCTACTAGTGCAGGGCCGCTTTCTTTGTTATTTTTCTTTGTATACTCGAATGTAGTAATGTCGTCGTTTGGACCGAGCACAACTGTTAGGAATTGACGTAATGCTCCAGCACGTTGTGGGAAGCTTACGATGAAGTAATAAAGCAAGCCTTCATATAGTAAAGACTTCTCTCTAATTTCCTGCATACGACTGATGTCATTATTTCCACCAGTAATGACAACGACAACACTTTTTCCTTTAATTTGATCAGCGTATAAATCGAGTGCTGCAACTGGAAGCGCTCCAGATGGCTCAGCAACGATGGCATGCTTATTATATAAATCTAGAATCGTTGTACTTACTTTGCCCTCAGGAACAAGCACGATGTCATCCAAATAATTTCTGCATATTTCATAAGTTGTAGATCCAACACATTGTACGGCTGTGCCATCACAAAATTTATCGATTTTATCCAAAGTTATTGGACCTTCATTTTCGAATGCAGCTTTCATACTAGCAGCACCTGCTGGCTCAACACCGATAACCTTACTATTGGGTGAGATATGTTTTACGTAAGCTGAAATGCCGGCCATGAGACCACCGCCGCCAATTCCTGCAAAAATGAAGTCAAGCGGCTCTTCGATGTCGTTTAATACTTCGACAGCAACAGTACCTTGACCTGCGATAATGTCTATATCATTAAACGGGTGGATGAAAATCATGTTATGCTCTTCGCAATATTCCATTGCAGCAGCGGCAGAATCATCAAAAGTATCCCCGGCTAAAATAATTTCAATATTGTTTCGACCAAACATACGAACTTGGTCGACTTTTTGTTTTGGAGTTGTTAAAGGCATGAAAATAGCACCTTTAATATTTAAATGAGCGCAAGCAAAAGCAACACCTTGAGCGTGGTTGCCAGCACTTGCACAGACAACGCCGCTAGTACGAGCAGCATCCTCAATTTTTTTGATTTTATAATATGCACCACGCAATTTGAATGAACGAACATGTTGTAAATCTTCACGTTTAATATAAATGTTCGCACCGTATTTTTCAGATAAATAGTCATTCTTTTGAAGTGGTGTATGTAAAACGACATCTTTCAATAGATGATGTGCAATTAAAATATTTTCCACTGCAAGGGATCTAGTGTCTGCAACTTCCATCGTTTGGTAACCTCCGTTATTTAAAACATTTATTCATTTTAACATAAAAAATCGCGCTTTTTCACAAATTTTTATTGAATTCAAAAAATTTATAAAATGAAAACGTTTTATTGTGAAAACTCTTTTAACATTACATAATGGTGGAATAAAAAAGGGACTGACAGCTGCCAGTCCCTTGAGAAATTAGAATAAAATATGTGCAATCAATGCAATTAGTGGAATTGAAATTAATGTACGGACTAAGAAAATCATAAATAAATCCCAAAGTTTTAATGGGAGTTTCGTACCTAAAATTAATCCACCAACTTCAGACATGTAAATCAATTGTGTAACGGAAATTGTTGCAATAAAGAAACGAGTTAATTCTGATTCGATATCGGCTCCTAAAATAGAAGGCAATAACATATCAGCGAAGCCAACAATCATCGTTTGTGCAGCTTGCCCTGCTTCTGGAATTTGCAGCAGTGCTAAAATAGGCTCAAATGGCATACCTAAAATTTCAAAGAAGCTTGTAAACTCGGCGAGCACAAGTGCAATCGTACCGAACGCCATAATAATAGGTGTTACGGCAAACCACATTTCCAGCACATTTTTAAACCCTGATAGCAAAACTTGGCCTAAGTTTTTATTGCTTTCCGCTTTTGTTAACGCGTTGTGCAAGCCGAATGTAATTGCATTAAAGTTCTCTGGAATATCTTCCTGCTTTTCATTAGGCTTTGAGCCATCAAATAATACATCTGGTTTATGTTTTAGCGGGAAGATACGAGGCATGATAAATGCTAAAATTAACCCTACAACAATAACAGTTCCATAAAACTCGAAGAAATAGTCTTGAATGCCGATTGTTTCTACAACAACTAAACAGAACGTAATTGATACAACTGAGAATGTTGTTGCAATTGTAGCAGCTTCACGAGCAGTATAGTTTCCGTCTTCATATTGCTTATTCGTAAGAAGAACACCGATTGTTCCATCTCCAACCCAAGAAGCCAAACAGTCAATTGCCGCACGACCAGGAATTTTAAAAACAGGACGCATTATTTTTACCATCATAGACCCGAAAAACTCTAGTAATCCGAAATCAGTTAATAATGGAAGTAATAGACCAGCAAATAAGAATAACGTAAACATCATTGTAACTAATCCGCCATCTGGTGCTAATAACAAGCCTGCTGTATTTTCACTAGTGAAGCTTTCTGGACCTACTTGGAACAAATACATAGTAGCGAAAACTACGGCTAAAATGCGCATTACCGTCCAAAACCAGTTTACTCGGAATAAAGAGTCAGCTAAAGTACGTTCATTTTTTTCTGGAATGAATTGAAACATGACAGACCCTACCGCAGCAACAATAAATATGATGTATGCGAACCAATGAATAAATGAAACAACTTTACCTGCCAATAAGTTAGCCAAAATTGTTATCGGGACCTTTAAACCATCATCAGTACCAATTGGTGTAATAAATAGGAAGACACCAATTACTGAAAGTAGGATAAAGAGGACCCATGTATATGAAGTGAACTTTTTCATTGTCATAACCTCTTCTAAAATTATTCGTTGAATATTTATACAATATAAAGGGAGTATATGCAAATGTAAATATGTTTTGATAAAGAAAAAGTATTCAGAAACTTTCATTTGTATGGAAAATGAATAAAATGGTATTTGAAGGATTGGAAAACGTCTTAATTTACAAAAAATTGCTGATTATATATGTATATTTATGCCCAAAATTAATAAAAAAGAAGCCGCCTCATATTAACTGAGACGACTTCAATAATTAGAAAAAATACCAATGTTATGAAGTATAATGGTTAATCTTCAAAATCTACAATGTAAAATCTTTCATAATGCAGCCAACTATCACTCATTGGCTGACCTTCATCAACACGTTTTGTGTTTTCTTCAATCATCCAAGCAGTTTGGGAAGCGTGTGCTTGGAGGGCTTTTAATTTATCTTGTTTTACGCTGCTTACATCAATTTCAACAGGGGGAGCACCTTTGTCTGCTAATGTATTGTTTGCAAAGCCGACAGCGTAAACTGTAGGGCGAATCGTTTTTGGCATGCGTCGTACAGCTTCAACTACTGCGCGTGCAGTTGCTTCATGATCTGGGTGGACAGCATATCCCGGCAGGAAGGTAATTATTAATGATGGATTTAACTCATCAATTAAGTCTTTTACCAGTTTGACCATTTTTTCATCATCTTCAAATTCAACTGTTTTATCGCGCAGTCCCATCATTCGTAAATCTTCAATACCCATAAACTCACACGCGGCTTGTAATTCTTTGCGGCGAATTTCCGGCAAAGATTCTCGTGTAGCGAATGGGGGATTACCGAGATTGCGACCCATTTCACCTAGTGTTAAGCAGGCGTATGTAACAGGGACACCCATATTACGATAAAGTCTAATCGTACCCGCTGATGAAAATGCTTCATCGTCTGGATGAGGAAAGACAACTAAAATTTGACGTTGTGGTTGTAATGTCATTCTTAATCCACTCCTTAATAAGAAAATGGTGTTTCACTAATTTCTAGTGCAACAGCAAGTTTTCCTGTAAAGTCTAATCCAGCCATTAATAAACGGCCTTTGTCATCCAGTTCATAGTGAGTTATCCCTTGTGCGTAAACCCAACCACGTTCCATTTTCAATCCGACACGGTGTGGAGTATCGTTAATAACCTTTGCTAATTCGTATTTGATTTTCGCATTGCGAATGAAAGCTCCAGCATTGAACACTTTTTCATTAAAATGTGTAGCATAAGCGCCATTAGTTGTTTCTAGATGAATATAGACGTCTTTGTTCGCAAAAGAATTAAGCAATTCTTGGAGCTCGTCAATTTGTACTTCCTTCATCTTAATTCTCCTTTCACATCTATTTACTAATAAGTATAGTAAAAAAATCCACTTTATGAAAAGAAAAAGCAGTCAAAGAACCGTTTAAAATTTATTTTACCTTGGCGGACCTTTGAGAACAGAAGGAGATATACCTTAGAATTATGCTTTTAAATTAAAATAGCGGAGGGGCTGAACAGAAAATTTTATTTCCTGGACATCCCCTCCAAATGATAATTAAATTTCTTTTATTGTAACTTCTGGTGCACCTAAGCGAGGTTTTGCACCATGGTAAACTGGTCCAACAAATTCATTTAGTTTCCAGCCATGTTTGATTCCAGCTGCAACAAATTCTTTTGCTTCTAAAACAGCCTCTTTAACAGATAAGCCGTTCGCTAAGTTTGATGTTACGCTTGCTGCAAACGTACAACCAGCACCGTGATTGTATGTAGTTTCTACTTTGTCAGTTTCAAGCAAGTAAAATTTTTCGCCATCGTAGAATAGATCCACTGCTTTGTCAGTTTGTAGGGCACGTCCACCTTTAATTACGACATTTTTCGCACCAAGAGCATGGATTTTCTCAGCAGCTGTTTTTAATTCATCAATTGTTTTAGGAGTACCTGTACCAGCTAATTGACCAGCTTCGAAAAGGTTGGGTGTTGTCACAAGAGCGTTAGGGATAAGGTATTGAATCATGGCGTCAACTGTACCAGGATTTAACACTTCATCTTCACCTTTACATACCATTACAGGGTCAATAACGACATTTTTAACACCAGATTCGGCAATTGCTTCACCAGCAGTTTGGATTACTTCCTCTGTAGAGAGCATTCCTGTTTTCAATGCATCAATTCCAGTTGAAAAAGCTGTTTTAAGCTGTGCTTTTAAAACATCGATTGGTAATGTATAAACACCATGATTCCAGTTGTTATCAGGATCCATTGTTGCAATTACTGTTACAGCGGCCATTCCATATGTGTTATGTTCTTCAAATGCTTTTAAATCTGCTTCCAAACCAGCGCCGCCAGAAGCATCAGAGCCAGCAATTGTTAATGTTTTTTTCAGTGACATATATTTCAAACCCCTTTTTAAATAGTTTAAGTTAATATTAAAAGTATAAAGTAGTTCTGACTTTGTAAAAATAGTCAGAATGAATAAAAAGTATAAGGTCAGTTTTTGACAAGAAGTTGACTGCTATATAATGTTGTAAAAAAATCTATTAATTCTTCTATTGAAACTGTTAACTTGTTAAAGTACGTTTAAATAGAGAGGTGCTAAAAATGAAAAGAGTATTTGAAAATGAGTGGCAAGAAATACTTGCTGAAGAATTTGAAAAACCATATTACATACAACTAAGAAAATTTGTAGCTGAGCAATATAGCATATCAACAGTTTATCCACCGCAAGAAGAAGTTATGAGCGCGTTTTATACGGTACCATATAAGTCTGTGAAGGTTGTGATATTAGGACAGGATCCATACCATGGACCAGGACAAGCTCATGGTATGTGCTTTTCAGTAAAAAAAGGAGTGCCGCATCCACCTAGTTTACGAAATATTTTTCAAGAGCTGCATCATGATTTAGGTTGTCCAATTCCGAAAGACGGGTACTTAATGAAATGGGCTAATCAAGGTGTGTTTTTGCTAAACACCGTACTTACTGTTCGACAAGGTGAGGCAAATTCTCATAAAGGTGCTGGTTGGGAACAATTTACCGATAAAGTAATTGAAAAGCTGGCTGAACGACAAGAACCGATAATCTTTGTGTTATGGGGAAGACCAGCTCAAATGAAACGGGCGATAATTGAACAAAAGGGTCCACAGCATTTTATATTGCAAGCTCCACATCCAAGTCCATTAAGTGCCCATCGTGGATTCTTTGGAAGCAAGCCATTCTCTAAAATTAATGCTAAATTAGTTGAGTGGGGGCAAGAGCCAATAGATTGGAATTTAAGTGAATAAAAGTAGGACCCATCTTAAAGCAAAACTTTTATCTTTGTTTATGAAACATGGTACATTGGTATTGAAAGTGGGGGAGCTTTGTATGGGTGTTAATTGTTTTAAGTGTCAATATTTCCGTGTAACTTGGGATCAGAATAACCCAAGAGGCTGTGCTGCATATCAATTCAAATCGAAACAGCTTCCTTCAATTGTTGTAAAAAAATCCTCTGGAATTGATTGTATGCAGTTTTCACCGAAGCAAACTCAGGAGGTGCGTCGAGGATGATTTCTTATCAAGCATTATTAAGTGAAATAGAACAACTTGTAGCAAATGCGAAAAATGTCAATGATGAACACCAATTGCGAGAACAATTAAGTGCTATTCGTTCACTTTGCAACGTAGCATTAACAAATGGAAGTGCTCATCAAACATTGCAAGGACAAAAAACGATTACTAGTTTATCAAACGAAATAAATTCATCTCAAACTATGATAAATACAGCTTCCTCCATGAGAGGGGCAAAACTTCAAGAAAACGATGCAAATGGAGATTCTATTTTTGATTTTTAAATCAATGATCTGTTCAAATATATTAAATTTAAAAATTGTTTAGTGTAAGCTAACAATCATGGTTCTTAATGTGCATAAATAGAGTTATAAATTTTTTAGGAGCAAGCAGCTGTCACTGTTAACGCAAATTAGCCGTTCCTATGCTGATACGGCGTTTTTATACTGTAAAGCTAGCCGCTAAAGGACAAATGCGCATTATTAAAAATAAACTGTCTTTCTATTAATGAAAGACGTATTTTAAAGAAAGAGGTATAGAAAATGAAAGGTTCAATTATTTCAGGTGCAATTCACGGCTTTTTGGCAGTTGCACTAGGTGCTTTTGGAGCACATGCGCTTAAGGAAGTATTGGATGATTATGGAACAGGAATATGGGATACTGCTATACAATATCAAATGTTTCATGCTACCGCGTTGCTAGTAATCGGCATCTTAATGAGCTCAAAATTGTTGGGTGCGTCGAAACAGCTTAAATGGGCAGCGATTTGCATGAATTTAGGTATTATATTTTTTACAGGAAGCTTGCTTGTACTAGCGATATCAGGCATTGGTATTTTAGGTGCCATCACACCTATCGGAGGCGTTTTCTTCTTAATAGGCTGGATACTTTTAATCCTTTCAGCACTGAAGCATAAAAACTAAATATGAACCCAATAAGAATTATAGGGTGAAAGCATCTTATCAGCACATTGGAAAAGTAGAAAACTTTACTTTGATTGCGGTCTAATATGTTTTACATCCTATAATTCTTTTTTTATATCAGTTTTTTGAATAACTTAGGAATTATATATTTTATAACCTAAATTCATGGTAAAGTAGATGATATTACTGGTAAGTAGAACCTATAATTTAATAAAATGGATATTTTATATGTGAAAGGGGTAATTTACTATGGATAATTTATTTTCAGCATTACATAAATACTATGAAGAAATGGTTTCGATTCGTCGTTACTTGCATGAAAATCCAGAGCTTTCGTTTCAAGAAGTACATACACCTGCCTATATAGCAAACTATCATCGTGACTTAGGACTTGAAGTTAGAGAAGGCGTCGGCGGCCGAGGCGTTGTTGCAACATTGCGTGGAGCAAAACCAGGTAAAACAGTTGCAATTCGTGCAGACTTTGATGCATTGGCAATTCAAGAATTAAATGATATACCTTTTAAATCAAAAGTGGATGGCGTTATGCATGCGTGTGGACATGATGGACATACTGCAATCGCTCTAGTTCTAGCAAAAACTCTTTACGAAATGAAAGAAGATTTCCATGGAAATATTGTTTTTATTCATCAATTTGCAGAGGAAATTACTCCAGGAGGAGCAAAGCCGATGATAGAGGATGGTTGCTTAGACGGAGTAGACGTAATTTTTGGTACACATTTATGGGCACCAACCCCACTAGGAGACGTATCAGTTCGAAATGGAGCCATCATGGCTGCAGCCGATATGTTTGAAATAACAATTCACGGGAAAGGGGGCCACGGCGCGGAACCCCATAATTCCGTAGATGCAATTGTCACAGGATCACAATTTATTACACAGCTTCAAACTGTAGTTTCGCGTAGAGTAGATCCATTGAAGTCAGCTGTAGTTTCAGTGGGTCATTTTGAAGCGATTAATCCGTTTAATGTGATTGCAGAAAAAGTGGTGATAAAAGGGACAGTTCGAACATTTGAAGAAGGGGTTCGTTCGTTTATTGAAAATGAAATCGAATTGCTTCTTAAATCTATTTGCGATGGTGCACATGCAACATATGAATTTAAATTTACTAGAGGCTATCCACCTGTAGTAAACCATAAAAAAGAAACTCAATTTCTCGCAGATATAGCTTGCCAGGTTCCAGAAGTGAAAAATGTAGCAGAATGTTCTCCATTAATGGTTGGCGAGGATTTTGCGTATTATTTAGAAAAGGTACCAGGGACATTTTTCATCACAGGTGCGAAAAACCCAGAGTGGGATATCGTCTACCCACATCATCATCCAAAATTTAACTTTGATGAAAAAGCGATGTTAATAGCTGCAAAAACTCTAGGTCTGGCTGCTTTAACATATTTAAAAAATAATAAATAAAACGATATTTAAATTAAAAGTTTATAGTGGGGGATTTTATGAGTATAGGAGCCAAATTAAATGCAACAATTTATTCGCTAATTATTTTAATATGTATTTCTGTCGGTGTAAGCATTTTTAATGTAAATAATATTGAAGAAAAAATGGAAGAAGCATTAGATTATAGAGTGACTCAAATTCTAATAGCTGATGAAATTCGGTATGCTATAGCAATGCAAGGTTTATCTGTTCGTGACATTGTATCCGGTTCTACACAGGCTAGAGAGGATTTGGCGCATTATCAAGGCTTATTAGATGAAAATATAAATAAATTAAGCGCACTAGTTTCAAGTGATACAATGAAGGGGTATCTTGATGAAATAATTGAATATGAAGAAAGATATAAAAATAACCTTAATTTAGCACAAGCTGCTGCTGATGAAGGAGATACTAATCAAGTAGCAATTATTATCAATAATTTAAAAGAAGATGATAGACGCCTAACAGAGGTAGTATCAAAAGTGTTGGACTTCCAAAACACAAAAATCAATGAAATTAATGCAAAAGCTGATTCAGCAATAGCAACTTCTAAAGCAATTTCCATCGGTGTATTAATTATCAGCATTATCATTAGTGTTTTCTTAGTTATCTACATTCGAAAAACAATAAAAACACCATTAAGAAAAGTTGTGGATTCTGTAAAAATTGTTTCAACTGGAGATTTAACTGAAGAAGATATTAAAGTTACATCAAAAGATGAGATTGGGCAACTTTCAAATGCCTTTAATTCGATGAAAAATAATCTTAAAACACTCATTTATAGCGTACAACAAAATACAGAGCATTTAAGCGCTGCAGCAGAAGAACTTTCAGCAAGTACAGAGGAAGTAACTGCAACAACAGAAGATGTAACAAAACGGGTAAATGCTACAACAGAAACGGTAAAAAGCAGCTCCCAGGCGGCCTATGAAAGTGCACGATCTATGGAAGAAACGGCTGCAGGAGTACAACGTATAGCGGAATCTACCCAAGAACTACATAACAGCTCAATGGATGCTAGTGAGACTGCTACTAAAGGTAAAGAAATTATACGTCAAGCTAATGAACAAATGAATATGATTAATCAATCAACAGAATCGGTTAATATACTCGTTCAAAAATTAAGTAAACAGACAGAAGAGATTGAAAGAATTTCAAAGGTTATTACTGAAATTACAGAACAAACAAATTTACTTGCTCTTAATGCAGCGATTGAAGCAGCACGAGCAGGAGAACACGGCAAAGGATTTGCTGTAGTTGCAGATGAAGTTAGAAAGCTAGCTGAAGAATCTAAGGAATCTGCTAGCCAAATTTTTGCTTTAACATCGGAAATAAAACTAGATACAGAAAATGTAGAAAAAGCTGTTTCAGAATCATTATCATCTGTTCAAGATGGAGTGCAGATAATTGAGGTTGCAGGAGATTCATTCTCAAATATTGTTCAAGCAGTTGAAAATATGACTATTCAAATCCAAGAAATTTCTGCTACATCTGAGCAAATTTCTGCAAGTGCAGAAGAGGTATCTGCATCAGTAAACGAAATTTCAAGAGGTTCATCAGAATCTGCAAATGATGTGGAACAAATTGCACTTGCAATAGAAGAACAAGCAGCGACAATGGAACAAATAAATGTTGTTGCAGTTGAGTTAAGCGATAAGGCACAAAGCTTACAAAACGAAATCCAAAAGTTTAAAATTTAATCCAAAAAAAGTACAAATAGAAAATCCACTTCAATGAACCTTTAAAAAGGTTTATGAAGTGGATTTTATTTTGATAATTATCTTGGAGCTTGGTTGAAGTATGCAAGCTCTTCGTCGAACTCAGCATAATCGAAATAGATCATTGGGAATAAAAAGCGGTGGTTTGATTGTAATTCACGAATAATCGCATGGTCGCGGCCAGCTGCTTCAACTACTCCACGCACTGAAACTGTATTATTGCCGCCTCTTGCTTCTGGTACAGTAAAATGGAAAGTTCCTGGTTTTCCACGATTTAGTCGTAAAATATTTTCGATATACGATTCTTCACCACGTAATGCGGCAGTGCCATTTCTTACACCACCAGTTTGCATAGTTCCTCCGCTTGTTGTTGGTGGAACTTGCTGCTGAAATTGTCCAGTTGGATACTGCCCAGTTGGATATTGTTGTTGGCCTGTTGGGCTCCAGTAGTAATAAGTCAAACGTAACACCCCTTCAATAAAATTATACAAAATGTATATAAATTAAAAGTGACACCGACTAAACTAAATTGTGACATATTTAAGCTAGAATACTTCTAAATTAAAAATGAACACTAAATCTTCAAATGAATTCAATCCAAATCTTTATGTTCTTAGAAAGGATAGCATTTCGAGAACATGACCTAAAATTATTTAGGGAGAACTGCTTTGCAAGACTACTCGGAAAAGGTTGAGCTTGCAGCCAGTCAGGAAAGTGAAGTCATTTTCTCGAAATTATCAAAAGAGAACCTATATAAGTATTTTAAAAAGAGATAAATTAAATTATGCGTAAGTTGCAATAGATGAGAAGAAAAAAACGTCCTGTATTCCATTGATTTAAAGATTCTTCGAAAGGCATGAAAAGCTAAAGAGTCTCTCATCTGGATGGAGCCGCTCACGTAGAGCAGATACTAGAAGTAGCTTTTTTGTTCAAACCAAACCCCCCGGGACTATGAAAGAAGATTAGTAAAATCAAGGTAATCTCTAAGAACACGGTTAACACCAACATGACTAGACCCTATTACCTTCAGCTTCTGCATATATTAATCGAGTGTAGAAAGCGACTTGAGCATCATTTGTTTGCAAAACAGCGATATTCAAACCTCCTCATAACAATGTATGCTTTTCCGACCATTTAAGAATAAATAATTGAAAAAAAACGCCTATGCAAATAATCTATGTAGCGGAATTTTATTTCGTTCATAAAATTTGTATAAAAAAATCGTGGAATAAATACAATGAATAAAGGGTGAAGTCACGCATTATTTAATCAACTCATTGAACGGGAAAAAAACAATATTAAAAAAGGGGAATCGGTTTTAAAGAAAATCTAATTAGGGGTTGATACTATGCAAATAGGTATTTGGATAGCTATTGTCATCAGTGCGATAATATCTTTTATCGTCGCAGATTTTTACGAACAGCCGTTGCATTGGTATTTATTCATCTTAATCATATTTATAGGTTTTTTCATTAATACAGTAATCCTTATATTAAAAACAAAGGATGAAAAAGAAAAAAACGAGATTTAGGAATCCTAATAGGATACCTGTCTCGTTTTTCTATGTTTAGCCTAACCCTTGTCTCCCAATGCCGACGCGCAGCTAAAAGAGAACTTTGCAATTACTTATTTATTTACATTTAAAAATTGAACTAATTTATCGTTATCCAATAAGTTTCCTACTAAAAACTCACCGAATTCGCCGTAGCGAGCTGAAACTTCATCAAAACGCATTTCGTAAACGATTTTTTTGAACTGCAGCATGTCATCTGAGAATAATGTAACGCCCCATTCATGGTCATCTAATCCTACAGACCCTGTAATGTATTGTTTTACTTTACCAGCATAGCTGCGTCCGATTAAACCGTGGGAGCGCATTAATTCACGTCGTTGTTCCATATCTAGCATATACCAGTTGTCGTTGCCCTCACGTCGTTTGTCCATTGGATAGAAGCAAACATATTTCGTGCGCGGTAGTTCAGGATATAAACGAGCACGGATATGAGGATTTTGATATGGATCTTCGTCGGAATCTTTAGCTAAATAGTTTGAAAGTTCAACTACAGAAACATAAGAATAAGTTGGAACTGTAAAATCTGCAATCGCTAATTTATTAAATTCTGCTTCTAATTCTTGAAGCTCTTCAGGTGTTTCACGAAGAATCATTAGCATAAAATCAGCTTTTTGCCCAATAATTGAATAAAATGCATGTGAACCTGTTTTTGCAACATGTGCTTCGTTCAGTTTTTCCAAGTATTGTACGAATTCATCTACAGCTTTTGTGCGTTCCTCTGGGGAAACTAATTTCCAAGATGCCCAGTCGATTGCACGGAAGTCATGTAGACAATACCAGCCATCTAATGTAATTGCTGCTTCGTTCATTATATAAACACTCCCTTAATTGATAATCATTCACAATTATCTTAGCACAAAAACAAAATAATTCCTTGCTAGAAAGGTGCAATTTTAATGATTTCACGAATTCGTCAATAGTGTGTTCAAATTTTACCCTAATAGAGACTTTCACAGAAGGGGTAAAAAGGTATAACCATAAAAAATAGGGAATGAATGAAGTGGTCAATAAACAATACAGTTATCGCCACAATGTAAGCTGAACTTCATGTTTGTCTCTAAAGTTTACAAATTCCGAAACTACCGACTAGTTACAAACAGGGAATAGTGTATTTTACAACTTCAATCACCAGGTAAAGGGTTGTTTACAATTATTGTTTTAGTTAATTAAATCCAGCTAACCTACTTCAAAGTTGAAAGGAACCCACTATTTCAAAGAACTTTGTAGAAATTAGGTGATGGGAGTTCAATTAAAATAGTTTTCGTGTATGATTATTTAGAGAACATTGTATTAAGGAGTAAAAACTATGCATCCTTTATTGCAGCAAAATACATGGCGTTTTATAGACCAATCTATTATTATGAAAAACCGTACACCACTTGAATCTTTCGCTATGGATGATACACTATGTCAGTTAGTTGGACAATTGCAGTCAAGTGCGACTGTAAGAACGTGGGTCCATGATCATACAGTTGTTTTAGGAATACAAGACCACCGACTGCCTTTTGTACAAGAAGGAATAGACTTATTAAAAGCACGTGGATATAATGCGATTGTTCGAAATTCTGGCGGATTAGCAGTTGTGTTGGATAGCGGTGTATTAAATATTTCTGTCATTCTTTCAGAGCAGTCTAAGTCGATTGATATTAATACAGGGTATGATGTCATGGTTGACTTTATAAAGCTATTATTCCCTGAAATCGCTGATAAAATTGAAGCTTATGAAATTGTTGGTTCGTATTGCCCTGGTTCGTATGATTTAAGCATCGGAGGGAAAAAGTTTGCCGGCATTTCTCAACGACGTTTGCGTCAAGGCATCGCTGTACAAATTTATTTATGTATTGAAGGCAGTGGCAGTGAACGAGCAGAACTAATACGTGATTTTTATAGTGTGAGTTTAAAAGATGTTGAAACAAAATTTGTTTATCCACAAATTCAGCCTAATGTTATGGCTGGTATTAGTGAGCTATTAAATGTAAAAATTACTGTGCAAGAAACAGTCTTTCGGTTACAAAAAATGCTTCAATTGTTAGGTGAAAATATTATTTTTCAGTCATTAAGTGACAAAGAATTAGAACTTTATACTTTTTATTTAAATCGGGTTTTAGAAAGAAATAAAAAAATGTTATCTTCGAAGTAATAGAAAAAACGGATGTGCTTAATTTGGCACATCCACATTTTCTTTTTCGCTATGGGTATAGTTCGCTACAAGATTTCCGTTTTTCTCCATTTTGAATACTGGAGCTACACGCTGTTCATCATCTTCTAATGTTACTAGTCTACGAGCTCGATTCATAATTTGAACAAATTGCTCATAATCTTCACGAATCTCTTTATTCTCTTGTTCAAGACGTTTTAGTTGATTTTCTAATTCTTTTATTTTTTCAGTTGCAGTATTTGCAATATGACGCCATTTAGCAGCTTCATTATCGTTGCCCCCTTGATTTTGCAGGCGCAGTAAATATGCAATGACAATATCTAGATTAAGAGCCGATAATGGGATAGATTTTGTTTCTTCACCATTGTTAGAACTTGGAAGTAAATAAATACCTTGAGCACGGCGTCTTCCATTCATACCTAATACTCGCATTCTTTCTTTTCTTTCTTTTTTTGCTTCAGCTAGTTCTTTTTCATATAAACGGCGAACCACTGCATTCCAGCGAAAACCACAAGCAGCTGCTGTTCTATTAAGTGCATCACCAGCTTCCTCAAAGGCATTTAACTGTGTGCTTCCTTCCTTTACATGTCTTAAAACTGCTTCTGCTAATAGTTCATCGTTTTCTTTTAGCCAAGCATCTTGTCTAATTTTGACCATTTTTTTAACCTCCTGTTAATGTAGTAGTTTTGTTATTTCAAAACTTATGATGTCCAACATGTTCCAATTTTAAACATATTAATAAAAAAAATTTTTAATAGTATCTTTTGAACTAATAAAAATTAGGAGAGTTAGACACGAGAAGATGTTTAGGATAACGATGAAAATGATGCTTTTAATAAGAAAAGAGTAAGCTAGAGATAAACAATCTCTATCGAAAGTTATGTTTTCAGACCTTTGACTGAACTATATTGTTTTTACTTGAAGAGGTTTGTTTTTTTAGGCTACAATAGCTGGTAGGTTAAAAAATCCTTGAATAAAAATAGATTGTAAAAACAATTTAAAAATACACAAATAGAAAGGGTTGTTGACAAAATGGCAAACGAGTTTCGAGTTTGCGATGAATGTCAAGCCGTTAATTTAAAAACGTTAATTCCTAAATTAAAAGAACTTGATCCTGATGCAACGATTGAAATTGGCTGTCATTCATACTGTGGACCAGGCCGGAAAAAAACCTTTACATTTGTAAATGGTCGACCTGTTGCCGCATTAACAGAAGAAGAACTTATGGAAAAAGTAATAACAAAGTTAAAAGGATAATGAATTTTAAGCTATCTTCTAGATAATATGGAAGATAGCTATTTTCTTTAGTGAATAAGAAAGTATGAAATTTTGACCAGTGTTTAGCTCCGCCGCTCCTGGAGGTCGTGAACTGCCCTTGGTAGAAGGCTGGAAAAGCTTATCGATTCGGGCCTTTGCAAGTACGAATAAGGTAATGGGGGCTTTTGTTGGACTGCGTTAGAGGCTTATGATGAGAGGCATCTATCAGCCGCTTCGCTTTCGTAAAGATAAGTTACTGTCTGTTTCCAAAGATGTGACATAAGGAGGTCAATGGTAAGCACTGCTCTTAGCATCAAAAGTGCAACGACAGGAATAGGCACTTGCAAATTTCTTGTATAACTTTTAAATAGAGTTTAATGTAATTTTCGCCTAAACTCACATATAATAGAAAGTAAGATTATGGGAGTGAGGTGCGGTCGAGTGGAACATTATGCAAATGCAAAATTAGTAGAAGAAAAAGTATTTAAAGATCCCGTGCACCGTTACATTCATGTGCGAGATCAGGTTATTTGGGATTTAATTGCCACGAAAGAGTTTCAAAGGCTGCGTAGAATTCGTCAGCTGGGGACAACATATTTAGTGTTCCATGGTGCCGAGCACAGTAGATTTAATCATTCTCTAGGAGTATATGAAATTGTTCGGCGCATTACGGATGATGTTTTTCGTGGTCGTTCAGAGTGGGATGAACAGGAGCGTTTACTAATACTATGTGCTGCTTTACTGCACGATTTAGGACATGGTCCATTCTCACATGCTTTTGAAACTGTCTTCCATACAGACCATGAGTATTTTACAAGACAAATTTTACTTGGAAATACCGAAGTGAATGGTGTATTGAGGAAAGTTTCCGAAGATTTTCCTGATATAGTTGCACAAGTAATTGAAAAAAAATACCCGAATGAACTTGTAGTTAGCCTAATATCAAGTCAAATTGATGCAGATCGAATGGATTACTTACAACGTGATGCTTACTATACTGGAGTAAGCTATGGTCATTTTGATATGGAACGAATATTGCGCGTGATGAGACCCCGAGAAGGAAAAGTAATTATTAAATCAAGTGGGATGCATGCTGTAGAGGATTACATAATGTCACGCTATCAAATGTATTTGCAAGTGTATTTCCACCCGGTTTCTCGCAGTGCAGAAGTGTTGTTAAATAATATATTAAAAAGAGCAAAACAACTTAATGAAGAAGATTATCAATTTGCACTTGAACCTACTCATTTTAAGGCGTTTTTTGAAAATAGTATAACAATAGAAGATTACCTCGCTTTAGATGAATATATTTTATTAACATATTTTCAATTTTGGATGAAAGAGAAGGATCCAATATTAAGTGATTTATGTAGCCGTTTTGTAAATCGGAAACTATTTCAATACAGTAATTTGAATCCAGAAGAGGAGCCGGAACGTTTCAACCGTTTAAAAGATCTTTTTGCTCAAATGGGTATTGATCCTGAATATTATTTATATCATGATTGTACAACCGATTTACCATATGATTTTTATCGAACAGGCAAAGAGAGTACACGTCTACCCATCTTCTTGCTCATGCCAAATGGAGAAATTCGCGAGCTGTCTCAAGAATCATTAATTGTAGACGCAATTGCTGGTCGTATTAAAAGTGATCATAAAGTCTATTTTCCGAAAGAAATTTTGCACGATGAGTCAATTGATGCAAATCTTCGAAATGAGCTGCATAAATTGATTGGTTAAAACGAAGAAAAACATCCTTAGGTCAGATCAAAGTGATTTGCTTGAAGGATGTTTTTAGTAACGAATAAGATATTATAGAATTTTGAATAATGTCCAGCTTTAACGCCCAGCCCCTCAAGGTCTCGGTTTGCCCTTGATCGAAAGCTGGAAAAGCTTATTGATTCGGGTCTTCTGAAGTACATGGATGCACCAATGTCGACCAGCGCTTGTCGGGGTTAATCAGGCGCTTGTGCTTTTCTTATTTTTTATCGATAGCACGTACTCCACCAGTTGCGTAGTGGTTTTTAGACATTTCTTCGATAATGATTGAAACAGCTTCTGCTGGTGCATTCGTTGTTTCAACGATCGCTGCTGTTACTTTTTCAACTAAAGCTTTCTTTTGTTCATCTGTACGACCTTCAATCATTTTTACAGTTACGATTGGCATTTTACATCCTCCTTAGTGGATAATAATAGTGTATATTCATTATAATAGGCATATACGGAGGGATTTACAATGGCAAATGAAGAAACACCTAAGCAAAAAATAGGCTTTACAATTATTAAAAATGATCCAACGGATGGCCATAAAGGGTTTGGAATAGGTTCATTGTCACTAGAAAATGTATCGCCTGTCTTCATTGATATACAAGAAAAACGTGCTTTTATTGATATTGGTGCTATGCATGCAAAAAGTGATGTAGAGCGCGGCATCAAATTTACAACAAATCGTGAGGATTCAGAAGGTGGTAAACCATATTGGCTCGTTTGGGTAACAATTGATTTTAAAGAAGAAGGACCATATTTTGCAGGGGTTACAGCTTGTGAAATGGTCGTAAACCGAGAAAAAAGACGTGGATACAAAATTTTAGCAGACCATGTAAATAAAATGGATAAATCAATGAAACGCCGAATTATTGTTGATCATATGGATGATGATTCAAAACGAGTTTTAGCAGAATTTCTCCAATCCCATAATTTAGAAATGTGGGAAAAAAGCGATGAACAGCTGCGAAATGATCTAATTGTAAAATAAATTAATTGTATATTTTTGTAAAAAAATATTTTGAATTGCATTAATCTTGAAATGATTTAGTCAATATCTTTTTATAAAATAATAAAACTAATATTGAACATTTTGTGACATTTCAATATGCAATTTAATCCATTATTGAAACTGACAATGAAAAAAAGTACACTGAGTCTATAGCTTATAATAGTAGGCTAGGACACTTGGCAAATAGAGCATGAGAGCTATGCGGCATTTGAAACATCCCAAGCCAAATGCCCCATAATCCTCATGTTTTTATTTGCCATAAAAAAGCTTTCTCTGAGTTCGGAACTAATCCGACTAAGAGAAAGCTTTTTTATATTTTGCAATACTATTTTAGTTTAAAAAGTTTTTAAATGCTTCAAATGGGAATAAATCTAAGAAATTATTCCATGAATCAGTATCAAACAATTCTGTTGATGAGCATTTTTCAGTTGGTACATCTTCTTTTTTTACATAAATAAGACGTTGCTTTGGACAAGCATCTGTCGCAAGCTTGCCTGTTTCTATGTCAATGACAACACCTTCAACACCTTCTGGAGCTTCAAAGGTTTCATTTGGTTTTCCCTCATTAATTGCTTCCATAAAGTCAATCCAAACTTGTTTTGATGCAGCCATGTCTTCTTGTACAGAAAGGGTTTTTCCTTGATCATAACCATTCCATACACCTGCTGTAATACTTGGAGTAAAACCTAATATCCACTGATCGCTAACAGTTGTCCCTGATTTTGCAGCATACGTATGAGTCATACGTGGGCGAAGAGATACACCTGTTGCTGGAGAGTAGTCACTATATACTGGATCGAAAATGCCTGTTAACATATCGGTTAAAATAAAAGCATCTTCTTCTGAGATAACTTGCTTCTCTTCAGGTTTTTTATATTCATATACTATTTCGCCATTGGCATCTTCTATAGAAAGAATTGTTGTTGCCTGACGTTGTTTACCTTGTGCAGCAATTGTATTATATGCATTTGTTAAATCATAAAGTGATGTTTCGATTGTACCAAGAGCAATCGATGGGTTATTAGCTTTTGAATAATTTAAATTAAATCGTTCTAACATATCCCGAAATGGTTCATAACCAATTTTCTCCAACGTTTTAACGGCATAAATATTGTCTGAGATTGCAATTGCTTGTGCCAGCGACATTTCACCATCAGCATATTGTCCGTTTACATTTTGTGGTTTATATGTTGCTCGTCCATTGTCATACGTAAAAATTGTTTCTCCAACATTTAAATACGTTAGAGGAGAAAAGCCGTTTTCTAATGCTGCAGCGTAAAGAAATGGTTTAATAGACGAACCAGGTTGTCGAGCCGCTTGTGTTACTCGGTTAAATGAGCTTTTTTCATAATCTCTCCCGCCAACTAATGCAGTGACATGGCCTGTTTCAACATCCATACTTACTAAACCTGCTTGTAAGTCGCTATCTGGCATATTATTTTCAATAGCCTGTTCCGCAGCCTGTTGATGAGCTTGGTTTAATGTTGTTTTAATAACCCAACCGCCTTCACGAATATTTTTATTTTCCTTTTTTAAAATTTGTTCGGCTTCTTGCCAAACAGCATCTAAAAAGTAAGGGGCGACGGACTTTGCTGCAGTCCATTGTTCATTTTTTAAAACTATTTTTTCCGAGATGGCACGTTCTTTTTCTTCTGATGAGATATACTCTTGATCTTCCATTAAGCCTAATATAGTTTTTTGTCGGTTAGTTGATTTTTCATAATTATTAATAGGAGAATAAATACTCGGACCTTTTGGAATACCCGCCAATAGAGCAGACTCAGCTAATGTCAAATCGCTTGCTGATTTTCCAAAATAATACCGGCTTGCTGCTTCCACACCGTACATGCCGTGGCCATAATTCACGGTGTTTAAATAGCCTTCTAAAATTTCATCTTTATTGTAAAAAGTTTCTAATCTGTATGCGTAAAATGATTCTTGTATTTTTCTTGTCCATGTTTTATCTAAAGATAGGTAGAGGTTGCGTGCAAGCTGCATTGTTATTGTACTTGCTCCCTCAGCCATACTTTGGGTTTTTAAATCTGTTAATAATGCACTCGCAATACGAGAAAAGTCAAAACCATTATGTTTATAGTAGTCTTTATCCTCTACCGCGACGGTTGCATCGATTAAATAAGGCGATATTTCATCCAAATCAACCCAATATCTACGTTCGGCTGTAAAATAATCACCGATTCGATTTCCACTACTATCTAAAAACACGGATGCTTTCGTCACAGTTAAAGGTGGGGCACCGGCAATTTGGGCGTACAGCCGAATTCCCATAAGTGACACAGCTACTGCACTAATAAGAGCGACAGTAATGAAAACTGTATGCTTTATCCATTTTTGCCGTTTCTTTTTTCGTCTATAGCTTTGCCTACTCATCCGTATTCACCTCATTTTCTTATTAAATATAGTATGGACTTGAACTTTCCGCTTTAATCGATTTTATACATAAAAAAACTGTTGCACTTTGTCTAAAAACATCTATACTTTTTTCCTGTATGTATAAAACTATACGAAAAATGTCGAAATAAGGTTTCGAAACCTAACTTAATCCGAATTTTCAGGCAGTAATTCACTATTGGACTTTCGAAAATTCCAAGTTTATTTGGTAATATGTGAATGTAAATGTTTGAATTGTCCCGAAAACTTCGAGGCATAAATTCACAAATGAAATGATTAAAATTTGAAAATAGCAGGTGAAGTAAATGAGATTTGATGAAACATACTCAGGCAACGTATTTATTAAAAGTCATCCAAATTATGAGGAATCTAAGGCAGTACTTTATGGAATGCCAATGGACTGGACAGTAAGCTATCGTCCAGGTTCGCGTTTTGGTCCCGCACGTATCCGTGAAGTATCCATCGGGTTAGAGGAGTATAGCCCATATTTAGATCGTGAGCTAGATGATGTGAAATTTTTTGATGCTGGAGATATCCCGCTGCCATTTGGAAACGCGCAGAAATCACTAGATGAAATTGAGAAATTCGTTAAAAGACTTTTAGCTGATGGTAAAATTCCAGTAGGGATGGGTGGGGAACATTTAGTTTCTTGGCCTGTTATGAAAGCTGTTTATGAAAAATATAACGATTTAGCAATTATCCATTTCGATGCTCATACAGATTTACGTACTGAATATGAAGGGGAACCACTTTCACACTCAACTCCAATTCGTAAAATTGCTGAGCACATCGGTCCAAACAATGTGTATTCATTCGGTATTCGTTCTGGAATGAAGGAAGAATTTGATTGGGCACGCGAGAACGGTATGCACATTTCAAAATTTGAAGTATTAGAGCCGTTAAAAGAAGTGCTGCCAACTTTAGCAGGGCGCAATGTTTACGTAACAATTGATATTGATGTATTAGACCCAGCACATGCACCAGGTACAGGTACAGTTGATTGCGGCGGCATTACATCAAAAGAATTACTAGCTTCAATCCACGCAATTGCGGGCAGCGATGTCAACGTAGTAGGCTTTGACTTAGTAGAAGTAGCCCCAATATACGACCCAAGCGAAATGACAGCAAACACAGCTTCTAAATTATTAAGAGAAATGATTCTTGGCTGGGTAAAATAATGCGTTAGAAAGATTTATTTTATAGTTCTGCGGCGAAAGCGAAGCGCCAGCCACAAACACAGCTTCTAAATTATTAAGAGAAATGATTCTTGGCTGGGTAAAATAATCCGTTAGAAAGATTTAACCCTTGTTATGAGCGGGTTTAAGAGTTTTATGAGCGGAATTCTGAGATATATGAGCGATTTTTCACACTTTATGTGCGAATTTCACCAGTTTATGTGCGAAACAAAACAAAGAGCATGGAAAACTTGTTAAAAGTGTTCCATGCTCTTTTTTTCAAAAAGTTCAACCTTGATAAAAACACGAGATTCGTCCTATAATGATAAGGTTATAGTAATGTAAGGCGAGGAGTTGACCATTGGAATGAGTGAAGTTGAAAAAAACGTAAAAATAAAGTTAAACTCAACGATCCTGCCGGCAGATGGAGAATCCGAAACTTATGAATTGTGGTTAAGTGGAACTTATATTGAAAAATCGGGCAAAACATATTTACGATATGAAGAAGCAATCGATGAAAATAAGATTCGTACGACTGTTAAAATGGATAACGAAAATGCCCTTATTTTACGAAGTGGTGGAGTAAAGATGCGGCTTCCTTTTAATACACTTCAAAAAGAAGGCGGGCACTATGAAACACAATATGGAACGCTGCCTATCGTTACACAGACGCATCAATTAACCCATGAACATAATGAACAAAGCGTGATAAATGGTAAATTTCATGTCCAGTATGACCTTATTATTAGTGGTCAATCTGTTGGTAAATATACGTTGGAAATTCAATATTCGGAGGGACAAAAATGAACGCAGTAGAGCAATTGCAACAATCCATTAAGCAGCTTCTAGCAGCTGCAGTTGAAAAATCGGGCTTAGTAGAAGAAGGTGCACAATATAACATCCACCTTGAAACTCCAAAAGATAAGGCGAATGGCGACTTTGCAACAAACCTGGCTATGCAATTAACAAAGTTAGCAAAGAAACCACCTCGTGCTATCGCGGAAAGCATTTTAGAAAACCTTGAAACTGAAGGTACAGAAATTGAAAAAATCGAAATTGCTGGACCTGGCTTCATTAACATTACAGTTCGTAAAGACTTCCTGGCTGATGTTATTAAGGCTGTTAAAGAGCAAGGTGATAACTATGGACGTTCAAATGCAGGGAACGGTGAAAAAGTTCAAGTAGAGTTTGTTTCTGCAAATCCAACAGGTGACCTTCACTTAGGACATGCTCGTGGTGCCGCATTTGGGGATTCTTTATGTAATGTTTTGGACTTTGCTGGTTTCGATGTATCCCGCGAATATTATATTAACGATGCTGGAAATCAAATTAACAATCTTGCTTACTCATTAGAAGCACGCTACAAACAAGCATTAGGTTTGGATGCACAAATGCCAGAAGATGGCTACCATGGTCAAGATATTATCGACATTGCCGGAAAATTAGTAGAGCAATTTGGTAATTCCATTTTAGAAAAATCAGATGAAGAACGTTTCGAATTTTTCCGCGAACATGGTTTAAAGCTTGAGTTAGAAAAACTAAAAAATGACTTAGCAAACTTCCGCGTGAACTTTGACGTTTGGTATTCAGAAACTTCTTTATACAAAAACGGCAAAATTGATGTAGCATTAAATAAATTAAAAGCAAACGGTCATGTTTTTGAAGAAGAGGGAGCTACATGGTTCCGTTCAACAACATTCGGCGACGATAAAGATCGTGTTCTAGTTAAATCTGACGGTTCATTTACTTATTTAACTCCTGATATTGCTTACCATGAAGATAAAATCAATCGTGGTTTCGAAAAACTAATTAATATTTGGGGTGCTGACCACCACGGATACATTCCTCGTATGAAAGCGGCAATCCAAGCGCTTGGCTACGATCGTGATAAACTTGAAGTTGAAGTAATCCAAATGGTTCAGCTTTATAAAAACGGCGAGAAATACAAAATGAGTAAACGTACAGGTAACGCGGTTACAATGCGTGAGTTGGTAGAAGAAGTAGGGTTAGATGCAGTACGTTACTACTTCGTTAAAACTGCTTGTGATTCACACATGGACTTTGATTTAGATTTAGCAGTATCTCAATCAAACGAAAACCCTGTTTACTATGCACAATATGCTCATGCTCGTATTTGCTCAATTCTTCGTTCAGCAGAGGAACAAGGATTTAGTGCATCTTTAGATAATTTAAATCTTTTAACAGCTGAGAAAGAAGAGGATGTACTGAAAAAAGTTGGGGCGTTCCCACAAGTAGTAGCAGAAGCTGCGAATCATCGTACACCTCACCGCATTGCGAATTACATTCAAGAATTAGCTGCTGCTTTCCACAGCTTCTACAATGCGGAAAAAGTAATCAACCCAGATAATAAAGAACTAACAGAAGCACGCCTTTCACTAATTAACACAGTACGTGTAACATTAGCGAATGCCCTACGTTTAATAGGAGTAGCTGCACCTGAGAAAATGTAATTACTTAGCAAGTAATAAAAATAAAAGGTATTCTGTAGCGAAAGGCGAAGCCGACAGCTACAAACGCCCTACGTTTAATAGGCGTAGCTGCACCTGAGAAAATGTAATTACTTAACAAGTAATAAAAATAAAAAGTATTCTGTAGCGAAAGGCGAAGCCGACAGCTACAAACGCCCTACGTTTAATAGGCGTAGCTGCACCTGAGAAAATGTAATTACTTAACAAGTAATAAAAATAAAAAGTATTCTGTAGCGAAAGGCGAAGCCGACAGCTACAAACGCTCTATGTTTAATGGACATAGCTGCACCTAAGAAAATGTAATAACAAATATCCCCTAGTAATACAGGGCTTTCAGAGTGAAGACAAAGCAAATTGACTTTGTCTTCACTCTTTTTTCATTTTATAAACAGTTAAAAGCAACTAGCCAGACTGCCTCGTATCGCGGTAGCAGCAATACAACTTAATATGGAAGCCCTGAGTAAAAGAACTTTTAAAAAAATCCTAGGTACATAGACAATTCTATATTTATTGAGAACATATAACTCTATTTAATGTATAGAAAATTCTAATAATGTCATAATTTCTGTTGAAGTTTACGTTAACGTCAATGCTATACTGATAAAAAAGAAGAGGTGATCAGATGAAGACGATAAAGGAGGTTGCTAAGCAGTTCAATGTTTCAACTAGGACGCTTAGATACTATGAAGAAATTGGTCTGCTTCATCCAAGTCGCTCGATATCAAATCAACGAACCTTTTCAAAAAAAGAAATTGCAAAATTGAAACTCATCCTTAGAGGCAAAAAATTTGGTTTTTCTCTTGAAGAAATAAAGGAGATGGTGCTGCTTTTCGATGTTGATCGTACAGGGATTCAACAACTGGAACGTACAGTCAACTACGGCGAGCAAAAAATGAAAGAAATTGATGAAAAAATCGCTGAGCTTACTCAAATGAAAAATGAATTACAGCAACTGTATACGATGTTTAGCGAAAAATTAACGAGATTAAAAGGGGAAGATACTTGATGAATAGTTCAAATTTATTAGCAAGAAATGCCCGAAAATATCCAATGAATGAAGCAGTAATTTGTAATGGTAGACGAACTACGTATAAAGAGCTGGATGATCAAGTAACAAGATTAAGCAATGCTTTAATATCAAAAGGAATTAAACAAGAAGATAAAGTCGTTCTTTTTATGCCGAATGTTTTGGAATTTATCGTTAGTTATTTTGCTGTTCAACGAATCGGAGCAATTGTTGTGCCAGTAAATGCAAAGTTCACACTGTCTGAAGTTGAATACGTTGCACAACATGCAGAAGCAAGTGCAATTATTGCTCATGAAGCAATCTTTTCATCAGTCGAAAAAATTTCAACTATACCATTAAAAATTAAAACAGGCCCGGCAAAAGAAGAATGGTTAAGCTATGAGGAACTTATTGAAAGCGCTGACAATACACAGATTAATTGTTTACTAAATGAAGATGACCTTTCTACAATTCTTTACACATCCGGAACAACAGGCAAGCCAAAAGGGGTGCTTTTTAGCTATCGAAATATATTGGCTGTTGCACAAATGATTGCTATTGAAATGGAAGTAAAACCTGAAAGCCGTATTCTACTTATGATGCCATTAACACATTCTGCTCCATTACACCTATTCCTAATGTCTGGCATTCTAGTAGGTGCAACAAATGTATTAACCCCAACGTTTACACCAGATTTATTCATTACTTCAGTTGAAAATGAAAAAACAACACACTTCTTTGGTGCACCAGTTGCCTACTTAGCCACTGCTTCACATCCTAGACTTCAAACAGCAGACCTCTCTTCAATGAAATGGTGGATATATGGTGGTGCGCCACTTTCTGAAAAGGAAGTTCACTATATACAACATGCATTTAAAACAGAAAACTTAACATGTGTATACGGATTAACAGAAGCGGGTCCAAGCGGGGCGTTAATGTTTGGTTATGAACATGCTGGGAAGGCAGGAAGTGTTGGTAAAAGAGCTCCATTTGGTACAGAACTGCGCATAGTAAATGAAGATGGCAAAGACGTTGCAGTAGGGGAAATTGGAGAAATTGTTTTGTATGGGGAAGGGAACATGATAGGTTATTACAAAGACCCTGAAGCAACTAAAGCTGCGTTTATTGACGGATGGGTGAAAACAGGAGATTTAGCTCGATTTGATGAGGATGGCTATATTTGGATTGTGGACCGTAAAAAAGATGTCATTATTTCCGGAGGAGTTAATATCTATCCTAAGGAAATTGAAGATCGGATTCTTCAATATGAAGGGATTTTCGAGGTCGCTGTCGTTGGAGTGCCACATGAGGAATGGGGAGAAACTGTTAAGGCGATTTTTGCAGCAAAAACATCGATTGATAAAGAGGCATTAAAACAATATTTATCTGAACATCTAGCAAAATATAAAGTGCCGCGAATTTATGAGCAGGTGGAAGCATTACCGCGCAATGCAGCTGGGAAAATCTTGAAACAACAATTAAAACAGCAGGTGGTGAACTAAATGAAAGTTTTACAATCAACCAACGCTAAGGAAACAAACTTTTTTTCCAACAATGAAACACTTCATAAAATATTGGAGGAAATGTTAGACAAAGAGTTTCTTGATTTTGCAAAAAGAGAATTAAACGATTTCGGTGAGCTTGTAGCTGGTGAAATTGATGAACGGGCAAAACATACAGATCGAGAAGGAGAACCCCGTTTAAAACGTTATAACAAATATGGTGACGAAGTATCTGAGATTTGGGTAAATGAAGGCTACAAAAAAACCATTCAACAGACCTATAATACTGGAATTGTTGGGTATGTTCATAAAGAAATACCCCAGCTTGGTAGAAAGGGAAACTATATTTATAGTTTTGCACAAGGATATTTGTTATCGCATGCTGAGCCTGGTTTTTATTGCCCCGTTACTTTGACAATGGCAACAGCCTACTTGCTTGACCATTATGCTGATGAGGAACTTAAGAATCGTTTTTTACCACATGTTTGTTCAACAGGAGAAGTGGAATTGTTTGAGGGTGCCACTTTCTTAACAGAGCGTCAAGGTGGTTCAGACGTTGGTGCCAATGTCGTTGAAGCACGTTTTGACGGAAAACATTATCGTTTGTACGGTGAGAAATACTTTGCTTCAAATGCGGGGATGTGCGGGGTGGCAATGGTGTTGGCACGCAGACAGGATGCTGGGCCAGGAACAAAAGGATTAACGCTGTTTGCAGTTCCCTGGAAAAATGAAAACGGGACAGTTAATGGTCTTCGTATTCGTCGTTTAAAAGATAAGCTCGGTGTTCGTGCAGTCCCGTCAGGAGAAGTTGAATTCGATGGAGCGCTTGCTTACGTAGTGGGAGATCCAAACAAAGGAATTTATTATATGCTGGAGGCTTTGAATCTATCGAGAATTTGCAATGCAATTGCATCAGTTGGAATAATGAACCGTGCTTACTTGGAAGCAAAGTATTATTTATCAAATCGAACTGCATTTGGAGAAGTGTTAACGAATTATCCTATGATTCAAGATTCATTGGCGAAGTTTGCTGCAAAAGTTCACGTAGAAGTGGCTACTACGTTTGACTTAATAAAATTGTACGATGAAGTTACAGCTGGAAATGGTACGAATAAAGAAATGATTTTAAATCGCCTTAACATCGCAATTATGAAAAAGGAAACTGCAGAACAGGCAGTAAAATTTGCGAGTGAGGCAATTGAACTTCACGGGGGCAATGGTTATATAGAGGATTTTGTAACACCTCGTCTTCTTCGAGATGCACAAGTTTTAACTGTTTGGGAAGGAACTGCGAATATTTTAGCGCTAGAGGTCATTCGTTTATTTAACAAATATAATGCATATAGTCTATTTATAGAAGAAATGAAATCTCGCTTGCAAGAAGTTGCAAAAACAGGTTTAAAAGAAATTGTAGTTGAACAATTAAAAACTTTAGAAGAACAGTTGCACGTATTTATTACTCTAGACGATGCAATGCAAACATTTGAGGCTAAAAAAATAGCAGAGAAAATGGCTTTATTATACGAAAGTGTTGTTGCAGTAGAATGGGCTGATAAATATAGTGGGAAATATGAAAAACTAGCAGAAATTTATTTAGAAGAAGCTTGGAAGCTACGCAACATAGGAGACCCAATGAAAACTGTCCAATATTTCCATGATGTTATTTAGATTTTGACAAAATATTAATTGAAAAAATTACAAGAAGAAGACCAAGAATGCTGTTAAATCAACATTCTTGGTTTTTAATTTTTCCTTCTTAATTTAAAAGTATTAATTCCTATAAAAAAACTTCGAATAACCTATTGACTATTGAAAAGTCAGAAAGTAAAATCAATTCTATCGGTTAGCCGATTTTTCAAAGTGAATAAGTAGGAATTGATTATACATAGTTGGATAGTTTGCCTGAAAAGGAGGATGTATTGTGAAAGATTTATTTATAAAAACAGAGCAGCAGCGTATTTGGCTTGAAAAGTTAGCTAGCCTAGAGGAAACATTTAAAACCAATGCACAAGAAATTGATGAGCAATCATCATTTCCCCATGAACATATTAACGAACTGCGCAAAATCGGATATACAAAATTAACCTTGCCGAAAGAACTTGGTGGAGAAGGGTTTAATTTATATGAGGCAATTGCTCTTCAAGAAACTTTAGGAAGCTACGATGGAAGTACGGGATTGGCAACTGCTTGGACATTACTAACAGTAGGTGAACTATTCGAAAATAAGTATTGGGAGCCTTCGAAATTAACTGACTTTGCTAGTAAAGTCAAACAGGGTGCAATCATTAACCGTGCTGTAAGTGAAGTAGCAACTGGCAGTCCAATCCGTGGCGGCCGTCCAGGTACAACTGCTAAAAAAACTGGCAGCCAATGGATTATCAATGGTCGAAAAAGCTATACTACAGGCTCTCCTGAACTTGATTATTTTTTAACATCGGCTTGGATTGAGGAAGAAGAAAAAATCGGCTTCTTCTTAATTCATAAAGATACAGAAGGATTATCAATTGATGAAACTTGGGATGTCATTGCAATGCGCGGTACGGGCAGCCATGATCTAGTATTAAATAATGTAGCAGTAGATGAATCAGATTTAGTAGAGCTGCCAAATTACAATACTGGATTTAAATTAAATGGCTGGCTGCTGCTTATACCAGCTACATATTTAGGTATTGCACAAGCAGCGAGAGATTACGCGCTTCAATTTGCCAATACGCATTCACCAAACAGTATTAAAGGAACAATTGCAACATTACCTAATGTGCAGGCTCTTCTTGGTGAAATTGAATTGGAACTTGCTACGGCTCGCTTTGCTTTGTATGGTGCAGCACAAAGCTATGTGGAATTAAAACAAAAAGAAACAGAAGGGCATGAGCTTTCTGTGGAAGAGGGTACTTTAATCCTTAATGCGGTAAACACAGCAAAACATGTTGTAACAAATGCAGCAATCACAGTAGCCGATAAGGCGATGAGAGTAGTCGGTGCAAAGAGCTTGCAGCGTACAAACCCGCTGCAACGTTACTATCGCGATGTACGTGCCGGACTTCATAATCCACCGATGGACGATATTACAATTAAAAAATTAGCTGAAACGGCATTAAAAGAAAATGAAAATAAAGGGAGATAATCAACATGAAATTTAACAAACTATTAAAATTTGCAGCAGTAGGTTTAGCATCAATTTCTATATTAGCTGCATGTGGAGGAAATGAAGAAGATACAACTGCTAACAATGCGAATGGTAGCAGCCAAGATTCTGGTGAAGTTAAAAAAGTTAAAGTAGCATATGCAATTGGAACGAAGCCAATTTCATACCAAGATGAAAATGGTGAAGCAGCTGGTTACGATGTGGATGCTATGAGACTAGTTGACGAAAAATTAGAAGATTATGAATTTGAGTTTATTGGTACAACGGATGATGATTTATTAATCGGTGTTGAACAAGGTAAATATGATGTAGGGATTAAAAATGTATGGTACACGGATGAACGTGCAAAAAAATACATTTTCCCAAAAGAATTCCTAGGTTTAAGTAGTACTGGTTTGGCTTTGAAAAAGGAAAATGAAAACATTAAAAATCTATCAGATTTTGCAGCGGCAAACTTAGAATTAGCACCAATTGCAGCTAATAACGCTCAATACACGATTGTTGCAGAATACAACGAAGCAAATCCAGATAATCAAGTAAAACTAGTAGCAGGCGATGAATTTAATGTTGATCAGGTTCAATGGGTGAACGAAGGTCGTGCTGATGGGGCAATTTACCTTGAAGCTCAATACAATGCCCAAATTTTAGACGAAAATGGACCTTACCATAATTTAATAAACGACGTTATTTATAACGAATTTATTGTTATTAAAACTTGGCCATTATTTAACAAAGAACAGCAAGAATTTTCTGATGCTTACGATAAAGCAATGGCGGAAATTAAACAAACTGATGAACTAAATAAATTAATGGAAAAACATTATGGTAGAGATTTATTTGAAGTGTTAGAAACTGTTGAACGATAAGTGAACATGAGGCTGTCGGGTGTAAACCTTGCAGCCTCACTTTTTTAGGAAAGTGGTGAACAAAAGTGGAAAAATACTTTGATATTAGTTATCTGTGGAATGCGATACCTAATTTACTACCGTATTTAAAAATTACATTTTTAGTTGCAGGGCTCGCTGTTCTATTCGGGACATTACTTGGCTTAGCACTGGCCTTTGCGAAAATTGGGAAAAGCAAAGTTTTACGTTCTTTAGCGAACGGATATACAACTGTTATGCGTTGTACACCTTCCATTGTTCTATTATTCCTTGTGTATTACGGAGTACCTTTTCTTGCAGACTCGCTTTTTCATGTTAATTTACAAGACATAAATACAGGAGTTTTTGTTGTTACAACGTTTTCTCTACAATTTTCGGCTATGATGTCTGAAGTCATTCGTTCCGCCATCCAGTCAATCCATAAAGGACAATACGAGGCAGCAGTAAGTGTTGGATTAACACCATTTCAAGCTTATCGACGAATTATTTTCCCACAAGCATTTGTTGTTGCACTGCCAAACTTTGGGAATGGATTAATAGCAATTTTACAAGAGGGTGCTTTAGCATACACAATTGGCTTTATTGATATTGTTGGTAAGGCAAATTTAATTATTGCAAGTAACCTTAATTCACATGCATTAGAAATCTATATTGCCCTTGCAGTTATTTATTGGGTTCTCTCTATAACAATAGAAAAAGTTTTCGAGAAATTAGAAAAGCTATTCAGTAAAGGATCTCGTTCACTAAAAGCATCATAGGAGGTGGATATTATGGAATCAAGTTTAAATATACCTTTTCTAATAGATACATTTTGGGTTGCATTAAGCGGAGTGCCAGTTGCCCTTCTTGTAACAGTGGTTGCAATGGCGATTGCAGTACCAATCGGTTTCTTCCTTGCATTAACTCGCATTAATAAAATTCCTGTTTTAAATCAAATTGCGAAGGTGTACGTTTCTTTTGTCCGTGGAACGCCAATTATTATTCAAATCTTTGTATTATATAGCTTTATACCGATTTTCTTGAACAGTATTTTTACTAAATACAATATTGATTATCCAATTTATGATATCCATCCAATTTGGTATGCGTTTATTATTTTCTCATTCAATACAGCTGCAGTTTTAATTGAAGTTTTCCGTTCTGCATTAGGTACGGTAGATCGCGGTCAATTGGAAGCAGCACATTCTGTTGGGCTTACGACAAAACAAGCTTATGTGAGAATTATTATTCCACAAGCATTAGTCTCCGCGTTGCCAAACTTAACTACAGCTACAGTAAATTTAATTAAAGCAACATCGCTTGGATATGCCATTTCATTGCAAGAAATTACGTTGAAAGCAAAAGTTGAAGCAAATTTAGGTTATAACTACTTAGAAGCATACATTGATATTTTTATCGTTTACTTAATTATTTGTATTGCAGTAGAACAGCTATTTAAGTGGTGGGAAAAACGTTTAAGTCGCTATAAAATGGCTAGCGCTTAAGGAGGCAAAATAAATGTTAGAAATTAAAAATATTCATAAATCGTTCGGTAAAAATGAAATTTTAAAGGGTGTCGACCTGAAGATTGATAAAGGCGATGTAGTCGTTATATTAGGGCCTAGTGGTTCTGGGAAAACGACACTGCTGCGATGCATTAATTTCTTAGAAAGAGCGGACCAGGGGACTGCAAGCTTTGGAGAATTAAATGTTGATTTAAAAACGGCTTCGAAAAAAGACATATTAGCAATCCGTAAGAAAACAGCTTTTGTATTCCAAAACTATAATTTATTTAATAATAAAACAGCCTTGGAAAACGTAGCAGAAGGTCTAATCATAGGTAGAAAAATACCAAAAGCAGAAGCCTATGAAATTTCAAAAAAAGCATTAGATAAAGTAGGCTTGTCTGAGAAATATGACTCATATCCTAGTCAGCTTTCAGGAGGTCAACAGCAGCGTGTAGGCATTGCCCGAGCAGTAGCATTAAACCCTGATATTATCCTTTTTGATGAACCAACATCTGCACTGGATCCAGAGTTGGTAGGAGAAGTGCTTCAGGTTATGAAGGATATTGCAAAGGAAGGTACAACAATGCTAGTTGTCACACATGAGATGGGGTTTGCAAAAGATGTTGCAAACAAGGTCATATTTATGGATGGCGGCAATATTGTAGAAGAAGGAACGCCACATGAAATTTTTGTAACTCCAAAAGAAGAAAGAACCCAACGCTTCTTACGACGTGTATTACCAGGCGAATTTGATTTTGATATTTAATATAAGATTAAATTGAACTGGGATAAAACCTTTAAAAATTAATAAACCGCATGAAATCCAATTTGAAAACCATGATTTCATGCGGTTTTCATTTCAAATGAATAATTTTTAACATATGTCCAGGTTCTCTTATTAGTGTGTGTACTAATTGTTTTCTATAACAATCAATTAAAATAAGATATAATGAGTTAGACCAATTAAATATTCACATAAAGGTTCTTTTCGTCTATATACGGATAAGAATAAAAGGGAAGTCGGTGCAAGTCCGGCGCTGTCCCGCAACTGTAAATGTGAGCGACCCTAATATTTCACTGCTGCAATGGGAAGGAGATCGCAAGAACATAAGCCAGGAGACCTGCCTTTATGTATACCAACTACCCTTACGAGGATAAGGAAGGCTAATTGTATGTATGGTCATACTATATTTAAAATTACCGTCTCTCGTAAAGAGAGACTTTTTATTTTGCATAATTTTTTGGGGGAGCATTTTGCCAATATGATGAAACAAGAAGATGAACAATTAAACGAGGTTATATTGTGAAAAAGAAAACGATTTTTGCATATACTTCCTCTATTTTATTTTTACTATTTAGTATGTGGCTTGGAGTTTCTAATGGTTCAGTAGATGTACCATTATCTGCATTATGGGATAGCTCAACTAATCCAAGTCTCTACAATATATTATGGAGTATTCGAATGCCCCGAGTGTTGTTAGCTGGTTTAGTTGGAGCTTCGCTTGCAATTGCAGGTGCTGCATTTCAAGGATTACTTAAAAATCCTTTGGCTGACCCATATACACTAGGAGTTTCATCGGGAGCATCTGTTGGAGCAGTAGCTACTATCTTTTTTGGCATTTCCATACCAATTATAGGTTCTTTTACATTACCGATTTTCGGGATGCTTGGAGCGCTTTTAACATTAATATTTGTTTTAAGTTTTGCACGCTTAGTAGATCGTTCAATGAAAATGGAAACGCTTATTTTAACTGGTGTTATTTTTAGTTCATTTTTAGGGTCATGTATTTCATTAATGATTGCGCTTACTGGTCAAGAGCTGCGCGAAATTATGGGGTGGCTGCTTGGAAGTGTATCAATGCGCGGGTGGCCCTATGTCACAATGATTGTGCCATTTGTTATAGTAGGCTCAATTATTTTATGGTTAAATCGTCGTGAATTAAACGCAATGATGTACGGTGATGAAAGGGCACAATCACTTGGAGTCAATGTGAAGAGAAGCAAATATGCGATTTTAGCTGGAGGTTCAATGTTAACAGGGGCAGCAGTTGCAGTTTCAGGTACGATTGGCTTCGTTGGGTTAGTTGTTCCTCATATGACAAGGATACTTTGGGGAGCAGACCATCGTCATTTATTAACATTGTCATTTTTAAACGGAGCAAGCCTGTTAATTATTTGTGATTTAATTTCAAGAACAATACTTGCACCAGCAGAACTGCCTATTGGGGTAATTACTGCTTTTATTGGTGCCCCAGTATTTTCATATATTTTTTATAAACAAAGAAGAAGCAGGGGGTGAATTGTATGCTAAAGGCAAACAACATTTCTGGAGGCTATGATACTACCCCAATATTAAAAAATATCTCTTTTTCAGTAAGTAAAGGGAAGTTTCTAGGTATTCTTGGACCGAATGGCTGTGGAAAATCCACGCTGTTAAAAATCATTAGCGGCCTTTTAAAGCCGACCTCTGGAAACGTATTAATAGATGAGGTTGATATTAATAAATATACCTCCCGTCAATTAGCACAAAAAATGACCGTGCTGCCTCAGCTCCATACAGCGGCTTTTTCAAGCACAGTTCGAGAAACAGTAAGCATTGGCCGTTATCCTCATCAATCTGGTTTTTTTTCTAGTTGGTCAAATGAGGATGAACATTCGGTCATGAAGGCGATGGAGCAGACAGCTGTTAAAAAATTCGAGCATACCTTTATAGAGTACTTATCTGGAGGGGAGAAGCAACGTGTTTTTATAGCACAAGCACTTGCGCAAAGTTCAGATTTACTGTTACTCGATGAACCGACAAACCATTTAGACATTGCACATCAGAAGCAAATTTTAGATATGATTCGGAAAGAAGTAACGGATAATGGTTTAACAGTTGTTTCAGTATTTCACGATATTAATTTAGCATCACTTTATTGTGATGAACTACTGTTAATGGAAAAAGGAACTGTAAGAGCATTCGGTGAGCCTCATGAAGTTTTAATTGAACATCAAATTAAAGATGTTTATGAAGCACGAATATCATTACAAGCTCATCCTGAACAGCCAAAACCACAAATGACTATCTTGCCAGATGTGAAAAAGGAGGCAAGTGAAAAGAAGGTTTTAAGAGATCATATCAAAATAAAAGAGGAATATGTTGAATTAAAATTGAATTTTCCTTTAAGGGTGTTGTCATCTGCTGTTCATAACGCTGGTTTAGGATGGTATTCAAACTTTATTAACCGTACCGTTAAAGCAGATTATAATATTGATAAGGTGAAGGAAGAATTTTTACAATATTTACTTGATGAAGGGTTTTCTCCAACGAATACGGTCGGAATGATGACAGCCGTAGATACAAAGAATGCAGTAATTAAACAATACAATGCTTCTTTCGGGGATGTTTTTGTAATTGTAACTGCAGGAATTGGCAACGCTATTGATGTTTCGCAGGCATATAAACATGAAGATTCTTTGCATATCGGAACAATAAATACATGGGTTGTGATTAATGGGAAATTGTCTGATGAAGCATTCGTGCAAGCGATGATGACTGCGACTGAAGCAAAAACGAAAGCTTTGCAGCAGGAAAAAGTGTATGATTTTAGATCAAATTCAATTGCGACAAGTACACCGACAGATAGTTTGTTAGTTGCAGCAACTCAACAAGGGCCGCTAATGCAATATGGCGGACCAATTACAGACGTTGGCAAGGTAATTGGAAGAGGTGTTTTTGAGGCAACTAAAGAGGCAATTCAAATATATCGAAAAGGGGATTAGGATATGAAGCTTTATACAAAAACAGGGGATACTGGGAAAACGAGTTTAATGGGTGGCCGCGTAAGGAAGGATCATTTACGTGTTGAGGCATATGGTACGATAGATGAATTAAACTCTTTTATAGGTAAAGCAGTCAGTGAATTAGATTCAACAGTTTTTCAAGATATTCTAGCGGATTTAGAAACAATCCAGCATGAACTGTTTGATTGCGGCGGCGATTTAGCAAACGTTATGAAAGAGAGAAAGTATAAATTGCAGGAGGCTTCAATTGAAGTTCTTGAAAAACGCATAGATGTATTATCAGATGAAGCACCGCCATTAAAAAGATTTATTTTGCCGGGAGGGACGCCGGCAGCAGCAACCCTCCATATTGCACGTACTGTAACGCGTCGAGCAGAACGTCAAGTGGTTACGTTAATGAATGACATAGAAGATGTCCCTGCAATTGTACAAAAATATTTAAATCGTTTATCTGACTATTTCTTCGCGGCAGCACGTGTAGTAAACTTCCGAATGAACGTTAAAGACATCGAGTATATTCGCAGCGGAGATGTATTTAAGTAATAGAACTGGGCGATTTGCCTACTTTCACTTGAATACTTATACGTGAATAAATATAGATATTTATACTAAACAATCCTAATGAGTATTCAATAGGATTGTTTTTCTTTTTAAATTACCTTTTTTCCAATCGAATGTGCAATTAACAATACTGGAACCATCAACAAAACAAATGGAAGGCATATAAAAATAAAGTTCCATGTAATAATTTCATTCGTTAATAGTGTTCGGAACAAAATGATGCTATATGGAATGAGAAGTATTAACGACGTAAATGCACCGGGAGTATACGCTCTAAGAAATATAGATTGGCCAATATGAATAAATGAATGAAGGAAAAAGGTTAATGTAACTACTACAAAAAAGGCAATATTTCCAAAAGGTCCTCCATTTATATATTGATTTGCCATCATCGTTGAACTGCTGACAAATAAAAAAATGACAAGCACTGCTACAGAGAATTGCGCAGTTGACATTGAAAGCTGATCTATAATTGCGTTTGCCATTTTTCTTGGCAGTTTTTTATTAATAAGCGTTGAATTTTTCTGAAGCCATTTTTCAGCTAGAATGATTTCCTCAAAATCATGAAATATAAAGATAATAATGAAAATCCAAATAATTGTTTGTATATCGAACCAATCATTCATCGCGACACTCCTCAATTAATAAATCTTTCTTTCTTACATTATAATGGATGATTGTAAAAAGGAGGTAAAATAGAAATAGAAATTTTTAGTTACCTCCTGTTTTTTATTAACGGCGTCTAGGCAATTGTTTTTTATTTCAATCTCGTAACATACTTGGCTTTCTTAAATAAGAGAGTCTGTATTCATGGTATAATTTTCCTGATTAATGAAGGGAGTTTATTTGTCAGTTAAAACTAAATCAAAAGTAGAATATTCGAACACTTAGAGAGCGATTCTTTCGTTATCGACTTTGTAAATACTTACATATTCTTATAGATATATGGTTTTCACTCGATAAACTGATTATAAAACCATCTAAGGAGTTCTCACTATGCCACCGTTAATTTCAACCCTATTATTTTACAGCACCACCCTCTATTTCATTTTTTTATTTTTATTTGTGTTTTTTAGAGTTATTGTTTTTAATTTTGCTTTAAAAGATATTAAACGCCCGTTAAGTATCGGATACGATATATCCCTATTTATCTTTACATCCGTTTGGCTATTGAGTTTACACATGAAGGATATGATGTATTACGGCTACGACTCCCCTGCATTATTTATAGCTGCATCGGCTTATGTATTTTCGATTTTCGACTTTATATACAATTTTATTCTCTACAAAAAAATTAAATCCACGAGTCCATAACTCGTGGATTTCAGGTTGTTGACAAAAGACCTTCAGAATGGGCTTATTCTGAAGGTCTTTTGTAATTTTAATAGATTATTGGGTATTTAACCGACTTATTTGGGGTAAAAACACTCTTCGAGTATTATATTTTAGGCCATTTCTGAAGCTTGCCACGTCCAATTAGCAAGCTTTTTTAAATTCATGGCAGCAAAAGTAAGCATCGCCTGCATAGACAATTTTTTAATTCCACGTAGGGTTGTCCATCGCATACCATGCTTTTCTTTTGCATCTGCAAAGACACGTTCAATCGTTTCTTTACGTCTAGCATATATTTGTTTGATATCACTTTGATGACGAAGATGATCCGCTTCCTCTACATGATGTGCCCAAATATGACGTTCAATGATTTTTCTGTGATCCTTACTACTTGTACATTGAGTAAGTAAAGGACAGTTTACACACTGAGTAGGGTTTGATTTATATTGGCGTTTCCCATCTTTAGTCGTTGTCGTATATTTAAGGACTTGCCCTTCCGGGCAAAGATAGCAATCATAATACTCATCATAGACATATTCATGTTTGCGTAAAAATCCATCCTTTGTTTTTGGTCGTGTATAAGGAAGTGCTGGTTGAATATCATGTTCAAATAAGAATTTAGTAATCGCAGGTGTTTTATAAGCAGCATCGGCAGCAACAGCAAGTGGCTTTTTCACTTTTTC